>NZ_CAXBKA010000002.1:0-679032 GCF_963976355.1 uncultured Sneathiella sp.
CCCGTCGACGGGGGTGAAGGCGGAGAGGATGCCGCCGTCGATGGAGATATCGGCGGCGAGCGCGATTGCATCATTGAGGCCGGAGATCGTATAGCCCGTTATTTCATCTTCCAGATCGAATTGCTGAAAGCTCAGGCTGGTCGCCCCGAGAAGATCCTCAATTGTCAGGCCTTTCTCCAGCGATCCGGGGACAAATTTTGTGAAACTGGCATTGCCGCTGCTTGAGGAGGTATCGTAATCCCAGGGGGAGGCCGCATTTGAGTTAAAAAACTCAATTTCATTAATCACATCTTCCGGCAACAACTGCGGACCGTTTTCTCCCAGCCTCAAGACGACATTTTTGTCGGACTCCCCGACAGCGAAATAGTCATTCAGGAGGATAATCTGTCCATCTGATGCTGTGATGATAAGATCGGCGGCGCTTTTTACATAGGTGAGCGTTGCCTGAGGATCGAAAGGGAATTGAATAATTGAATCCGGCGGGACATTGATAGCGTCCTGATCCGTTACCGTGACATAATTAATAAACAAACTCTGATACCGCCTATAAAACAGTGACAACGTCTTAATCGGCGAAAACATTCGGCAGCTTGAAACTTTATTGTATTTCTATTTATTATTTCCCTGTCTTTTGAACATTCTCGTCAGATTAAATAACCGCAAATTTATTTGTTCTATTTTGCCGCCTGTTGTCGAATTGGCGATGTCCATACTCACCTGGGGCATGCCAACCCAGAAGGAATGTTAGTTCAACTGAATACAAGCGTAACTAGCAGAAGATGCCAATTTTGCGGCAATATACGCCAAAGAAATAACCTATAAGGTTGTTTTTCAAGAGGTCTTGCTGTTGGCGAGGTTCAGGATTTTCCGCGGACGGAGAGGACGGTCTGACCGGTCCAGCTCTGGAAGGCGCGTCTGAACGAGTTGGCGTCTTCATAGCCGAGGGCAAAGGCGATTTCAGACGTGCTAATGGAGGAATTGCAAAGATAGTCGCGTGCCATTTCTTCGCGTAGATAATTCAGCTCATCCTGAAAACAGGTTCCTTCATCCTTAAGGCGCCGCTGCAACGTCCGGGTGCTGACTGCAAGATGTCTCGCAACGTCCTCCATCGTGTGTTGCCCGGAGGCAATGGCCTTTGCCAGATGGGCGCGGACTTTATCTCCGAAGCGGGAATTGCTGTTCTGACCGGATAAATGCTTGCTGAGTTCCGGTTCAAAGGCGTGCCAGACACTGTCATTCGCCGTCAGGAACGACTTTTGGGCATCTTCCGCATAGAAGGAGATGCCGTTGAAGTCGGCTTTCTCAATTTTGACGCCCCAATAGTCTTCATATTTCCAGTCTTGTGGAATGGGAACGGATAGATAGACGGCTTTCGGACTGATCTCTTCGCGCGTTGCTATTCTGGCAAACTGAACTAGGAAAACCATCTCCAGCGCCACAAGGGAGGAGGGCAGTGGCGGGTGGTTCGGTAACCCTTGTACGACAACGCGGGTCTTCTTATGGTTTCTGGTAACCGACAAGGACCAAGGGGTCAGGTCAGGAGTGTAGCGTGCCAGCCGTTCCAAAGCAACATTCAGGTTTGGGCTGCAAAGGCTGGCATACATGGATGGATTCAACGCTTCTGTTGTTAAGGCCTTGCCAAGGAGCAGCGGAAAGTCCGGCTCGCCATGCAGAAATACCATAGCTTCCCAGAAACGGTAGTATTCGTCTAATGAAAGGGAAGGTCTTTGAGTGTTGATCAGCTCCGGAGAAAGCTCCGCTTGCGCCAGCACATCCTGAATGGATAAACCAAGATCGTTCAGCAGTATCTGCCAACCACTAACGATGGAAAACTTTGGCTGAGCCATTCTTTGCTCCGGTTACGGATCTCGAATTGTGTCAATGTATTCCTATTTAAATACAGTATAGATGAATTTTCAGTAAATATAATTAAATAATTGATATTATTCACATGAGGGTTTTCGAGAGTATTTTCGTGAGTATTTATTCGCACACAAAAAAGATAAATGTTCGATATCAAGCATTTAAATAAATAAAGATATTTTCTTATGATGACAGAGGTTTTGGTTCCTCTAAGGGCTTGGAATTCTTATGTATTTCTGCAGTCGTCCTCTTCCTGTCGCGGGCCAGCAAGCTGTATGCCGTCGGCACCACGAACAGGGTCAGCACCGTCCCGAAGGACATGCCGCCGACGATCACCCAGCCGATTTCCTGCCGGCTTTCGGCTCCTGCACCCGACGCGAGGGCGAGGGGGATAGCCCCGGACACCATGGCGCCGGTTGTCATCAGGATCGGCCGGAGACGAAGGGCGGCCGCCTCGACCACCGCGTCATGAATGGATTTACCCTCGTCCTGAAGCTGGTTGGCGAACTGCACAATCAGGATGCCATGCTTGCTTATCAGCCCGATGAGCGTTACCAGCCCGACCTGGCTGTAAATATTCAGCGTCCCGCCACTTAAATTGAGGGCTAGCAGTGCACCGGTCATGGAAAGCGGCACGGTGAACATGATGATCAGCGGATCGACAAAGCTTTCGAACTGGGCCGCGAGCACGAGGAAGATGAAACCCAGCGCCAGCAGGAACACGAACAGAAGGCTTGTCCCCGCTGCCTTGAACTCGCGGGACTCTCCGGCGAAATCGTAGCGTGCCGTCGGGGGAAGAACCTGTCTTGCTGTTGCCTCCAATGCATCCAGACCCTCTCCGAGAGAGTAGCCGGGCGCGATGTTGCCGGTGATCGTCGCCGCGCGGAACTGGTTGAAGCGGTTCAGGTCCTTCGGGGCCACTGTTTCACGTACGGAAACAAGGTTGGAAAGCTGTATCGGCGTGCCGTCACGCCCACGGACATAAATGTCATTCAGGTCGCTTGCCGTCCGCCGGTCATCGGGCGCCATCTGGACGATAACGTCATATTGCTCGCCATTCTGGTTGAAGCGGGTTACCTGTCGCCCGCCGAGCAATGTTTCAAGGGTTCGCCCGACATTTAGGACACCGGCGCCCGTATCCGCGACGCGTTCGCGGTCGACCTCGACATCAAGCTGCGGTTTGTTGAGCCGGAGGTCGCTATCGAGATTCATGAGACCCGGATATTTCTCCGCTTCTTCCAGAAACGCCTGAACATAATCATCCAGGGTTTCGTATGACTCTGATGTCTGGATAACGAATTCAATCGGCTTGCTGCGGGCGCTCTGGCCGAAGGATCCGGGGTTATTGGCGAAAGCGCGGACCCCCGTAATCTTGCTGAGTTCGGGTTGTAGGCCGCGAACGATTTCCATCTGTGTCCGTTCCCGCTCTTCCCATGGTGTCAGCTGGGAAAAGGAGATTAGCTCCGTCACCGCGCGGGAGCCGACGATCGCGAAATAATGCTGAACTTCCGGTATCTCGTCGAGAAGGGATTCAAACTCTTCGGCATAACGCGCCGTGAAATTTACCGTTGATCCTTCAGGGGCATTTCCCGCAGTAAAGAGCACGCCCCGGTCTTCAATCGGCGCCAGCTCTGATTTGAGGCCCGTCAGCAGGAAGTAGCTCCACCCGGCAACAAGGAGGGCGACGATGACTACAACAGGCCGTATCCGAAGCGTTGTGACCAGAACCTTCTTGTAGCCATTGTTCAGGGCCAGCAAGCCGTTTTCCAGGAAATTATAGAGCCGCCCGTGTTTCTCATGGGTTTTCAAAAGACGGGAGCACATCATCGGACTGAGTGTCAGGGCGACAAAGCCGGATACCAGCACTGCCCCGGCCAGAGTCAGCGCGAATTCGGTGAACAGTGTGCCCGTGCGTCCGGGCGCAAAGGCGACCGGCACATATACGGCGGCCAACGTCAGCGTCATGGCCACAACGGCGCTCGAAATCTCCTTGATGCCGACAATAGAGGCCTTGATCGGCGCCATGCCTTCCTCCACATGACGGTGGATATTTTCAAGCACGACAATGGCATCATCGACCACCAGACCAATTGCCAGCACCATCGCCAGCAGCGTCAGGGTGTTGATGGAAAAGCCCAGCATTTGCATGAGGGCGAAAGCGCCGATCAGCGAGACAGGGATCGTTACCAGCGGGATGATCGTCGCCCGGAATGTGCGCAGAAAGAAGAAAATCACGATGACCACGAGGGCGACGGCCTCTGAAATGGTCGCATAGACTGCCTTGATCGACCGGTCGATGAAGGTTGACTTGTCATAGGCAATGGTCACGCTCATTCCGTCTGGAAGATCATTTGTCAGCGTCGGCAGGACTTCCTGCATCGCTTTGGACACGTCCAGTGGATTGGCGGTTGCCTGCTTGACGATACCCAGAATTACGGCATTGTCCCCCTTGAACCGGGTAACGCGGCGCTCATCCTGCGGTCCGACCTCAACACGCGCAACGTCCTTGATCCGTATCAGAAGGCCGTCAATATCCCGGATCACGATTTTCTCAAACTGCTCCGGGGTTACCAACCCGGTGCGTGACAGCACCGTGAATTCCCGGTCAAGGCTTTCAATGCGCCCTGCGGGAACCTCGACATTCTGCTGGCGCAGGGCTTCCTCGACGTCCTGCGCGGTCAGTTTGTAGGCGGCAAGCCGTGCCCGGTCGAGCCAGATGCGCATGGCATAGCGCCGCTCGCCGAAGATACGGACTTCGGCGACACCCGGGATATTCTGCAGCCGGTCGCGGACATACCGATCCGCGTAATCGGAAATTTCGATCGGGGAGTTCCGGTCACTGGTAAAAGCAAGGTAAATAATCGACTGCGCATCCGCCTCGACCTTGGCGATGACGGGCTCCAACACCTCTGCCGGCAGCCGTCCACGGACACGCGAGACACGGTCGCGCACATCACTTGCCGAGACATCCGGATCCACACCGAGGCGGAAGCGCACGGTTATGCGGCTTTCCTCCGGCAGGCTGCTCGAACTGATGATCTCGATCCCCTCGATGCCGGCAATGGATCCTTCCAGCACCTGGGTTACCTGTGTTTCGATAATTTGCGCGCTGGCACCGGGATAGTCCGTGCGAACGGAGACGATCGGCTCATCGATATTCGGATATTCCCGGACCGTCAGCTGCATATATGACACAAGACCGATCAATATGACGATCAGGCTCATGACCGTTGCAAACACCGGTCGCCGAATAAAGAATTCGAAAATGTTCATGTTAGCTGTCCGCGCCGAGCTTGATGATTTCGACGCGGGTACCGTTATTCACCTGCTGATGACCCGCGGTGACAACAACCGCCTCACCATCCAGGCCCTTCGTCACTTCGGCCAAGCCAGAAAGACGCTGCCCCAGCTCGATCTCCGTCAGAACCGTGCGGTTATCGACGACCGTGTAAACATAATGTTTGCGGTCACGGGCAAATATGGCGGATTCAGGGACAATTACCGAATTGTCGCGGCGGTTGACGATAATCTGAACACGGGCGAACAATCCCGGAAACAAAATATGGTCCGGGTTCGGGATGCGGGCGCGGAGCCTGACCGCGCGACCGTTCTCATCAACGATTGGATCGATGACATAGATTTCCCCGTCAAATGTCTTGCCGGGGCGGGCGTCGACCGTGACCCGGATGGCCTGTCCGGGGCGCAGGTTTGACAGCGCTAGTTCCGGCACCCGGAAATCAACTTTTATCGGATCTATATCGACAAGCTGGACAAGATGGTCGCCCGGCGTCACATAAGCGCCGATGCTGACGGAGCGCAGGCCGACAACGCCGGAAAACGGGGCCGTAATCGTTGCTTTCTCAAGACGTGCCCGCGCCAGCGCGAGATTTGCCTCGGCGGCCTGATTGGCGGCGACGGCCTCATCGCGGGCGCGCAAGGTCCCGGTGCCCTGATTGGCGAGTTTGTTGGCCCGCTCCAGATTGGTTTTTGCAAGCGTCAGGTCGGAATTGACCTTTGTCAGTTCCGCCCGCAGGATGCTGTCATCCAGCTCCACAAGTGCATCCCCCGCCGCGACATTCTCGCTCTCATCAAAGCGGATTTTCTCAACCCGTCCCGCGATTTCCGATGAGATGATGACGGCTTCGTTGGGTTGCAGGGTGCCGACGGCCCGGATATCTTCGACGACAGGTCCGATGGTGACTTTCTCAGCTTCAACGGTAACGACTTTTTCCGTGGTCGCGCTGGCCGCATTGGCGGCGGGGGCCGCACTCATGCCCTGCTCCGTGAGGTAATAGTAACCGCCGCCGACAGCGGCTGCGGCAATCACCAACACTGCCCAGAATGTTTTGTTATTCATTCAATTATGTCCCGGTTTCCGGTTCTCGCAAATTGGAACCAGACCAAAGTATTTTATGTTTTCTGCGGGCAACCGTCAAATTCAATTGTTGGTGCCGTTGGGACTGCGGATAGCCGCAATTGCTGATTGTGCAGCTTATCGCTACAAAAATCGTTTTGGGCTTAAGGCGGAGATAGTATTTGGCTGCAATGCGCTCGATCTTCCAAGGCAAAGCGCTGCGCTAAGCGAGGCGAGGGCGGGGGCCGTTTGCATACCATAGCCTCCTTGCCCTGCCAGCCAGAAAAACCGGTCTGCTTCGCCATCGAAACCGACAACCGGTGTGCGATCGGCAACAAAACTGCGAAGCCCCGCCCAGCTTTTCTCGACGCGGGTCACAGGGACTGTCACCGCCTTCTCGAAGCGATCCAGCCCTTCGGCCATTACCATATCGTCGGGCCAGGCGTCATGGGGTTCAACCGGATCCTCGTCCGCCGGAGAGACAAACAGCTTTCCCGCCTCCGGCTTGGCGTACCATTGTTCCGACGCCGTGACAAAGAGGGGCCAGTTTGTAATGTCGTGATCGGGCGGGGACGGGAGCAGGATGGCACTCCGGCGCATCGGTGACAGGCCGACTTTTCGAACGCCTGCCATGTCGGCAACAACATCGGCCCAGGCGCCCGCGGCATTGATCAGGACGGGAGCCTGAAAGTCACCGGCGGGGGTTTCGACATTCCAGTTACCATCGGAAAAAGTAATTTTTCTGGCCGGTGCATTCGTGATTATCCTGCCTTTACGCTTGCGCAAAAGCCGGGCATATCCCTGCAGCATCCGGTCGACATCGATATCCTGAGCGTTCCGCTCAATCGCGGCGGCGGCAATCTTGTCCCGGCGCAGAATGGGGACGAGTTGCACGGCCTCGTCCGGACTTACTCTTTCCATTCCTTCGGCGCCTTCAAGATAGCTTTCCAGCGCCTCCAACTCATCTTCCGCCGCGAACATCAATTCACCGCGCGGCGATAGCAGGGAGTTTTCTGAAATCCCTTCGGGTTCTTTCAGCACGGGTTCCGCCACGGCATTAAGCGCGCGCAAGGTGGCGTTCCCGTAATTGCGGATGAAGATCGCGGCGGACCGGCCGGAGGAGTGGTATCCGATGGTGGCCTCTGTTTCCAGAACGGTCACACTGGCGTCTGCAGAAAGCTCGGCAGCAGCGCTTGTTCCGGCGATGCCGCCGCCTATAACAAGAATGTCGCTTGTTGTCGTCATTGGCCCTGAAATCCGGAAAGGAAGCTCGTCAGGTTCTCGCCGAGTTCATCGGAAAGATACCCTCCTTCTTGTACCAGAAGTGTGGGAAGTTCCAATGTCGAAATTGCACTCCCCAGCCTCGCAAAGCCGGGTGTCGTGATTGACAGCCCCTGAAGCGGATCATTTTCGTATGAATCGAGGCCTAATGCAATCACGATGCAGTCGGCGCCAAAGGCCTGAATCCGTTTGAACGCCTTTTCGAGGGTCTTCAGATATTCATCATCACCTGTTCCGCGCGGGAGGGGAAGGTTCAGGTTATAACCGCGCCCGGCGTCGTCGCCTCGCTCCTGCGCGCCGCCCCAGAAAAAGGGGTAGAACCTGTCCGGATCGGCGTGAATGGAAACCGTCAGCACATCGCCCCTGTCATAGAAAATGCCCTGTGTCCCGTTTCCGTGATGAACATCCACATCCAGGATTGCCGGCTTTTTCCCGGCCTTGAGAAGATGCTCCGCGGCGATGGCGGAGTTGTTCAGGAAGCAGAACCCGCCCGCATAATCGCTGAAGGCGTGATGGCCGGGCGGGCGGCAGAGCGCATAGGCTGACTTCTCCCCCGACAGCAGGAAATCTGCTCCCGTCAGGGCCGATTGCGCGGACCAGTAGGCGGCCTCCCAGGTGCCGGATGCGATGGGGCAAGCGGTGTCAGCCTGATGATATCCGGCCTGACCGACGGCAGATTTTGGGTAATTGGCGCGCCGTCTGTCCGGGTGAACATTGGGAATAACCTCTTCCGAAGCGCCGTCAATCCGTCGCCAGCGTTCATATATATTGCGGAGAAACTGGAGATATTCAGCCGTATGAATGGCGGCGATGGGCCCTGCGCCATGGTCCTCTGGCGTTTGCACCTTGCATCCGGCGGCGATGGCGCCTTCTTTCAGGACATCGATCCGCCGGGGCTGCTCGGGATTGGGATGCGCAACGCCGCTGGACATGAAATTTTTAGGGTCATGGGCCCGTTGCCGGTCGTCAAGAATTGCTTTCATGATTTCCCTCAGTCAGTTTGACTATAGATACGTATATGATTGTCAGGCGGCGTTCGAATGAACGGGCAGGTCGGCTTCCGCCGCAAAGGCGTCGAGGGCCGAGACCAGGAGTTCCATAATCTCACCGACATCTTCCGCCGTTGCAATCATCGGTGGGCAGACGAGAAAATGATCGCCGTTATGACCGCCCCGGGTGCGCCGTGAATAAATGATCAACCCGTTGTCATAGGCAATGTCCACCAGCCTTTGAAATGCATTCAGCTCTTTCGGTAGCGGCGCCATGCTCTGGCGATCTGATACCAGTTCGAACGCTAGTAGCAGGCCCATGCCGCGCACATCACCAATAAACGGGTAGCGTGTCATGAGTGTTTCGAGTTCGGACTTGAGCAAGTCGCCGACTTTTGTGGCGTTACCGATCATCCCCTGTATCTCGATTTCCTCTATCACCGCGAGCCCGGCGGCGCAGGCAAGCGGGTTTCCTGCATAGGTGTATCCGTGCTGAAATCCGCCGGCCGCCAGAACCGGCTCGACAATCGCATCATGCGCAATCATCGCGCCGAGCGGCGCATATCCAGCGGCGAATCCCTTGGAAATAACGAGGATATCGGGCTCTACATCCCAATGCTCCGCCGCGAAAAAGCGTCCCGTTCGACCGCCGCCTGTCATCACCTCGTCATGGATTAGCAAAATCCCGTAGCGGTCGCAGATTTCCCGGATACGCTGCATATATCCGGCGGGCGGGACCAGTGCCCCGGTAGACGCGCCGCCGACCGGCTCAACAATAAAAGCGAGAACAGTTTCCGGCCCTTCCTGCAGAATGCGTTCTTCAAGCATATCGGCATAATGGCGGCCGGTTTCCTCCTGCGTCATGTCCAGCCCGTCGAGATAGGCGCGTGGCGCCGGAATTTTCGGCATCTGGTGCATCATCGGATCGAACGGCGCGGTCATCGGTGCATAGCCCGTAAGGGCCAGTGCGCCAAGGGTGCTGCCATGATAGCTCGGATACCGTGAAATGATCTTGTATCGCTGGCTTTCGCCGATGGCGAGGACATATTGGCGGGCCAGTTTGACGGCGCTTTCCACGGCTTCGGAACCGCCGGAGACAAAAAAGACTTTTTCCAGTCCGTCCGGGGCGAGGGCCGCTGCTTTCGCCGCCAGCCGCTCGGAAGGTTCTGTCTCGAAATGAAGGCGATAGCCGAAGGTCGATTTTTCCATCTGTCGGCGCATGGCTTCCAGGACATGTGGGTTCGAATGACCGATATTACAGACCATCGCGCCGGAAGACCCATCAAGATAGCGCTTGCCATCCACGTCCCACATATAAATTCCCCGCGCCTGCGCCAGAGCGGGGCGGCGCAGCCGGGTCTGATAGAACAGGTTGCTTTTGGGTCGTTCGGTCATGTTGTCTCTCCGGGAAGGACAACGCAATCCTCGGGTCGAACACGGATGGAGACGGTTTCGCCGACGGAAAAAGGAGAGCTTTCAATCATGTTGATGGCCTGCAATTGCATGCTTCCCACACGCAGGAAATAGCGTGCGGCCTGCCCCTGATAATCAACGGTTTCGACGGTTCCTTCAATTGCAAAGCGATCGTCCGCGGTAGCAGCCTGAGGGCGCAGGTTGAGTTTTTCTGCACGGATCACGAGCTTGACTTGCTCAGCTTTATGAACGTCCCGGCTCCGGTTCTTGGGCAGGGTAATTGTGCCCATTTCGGGAACATCCAGTGTGACGCTACTTTCCGAAACCTCCGTGCAGCGGGCGCTCAGAATATTGGACGTGCCCAGAAAGCGGGCAATGAATTCGCTAGCTGGATTGTTGTAGACTTCCTCCGGCGGGCCCACCTGTTCAACCCGGCCGTCGGACATGACGATCACAAGATCGGACATGGCAAGGGCTTCGGATTGGTCGTGGGTCACGAATACCGTGGTGATCCCGGTCTGTCGTTGAATGCGCTTAAGTTCGATCCGCATATCCTCACGCAGGTTTGCGTCGAGCGCGGAGAGCGGTTCGTCCAGCAACAGAACATCGGGCTCGATGATGATCGCGCGGGCGAGGGCAATCCGCTGCTGCTGTCCGCCGGACAATTGCGCGGGGTATCGGTCGCCGACATCAGGTAATTGAACAAGCTCTAGCGCGTCTTTCACGCGCTTTTTGATCTCCTCCTTTGAAACGTCCCGATACTTAAGGCCGAAGGCGACATTCTGAGCAATCGTCTTGTGGGGAAAGAGCGCATAGTTCTGGAACACGATCCCGAGATTACGCTTGTGAATGGGGAGGTCATTCACCCGCTCGCCGCCGATGGTAATGTCCCCTTCGGTCGGGTCAAGAAGCCCGGCAATCATGCGAAGAGTCGTCGTCTTGCCGCAGCCGGACGGTCCGAGAAGCGTGATAAAACTCCCTTCCGGTATCTCCAGCGACATGGGGTGAACGGCCGTAAAGGCCCCGAAGCGCTTGACGATATTTGTTAGGCTGACGACACTCACGAACAATCTCCTTGACTGAGAATGAAGGGCTCCCTGCCCACTGGGACGGGCAGGGAGCAGCTGGGCTTAGTAGCCTTTCTGGATACGGCCGAACTGTTTTGACCAGTCCTGTTCATGGTCGTTCCAGTAGGTCGGATCGGCAAAGGTGAGGCCGTCCAGCGTGCCGGTCGGATCAAAGGCCGGCAATTTTGGAATTTTCTCACCCAGCTCGACCTTTTTCGGATCGAGGGCCGGGGGATAATTCTGGCCTTCCGCCACCGCTATGGAAGTTTCCGGCGCCAGCATGAAGTTCAGAAGTTCCTCGCAGGCCTCCATGGGGGAACCCTTGATCACAAACAGGCATTCCTGCCAGCCGAACCCGTTGGGCGGATCCATATAGCCGATGTCATGCCCCTGTTCCTGAAGGGCGTAGACCCGTCCGGACCAGGCTTCCGTCGCGTAGATTTCCTCTTCCGCGAGCAGGCTCATCAGTTCCGCGCCGGAACTCCAGTATTTGAGCAGCAGGTCGCGGTTCGTGCGAATGGCATCCCAGACTGCGTCCATATCCGTTGCGTTGTTCGGATCCTGCCCGGTCTGCAGGGAGCCGTACCAGATCCGTGTCCGCCAGTCGCCCCAGGCGCCGAGCTTGCCTTTCAGCTTTTCGTCGATCAGCAGCTTCGCCCCCTTTTCCTTGGCTTCATCGTCCGAGATATGCTTGCGGTTATAGGCAATCCCGGTCGTGCCATAATCGTAGGGAACACAGGACAGCGTTCCGTCCGTCACCTTGCGGAACACATTCGTCAGCTTCGGAATGACAAACTCAAGGTTCGGGATATTTTTCTCGTTCAATTCGCTGGTCAGGCCGAGATTGTTGTAACGGGCATAGTCGAAGACCCCGGACAGATGGGCAATGTTGTATTCGCCCGGCTGGCTTGCCTTGATACGGGAAATATACTCATCGCCGCTGCCGAAAGTTCCGTCAACGACCTTGATCCCGGTCTTCTTGGTGTAGGGATCAAACGCATATTTGCGGAAGGCCTCGGAAACAACACCGCCCCAGCCGTCGAAGCGGACTTGCTCCGTTGCCGCCAGGGCATGTCTTGCATACGGCGCGGCCACGCCATAGGCGAGACCTGCCGCACCGATCAGGCCGAGGAAAGAGCGTCTGCTCAAATCTCCGTTATTGTAGCGTTCCAGTAATCTTTCATAGCGTTTCGAATTATCCATTTGATACCTCCTGGGTTGTAAAATTTCTTAAGACCGTGGGTTATCCACCACTTTTCGTTGACATTTTCCGGACAATCGCAATTCCGATCAGCGGAAGTCCGACGGTCAGGAAAATCATGACGGTGCCGAGTGCATTTATCTCCGGCGAGATCGAGTTGCGCAGCATGGCAAAAATCTGTGTCGGAACGGTTTCGACACCGCCCGGCTTCCAGAAAAGGGTGCCGGTGATGTCGTCAAAGCTGATGGTGAAGGCGAACAGCATGCCGGCAAAGACGGCCGGTGCCAGCAGCGGCAAGGTGATCTGGAAGAAGGTCTGCCGCGGACTCGCACCCAGACTCATGGCCGCCTCCTCCACGTCGCGGCGAATGTTCACCAGCCGGGCCTGAACAACGAGAACGACAAATGGCAATGTGAAAATCACATGCCCCATCAGCAGCAGGAAAAAGCTCTTGTTGATGGACAGTGCGTTCAGGAAAAGGAGCAGGGCAACCGCCAGAACAACCTCGGGCACCAGGATCGGCGCGATCAATAGGGTAGAGATCATATTCTGTCCCGGCACCTTGTAGCGGATGAGTGCCAGGCTGGCGAGAACGCCGAGGGTCGTGGAGATGATGGCAGTCAGAGCGCCTAGGAGAAGTGATGTCTCGAAGGCGCGCAGGATCGCGTCATTGTTCGCCAGCCTGATGAACCAGCGGAACGAGAAGCCGGTAATGGGGAAGCCCCCGAATTGGTTGGCATTGAAGCTCAGCAGGATGACAACGCCGATCGGCAGGAACATGAACAGATAGACCAGGAATGTCCAGAATCGAAGCAGTATCCAGCTCATTTGCCCAATCCTTTCATTAGCTGCCCCATGCCGAGGAAATGGTTATAGACAATCACCAGCGCGCCAAGTACGACTAGGAGCATGAGGGAGAGGGCCGAGCCAAGAGGCCAGTCGAGCTGGGTGATAATGGCCTCGAAGACAAGGTTCGCGAACATCGCATCGGAGGGACCGCCGAGAATAATCGGCGTGATATAGGTTCCTGCGGCGAGGACAAAACAGAGCAGTCCGCCGGCGGCGAGGCCCGCGATTGAAAGCGGCAAAGTTACCTCGAGAAAACTCTGCCATCCCGTTGCCCCGAGGGACCGGGCGGCATCTTCCAGCGTTGTATCAATGCCTTCTAGACTGACATAGATGTTCAGGATCATGAAGGGGAGCAGAAAATGCACAAGCCCGAGGACGATCGTCACCTGATTGTAGAGCATCTGGATCGGCTCATCTGTAATCCCGAGCGTTATCAGCAGCGTGTTCAAGGCGCCGGAAACGCCCAGAATATTGATCCATGACATGGTGCGGATGATATAGCTGATCCAGAATGGCAGCATGAGCAGGAGCAACAGCAAGGCCTTGTGGCCCTTGGATCTCGCAATAAAGTAGGCGGCCGGATAGCCGAGAATGGCGCAAACGATAGTGGTGATCGCCGCAATCTTAAGCGTGTAGAGAAGGATATCCCGGTAAAAGGGATCGGTCAGCGCTTCCTGCCAGTTGTCGAGATAGAAGCCGACCTGGTCCGCGCCGGTCGAGGTGCGCAGCCAGAATGAATAAACGATGATGAAGAGGAGCGGGATAATGAGCAGCAGCGTGATCGCTGTCAGCGAGGGCGCCAGCAATTTCCATGGTTGCCGTGCTTCGCGCGTCTCGATTGTCATCAGGTCTCCCCATACCCTCAATAAATCTTCTGGATTAAAGCGTTACATAGTGGTTAGTATTGATCAAATAGATAATGGCAATGTTCAGTATTGATGAAATTTATATACTATGGAAAAGACGGACCCGATCGAACGCCTCGCCCGTGAACTGGACTGGAACCTGCTCCGGACCTTCATCGTTATTGCAAAATCTAAAAGTCTGACAGAAGCGGCCGAGGTTCTGCGCCTGAAGCAGCCGACCCTGTCGAGTGCGCTAAAGCGGCTGGAAAGCAGGGTCGGCAAACGCTTGATTGACCGTTCGCCCGGAAACTTCCGCCTGACAGCGGCGGGAAAGCTGCTGGAGCGGGAGGCCATTGAAATCCATGGAGCCATCCTGAGGCTTGGCACCCTGATGCGGGATGTGACGGATGAGGTGAGGGGACATGTCCGGATCGCCATGGCCAGCCATGTTGTGAGTCCGTTGTTCAATGACACCCTCACTGAATTTCATGCGACACATCCTCACGCAACCTTGTCCATCGATGTGACCGCAAGCCGCTATGCCATCGAGAATCTGACTGCCCGTCACGCGTCGCTGGCCGTGTGCCTGGTTCACGACCGCAGCCCGAAGCTCCGCTACCGGCGTATGTTTCAGGAATATTTCGGGTTCTTCTGCGGCCCCTCGCATCCGCTGTTCGGCAAGAAAAACCTGACCATTGCTGATCTCGCGGGGCATTCGTCGGTCAGTTTCGTCACCGACCAGATGGATGATGCCCTGCGGCCCGTAACCCTGATGCGGGCGGAGGCGCATCTGAGCGACCGTGTCGTCGGAACATCCGCCCATCTGGAGGAAGTACGGCGGATGATTATCGCCGGTCTCGGGATTGGTCCTTTGCCCATTCACGTGGTGCGCCGGGATATTAAGGACGGCCAGCTATGGCAGTTGCCGCCCTACGAGGATGTACGGAAGATCGATGTCTATGTGGTCTGGAATCCCAAGGTGCAGCTGAACCGTGCCGAGCAGGCCTTTCTGGAGGCCCTCCTTGCGCGGATTGAGCGGACCGATATCAGTGAGCGCACCTACCGTTAAATTCCCAGGCGAGCAGAAAAAGGTTGCAAAAAAGGCCGGCAGACACTTCTGGTCAACCGGCCTTTTTCACAGGTGGTGCCTGCCGTCCTATTGCGCGGTCATCTTAAGCGAGCCGTCGAGATATTCATTCGTATAGGATTCCGCCGGATCGAACGGTTTCTCCATGCCAAAATAGGTTTCAATCAGATCGTAGGTGCCCTGGATCCGTTCCCCGTCGAAGAAGCCCAGCCCATCCGTTGTCGTAGTGTTGTCAGCCATCAGGTCCTTGACCCGGGTCCATTGATCATACATGGCTTTCTCATCAAGGCCGCTGGCCGCGGCCATCAGGGCTTCAACGCATGGCTTCGGGTCTTCGACACAAGCGCTGTAGGCGCGCTGGGTGACCGAGACAAAAGTCGCGACGGCCTCGGGATTTTCCTTCATATAGGCGGTATTGACGATAAAGGAGTTGCCATAGGGGTTGATGCCATACTCGCTCCAGCGGAGATGTGCCAGATCATCCCCAAAGGCGGCAACCTTCGCATCATGTCCGTTATAGAACTCACTGATGATATCAACCCGGTCGGCGGCGAGAGACGGGTTCTTCGCAGGAGGCGCGAGATTGACGAAGCTCACCGATCCCTGTTCAAGGCCGACGGCCTTCTCAAAAGCCGGCCAGAGAACGCGCGCGGCATCTCCCGGAGGGTTGCCGAGTGTATGACCGGCAAAATCCTTCGGCCCCTTCATGCCCGAGGATTTTTTCCAGTAGAGAGTAAGCGGCGAGTTCGCATAGAGGACCATGATGGCAGTCAAGTCCGCGCCCTTCGATTTGGCGACAAATGCCGTGCCCAGCTCGGCGATGCCGAATTCCGATGCGCCGGTACCGACTGTCTGCGCGGCGAGGCCGGAGCCTTTACCACTATTCGCCGTCAGGTCGAGACCGGCATCGGCATACCAGCCCTGTTCAATGGCGTAATATATGGGGGCGTGGTCGGCACCCGGCGTCCAGTTCAGGATCAGGTTTGCCTCCGCTGCACAACCGGCAGTAGCGGACATGCCCATAAGCGCTGCGCCAGCAATACATGTTTTTAAAAGTTTCTTCATCGCTCTCTCCTGTTGTAGAAATGCTTAACGGGTACGGCTAAACAGTCTCAGGCGGCCACGGGCACTCAAATACAGTCGCTGTGGTCAAATTAAGTTGTCAGATCGTGCAATAATGTTATCTATGTCATAATGGAAGTCAATATATATCCAACTGTTTGGTTGATTTAGAGGGAAGATGGCCAAAGTATCAGCGGCTCAGGCAGAAGCGTTGGCGGAAGACGAGAAGGTGACGAAGAGGCGTGTGCCGGGCGCGACACGCAAGAAACTGCTGGCGGCCGGGCGCAAGGAGTTTGCCAACCGCGGCCTTGAGGGCGCGCGTGTGGATGAAATCGCAAAGCGCGCGGGCGTGAACAAGCAGCTCGTCTATCATCACTTTGGCAACAAGGATGAGCTGTACCGGCATGTTCTTGAAAGTATCTATCTTGAAATCCGCAAGCGGGAGCAGGGGCTGAAGCTCGATACCTTGCCACCGCTTAAGGCTATACAGAAGCTTGTTGAATTTTCTTTCGACTACACCGCAAAAAACCGGGACTTCACGGCGATGCTCATTGATGAGAATGTGCATAAAGGCCGTCATATGAAGGATATCAAGGACCTTGAGATTTTGCATTCACCGCTGATATCAGCAATTGAACGGATATTGAAAAGGGGGGAGAAGGAAGGTGTGTTTCGCAGCGACCTCGATCCCGAGCAGCTTTATATGTCCATCGCGGGCCTCGGCTTTTTCTATTTCAGCAATATCTACACGCTGTCGGCGATCTTCGGACATAAGTTGGATACGCAAGACAAAATTTCCGAGCGAAAGGCGCATGTTATCAGGCTGATAACCGACGCCGTGGTTCGATAAACGAGGAGTAAAACAAGGCTGTCTGGAAATGTTTGAGAGCCACATTTCCATTATTGACAGCCGATATTCATCCATTTAATAATCAACCAACTGTTTGGATGATTATTGCTTGATCTGGGTAGGGGATGCGAATGGGCGAGGCAAGTGCGAAATCGAATCCTGATAACGAGATGTCGGTCCAGCGACGCCCGACCGGCTGGTTTGCCAGACACTGGCCGCAATTCATTACCAATCTGCCGCGATATTCCGTTGTTGCATTTGTCCATATCATGGTTGTTGTCCTGTGGTACGCGGTGACGGCAACTGGTCTTGTGCATAAGCTGATCCTGCCCTCCCCGGGGGAGACTTTCGCGACGCTTACCCAACCGCAATATCAGTGGCTGGAAAATACCATGATCACCGCATGGGAGATATTTGCCGGATACTGCCTGGCGGTAGTTGTCGGCGTGCTGCTGGCGTTATTGTTCTCCTGGTTCCGGAGCTTGCAGACGACATTGTTTCCCCTGTTCGTCACCTTTAGCATGATCCCGAAAATTGCCCTTGGGCCGCTTCTCATCGTCTGGTTTGGCTATGGCATCGGAACGAATGTGTTCTTTGCTTTTATTCTGTCGTTCTTCCCGATCCTGATTACCTCCGGGCGTGGCCTGCGAGAGGTGGAGCCGGACCTGCTGGACCTTGTACGGGCGCTGAAAGGCACTCGTTGGCAGATTTTCCGGAAAATCCAGCTTCCGGGCGCAATGCCCTATATCTTCTCCTCCATGAAAGTCGGCGCTATTCTGGCGCTTGCCGGGGCGATTGTCGGGGAGTTTGTGGCATCAAGTCAGGGTCTCGGTTATCTGATGATCCAGGTGCAATCGACGCTGGATACTGCGGCGATGTTCATGGCGGTCATCCTGCTGAGCGTTCTGGGCATTGGCCTGTTCAGCTTTGTCACTTTGCTTGAGAGTATTTTCGTGCCGAAAGATGCGCGTCTGGAAGGTCAGTCGTGAGTTCGGATGCCGACATGACGGCAGAGCTTGCCTTCAAATCCGCCCATGATCTTTCCCACGCATATCACAGCGGGGGGCTGTCACCGGTTGATGTAACGGAAAATCTGTTTGCACGGTTGGAGCAGCTGGAGCCTGTGCTTAATGCTTTTTGCGTGCTGGATCGGGATGCGGCACTGGAAGCGGCGAGGGCATCCGAACGCCGATGGAAGGCGGGCCAACCCTTAAGCGCCATTGACGGTATTCCGGTTTCCGTCAAGGACATTATCCTGACAAAGGGCTGGCCTACATTGCGCGGATCGCTGACGATCAGCCCGGATCAGCCATGGGATGTCGATGGACCCGCTGTCGCGAGGCTGCGCGAGGCAGGCGCCGTCATATTCGGCAAGACGACAACGCCGGAGTTTGCCTCGAAACCGGTGACCAACAGCGCACTGACCGGCATTACCCGCAATCCATGGAACCCGGCACTCACACCCGGTGGTTCCAGTGGCGGAGCCGCTGCCGCCGTTGCCTCCGGGCTCGGGCCGCTTGCGCTTGCAACGGATGCGGGCGGGTCCATTCGAATTCCGGCGAGCCTGTGCGGCGTTTTCGGGCATAAACCGAGTGGCGGCCGCGTACCGATGTTTCCGCCGACACCCTATGCGAGCCTGGCGGGCTTCGGACCGATCACACGAAATGTGACAGATGCGGCGATGATGCTGAGCGTGATCTCCCGTCCGGATACGCGCGATTTCGGTGCCTTGCCCTATGATCCGGTCGCCTATGAGGAGAGGCTGGACGATCGTGATTTATCTGCCTTGCGTATCGCTTATAGCCCGACCATGGGCTATGCGGAAGTTGACCCAGAACTTGAAGCTGTTGTCAGGCGTGCCATCGATAAACTTGCGGCCAATGGCGCCAATATCGACATTGTCGATAAGGTTATGGAGAGTCCTATTGAAGCTATGGAGCGGCTCAAGAAGGGCTTTGCCGACTATGCGTTTCGTCATCTCGGACCTGAGGCCATGGCAAAGGTGGACCCGATGATCGCCGCGGAGATTGAGGCGTCGCGCGGGGCTGATCTGGCCAAGCATTTTGATGCGGAAATGGAGCGGGCCGAGCTGCACCGGCAGATGGCTGAATTCCACAAGACATACGATATCTTGCTCACACCGGTGATTTCGGCGCAGGCTTTCCCGGCTGAACAGGACGCGCCCGAAGGCGGCGGGCGGTATGACTGGATACCTTTTACCTCCCCGTTCAATATGACACGCCAGCCCGCGGCGAGTATCCCATGCGGATTTGCCACCAGCGGCATGCCCATCGGGATGCATATCGTCGGGCCGCAGTTTGCCGATTTGGCGGTCCTGCAGGCCGCGCGGCAGTTTGAGAAAATTCTGCCCTGGGAGGATATCAAACCGCAGTATGGAAAACAGGATGCTGCTATATCATGACATCCGTTGACGCGCTCACTTTTGATGATCTGACGCCTGATGATATGGAGGCGGTTCTCAGTCTTTCGGGGGAGGCGGGCTGGACACAGGTCGCGGATGACTGGCGATTGATGATGGGGCTCGGCTATTGCGCCGGGTTTCGCGATCCCTCGGGTGTTCCGATTGCCTCCGGTGTCGCCCTGCCGATGGATGACCGGTACGGCTGGATCAGTATGATCCTGGTGACTAAGAGCTGGCAGAGAAAAGGGCTGGCCACGAAGCTGGTCGATAAATGCTGCGACTGGCTGGAAGAGAGAGGGATTACGCCGCTGCTGGATGCCACGCCGGCCGGCCGTACCGTATATTCCCAGATGGGCTTTCACGATCTGCTCGGCATTTCCCGATGGCGGCGTGAAGGTGGCGTGTCTGGCGGAAAGGCGATGGCGTCTCCTGCACAGGCGGAGGCATTGACCTGGATAGCATACTATGACGCGAAGGTGTTCGGGGCGTATCGTCCCTCTATCCTCGGCGATTTGATGACGCGCGGCCCGGCATTTGTTGCCGATCATGAGGCGGGGTTTCTCCTTGGCCGGGAAGGGCGGGGTGTCACGCAACTCGGACCGGTGTCGGCGAATGATGAAGCGGCGGCAAAAAACCTGCTCGATACAGCCATTGCCTCGATCTCCGGCACGATAACCATCGATGCCTTTGACGCGCAGGAGGGGTTTGCGTCGCATCTGATGGCCTGCGGGTTCACGGTTCAACGTGGCTTCACGCGGATGATACGCGGGACTGTCAGAACGATGGGCGATCCTGCCTTGGCCTATGCCGCCGCCGGGCCTGAACTTGGGTGATTGAACTGAAAGTTGGAAAATAATGTCTGCGAACACGATAATTAATCTTTCCGGTATCAAGAAAATCTATCGCACCAGGGAAAAAGAGACGATTGCCGTTTCCGACGTCAGCATGGAGATCAACGCCGGGGACTTCATCTCTCTGGTCGGACCCTCCGGATGCGGGAAGTCGACGATCCTGAAAATCATCGCGGATCTGATCCCGGTTGAGGCGGGAACCATCGAAATCGGCAATGCGGAGCGCCCGATAGACCGAAGCCGTGACATCGGTATGGTGTTTCAGCAGGCGCTGTTGCTGAAATGGCGGAAAATTATGGATAATGTTTTGCTGCCTGCCGAAATACTCGGCCTTCCCATGAAGGAATCCCGGGATCGGGCAAAAGACCTGCTTGGAATGGTCGGTCTCAGGGGTTTTGAGGAAGTCTACCCCTATGAGCTGTCCGGCGGGATGCAGCAGCGGGCGGCCATTGCCCGCTCCCTTGTGCATGATCCTGAAATCGTTCTGATGGATGAGCCGTTTGGCGCGCTGGATGCGCTGACGCGGGAGAAGATGAATACGGAACTTCACCAGATCTGGCGGAAGTCGGGCAAGACAGTCCTTTTCGTGACCCACAGCATTCAGGAGGCGGTCTTCCTCGGCACCCATTGCGCCGTATTGACGGCTGGACCTGCGCGCATGGCCTCCTATTTCCCGATCGAGCTTGGGGTGCCGCGGCACCTTTCCATGGTCACTGAACCCGAATTTGGCACCTATACTCGCAAGATTTACGACCTGCTGGGCGTCGACTAAAACGCGCCCTGTTCACTCCTGAACGGCGATATGTATCGCCGGTATTTAGGTCGATACTCATAGGCTTTGCTCTTATGAAATTTGCTGCGGGTCAGCGGGCAGGAACAGGTATCTGTACTGCAAATTTATCCGTTTTCTTCTTTATATCTGAATAGAATCGGTTTCCGAAAATCGGAAAAATTGGCTAAATTCTGCGGAATTATTTCCATTTTAGCGCCCTATTATTTTTGGCGACATAATTGCAAAATATATTGTTGACAATATTATCGGCAATACATATCGTTTTTAGAACAGGGAATAAATCAAAAAACAAAGACGTTATGAACAGCAGAAATGTCACCAAATTACCGGGCATAGAATCGCCCCTCAAACCGGCGGTTTCCGATACGGACCGGCTGGTGGATGAGCTGCGTCGGCGCATTGTCAATAATCAGATGCCACCTGGCTCCCGCATTCGTGAAAATGAACTGGCGGAAGAGTTTAGTGTTTCCCGTTCCCGCGTTCGCGATGCGTTCGGCATACTGGAGGAGCGTGGCCTGATCGAGCGGATTCCGAACAAGGGTGCCGTTGTCATGCGGCTGGAGGCAGACAGCTTTCTGGAGCTGTTCGATGTTCGCGAAGTGCTGGAAGGCCTGATGGTCCGGCTGGCGACACAGAATGCCGAGCCTGAGTATTGGGACGGCCTGATAGAGCTGTTCGGGGACGATCTGGAGAAGGCCGTCGCCGAAAATGACTTCAACGCCTATATGGCGGCCATCGCGGAATTTCGCCAGAGCTGTATCGATGCCGCTGGCAGCGGTACGCTCCGGGGATTGCTGGACGATATCTATGACCGGGTGCTGAGCATGACGCGGCGGCTGATGCTGGTGCCGGGCCGCGCCAGCGAAGGGTTTCGCCAGCATCAGGAAATTTTGCAGGCCATGCGCTCCGGTGATGCGGAGCGGGCGGAGGATTTGAAGCGCAAGAATATTCGCAGCGCCCGGCAATGGTTCCTCAAATACAACGATTTTCTCCTGTGAGAGCGGTCCGGTGATGACAGCAGATGACAATAATAAAAGGAATGGTGCGGGTCCGCTTAAGGGGCTGCGTGTCATTGAGCTGGGCTCTACTGTCGCCGGACCCTTTTGCGCAAGACTGATGGCTGACTTTGGCGCGGATGTGATCAAGGTGGAGCAGCCGGAAGGCGATGCCGTGCGCTCCATGGGAACACGTCGCGAGGGGCGGTCGCTCTATGGGGCATCCATCTTCCGGAATAAGCGGCTCGTGTCCATTAATATGCGGCAGGAGGAAGGGCGGGAACTTGTGCGGCGTTTATGTCTGGGCGCGGATATTGTGGTCGAGAATTTTCGACCCGGCACGCTGGAGCGCTGGGGGCTAGGGTATGATGATCTCAAGGAAGAGAACCCGGGTCTGATTCTTGTCCGGATCAGCGGCTTTGGCCAGTCCGGCCCCTACAGCAACCGGAGTGGCTATGGCGTGGTGGGCGAGGCTGTCAGCGGCCTTCGCGAGATTACGGGTGATCCCGACCGGCCACCGCCACGAGTGGCCACATCGCTCACCGATTACATTACTGGCCTCTATGGTGCTTTTGGCGCGATGATGGCGGTCGTGGAACGTCACAATACCGGCCTCGGTCAGGTGGTGGATGCGGCTCTCTATGAATCCGCTTTCAGTTTTATGGAGCCGCATGTCCCGGCATTTCAGCAGCTTGGCAAGATTGCAGCGCGGGCCGGATCGCGGCTTCCCGGCAATACGCCGAACTCGATATATCCGACGCTGGACAATCGCTTTGTCGTGATTGCGGCCGCGTCCGATCCGGTTTTCTATCGGCTCGCCGAGGTTATCGGCAAGCCGGAACTTGCGGAGGATTCGAAATTCAGGACGGCCGTTGCCCGCGCCGAAAATGAAGATGACTGTGACCGCCTTATCAGCGACTGGACGCGGACAAAATCTGTCGAGCAGATAGAGGAAGAACTTCTGGCGGCAAATGTCCCGGCGGCCCGTATCTACAAAATGGATGACATATTTGATGATCCGCATTTTCAGGCGCGGGAGATGCTCGTCCATGCGACGGATCCGGCACTCGGCGATGTGGCCGTCGCTGGCGTAGTGCCGAAGCTCTCCGGCACGCCGGGTGCGATATGGCGCGCCGGAGCACAGTGCGGGGAGGATACATATGATGTCCTCGAGAGCGAGCTGCACCTCTCCCGTGCGGAGATTGATCAGCTGGAGAGGAACGCGACGGTAAAAAGCGCTGCGCCATCAGTTGGCCATGAAAAAGAACAAGAAGAAAAGTCAGTTGGAGCAAGTGAATGAGCGAGGACGTCGTCCCGGAAACCCTCGAAGACCGCCTGAATCTTCTGCGTGAGCGGGAAGATGCAGCGCGGCAGATGGGGGGCAAGGAGAAAATAGCGCGGCGCGAGGCGGCCGGGGTTATGAATGCCCGCAGCCGGATAGACGCGCTTCTCGATCCGGAGAGCTTTTCGGAAAACGGTCTCCTCGGTGTGTCTACTGTCTTTGATGAAGACCGGGAGAAGACACCGGCGGACGGCAAGGTTGCCGGGTTTGGCCTGATTGATGACCGTATGGTCGGCGTGATCTCCAATGACTTCACGGTCAAGGGGGCCTCCTCCAGCATGACCAATATGAAGAAGATCGGTCATATCAAGCGGACGGCGACCGATCGCGGCTTTCCACTTGTTTTCCTTGGGGAATCTTCCGGCGCCCGGATGCCGGACAATATGGGATCGGAAGGCATGGGAACCATGCTCGGCAATGATCCGCATCAATATGCGCGGGAGCGTGAAACCCCTTGGGCCTCCGCGGTGCTTGGCCAGTGTTTTGGCTCCTCCGCCTGGTACTCCTGTCTTGCCGATTTTACGGTCATGCGCAAAGGCGCCGTTTTCGCGGTGGCAAGCCCGGCGCTCGCTTCCCTAGCCATCGGACAGAAGGTCGAACCGGAAGATCTCGGCGGCTGGAAGCTTCACAGCGAAGAAACCGGCATGGTGGATCGCGTCGTCGATACGGACGAGGAGGCTCTCGCCGAAATCCGGAAGTTCCTGTCTTACATGCCGTCTCACAATGGTGAAACGCCGCCCCTCGCGCCGGTCCCGGAGGGGAGCGATGAGGAAGCGGAGAAGATTGCGAAGATCCTACCGGACAGCCGCAAGCGTGGCTATGACGTACGCAAGATCATTAATTGCATTGTCGATCTGGAGAGCTTTTTCGAATTCAAGCCGCGCTTCGGGCGGACGGCCGTAACCGGTCTTGGCCGTCTGGATGGCGGGGTTATCGGTGTCGTTGCCAACAACCCGATGGCGAAGGCCGGGGCGCTGGATGTCGACGGCTGCGAAAAGGTCACGCGCTTTCTGGTGATGTGCGACTCCTTCAATATTCCGATCGTCATGCTGGTGGACACACCAGGTTTCGTGATTGGCATCGAGGGTGAGAAAAAGAAGGCGCCAGGCAAGATCATGAATTTCATGACGGCCTTGCAAATGTGCACGGTCCCCAAGCTTTCCGTAATCATGCGCAAGAGCTACGGGCAGGCATATCTCAATATGGGGGGCGGTCGGAATTCCGATTCCGTTGCCGTCTGGCCGACTGCCGAAGTCAGCTTCATGGATCCGCAATATGCCACCGAGGTTGTCACTTGGGGACGCGAGGTCAGTGAGAGTGAAAAGCAGAGCATCCGGGATGAGATGGAGCGGAACAGCACCTATCTCGGCCTTGCGCAGATTTTCGCGGCACAGAGCGTTATCGCCCCGCAGGACACCAGAAGGTATCTCATTGAAGAGCTCAAGATCCAGCAGTTGAGACGCAGTCGCGGGATCGGCCGCCATAAACTGGCCAACTGGCCGACAACCTTTTAAACGCCGCAAATTGGAGAAACTTGTATGACGATTACGAATGTTGCTTCCGAGGTAATTGGCTCGGTCTGGAAAGTGGAGATGAAAGTGGGCGATGCGGTGAAAGCCGGCGACACCATCATGATTCTGGAATCGATGAAAATGGAAATCCCGGTCGAGGCGCCGGTCGACGGCACGCTCGCCGAGCTGAAAGTGCAACCCGAAGAATCGGTGGATGAGGATCAGGTGCTATGCACGATCGAGAGTTGAAAACCGACAATAGCAGCGCCGGTGAGGGCGCAGACGCTGGAAGTGCCATAAATGAGGAACTTCGGTTTCGTCGCCTTTCTGCCCTTGAAATGGGTGGCCCGGCGGCAATCGAGCGGCAGCACTCCAACGGCCGACTGACGGTTCGTGAACGCTTTGCCAAGCTGATTGACGAAGAAAGCCTTCGTGAGATCGGAACACTCGGCGGTTCCGGTGAATATGACGAGAACAACAAGCTGGTGCGGGTTACACCGGCACCCTATGTGGCCGGGATGGCGCGCGTGAATGGCCGTCCCGTCGCTATCGGTGGTGAGGATTTCACCGTTCGCGGCGGAACGACTTTTGGCGCGGCGCGGCGCAAGGGCGGGCAGGGCGGTTTTATCGAAGACCTCGCCCATTACTATAAAATTCCTCTGGTCAACCTCATTGACGGGGCCGGGGGAACGGTGACTTCGGCCAAGAAGCGCGGCTATGTTGCGTTTCCGGGCGTTCACGGCTTTGAACGTTCGGTTCAGCTTCTCGGGGAAGTCCCTGTCGTCTCCGCTGTGTTGGGAACTGCGGCCGGGGGGCCGGCGGGACGCGCAATTCTATCGCATTTCTCGGTCATGGTGCGCGGGACGAGTCAGGTTTTCGCTGCGGGCCCGCCCGTTGTGAAGCGATCCCTGGGGCGCGATATCACCAAGGAGGAACTTGGCGGCGCGGCGGTGGCCGTTGACAAGGCCGGGACAATCCATAACGCGGTTGACTCGGAGGAGGAGGCGTTTGATCAGATCCGTCGTTTCCTCAGCTTCATGCCGCAGAATGTTTGGGAGTTGCCGCCTGTCCTGCCATGCGACGATCCGGTCGATCGCTGCGAGACGAAGCTCCGGGATATCGTCCCTGAAAAGAGGACGCAACCCTACAGCATGCATGACCTTATCGACCTCATTGTCGACAAGGGATCATCCTTTGAAATTCAGCCGACGAACGGAAAATCGGTCATAACCTCCCTCGCACGGCTGGATGGCCGCCCGGTCGGCGTCATTGCGAATAATCCGAAAATCTATTCCGGTGCGATGGATGCCGCTTCGGCCCATAAGCAGATCCATTTTATGGAGCTGTGCGATACATTCCATATACCGCTGGTCTTCCTTGTCGATGTGCCCGGGTTCATGGTGGGTCTTAAAGCGGAGCAGGAAGCGACCTTGCGCGAGGGAATGCGCGCTGTTTACGTGGCCGGTCAGCTGACCGTGCCAACACTCACGGTGGTGATCCGGAAATGCTATGGCATGGCCGGGATGGCCACCTGCAACAAGAACGACATCGATCTGAAAATAAGCTGGCCGACGGGAGAATGGGGTTCCTTGCCGGTGGAAGGGGGCGTTGCCGCCGCATTCCGCCGCGACATCGAGAGCGCTGAAGACCCCAAAGCCAGAGAACAGGAACTGGAAGCGGAACTGAGAGCCTATGCCTCGCCGTTCCGGACAGCAGAAGCGTTTGCGGTCGAGGAAATTATCGACCCGAGTGAAACCCGCCCGATCCTTTGCGAGTTTATTGCGCTCGCGGAAGGTCGTCTCAGGGCCAATCTCGGCCCGAAAGGAAAGGCGGGAGTATCACCCTGACGGGTGCCATGCCGGTGACGGCGGAAACGACATTGCCGAAAGCGGATTCAATTCTTCTAACAGGGAAGGAAATAATAATGAAACTACGTAACAGTCTCGCGGCCATTTGCGCCGTCTTTATGGTAGCCGGGGGCGCACAAGCAGCCGACCGGATTGCGTTTGGTACCACGGCACTTAAATCAGTTCATTACACCTATGCCGCTGCGGCGGCCAAGGCGATTAACGAGAAATCGGGCGAGGCCGTCGATATTACGGTTATTTCGACCGGCGGCGCCGTTGATAACCTCAAGCGGATCGGACAGGGCCAGATTAACATGGGCCTTGGCACATATGCCACGATCTATCAGGCCTATAAGGGCATCGGGAAGTTCGACGGCAATGCCATGCCGAACCTCCGCGGTCTCTGGGTACATGCGCCGGCCCTCCAGGCCTGGGTTGTGCGTGAGGATTCCGGTATCAAGTCCATCTCCGATCTGGCGGGTAAGGAATTCACGCCCGGTCAGCGGGGCTCCGCAACCGAGCAGCTGGCGATCCAGATGCTGGAGGCGGTTGACGTGAAACCGGAACTCTACCGGGCCAGCCTCGCGGATGCGGTGGCTGCGGTGAAGGACAACCGTTCGAACGGCTACGTCAAAGCCGGCGGTACGGCCGTTCTTGATGGTACGACCCTTGAACTGATGGCCTTCACGCCCATTCGCCTTCTCGGGTTCACGGATGAAGAGGTAGCAAAGGTCAAGGAAAAATTCCCCTTCATCAACTTCCAGAAATACAAGGACAATGAAGTGGAAAACTTTCCGGCCTTTACGTCTCCGGTCCAGGTTATCGGCCAGTTTGCCCTTTCGGACAGCCTGACGGATGAACAGGTGATCGCCATCCTTGAAGGTGTTGTCGATAACCCCGGACCGCAGGTCGCGGCGTTTCCTTCGTTCGGCAAGCTGGATGTGATGCAGGACTCTCTGAACCTGATTACCATTCCCCTTCATAGCGGTGCGGTGAAGTTCTACCGCTCGCGTGGATTGGACGTGCCCGAACGGCTTATCCCGCCGGAAATGAAGTAAGAAGGCGAGCGTTGCAGAAGTCGGTCCGGTGCGTGCAGCGCATCGGGCCTCTCCGCAGCGCCAGGTGAAAAGCGGGCGTATCAGACGCGCCTTCTTTCGACAATCAGCTCAAAAAAACACGGCAGGGATAAGGCAGATGAGCATGGGAGACGTGCTAAAAGACGAAGACGAGGAACGCGGGCTTGACGCATTGCCCCGGCTTTACCGCCCTGTCATGTGGGCTCTATGTATGGCCCTTGTCCTGTTCCAGCTTTATACCGCCGGTTTCGGGCAATTACCCCCGCTATCGCAACGGGCCGTCCATGTCGGATTTGGGCTCGCCATTGTCTTCCTCGGTTTCGTGCGGTTTTATGGCACGTCCGGGGGCGGATATAAGTTTGCCCGCATCATAGATATCATTTTTGCGGTTCTGGCTGTTGCGACGACAGTCTATATCCTGACGCAGGAAGCCAGAATCACGGAATCTTTCATTCTCACTGTCCGGCCGGTCGAACTTGTCTTCGGCTCCATACTGACAGTGATTTTACTTGTCGCTGCTTGGCGGACCACCGGTCCAGCGCTTCCCGTTCTGGCGATTGTCATGCTGCTTTATACGATGTTCGGGCAGTATATTCCCGGAACATGGGGGCATCCGGGTTTTGACTTTGTCTATCTGATAGAGCATCTGTA
The DNA here is from genome assembly GCF_963976355.1 of uncultured Sneathiella sp. NCBI lineage: Bacteria > Pseudomonadati > Pseudomonadota > Alphaproteobacteria > Sneathiellales > Sneathiellaceae > Sneathiella > uncultured Sneathiella sp. The sequence goes on from NZ_CAXBKA010000002.1 coordinate 28,350, forward strand.
TCTCGGGACCGAGGGGATATGGGGAACCGTCACGGGCCTTTCCGCCAACCTCATTGCCATATTCATCATTTTCGGCGCCTTCCTGATGGCAACAGGCGCGGCGCAGACATTCATGGATATGGCGCTGATCGCCGCCGGGCGGTTTCCGGGCGGTGCGGCCAAGGTCGCGACGGTGTCAAGTGCGCTTTTCGGCATGCTGAACGGCGCCGCCGTCGCCAATGTCGCCAGCACGGGTGCGTTTACCATTCCCGCCATGAAACGACTGGGTTACAAGTCGAAATTTGCCGGTGCGGTTGAAGCGACGGCCTCCTCCGGCGGGCAGATTACGCCACCGATCATGGGGGCCGGTGCCTTCGTCATGGCAGAGCTATTGTCAGTTCCCTATCTAGATATTGTTTATGCCGCAATTATTCCGGCGTTTCTGTTCTATGCCTGCGTCTGGATGTCGATTGACGTCGAGGCCCGCCGCGAGAATATGCGCTCCTTTGATGAAAAGGATATCCCGACGAAAGAGGAAGTTCTGGCGCCGGGGAGGATTGGTCCGCTCGTCATCACTCTGGGGGTGCTGCTGACAAGCATGTTCTCGGGAAATACACCGACGCTGGCGGCGTTCTATGCAATCTGCACGAATGTCGGGCTGTATCTGCTGATCGGCCTGTTCGGTGGCAACGATCTGAAGGAGAGATTTGCGAAACTGCAAAAGGCGGTTGTCTCCGCCGCGTTCGGCATTACAGGTATCCTTGCCTTGCTGGTGACGGCGCAGGTCGCCCTCTCTCTCATCGGGTTGACCGGTTCCGGGATCAAGCTGTCGGAGACGATCGTCAATATCGGGGACGGCCAGATTTTCATCGGTGTCGTTTTGTCCATGCTGGTGGCGCTGGTTCTGGGCATGGGAATGCCGACGACTGCGGCCTATCTGCTGGCGGCGGCGGTTGCTGCACCCGCGTTGATCACTCTCGGCATCGACCCGCTTATTGCGCATTTCGTCGTCTTCTATTCCGCTTTGCTGTCGGCGCTGACACCTCCCGTCTGCACGGCGGTGTTCACGGCGGCGGTGATCGCGAAAACAGACTGGTGGTCCGTCTCCATTGTCTCGATACGGCTTGCCCTGATGAAATATGTGATGCCGCTCTTTTTTGTGTTCCGGCCAGCTGTCCTGCTGGAGGCGGGGACCGTTGAAATCGTCTGGTCACTCGTCATGGGGCTCATTGCCTCCATGCTGATGGCAATTGGCGGCGGGCGGTTCTATCGACAGCGGATATCCCTTCCCGTAGCCATCTTTCTGGTTGCTGTCGGGGCGGTTGTGGCGGCAAATCAATGGTGGCTGGACGTCGCTGCGATCCTTGTTCTGGCAACGGTTGTCATCACGCAGCGGCGCGCTGTATGGTTAGACAGGAAAGCCCAGACGGAATAACCTTCGGGTCCGCTCGGTTCGGTCACAATAATCAGGGTCAGGTTCCTGAAAAAGCAATAACAAGTGAAAGAAGATCATGAAAGCCGTTGAGAAATTACTGATTGCCAATCGCGGTGAGATTGCCTGCCGTATCATCCGGAGCTGTCAGGAAATGGGGATTCCCACTATCGCTGTCCATTCTGAAGCGGACAAGGAGGCACTGCATGTCAGGATAGCGGATGAGGCCTATGAAATCGGCCCCGCACCGGTGAAAGAGAGTTATCTCAATATCAATGCAATCTTAAGCGTAATGAAGACAAGCGGTGCAAATACGGTTCATCCGGGATATGGCCTGCTCTCGGAAAATGCGCGATTCGCGCGGGCAGTGCAGGATGCCGGGCATATCTGGATCGGCCCGGCGCCCGAGACGATTGACACCATGGGCGATAAGGAGCGTGCGCGGGAACTGGCTATCAGTCTTGAGGTTCCGGTCCTGCCGGGCAGCGGCCGGTTCCGGCCTGGCGATGATGGAGATTTGTCTGAGATAGCCGAAACGATTGGATATCCCCTGTTGGTAAAGGCGGCGGCAGGCGGCGGCGGCATCGGAATGCGTGCTGTCAACGCGCCGGAAAAGCTGGCGGCACAAATCGAGACGACGCAAAATCTGGCTGAACGCACTTTTGGTGATTCTTCGATTTTCCTGGAGAGATATGTCGCCAACGCCCGTCATGTCGAAATGCAGGTGTTCGGCTTCGGAAACGGGGAGGGGATTCACCTTTTCGATCGCGATTGCACCATTCAGCGGCGGTTCCAGAAAATCATTGAAGAAGCCCCCGCGCCGAAGCTGCCGGACGGGGTTCGCGAGCGGATGCAGGAAGCGGCGCTGGTTCTGGTACGGCATCAGAAATACCTCGGAGCCGGAACGGTTGAATTTATCTATGACTGCGATCGTGAGGAATTCTATTTTCTGGAAATGAACACACGCATTCAGGTTGAACATGCGGTGACCGAAATGGTGACCGGAACCGATCTGGTGCGCTGCCAGATTGAGGCCGCGACCGGAAAGTATACCTCTGCCAGACAGGAGGATATCAGACTGACCGGGCATGCAATTGAATGCCGTATCTATGCGGAGCGGCCGGAGAAGAAATTCATGCCCTCGCCGGGAACCCTTGAAGTTCTTGCATTTCCACCAAATTCAGAGGATTTGCGGATTGATACAGGGGTCACGCAGGGCGACAAGATCACGCCTTACTATGATCCGATGATCGCGAAAGTCATTGCCTCCGGCAAGGACCGCACAGCCGCCATAGAGAGAATGCGCAAGGCCCTTCAGGAAACCAGAATCGAGGGTCTTGGCAATAATCGCGAATTCCTGCTTGAGGTCTTGTCAGACCCGGATTTCGAGAATGTCCAGATTACAACAAACTATATAGATAAGCTCTCCAAATAGACGGATTTTCACCTGAAACCTTGAGATCTTAATTTGAAATTCCGGCGGCGATTCGCGCCGGACGCCGCGCCGTGGCCCTTTTTTTGAAGCCTCCACAGACGTGCCCGGACGCCGTTATTTATATATTACAATATCATAATGTTAGGCAAAAAAGGGTTCTTGACAAGGCGCCTGCGTTGTCCATATCTTCCCTTTAAGTATCCAGCAGGTTACTTATTCCTTCAGGGAGATATAAAAATGAAACTCATCCTAACAACACTTGCCGCGCTGGCTTTGTTCGCAATACCAGCCAAAGCAGAAGACTATTCCTGGAAGCCTGAAAAGCCGGTTACAATTATTGTTCCGTGGTCGGCGGGTGGCTCCACTGACAGCGTGACACGCGTTCTTGCTGGCGAGCTTGAAGATGCTCTCGGCCAGACGGTCGTGATCGTCAACCAGCCGGGTGCCGCAGGTTCGGTCGGCACAACAAATGCCTGGCAGGCAGAACATGACGGCCTGACATGGGCGGCCGGCGCCGCGATTGATGCGGGCGCCTATCAGGTTCTCGGCATGCTCGACGTTCCGGCAACGGATTGGCAGATGTATCTGCATATCGCCAATGTGGCGGTTGTCGGCGCGAACCCGGATGCGGGGTATGGAGATTTTGGCGACATGCTTGCCGCGATGAAGGACGATCCCGACAGCGTAACGGTGGCGACCGCCGGTGTTACCTCCGGTGGCCATAACGCGATGGAATCAATTGCCCAGACAGCTGGCGGCAAATACCGGCATGTCAGCTATGATGGCGGCAAGCCGGCCGTTCTCTCGACGGTATCCGGTGAAACCAAAGTCACGACACAGCTTGCGTCCGAGCAGGCCGAAATGATCCGTGCGGGTCGCCTGAAGCCGCTTGCGGTGCTGGCGGACAAGCCGCTGGTCATTGAAGGCTACGGTGAAATTCCGTCGATCAAGCAGTGGATTCCGGACATCAAGACTGCCAATAACTATTTCGGTATCTGGACGCCCAAGGACGTTCCGGCGAACGTAATCGAGACCATGAACGCCATCTGGGCGGACAAGATCGCCAATTCAAAGGCACTGGCCGACTATGCAGCTAACCGGGGTGCAATCCTCGATCCGTCTTCTGGTGAGGCGGCTCAGGCAGCAATTAAGCCGGCCCTGACGCAAAACGTCTTCCTGCTCTTTGATGGCGGCAAGACAGAAAATGATCCGACCAAATACGGTTTCACGCGTCCATAACGCATGAACCTCTCACAGCGCCCTTGACGCATAATGCGTCAAGGGTACGTTATCTTTCGTCCGATCACCGCTGTCGGGACCGGGATCAGGAAAGCTAATTCATGGACGGCTTGATTTCATTTGCCAACTCTGTGGCCGCGATTCTTACGAGTTGGTCCGCCATTGATGTCATCTGGGCGACCTTACTTGGCATCATCGTTGGCATGCTGCCAGGATTGACGGCAACGCTCGGCGTGGCACTCCTGACCACCTTGACCTTCAAGATGGAGGCTGATCAGGCCATCCTCATCCTGATCTGCATGTATGTCGGCGCGATTTACGGCGGTAGCCGCAGCGCCATTCTCCTCAATATTCCGGGAACACCGGCAAATGCGGCAACGGCACTGGACGGATTTCCGCTGGCGCGCGCGGGAAAGGCGGGCACTGCCATGGCCATCGCCACGACGGGGTCGGTCTTCGGCGGGATGATCGGGATGGTCGCTCTTGCCGTTATTGCCCCGGTTCTGGCGGAATTCGCCTTGTCATTCGGCGCTTTCGAATTTTTCTGGCTTGCCGTGTTTGGCGTTCTCATTTCCGGTCAGCTAACGTCGCTCGATGATCCGATCAAGGGCTGGGTCGCGGGCTTTCTGGGCCTGTTTATCGCAACGATTGGTCAGGAGGGCATCTATGCCGTCCCGCGATTTTCCTACGGATCGACAGATCTTTCAGGCGGTATTGGTCTGCTGCCCGCCATGGTCGGCGCCTTTGGCCTTGCGGAAATTCTCACCGTCATGCGCCATGAGGCCTATGAGGCGGTACGGGCGAAGACGGACAGCGTCTGGACCGGCATCAAGGATTCATACAAATATAAATTCACAGCCCTCCGCTCGGGCCTCATCGGGACGCTTATGGGCCTGATCCCGGGTGTTGGGGAGGATATGGGGTCCTGGGCTTCCTACGCGGCGGCGCGTCAGGCCTCCAAGAACAAGGAAGAATTCGGCAAAGGCTCCGTTGAAGGATTGCTGGCGGCAGAAACCGGCAACAACGCCGCCGTTCCGGGCGCTCTTATTCCGGTGTTGACTCTGGCGGTTCCGGGCTCGGCGCCAGCGGCCGTACTGCTTGCCGCGATGATTATTCACGGCATACGCCCCGGCCCGCTGATCATGATTGAATCGCCGGGCTTCGTTTATTCCGTCGTTGCCATGGTTTTCCTGGCAACCATCGCCATGGGGGTTCTTGGACTGCTCCTGACGCGGCCTCTGGTGCTCGTCCTGAAAGTAACGCGGGAGCGGTTGATGCCGATAATCTTCGTGCTCTGCACGGTTGGCGCCTTTGCGATCGCGAGTCGGACCTTCGATGTCTGGATCATGTTGTTCTTCGGCGTTTTCGGCTTCATCCTCCGCGAACTTAAATATCCGATGGCGCCGCTTATCCTCGGCATTGTGCTCGGGGATATTCTGGACAAGAGCTTGCGCCGTGGCCTTGTTCTGTCCGACGGTGATCTGTCCCAGTTCTTCGACCGGCCGATCAGCATGGTGCTATGGATGTCGGCGCTGCTGTTCATCGTGCTGACGATGCCTTCGATCCGGCAGTTTCTGGGCGGCATCTTCAAGCGGAAAAGAGAAGGGGGGGCGTCATGAGTTCCCCGGCCATGAACAAGGCGGATTTCATTTCCTCGATCATTCTGACGCTGTTCGGGATTGGCATCGTTGTCGAAAGTTTGCGGCTGCCGCGGCTTGAGAATCTGGATATCAATGCCTATACGGTGCCTGGGATTGTTCCCGGGTTCCTCGGGTTGTTCCTGACGATTGCGGGCCTGTTTATCCTTATCCGTTCGATCCGGCGCGGAGGATACAGGCTGAGCTCAAGCAGCGGCCAGATAGCCGGCTGGCTGGGCTCCGCGATGGTAAAGAGAACGGCCGTTACCGTTGCCATTACAATGGCCTACGCAATTTTGCTGTTCCCGCATGTGCCGTTCTGGCTCGCGACGCCGGTGTTTATTTTCGCCTTTGTCGTCGCGACGGAAGCGATGAAATATGGCCGATTGCCCGATCCGGTACGGCTGCTGACGGCGCTTGTACTGGCAGTCGTCGCCGGCCTCGTCATTAATTATGTTTTTCAGGACCTGTTTTTCGTCCGTCTGCCGGGAGGCTGATACAGAATGTTACTGAGTTTGTGCAATGAAGTATTGCGGGACTATCCGTTTCCGGATCAATGCAGGATTGCCGCTGCGCTGGGGTACAAGGGATTGGAGGTTGCGCCCTTTACGATCTCGGATGATCCGTTTTCCATTACCGACGCTGACGCCGCCGAGCATCGGCGGATTGCGGAGGATCACGGGATTGAAATCACCGGTCTGCACTGGCTTCTTGTCGCCCCGGCGGGACTGTCGCTGACAACCGATGACAAGGAACTGAGAGGCAAGACCCTTGCTCTGCTGCAACATTTGATCGAGCTTTGCGCCGGTATGGGCGGATCGGTTTTGGTGCATGGATCGCCTAAACAGCGGTTGCTGTCGCAGGCCGCAACACCGGAGGGGGCACGGGACAACGCTTCGGACTGTTTTGAGCGGATCGCAAGCTGGTCGCGGGCCGCCGGTGTCACCTATTGCCTTGAACCGTTGAGCCGGAACCAGACGGATTTCGTCAATACGGTTGATGAGGCGGCGGTGATTGTCGATGCGGTCAATTCTTCTGCCTTTAAGACAATGATTGATACGTCCTCGGCGGGCCTGACGGAAGAACAACCGGTTGACGCACTGGTGCGTCAATGGCTGCCGACCGGGCGGGTTGCCCATATTCAGGTCAATGACACGAACCAGCGGGCGCCGGGGCAGGGGGAGAATAAATTCACCCCGGTCTTTCAGGCCCTGAAGGACGTCGGCTATGACGGGATCGTTGCGGTGGAACCTTTTGTGTATGAGCCCGATGGTGTGACGACGGCGGCGGTCGCCGCGGGATATATCCACGGTATAATGGAGAATTTGACATGAGTGCGCCGAAATTGCGCGTTATTAACAGCCGCGTCGTTGTCCGCAATGCCTTTACTCGCCTTCCGTTCCGTTTCGGTGTTGTGACGATGGAAGCCGCGCCGGTGGGCATCCTGCAGGTCGAGGTCGAATTCGAAAACAGTGCCCGGGCCGCAGGGGTGGCCAGTGATTTCCTGGCCTATAAATGGTTCGACAAATCGCCCGAGAAAACACCGGCCGACAACGTGGCTGATTTGCTTCAGGCGATGCGCGATGCGCGCGCCGTCTATGCCGAAGCAGGATATGGCACGCCCTATGGCCTGTGGTTCTCCACCCGCGAAGAGATTGAGGCGAAATCGCTTGCCCGTGGCTTCAACCGGCTCGGTGCCTCTTTCGCGAGCTCGATGATGGAACGCGCCGTGATGGACGCCGTGGGGCGGCGGACGGGCCAGACATTCGACCAGATGGTGCGGGAGAATTCTCTCGGCATCGACCCGGCGGCATTGTTGCCGGAAGTAAGCTACGCCGATGTTCTCGGCGCGCTTCCGAAACAACCGCTTGAGCAGATTGCGCTCCGGCATACGGTCGGGCTGGTGGATCCTATCTCCGCCGCCGACAAGGAAGCCGATGCGCCAAATGACGGCTTCCCTGTGACGCTGGAAGAATATCTCGCTGTTGACAAGGTCGATTATCTGAAAGTGAAGGTCGGCGGCCAGATCGAAGAAGATATCGACAGGCTCAGCCAGATTGCGGCGGTTGTCTCGGCGACCGGACGCCCGATTGAAATGACCTTCGATGGCAACGAGCAATATAAAAATCTTGAGGATTTCGTGGCCCTGGTTGACAGGATCAAGTCAACGCCCGCGCTCAAAGATCTCTGGGATTCTGTCCTCTTTATCGAACAGCCGCTGCACCGCGATGTGGCGATGGCCTCGGCGCTGCCCGTGGACGCCATGGCTGCAATCGGCAAGCCACTGCTGATCGATGAGGCAGATGGCTGGGCGGAGGCGTTTTTTGATGCCATTGCCCTTGGCTATGACGGCGTAAGCCACAAGAATTGCAAGGGCGTTTATCGCTCGCTGATCAATACGGGGCTGGCGGCGGTCCGTAACACGGCAATTGGCCGACCGCAATATTTCCTCTCGGCCGAGGATTTGACAAATCTGGCTGTTGTGCCATTGCAGGCTGATCTCGCCGTTGTCGCTACGCTCGGCATTCCGCATGTCGAGCGGAACGGTCATCATTATTTTGCCGGCCTAGCCCATCTGCCCGCGGCTGAACGCGAGGCGGCGCTGGATCATCACGCGGGGCTGTATGTCAGTCATGAAGATATCGGCGCCCTCTGGATCAAGGACGGGCTGTTGGATGTACGGTCGCTTCAGGTGCCGGGTTTGGGTGTTCGCGATCATCCGGACCTCGATGACGGTATACCGGAAGAGGACTGGAGTTTTACGATGCTGGAGACGAAACCATGACACTTATGCCAGAGCGTTTTGAAAATGTAGCAGAGCTTGAAGAGTTCATGACCCGGCCGGTTCCCGGCCTGGCGGAAGACCTTGCCAAGGCTCCGGGTGCCATTACCATCCTCGGCATCGGGGGAAAGATGGGTCCGTCGCTCGCCCGCATGGCGAAGCGCGCAGACCCGGATCGCAGGATAATCGGCGTCGCCCGTTTCTCGGACGAGAGTGTCCGCCGCGAACTGGAAGATGCCGGTATCGAGACAGTGGTCTGCGATCTTCTCGATGAGGTCGCCGTCCGGCAACTGGAGGTGACGGAGAATGTGATCTTCATGGCGGGCATGAAGTTCGGGGCAGGCGGCAACGAGCCGCTGACATGGGCCATGAACAGCCATGTTCCGGCGCTGGTCGCCAGTCATTTTACGACCAGCCGGATTGTGGCATTCTCAACGGCGTGCGTGTATCCCTTTGTCGATGTCCGTCATCAGGGCGCGACCGAGGATGTCCTGCCGACCCCGCAGGGCGAGTATGCAAATTCCTGCGTCGGGCGGGAGCGTCTCTTTCAGTATTTTTCAGAGAAGCATAATACGCCGGGCCGGTTGTTCCGTCTCTCCTATGCCATCGATATGCGCTATGGCGTGCTTCATGATGTAGCGCAGGCGGTTCTCAAGGGGGAGCCGGTTTCCCTTGCCATGGGTCACGTGAATATCATCTGGCAGGGCGACGCCAACGCCTGCGCGCTTCGGTGTCTTGCCCATGCCGAGACGCCAATGACGCCGATCAATATTTCGGGCCCGGAAGTCACGAGCATTCGTTCGGTTGCGGAACTGTTCGCCCGCAAGTTCGGCAAGAAAGCGTTGTTCGAAGGGGAGGAAGGCGCAACAGCCTGGCTTGTCAATACCAACGAGCAGCAGCATCTGTTCGGCTATCCCTCCGTACCGCTGGCCAAGCTGATTGACTGGACGGCGGACTGGGTAGAACGCGGTCAGACCAGCCTTGGCAAACCGACTCATTTCGAAGTGAATGACGGGAACTACTGATCCGCCATGGGAACCGCCACGCCACGCACCCGCAACCCCGAACGCACCCGCAAGCAGATTCTTGATGCGGCGACGGCTGAGTTCGCAAACAAAGGGGTTGAAGGCGCGCGGACGGACGAGATTGCGCGCGCCGCTGGTGTCAGCAAGCGTATGTTGTTCCATTATTTCAATAGCAAGGACGGACTTTTTCAGGCAGTGCTTGAGAAGATATATCTGGATATCCGAAGTGCCGAGGAAGGGCTGGACCTGACGGGACGCGATCCGATTGAGGCGATGGCAGAACTCTGTACGTTCAGCTTCGACTGGTTCGAGACCCATCCGGAATTCATGGCCATCCTGAATGAGGAAAATCTGCATGGCGCGGTGCATGCGAAGTCCAGCGACTCCGTCCTGACACTGAACATGCCATTGGTCGATATCATTTCGAAGGTCCTCGAGAGAGGGGTGAAGGAAGGGGATTTCCGGCCCGACGTGGACCCGGTCGAGCTTTATATCTCGATCGCCGGTGTCTCCTATCTCTATTTTTCGAACATGCATACCCTGTCGGAGATATTCGGCCGCGACCTCTCCTCGCGCGGGGAGCTGGACAAGCGGCGCCATCATGTCGTGGAGGTTATCCTCGGATATCTGTGCCATCCGGTAACACAACCGCCGGTTCCCACCGGCAAATCAAGGAAATAAGAGAATGCGTATCGATGATATTCCGGAACACACCCTGTCGGTATTTCGGCGCGGCGGCGTTATTCCCGCACAGCCGCTTGCGCTTAACAGCAAACGCGAGCTCGATCCGCGGCGTCAGCGCGCGCTGAGCCGATACTACCTCGATGCCGGGTCGGCGGGCATTGCGGTCGGCGTGCACACAACCCAGTTCGCCATTCGTGATGTCGGGCTTTATGAGCCGGTCCTGAAACTCGCAGCGGAAGAAGCGGACAGCTGGATCGAGCGGACGCCGTTCATGGTTGCCGGAGTTGTCGGCAAGACGGAGCAGGCGTTGGCCGAAGCCAAAATGGCAAAATCTTTCGGCTATCACGCCGTTCTTCTGGGGCTTGCGGCGCTTAACAATGCCAGTGTCGATGAACTGGTCGCGCATTGCCGGAAAGTTGCCGATGTCATGCCGGTCGTCGGGTTCTATCTGCAGCCCGCTGTGGGCGGGCGCAACCTGCCGTATGAATTCTGGAAGCGGTTTGCGGAGATCGAGAATGTGATCGGTATCAAGATGGCTCCGTTCAACCGTTACAAAACCCTCGATGTGGTGCGCGGCGTGGCCGACGCCGGGGCGAAAGATCGCATCACCCTCTATACCGGGAATGATGATCATATCGTCGGCGACCTGATGACGCCCTTTCCCGTCCGGATCAATGGCCAGACGGAGACAATGAATATCGTCGGCGGGTTGCTCGGCCATTGGTCCGTCTGGACCCGCAAGGCGGTGGAACTCGTCGAGGAAGTCTCTGCCATTCGAGGTCAGGAAACGGTGCCGGCCTCCTGGTGGACCCGGGATGCGGCGGTAACCGACAGCAATGGAGCTTTCTTCGATGCGGCGAATGATTATGTCGGCGTGATCGCCGGACTGCATGAAGTGCTGCGGCGGCAGGGATTGCTGGAAGGAATCTGGTGTCTTGATCCCGACGAAGACCTGGGGCCAGGGCAACTTGCGGAAATTGACCGGGTGTACAAATCATACCCTGAACTGAATGACGATGACTTTGTCCGGCAGAATCTCGACAGATGGCTGACGGACTGACGCATAATTTTGTTTCGAAAACACGAAACGCAACGGATTGGATTGAAAGGAATATTTGAATGGAACGCAGGATTGGGATCATCATGCATGGGGTCACGGGCAGAATGGGGATGAACCAGCATCTGATCCGCTCCATTCTGGCCATTCGCGCCGAAAAGGGTATGCCGTTGCCGAACGGTGACCGGTTGATGCCGGATCCCATTCTCGTCGGCCGTAATGCCGCAAAGGTTGAGCATCTGGCGAAGGAGTATGGCGTTGAGCGCTGGACGGATAATCTCGATGAGGCCCTGGGAAATCCGGATGATACGATTTTCTTCGATGCAGGCTCCACGCAGATGCGGGCAGAGTTGCTGAAAAAGGCGATTGCGGCGGGCAAGCATGTATATTGCGAGAAGCCGATCGCCGACAACCTTGAGGTTGCTCTCGATCTTGCCCGGACGGCGGAGGCGGCTGGCGTGAAAAACGGCGCGGTGCAGGACAAGCTCTGGCTGCCGGGGCTGCTGAAGCTGAAACAGGCCATCGACAATGGCGCCCTTGGCCGGATCCTCGATGTCCGGATTGATTTCGGGTACTGGGTGTTTGAGGGCGACTGGACACCGGCGCAGCGCCCCTCCTGGAACTACCGCAAGGAGGACGGCGGCGGGGTGATCCTCGATATGATGTGTCACTGGCGCTATGTCATTGACAATCTGTTTGGTGATGTCAGTTCGGTCGTCTGCCGCGGCGCCATCCATATCCCCGAGCGTTGGGACGAGAATGGCGATCGGTATGACGCCACGGCCGATGATGCGGCCTATGCGATTGTCGAGCTGAAAAACGGCGCGATTGTTCAGATTGCCAGCAGCTGGTGCACGCGTGTCCGACGGGATGATCTTGTTACCTTCCATGTCAATGGTACTCATGGCTCTGCCGTGGCGGGCCTGACGGATTGCCGCATCCAGCCGCGGGAAACGACGCCGAAGCCGGTCTGGAACCCCGATGAGAAGCAGAAAATGAATTTCTTCGATGACTGGCAACTGATCCCGGAGAGGGAGCCGTTCAATAACGCCTTCAAGGCACAATGGGAATTGTTCTTGCGCCATGTCGTTCTGGACACGCCGTTCCGCTGGACTTTGATGGAGGCCTGCAAGGGGGTTCAGTTTGCGGAGCTCGCACTCAAGAGCTGGGACGAGAAACGCTTTATCGACGTTCCGGAACTGGGGAAATAATCTGATGACCAGCCTGATCCTGCCCACATTTGATGGGAAAACCGAACGCTACAGCCTGACCGGTACGCCGGTTGAGCCGCCAAAGGTAACGGGTGCGCGCAACCGCATTGCCTATGCGGCGGCGCATGTGGTGGCCGATCCCTTTGCGGATAACGACCCCTGGCTCAAGCCCGCGATCGACTGGGACCGGACAATCGCCTATCGGCGGCATCTCTGGGATCTGGGCTTCGGGGTTGCCGAGGCCATGGACACGGCGCAGCGCGGCGGCGGTCTGCATTGGGCGGAGAGCCTCGAGTTGATCCGCCATGCGTTGGAGGCGGCTGGACCAGAAGATAAAATCGCCTGCGGCTGCGGGACGGATCATCTGGACCCGGCGGCGGCCAAATCGCTTGATGACGTGATTGCGGCCTATGAAACCCAGATTGAGGCCATTGAAAAGCTCGGCGGCAAGCTCGTTCTGATGGCGAGCCGGGCGCTGACCAAGGTGGCAAAAGGGCCGGAGGATTACGCGAAAGTCTATGACCGTCTCCTCTCTCAGGTGCGGGAGCCGGTGCTTATCCATTGGCTCGGCGATATGTTCGATCCGGCCTTGAAGGGATATTGGGGATCGGAAAATCTCGATACCGCCATGGATAGCTGCCTTGGCATTCTTGAAAATAACGCCGCAAAGGTGGAGGGGATTAAAATCTCCCTCCTCGACGATCAGAAGGAAATCAAGATGCGCCGCCGGCTGCCGGAAGGGGTCAGCATGTATACCGGCGATGATTTCAACTATCCGGCCCTGATCAAGGGCGATGAGCAGGGATACAGCCATGCGCTCCTTGGTATTTTCGATGTGATTGCGCCTGTCGCGGCGGCGGCGCTCGGGCATCTGGCGGCGGAAGAGACAGCGGAATATGATCGACTGTTTGCGCCGACGGTTCCGCTCTCGCGTCATATCTTCAAGGCGCCGACGAACTTCTATAAGACCGGCGTCGTGTTCATGGCCTATCTCAACGGTCATCAGGATCATTTCACCATGATCGGTGGTCAGGAGAGTGCCCGCTCCACTCAGCATCTGGCCGAGCTTTTCCGTCTGGCGGATAAGGCCGGTCTCTTTGCCGATCCTGATCTGGCGGCGGCGCGATGTGCCGCCGTCATGTCGGTGAGAGGGGTTGCGCAATGAGCAAGGCCCGCCCGATTACGGATCATTCCCGTCTCTCCATCAATACGGCGACGACGCGCGCGCAATGGACCCTCTCGCAGGCGATCGACGGTTACGCCCGTGCCGGTGTCGGCGGAATTTCCCCCTGGCGGGACCAGATTGCAGAGATGGGGCTTGCCAATGCAGCAAAGGCCATCCGGGACGCGGAACTGACCGTGACCGGTGTCTGCCGTGGGGGCATGTTTCCCTGGGCCAATGAGGCAGGCAGGCTGGCCATGCTCGACGATAACCGCCGGGCCATTGAGGAGGCGGCGACCTTGCAGGCGCAATGTCTGGTGCTGGTCGTTGGCGGATTGCCCGCGGGATCGAAGGACCTCGCAGGCGCCCATGCCATGGTGGAGGAGGCGATCAATACGCTTCTGCCCGAAGCCCGCGCCGCCGGGGTGAAGATGGCCATTGAACCCCTACATCCCATGTATGCGGCGGACCGCGCCTGCGTCAATACAATGGGTCATGCCCTCGATATCTGTGATCGTGCGGGGGAGGGGATCGGTGTGGCGGTCGACGTCTATCATGTCTGGTGGGATACCGAATTGCAGAACCAGATCAAGCGCGCCGGAAAGGAACGCCTGCTCGCCTTTCATGTCTGTGACTGGCTCGTGCCGACGCGGGATTTGCTCATGGATCGGGGTATGATGGGCGACGGCGTAATCGATATTCCGCTGCTGCGCGGCTGGGTTGAGCAGTCAGGCTATGACGGCTTTCACGAGGTTGAGATTTTCTCGGAACTCGACTGGTGGAAACGGGACCCGGCGGAAGTCGTTGAGGTCTGCAAGGAACGCTCCCTGACGGTTGTCTGATTTGACGGTGGATGCAATTGCGGCTCAGCCGCGCACCCGCAGGCCTTCCAGAAATATCGCAAGGAAATTATCGGCAATCTCCGCATAATCCTCGCGATCTCCCTCGCCATGCCAGTGCGGCACCCAGTTGAACGCGCCGAACAGGGCGGCGGCGGCGAGTTTTGGCTCGTACGGGACGATGGTTCCATCCGCAACTCCCTGTTCGATCAGTTCGCGGACTGTCCGGTCGAGCGCGCGCCGCCCGCTGCGGAGTATTTTCTGGCTGTCGTTTGACAGTACCCGGTCCTTAGACAGGACAAGGCAGGCGCCAAATTCGTTGGAGAGCAAATCCATATAGCTCCGCATGACGATGGCGAGCCGATCAAGCGGCGGCATATCCAGATTCTTGCTGTTATCCGTGGCTTCCTGCATGAACTCAAGTGCGAGCCGGCTGCATTCGAACAGAATATCATCTTTATTTTTGACGTAATAATAAAGCGTCCGCTTGGAGACATTCAACTCGGAAGCAATATCGTCGAGCGATGTCCGGTCAAATCCGCGGGCGTTGAAGAGCCGTGCCCCGGTACGAAGAACCGCCATGCGTTTCTGCTCTCGCGGATCGTCCCTGTTCAAAGTTACGTCAGTCCAAACCATCGTCCCTGCCTTGTCGCTTCACCGTTATCAGTTATCCCCTAAACAACCGCGCCCCTTAGGGCAAGCCATAAAGTCCGATCAGTATATACCATTTATATTGACGTGTAACCCACTAGTGGGTTACATTACCAAAAAAATGAAATCCTGACCTCGAAACACGTCAAAAACAGATCGATCCAGGGCCCGGTACAGATTTTAATGGGAGATAAAATCATGCAGCTAACATCAACGATAAGACGGGCGGCGCAGGCGAACCCGACGGCTATGGCAACGATCTACAAGGATCGTCAGCATAGCTGGTCAGAGTTTGTAACACGTACGGCAAAGCTGGCAGGCGCGCTTCAGAAAGTCGGAATGAAGCCCGGGGATCGGGTCGCCATGCTGGCGCTCAATTCAGACCGTTATCTTGAGTATGTCTTCGGTGTCCTGTGGGGCGGCGGTGTTATCGTTCCGATGAACCTGCGCTGGTCACCGGCGGAGAATACCTATTCGATTGATGATTCCGGCACAGAGATCTTGCTGGTAGATGAAAATTTTGCCGGTATCGTTCCGGAAATTCAGGAAAAATCGAGCTGCCTTAAGACCCTGATATTTGCAGGCGAGGGAGATACGCCGGAAGGCATGCTGAACTACAGCGACATTGTTGAGGCAGCCGCGCCGGTTGAAGATGCGGGCCGGGGCGGGGAAGACCTTGCAGGCATCTATTACACCGGCGGCACGACCGGGTTTCCGAAAGGCGTTATGCTCTCCCACCGGAGCCTTTATATCAGCAACCTGTCCAACTGCCGGGAATTCTGCATGCAGGACGGGGCCCGCTATCTGCATGCGGCGCCAATGTTCCACCTCGCCGATGGTGCAGGGTCGCTGGCGGCGACCTTTGCCGGTGGGACCCATATCATGATTCCAAGCTTCACTCCCGCTGGCATGCTTCAGGCGCTGCAGGATCATGGGCCGACTCATGTCCTGCTCGTCCCGACCATGATTCAGATGCTGGTACGAGATCCCGACTTCGATAAATATGACACCTCGTCCCTTGAGACGATTATGTACGGTGCGTCCGCGATCAGCGAAGCTGTCCTTGTCGAGGCAATGAACAAGCTGCCGCAGACCAAATTCGTCCAGGCATATGGCCAGACCGAGCTAAGCCCCGTGGCAACAATCCTTGCGCCTGAATATCACACGCTGGAAGGTCCGAATGCCGGACGGCTTCGGTCCTGTGGCAAGGCCGTCGCTACCTGCGAGCTGAAGGTCGTTGACGAGGACGGGAATGAAGCGCCAACCGGCACCGTCGGCCATATTGCGGTAAAAGGTCCGATCACGATGCTGGGGTACTGGAACAAGCCGGAGCAGACAGCGGAATCCTTCAAGGACGGCTGGGTCTATACCGGTGACGGGGGTTATCTTGATGAGGAAGGATTTCTCTATATCGCCGACCGGCTCAAGGACATGATCGTTTCCGGCGGTGAAAATGTCTTCTCCGCGGAAGTTGAGCAGGCCGTCACGAAGCATCCGGCTGTTGCCGAATGCGCTGCCATTGGTATCCCCAGTGACAAATGGGGAGAGAGCGTGCATGCCATTGTCATACTCCGGCCCGGTGCATCAGCCACGGAAGAAGATATCATAAAGCATTGTCACGAGCTGATCGCGGGATACAAATGCCCGCGCAGTGTGGAATTTCGCACCGAGCCAATGCCTTTGTCGGCGGCGGGCAAGGTGCTCAAGAAGGATTTGCGGGCTCCCTACTGGGGCGGCAAGGAACGGAACGTCAACTAGATTTATACATTAAACAGGAAAGAGACATATCATGGGTAAGAAAATAGTCGTTGCGGGCGTCGGCATGACGTCCTTTGTAAAGCCGGGACAGAATGAGGATTATCCTGTCATGGGCGCCAAGGCGATCAACATGGCGCTGGAAGATGCGGGCATCAAATATGACAAGATCCAGCAGGCCTATGCGGGCTATGTCTACGGCGACAGCACCTGCGGACAGCGTGTTCTGTATGAAGTCGGGATGACCGGCATTCCGGTTGTCAATGTCAACAACAACTGCTCCACCGGCTCCTCCGCCCTGTTCCTGGCGCGGCAGGCCGTTGAATCCGGCGTTGTCGATTGCGCCCTTGCTGTCGGGTTCGAGCAAATGACCCCCGGTGCCCTTGCGGATGTCTGGACTGATCGGCCGAGCCCGCTTGGCAAGTTCAACAAGCTGACGGATGAACTGACGCAGGATTTCACCTCACCGATGGCCCTGAAGATGTTCGGCGGCGCGGGAATCGAGCATCAGAAGAAATATGGCACCAAAAACGAAACCTTCGCAAAAATCCGCGCTAAGGCCAGCAAGCATGCCGTTCATAACGAGAAAGCTATCTTCCGCAAAGAGATTTCCGTCGAGGATGTTCTGGAATCGCCCGTGGTGGCCGGTTTCCTGACACGCCTGCAATGCTGCCCGCCGACATGTGGCGCAGGTGCGGCAATCGTTTGCACGGAAGAATTTGCTAAAAAACACGGCATCAATGCCGATGTCGTCATTGCCGGTCAAGCCATGACATCGGATTTCGCCTCGACCTTTGGCGATCATGACATGATGCGGGTTGTCGGCTATGACATGACCGCGGCGGCCGCCAAAAAAGTATATGAAATGAGCGGTGTCGGGCCGGACGATATCGACGTGGTGGAACTACATGACTGCTTTACCGCAAATGAGCTGATTACCTATGAGGGGCTCGGCCTGGCCCGTGAGGGCGAAGCGGAGAAATTTATCTGGGATGGCGATAACACCTATGGCGGCAAGGTTGTTACCAACCCGTCCGGCGGGTTGCTCTCCAAGGGACATCCGCTCGGCGCAACGGGCCTCGCGCAATGCTTCGAGTTGGTGAACCAGCTGCGCGGCAATCTCGGCAACCGGCAGGTCGAAGGCGCAAGAAATGCCCTTCAGCATAATCTCGGGCTTGGTGGTGCGTGCGTGGTTACGCTCTATCAGACTGCCTGAACCCTTCCTCCCACAGGGGCGTTTCGCTTCGGCGAAGCGCTCCTGACCCTCGAATAGTGAGCTGAACTTATGATTGACCGCAGCCATATCGGGCGCGAATTCGGTGCCCACACGGCCGATATTGAAAAGGGCCGCCTCCGGTTTTTTGCAAAAGCCACCGGCGAGACCAACCCAATATATTTTGATGAAGAAGCGGCGAAAGCGGCGGGACTACCGACCTTGCCCGCCCCGCCGACTTTCCTGTTCTCGATGGATATGGAAGTGCCGGATCCGTTTGAGATTCTGTCGGTCATGGATGTTGACCTCGGCAAGATCCTGCATGGCACCCAGGAATTCAACTATTTCAAGGATGTCTATGCCGGGGACAGGATTTCCTTCAAATCCGAGATCACCGACATATTCGATAAAAAGGGCGGTGCGCTTGAATTCATCGTCAAGAAAACCGAAGCCACAAACCAGCATGGCGATCTTGTCGCAGAGATGACCCGCACCATTGTCGTGCGGAACGGATAGGGGGAAAGATGTCAGAAGTTACCTATGCATCCGTCAAGGTCGGCGATGTTGTCCCGGCGTTGACCAAGGATGAAATTACCCGAACAACGCTCGGCCTGTTTGCTGGCGCCTCCGGTGACCATAACCCGATCCATATCGATATTGATTTTGCGCGGGCCGCGGGGATGGAGGATGTGTTCGCGCATGGCATGCTGTCCATGGCCTATCTTGCGCAGATACTGACAAACTGGGTGCCGCAGACTGCATTACGGAGCTATGCGGTTCGTTTTACCGCGATCACGCATCTGAAAGACAGGATTAGCTGTTCCGGGGAAATAACTGAAAAATTTGAAGAAAATGGCGAAGCACGTGTTCGTATTGCTGTGCAGGCCGTCAATCAGGACGGCGATGTCAAGCTTGCGGGGGACGCCGTTATCGCCCTTCCTTAATTCAACAAAAGCAGAGTTAGAAAATGAAAAAACTAGAAGGAAAAGTCGCCTATGTGACCGGTTCAGGCCGGGGGATTGGCCGTGCCGTTGCCCTCAAACTGGCGCGCGAAGGCGCCAAGGTCGTGGTCAATGATCTGGATCAGGAACCGGCCGATGAAGTGGTGGGTGCGATCGAGGCGCTTGGCGGGGAGGCGATTGCCGTCGTCGGCAGCGTGACGGATCCCGATTTTGCCGACGGGTTTATCAAGGCCGGGATCGAAGCTTTCGGCGGGGTAGATATCATCGTCAACAATGCGGGCTATACGTGGGACGCCCTGGTGCACAAAATGGGGGATGAGCAGTTCGATGCCATGATTGATGTTCACCTGAAGGCCCCGTTCCGGGTTATCCGCGCCGCGTCCGGATTTATCCGCGCCGAGGCCGAAAAAGAGGCCGCAGAAGGCCGGGAGGTCTTCCGCAAGATCGTCAATATTTCCTCCATCGCCGGGACGGGCGGGAATGCAGGCCAGATCAATTATTCCTCGGCGAAGTCCGGCGTCCTCGGGATGACCAAGACCATGGCGAAGGAATGGGGGCGGCTGAAGGTCAATGTCAACTGCGTCGCCTTTGGCTTCATCGAGACCCGCCTGACGGAAGCGTCGGACGAGAAGAAAACCATCGTCGTCGAAGGCAATGAAGTCGGCATTGGTATTCCGAAAAAGCTGGTGGCGGGCATGCAGATGATGATCCCCATGGGCCGCGCCGGAACGCCGGAAGAGGCCGCAGACGGTGTTTATCTCTTCTGCGCGCCTGAATCCAACTACGTCAGCGGACAAACACTGATCGTCGGCGGTGGCCTTACGATCTAGCGGAAACCAAAGGAGTATCACGATGGAATTTGAAGATATTTCGCTGGAGATTGCGGACGGCATTGCAAAAATCACGATGCGGCGTCCTGACAAGCTGAATGCTCTCCGGGACCAGACCGGGGATGAGTTGCAGGCTGCTTTCGATGCCGTCGAGAATGATCCTGACGTCCGCGTCGTTGTTTTCACGGGCGAGGGCAGGGCGTTCGGGGCGGGATATGATCTCTCTGTCATCGAACCTGATGTCGTCCCGGATCTCGCCAAGGTTCTGGAGGAACATTTCAATCCGCTGACCGTGAAAATGCGGAAATCCCGCTTGCCGATCATCAGCGTTGTCAACGGCCCCTGTGCGGGTGCGTCCGTCGGGCTGGCCCTGTCGGGCGACATCGTCATAGCCGGGAAATCGGCCTATTTTTATGAGCCTTTCGTCGGACTGGCCCTGACGCCCGATGCCGGTAATACGATCTTTCTGCCCCGTATCGTCGGTCGGATCCGCGCCGCCGGAGCCATGTTCCTCGGCGATCGGATTTCCGCGGAAGAGGCCCTGTCCTGGGGCATGGTCTGGCGCGTTTACGAAGATGATGAGCTGATGGCCAAGGCGGACGAGATGGCGCAAAAGCTCAGCAGCCTGTCGCCGAAATCGCTGGCCCATACGAAAAACCTGATCTTTGAGGCATCGGAACCGGGATTGTCCCGGCTTCTCGACCTGGAGCGCGATGCCCAGGGCGATGTGTGCAAGGGCCCGGAAATGAAGGCCTCTATCGCCCGGTTTTTTGCCTCCCGTCGATAGAAAGCCTTGCGGGTGATTTCGGCCTTTTGCCGTGAGCCGATATCACCCCTCTGCCTGCCGCAGTGATCACCGGGATCACCGGCACTGCGCCATATCGAAATTTGCCAGCTTTTCCCGTTAGTTGGCGGCTTCTCGCTATACGCCTTATTAATAATAATTCGCAAAAATGCGATTGACTCTTTTCTGCGCTATTGATAATCATTACTAGAAAGTAGCCAATGTATTGTAATTTCACGTGAAAAGAATGGCCCTCGGGATGTTGGAAAAACAGTCCAGTCGTAAACATAACAAGCGGGTCATCACGCTTGTCGACGATGCCCTGCAGAGCAGTGATCTGTTCGCGCAGGGCCGGGAGCTGACCATCATTCACAATAGTGATGCATACAAATTGAGGCTTACAGGAAACGGAAAGCTGATTTTAACAAAGTAAGCAACTAGCCAGCCACCCAGCCACCCGGATAAATCCGGCAGCCAGGCAGCAAGCAAACGCGACTCCAACATTGAAGAAAGTTTGTTGCCATGCGTCAAATGCTGCCGCTTGCCTGTATGGGCGTGCTCCTATCAAGTACATTTCTCACGCCCGTCGCATCGGCGCAAGAGGCGCGGGAAGCGCCGTCGACCTCGCTTGATGCCGTGACCGTATATGCAACCCGCAGTCCGCAATCCGCGTTCGAGGTACCGGCCATGACGTCCAATGTGGATACCGATGCGCCCGGCAATGCGATGGCGGGCGATGTCGGAGACCTTCTGGAATTCACGCCAGGTGTGGAAGTGACTGACGGGCCGCGCCGCAACGGCCAGACAGTCTCGATCCGCGGTTTTGATGACGAAGCGATCATCACCATGATGGACGGGCGCCGGCAGAATTTTGAATCGGCCCATGATGGCCGATTTTTTATCGATCCGTCGCTCCTGAAGAGTGTCGAGATCGTCAAGGGTGCCTCTTCGGCGATATATGGCGGTGGCGCCATTGGCGGTGTCGTGGCGTTTGAGACAAAGGATGCGGCTGACATGCTGCTGCCGGGCGAGACATGGGGTGTCTATACCGCGGCAGGCTATCGCACGGCAAGCAAGGAATATTCGCCGGTGATTTCGGCATATGGACGGACCGGCGCCCTCGATATCATCGGCATCGCCGCGGTCCGGAATTCCGGGGATATCGAACAGGGTGACGGCAATGAGCTGACTTCGGAAGACAATCTGCTCTCGGGCACCTTCAAGCTCGGCTACAGCGTTGATGATTTCAATACTGTCAAGTTCATCTATCAGGGTCTTCACAATGACGGGACGGAGCCGAACAATGGCGGCGGCGCGATCTCGCCGTCAAACCCGATCGTCGAGAAAACCGTCAATGACAACCAGTATGCCGTCAAATATGAATTTGATAATCCGTCCAACAACTGGCTGAAGCCGAAGCTGCATCTCTACTACAACGACACCCGTGTACGCGAGGAGGATGTGACCGGAACGAATGCCGGACGCGTGCAGACACGGGACCTCAGCACCATCGGCTTTACGGCGGACAACCAGATGTCCATCGATCTCAGCGAAACGCAGAACCACACCATCTCTTATGGTTTCGAGATTTATCACGACGAGCAGGAGGGGACGACGACAAATGCCGGTACCCGCCCGGGCGTGCCCAATGCCGATGCCACGAATTACGGTCTCTATGTGCAGGATGAAATCGCCCTGGATACCGGTGCGGGCCGGTTCCTGATTATTCCGGCGGCGCGTTTCGATTCCTATCGCAGCAGTGACGATGCCGGTAATTCGCAAAGCGAGCACAAGATTTCGCCGAAGCTCTCGATGAGCTATCTTCCGAACGATAACCTCATGTTCTTCGGTAGCGTTGCCCAGGCATTCCGGGCGCCCAACCTGACGGAAATCTATGCGACGGGCCTTCATTTTCCGGGTGCCCCTCCGTTTCTGCCGGACAACTTCTTCATTCCCAATCCGGACCTCCGTCCTGAAACTGTCACCACCTTTGAACTTGGCGCCGGTCTCAAATTCGATGGTGTGATGGCTGAAAAGGACCGGATGCAGGTCAAGGGCTCCTGGTTCATCAGTGAGGGAGATGATTTCATTGCGCAGGAAGTCAATGTTGCGGCGGGAACGACGCAGGTCGTGAACGTTCCCAATGCCCGGCTGACCGGCTTTGAAGTGGACGGCACCTATCAACTGCACCCGATCACGGCCAAACTCGGCCTCTCCTATGTCGAAGCGGAGAACAAGGATACGGGTGAATACCTCTCCAACAACGTGCCGCTGACCCTGGTCGCCGACCTCTCTTATAGCGCCACCTCGATCGAGAGCATTTTCGGTGTGAGAGGGCGTTTTGCGGCCGCCAATGACAAGGTCGGCAGTGCCAACACCCCGACACCGGGTTATTCGGTCTATGACGTTTATTACCGCTGGCTGCCGAGCGGCCCCGGTCTGGATACGCTGACGGTTGATCTCGGTGTGTCCAACATTTTCGACAAGGCCTATACAACGGCGTTCGCCACTCTCCTCGAAGAAGGGCGGAGCTACAATGTGAGGGTTGCCTATAAATGGTAGCAGCAACGGCAGTCGCGTTTTCAGAAGATCAGGGGAAGAGATGGCTCGTCTATCTCACCCTTTCTGTCTGCGCGAATGTCTTCCTCATGTCTCTGGTCCAGTTGAACGCGCGCCCGGACATGGTGTTTGAAATTCCGGTGATGGAAGTCAATCTCATGACGGTGTCCCGGCCGACACCGACGGCGCCACCGGAAGAGGTCGTGAAGGCGGTGCAGTCGCCTCCGCCGCCACCGCGCGAGGTGGCCCGCGTCACTCCCGTTGAGACGACGCCTTATGCCGCCCGGAAAATTGCTGCCGTTCCCGAGATTACCCCGTCTCGGGTTCAGCCCGTTGAGAAGACACCGGCGAAACCCGTGCCACTGCCCAAGGCCAAACCCCCGGAGGCCGAGATAACGGAAGTTGCGGCCAAACCGGTGAAGGAGATTATCGCCAAGCCGACGCCGAAAGCAGTCAAGCCGCCTGAGCAACGCCCGGTTCCCGAAGCCGTGAAGAAACCGGTTATTGAACCCGTCAGCGAGCCCGCGAAGAAGCTGGTCGCGGTCGAGCCGCCGGTGGGGCAGAACGATGGCGAGGATGACTCAACGGTTATTCATCAGGCCCGCTACCGTCATCAGGTTGCGCCTGTTTATCCGCGGCGGGCCCAGGATCTGGGTCAGCAGGGAACGGTAACGCTGCATGCCGAAGTCTTGCCGAGCGGCGATCCGCGGGAGTTGAAAATCGCGAAATCATCCGGCCATCGCCTTTTGGACATGGCGGCGTTGGCGGCGGTTAAAAAATGGAAGTTTGAACCAACGAGCGTGAACGGAAGCGCGATCGTCAGCTGGGTTCGAGTTCCCGTAAATTTTGTCATCCACTAATGGACAGGAAAGATCAATGAATGAATCAACATCCATCAGGGCGCAGCTGTCGCCTGAGCAAATCAGGGCTGAATATGAACGGCTCACCAAAAGCGAAGGGCTGAGAGCACGGAACGCTGCACAGGAAATCGGAATTTCGGAAGGGGAGTTGCTGGCGTCCCGCGTCGGTGCGGATGTCATCCGTCTTGCCGATGAGCCGGAAGCGATTCTAAAAGAGATTGTCTCGCTCGGCGAGGTGATGGCGCTGACCCGGAACGAGCATTGCGTGCATGAGCGCAAGGGCGTCTATGAGAACGCCAGCTTTTTCAGCCACGGGCAGATGAAGACCGGGCTGTTCGTCAATCCCGATATCGATCTTCGCCTGTTCATGGGGCAGTGGAAATACGGCTTCGCCGTGACGGAAGCCATCAAGGCCGGAACCCGGAGAAGCCTGCAGTTTTTCAACGGGGCGGGGCTGGCCATTCACAAGATATATCTGACCAACAAATCAAGCGAGGCCGCCTATGATGATCTGGTTGCAAAGTATCGACATGCTGAACAGAACCCGTCTATTGAAGTTGAAGGCGCAGCGCCAAAAGCGTCGGACCGCCCGGATTCGGAAATTGACTGGGAAGGATTCCGTGACGGCTGGGAAAACCTGAAGGACACCCATGCCTTCTTCCCGCTGCTTCGGAAATTCAAGGTCGGACGGGTTCAGGCATTCCGCAATATCGGGAACGATCTTGCCATCGAAGTGGATAATACGGCCGCGCGCCGCCTGCTGGATCTCGCCGCCGAAAGTGAATGCGAGATCATGGTTTTTGTCGGCAGCCCCGGCTGCATCCAGATTCACACCGGTCCGGTCAAGAAGCTGGTTGAACATGGCAAATGGTACAATGTGCTTGATCCGAAGTTTAACCTGCATCTCGATGAATCCGGTATCAGTCACACCTGGGTGACGAAGAAACCGACGGAAGACGGCATCGTGACGGCGGTCGAGGTGTTTGATGAGAATGACGAACTGATCGCAACCTTCTTCGGCAAGCGCAAACCCGGCCAGCCGGAACTGGACCTCTGGCGTAAAATCGTCGACCAGCTGCCCGTTAAGGAGGTAACGAATGTTGCCTGACGGGCTTCCGGCGTTTGATTTCGCGGAGCAGTTTGCGCAGCTTGGGATCATGGCATGGCCGCTCGCGGTCTGCTCCATCGTGGCGCTGGCGATCGGGATAGAGCGGCTGGTTTTCGTGCTGAAGGCAACGAGAACCGCTAAGGCCCGGTATGAGCGTCTCGCGGCGTACTTGCGGGAGATCAAGTTGCAGCCGAAGCCGGTGCGCGACGAGATGGTCGGTGTCATGCTGAACGATCTGCAGCGCCCATACTACAGCGGCATCAAATCCTTGCGGATGATCGGTATGATCAGCCCGATCCTGGGCCTGCTCGGGACCATTCTCGGGATCATTGCGGCCTTTAAGGTGATCTCCGTTCAAACCGGGCCGGTGTCGCCGGCCCTGATCGCGGATGGCCTGTGGGAAGCGATGCTGACGACGGCGGTCGGTCTGCTGATCGCCTTGCCGGCGCTATTGATGGCGCATTTCTTCAGTTCGTTCAGCGAGAGGCAGCTCGGGCGCTTCTGTCTTGATCTCAATCGACTGTCTCTCTCTTTCGAGCTTGCGAAGACGGAAAGCAAATCCGAGATTGTCGAGTTCGCGTCCGAGGTGCGGCGCAAATGATCACGCTTCAGTCTGAAGACCCGCATGGCGGTACGCTCCGGGATCTGGCACCGGACCTGACGCCGATGCTGGATATCCTGTTTATCCTGCTGGTCTTCTTCCTGCTGACCGTCGGAACAGTGTTCAAGTCTCTCGATCTCAAGCTGCCCTCGGCCGTGGAAGAGGAGCTGACGCAGGTCAACGAACCCCGGCATATCATGCTGGAAATCCGCGAAAGCTCCTACGCCATCGACGGCGAGCAGATCAACAATTTTGTCGAGCTTAAAACCGCGCTTCCGAAGATCATCGCGGAGAAGCCCGGCTATGAACTGATTGTCGCCGGTGACCGACGGATCGCCATTGAACGGCTGCTGAGGGTTCTGACATTTCTGCAAACGCAGGGGATCGATGCGGCCAATATTCTTATGCAAAAAGAAACAAATCCATGATCCGATTTTTAACCGTTATTTTCCTGCTATTCTCGACCGCCGCCGTTGCGGATACGCCCAAGCGCGTTGTTTCTGTGGGCGGGGCCCTGACCGAGACGGTCTATGCGCTGGGGGCGGGCGAATTGCTCGTCGGAAGCGATACTACCAGCTACTATCCTAAGGAGGCCGCTCATTCGCCGAAGGTCGGATATCAGCGCGCCTTGTCGGCGGAGGGTATTCTCTCTCTCAGTCCCGATCTGGTGCTCATGACGGATGAAGCCGGGCCGCCGCCGGTATTGGCACAGCTTGAGTCCGCCGGGGTCAATATGCTGACGCTGAAGGCCGGACGCTCGCTTGCGGATGTAAAGCAGAACATCGAGGTGATTGCCGAGGCGCTGGACCGTGAGGCGGAAGGCGCGGAGCTGATCGCCAGCATGCGCGAGACGGAAGCGAAGCTGAAGGAGGCGATTGTGGCGCAGGGTGAGCCGAAGAAAATCATGTTTATCCTTCAGCATACGGGCGGCGCGCCTATGGTTGCGGGGGTGCATACTGCTGCGGACAGCATCATCAAGCTGGCGGGTGCGGAGAATGTCGTCACCGATTACGAGGGGTACAAGCCACTCTCTCCGGAATCAGCGACGAGCCTGGCGCCTGAAATCCTGCTGGTTACCTCACAAGGGGTGGAGCAGGCGGGTGGTGTGGACAACATATTTGCTGTTCCCGGCCTGTCCCTCACACCGGCGGCGAAAGAGAAGAAGGTTGTTGTGATGGACAGTCTTTTATTGCTGGGCTTCGGCCCTCGGACTGCCGATGCCGCCCTCCAACTGAACCGTAAATCGAACGATTTATGAACCCGTGAGGACACTGACCTTCTGGACGATGGGCAGCCTTGGCGGTGCGCTTTGGGTTGCCGTGATCGTGGTGACGACCATTGCCGTTCCCTCAGGCCTGATCCTGATCCGGAATGCCCGGGAGCTGAATGTCCTGCTGCTCGGCGAGAATGAGGCGCGCTACCTCGGCGTCGATGCGGAAAGACTGAAACGGACCATCGTCATCTGCACGGCCCTATGTGTCGGCGCAGCCATCTCCGTGAGCGGGGTGATCGGTTTCGTCGGGTTGGTGGTGCCGCATCTGGTGCGCCTGACCCTCGGGCCCGACCATCGGCTGCTGATCCCGGCATCGGCGCTGCTTGGGGCGGCGCTACTGGTGGTGGCGGACACAGCCGCCCGCACGATCGTGGCACCGGCGGAAATGCCGGTCGGTATTCTCACCAGCCTGATTGGCGGGCCCTTCTTCCTGTGGCTTCTCATCAAGCAGTACGCCGGGAGGTTCAGCCTGTGATCATCGCCGATAACATCTCCTATAATATCGGTACGAAGCAGATACTGACGCGCGTTTCCACCCGCTTTGCGGCGGGCAGGGTCAGCGCCATTCTTGGTCCGAACGGCGCAGGTAAGTCCACCTTGCTACGCTGCCTGACCGGCTCGCTGACACCGGATACGGGGTCGGTCACCATGGATGGCCGGGAACTTGAAGAATATTCGCTGGCCGATTTGTCCCGCAAGCGCGCAGTCCTGTCTCAGGCCAAT
This sequence comes from uncultured Sneathiella sp., assembly GCF_963976355.1. Lineage (NCBI taxonomy): Bacteria > Pseudomonadati > Pseudomonadota > Alphaproteobacteria > Sneathiellales > Sneathiellaceae > Sneathiella > uncultured Sneathiella sp. The sequence continues at coordinate 56,151 of NZ_CAXBKA010000002.1, forward strand.
CCGATCAGCTTTCCCTTTACTGCGCTTGAGATCGTTCTGATGGGACGCAATCCGTATGAGCTCGACCACAGCGCCGACCGGAATACCGAAGTCGCGATGGCCGCGCTTGAGATGATGGATGCCTGGCATCTTCGCGATCGCTCCTTTCCTACCTTGTCAGGCGGTGAGCAGCAGCGGGTCCAGTTCGCGCGGGTGATTTCGCAAATATGGGAGCAGGAGGGCGCCTGCCTCTTTCTTGATGAGCCGACATCGGCGCTGGATCTCAAACATCAGCACCAGCTGCTCGACCTTGTCCAGTCGCTATGCCAGCAGCATGGCCTTGCCGTGGTGATCGTGATGCATGACCTCAATCTCGCCTATCACTGCACAGATGACTGCTATTTCATCAAGGATGGCCGGATTGAGGGCAGCGGAGAAAGCCGGGATATGATCAACGCGGAACGCATCTCGGACATCTTCGACCTGCCGCTCAAATATGCCGGAATGCGGTTCGGCGGGCAGCAAGCAGCTATCCTGACCGAACCTAGCCTTCCGGCATAAGGCCGGGGGCATCTACTTCGCCTTTCGTGCTCCATAAAGCGGACCGTCCGTATGGCGAATGGCGACAATCTCGACCGGGCTGTCGATGGGGATGGCCTCATCCTCAATAAGCTGGGTGGCGATGCGAATACCTTCTTCCAGATCAATGATCCCGGCATGTATCGGGGTTTCATTCTCGAAGGTTGCCGGCGCGGCATAAATCGTCGTCCGGGAATAGAGCGTTCCCTTGCCCGAGAGTTCCTTCCAGCTTACCGAGCTTGACCAGCAGTGAGGGCAGATTGGCTTCGGCGGGAAGGTGAAGCTGTCGCAATCATTGCATTTGGTGGTCTGGAACTTGCCTTTTTCCAGCGCTTCCCAGAAAATCGCCGTGCATTCCGTCGGCCGGGGCGGATAGGCGCGGGGGCGGTTCTTTTCAATAACGTCAATGCTCATCTCACAGCCTCCAGAATTTGTACCATCGCCGCGTTGTAATTTCCAAGCTCACAGCTTGTTGCGCCGAGCCGTGCTTCTTTCACCTGGCGCTTGCCTGCATCGCCGCGAAGCTGTTCCACCGCCTCATACATATTGTAAAGCGGGGTGACATAGGCCGGATGACCGCGCGACAGCAGGCCGCCGGAGGTCGAAATCGGGATGCGCCCGCCAAGCGTGGTTTCCCCGTCCACTGCCGCCCGGGCGCCCTTACCGCGGGGCGCCAGGCCCATGGCCTCGCTGGCCAGTACCTCGACAATAGTGCAGGGGGCATAAATCTCCGCAAAGTCGAGATCCTGCGCGGAGATCCCGGCGTTCTCATAGGCGCTCTTGCTGGCGCGCTGCAAGGAGTTGAAGGCAATCATGTCGTTGGGTATTTCACTGATCTGGTGCACGCCCTCATGATAGAAGCCACGCCCCTTTACCAGCACATAGGGCTTGCCCGAGGCCTTCGCCATATCTTCCGAGCAGAGCAGGATACAGACAGCGCCGTCCCCACGCGGCGGCACTTCATACAGGCCGAGCGGTTCGACGATTTCACGCTGCGCCATCACATCGTCTAGCGTAATTGTCTTCTGGTACTGGGCAATCGGGTTCAGGGAGGCGTGATAGCGGTCCTTGACGGCAACGCTTGCCAGCTCCCGCCGCGAGGAACCATATTCATGAATATACCGGTTGGCATCCATGGCATACCAGGCGATAGGCGTCAGGCCAAAGGGCGTATGAAAATCAACGTCGCCGGTCGCACGCATGCTGCTGTTCATATGCTCGGCGGACGGCGTCCGGCTCTCGAAATTGGCGCCGAGGGCGAGGGCGGCCCGGGCCCGCCCGCTCTCGATATCCCGGATCGCCTGCTCCAGGGCGATACCGCCGGTCATGCCGTTGCCGAGAACTTCCATGACCGACGCCGTGCAGGGCATGCGCAAATAGTTGGCCATAAAGGTCGCGAAGTATTTCTGCTGGGTGTAGGGGCGGCACTGCGCAAGGACGAGGCTGTCCACTTCCTCTTTCGGCAACCCACCGTCCTGCATCGCCTCGATCACCAGCTTCGCCAGCAGTTCATGTTCCAGCGTATGTATGTCCGCGGAAGGATCGCTCTGGTATTTCCCGACAGGCGTCGCGGCCATACCGAGAATAGCTACATTCTGTTTCATTTCTTCCCTTGCTCTCCCCTGATTCAATCGGTCGGGAGACATCATTTTTATTGTGAATGAATGATGGTTCAGTTTATTGCTGGTGTCAATAGCTGTTCGATGCTATGCTCGGATCAACAAGAAAACAACAAGGCGGAATGCCAGATCGGATGGTAGGCCCACGGGTGTCCGGCATCGCCAGTCCGGAAACAACGCAAGGGGCGGCAAACCTTTCAAGAGCAACGTCCAGAGGAGGGAGGGGTGAATGAGCAATCTCTCATCCGTCAATCAGAGAACTCTTAAAGCGGGAAATGATATGATGTCCGACCGGCGGCAAAAATTCGTTGCTGCGGCCACGGAACTGTTCTCGAACAACGGATTTCACGAGACGACCGTCAAGCAGATTGCGGAGAAGGCAGGCGCCAGCCCGGGTCTTGTCTATAACTACGTCCGGGATAAGGAGGAGTTACTTCTGCTCGCGATTACGGGGGTTCTGGAAAGCTATAAAGAAGAGGTTCCAAAGGCGGTTAGCCTTCATGATGACCCGATACTTAGGTTTTCTGCCGCCCTGTCGGCCTATGTAAGGGTGGTCGCGGACAAACCGAAGGCAACGCTTCTGGCATATCGTTATACCGCCATCCTGCCACAGCCGATGCGCGAGCGGATCAAGGATCTGGAGGTCGAGACCAATCAGATAATTTCCGATTGTATTTCCGCCTGTATCGCGGCGGGTTATTTTAAGGAGACGAATGTCGATGTCCTGTCCTATCGCGCTGTTCTTCTTGCCCATGGCTGGGCGCTGAAAAGCTGGCGGTTGAGCCGGTTGCATGGGGTGGAGGAGTATATGAATGGCACGCTGGACCTGTTTCTGGCGGCGCTTCTGACACCGAACGGCCAGCGGCATTATAAAGACCTTTGTGAGGAGGGGGCGGCGCTCCGCTGAAACGGTTGTTGGTATATCTGTGGCAGCGGGCACATTTTGACGACAAGATACTTGACATAAAATTTAAAATGAATGATTGTTCATTTAGTTTTTAAAGAATCGCATGTCGAGTAATTCATCGTGAACTTGACAGGATGCCCTGATCCGATATGCCGGAAAGGGTCTCGTTCATGCGTGAGAACAAGAAAAAAGCAACAAGGGAAAATGCACCAATGCATAAGACGGAAAAACGGTCGGTTTACGACTATGACGATCTGCGCCGCCTGATCGCCCCGGAGGTTGTCGCTGTCGTCGGTGCGTCCTCGACGCCGGGCTCTTTCGGAGAGCGGACCCTGTCAAACATGCGCGGGTTTTCCGGCAAGGTATTCGGGGTCAATCCGAAATATACAGAGGCAGCCGGTTTCCGTTGCTTTCCCTCCATATCCGAGCTGCCTACGCCGCCGGACTGCGTGATTATCGCTCTGGCGGCACCTTTTGTTGAGGATGTCATTCGCGAATGCGCAAAATGTAATGTCGGCGGCGTCATTGTCTTTGCCTCCGGTTTTGCGGAAACCGGCACGGAAGAGAACAAGGCGGCGCAACAGCGTATCATCGACCTCGGGCGTGAGACCGGCGTGCGGATTGTCGGGCCGAACTGCGTCGGCCTGGTAAACACCACGCTCGGCGCCGGGCTTAACTTCATGCCCAACTTCTATAAAACCAAGCTGATCGACGGTCCGGTATCCGTCATCTCCCAGAGCGGTGGTCTTGGCTATACGCTGTTTCAGGGGATGGAACGGGGTATCGGCATCAGCAAATATCTCGCCTCAGGGAATTCCTGCGATGTCGATGTTTGCGATTATATTTCCTTCCTCGCCGATGATCCGGGCACCAAGGTGATTGTCTGCCTGCTGGAAGGCGTGAAGGACGGGGACCGCTTTGTCGAGGCGGCGCAGAAAGCCTATGATCGCGGCAAGCCGCTGCTGGTCTATAAGATGGGTGTCGGTGAGCTTAGCAGTAAAACGGCGATGTCGCATACGGGTACGATGGTTGGCTCCCGCGAGGCGTTCGATGCCGCCATTGCCCGGACAGGCGCCATTGCGATTAACCGGCTCGATGGCCTGCTGGAGGCAGCGAACTTTTTTGCCCGCGCCGGTGTACCGCGCTCGGGCAAGGGGGTTGGCGTTCTGGCAACGTCCGGCGGCGCGGCCGTCGTAACCGCGGACAAGGCCGAGGAACATGGGGTCGTACTCCCGCCGCTTGCCCAGAAAACCGCGGAGAAGCTGGGCGAGATCGTCCCCGGCTTCGGTTCCGTTGCCAACCCGTCGGACCTGACGGCGGAAGTTCTAAAGACCAAAGAGAGCTTTGTTGGCTGCTTTGATGCCTTCGCCGAAGACCCGTCATTTGATGCGATCATCGTGCCGCTCGTTTTCGCAAGTCCCGAAAGTTCCGGCGCCAGAACCCCGCTCATGTGCGAGATGGCGCGCAAGACGGGCCTACCGATTGTCGGGATATGGATGAACGACTGGCTGGAAGGGCCGGGCAGTGAGGTGCTGGATGCGGATACGCGCGCCTGTATCTTCCGCTCCTCCGACCGGTGTTTCGAAACGATCGCCCTGTGGCAGGAATGGCATCGCCGCCGGAACCTGCCCAAGGATAAGAAGGTGGGTGCACGCCTCAGCCCGGAAGGCGCGGCCGACAAGGCGCGACAGATATTTGACTCCATGGCGCCGGGCGCGAAGAGTCTGGATGAAACTACGGCAAAGCAGCTGCTCGCGAAATATGGCATTGCCCCGCTGAAAGAAGCGTTCGCCGCCACCGCAGAGGATGCGGTGCGCGAAGCCGGAAAGATCGGTTATCCGGTGGCCATGAAAATTGTCTCACCGGATATCCTTCACAAGACCGAAGTCGGAGGTGTAAAACTGGGGATACCGGATGAAGCCTCGCTGCGCGCAGCGGTCGAGGAGATGTTCAAATCTGTGTCCGCCAAGCTGCCGCAAGCCAAAATCGATGGCGTGGTCGTTCAGGAAATGGCGCCGAACGGTGTCGAGCTGGTTGTCGGCGCGACAATTGATGCGCAGTTCGGGCCGCTGATCGCAGTCGGGCTCGGCGGTGTGATGGTCGAGCTGTTGAAGGATACGGCGGTTCGCCTTGCGCCCCTGACGCCCGCGGATGTCAGCGAGATGCTGGAAGGATTGAAATGCTATCCGCTGCTGACGGGCTTTCGTGGCAGTGAGCCGGTCGATCTTGCCGCGCTGACCGATCTGATTGTCCGCTTCTCCGAATTTGTTTCGGACATGCCGGACCGGATTGCGGAAGTGGATGTCAATCCGGTGATCGTGACGCCGGACCGGGCGGTTTGTGTCGATGCGCTGATTGCCGTTAATAACAAGAAACAGGAGGGGTAAATGGGTAAGGCTATTGAAGAATTTAATGTTGGCGATGTGGCGCTGAGCCCGGGCCGGACCGTCACCGAGACCGATGTTGTCATGTTCTCCGGCCTCTCCGGCGATACGAACCCGGCCCATACGGATGCGGTGCATTCCTCGAAAAGCCCCTTCGGCGAGCGGATCGCCCACGGCGCGCTCGTCCTCTCTATCGCCACGGGGCTGAGCGCCCGGATTGGCGATCTTGACGGGACGGCGCTGGCGGCCCTCGGCATTGATGAGTGGCGGTTTCATGCGCCGGTGAAGTTCGGCGACACCGTCTATCTTCGCAGTACCGTGCTGGAGGCGCGTCCCACATCGAAGCCTGATCGCGGCGTTCTGCGCCGGAAAATGGAGATACTCAACCAGGATGGTACGGTCGTCCAGAGCGGCATCCACAGTACCATGGTCATGACACTGGCTGCCAAAAAAGCCAGCCAATCGGAGAAATAATAATGATGCAGACGACTAATTTCTTCGGTCTGTCCGAAGAGCAAATGATGATCCGTGAAAATGTCCTTGAACTGCTGGAACGGGTCATGCCGCGGGAAAAGATCAAGGAACTGGACAAGGCCGGTGAATTCCCCTTCGAGGCCTATCAGGCACTGGCCGATGCGGGCTGGATGGGGCTTGCCTATCCGGAAGAATTCGGTGGTGCAGGCGGCAGCAACAAGGACCTGGCCGTCCTGATCGAGGCAATGGCCTATCATTATGGCGGTATCGCCACGGCCTATAATACGACCATTGTCTACGCCGGCATGCATATCTGCCGACACGCATCAAAGGAAGTCCGCGAAGAGCTGATGCCGAAGATCATCGACGGATCGGCGAAACTTGCCCTCGGCCTGACGGAGCCGGGTGCGGGATCCGATGCCGCCTCAATTCAGACGAAGGCGGTTCGCGACGGGGACGAGTTCGTCATTAATGGACAGAAACTCTACACGACCTGCGCCCATGTGGCGGATTACCTGATCGTGGTGACCAAGACGCGCCCGGGATCGGGCCATAAGGGCATGACGATCTTCCTGGTCGATGCGAAGCAGCCGGGCGTCACCATTCGGCCGCTGGATATGCTGGGCCGTCACACGACGCATGCCAATGAAGTGTTCCTCGACAATGTCAGGACACCGGCAAGCTGGATGATCGGCGAGGAGAATGAGGGCTGGAAAAATCTGATGGATTGCCTGAATGTCGAGCGGATGTGTATCGCCGCCGTTGGCGCCGGAAACACGTTCAAGATTCTTGACTATACCCTGGATTACGCGAAGCAGCGCGAACAGTTTGGCCGCTCCATCGGCAAATTCCAGGTCATCCAGCATAAATTCGCCGATATGCGCATGAAGGCGGAGACCAACCGTCTGTTCCTCTATCGGGTGGCGGATCTGCTCGACAATGGCCAGAATGCGGTTATGGAAACCTCCATGGCGAAGGTTGTCGCGACCGAAAATAATTTCGAGGTGGCGAATATGGGGCTGCAAATCTTTGGCGGCGCTGGCTACACCACGGCCTATGATATTGAAATGATGCTGCGGGATGCCCGCATTGGCCCGATCGGCGCCGGCACAAGCGAGATCCAGCGCAATATCATCGCCAAGCTGATGGAGTTGTAATCTCCTCGGCTTACCTTGAACATCACGTCCGGAATAAGAAGGAAATAAAAATGGGACCGTTGGCAGGTGTGAAGATTATTGAGCTCGGGGGCGTTGGTCCCGGTCCTTTCTGTGCCATGCTGCTCTCCGACATGGGGGCGGAAGTTCTCCGCGTGGATCGTACAACACCAAGCGGGCTGGGCGTTAAAAAGGAAGTCCGCTTCGATACGACACGCCGCGGCCGCCGGTCCGTTGCCGTCGATATGAAAAGCGAAGGCGGCCAGAACGTCGTCCGGGAGTTGATCTCCCAGGCGGACGGTCTGATAGAAGGGTTCCGGCCGGGCGTCATGGAACGTCTCGGCTTCGGTCCGGATGAATGCCTGGCCGACAACCCGAAGCTGGTCTATGGCCGGATGACGGGGTGGGGGCAGGACGGCCCGCTTGCCAATCATGTTGGCCATGACATCAACTATCTTGCCATCAGCGGGGCGCTCGGCATGATCGGGCGGCAGGGCCAGGCGCCGTCGATCCCCCTCAATCTCGTGGCCGATCTTGGCGGCGGCGGTATGTATCTCGCGCTTGGCATGCTCGCTGCCCTGTTTGAGGCGAAAAGCAGCGGCAAGGGGCAGGTGGTCGATGCCGCCATTCTCGACGGTGTGGCATCGCTACTGACAACCTTTTACGGATATACGAGCGGCGGCCTCTGGAACGAGGATCGGGAGCGCAACCTGATTGACGGCGGCGCGCCATGGTATAATGTGTATGAGACCAGCGACGGGAAATTCGTGTCGGTCGGTGCGGTGGAAGCGAAATTCTACCAGCAACTTCTAAAGGCTATGGGACTGGAGAATACGGATTTGCCTGAGCAGTTTGATCGCGATAAATGGCCGGAAATGAAGAAAATATTCGCGGATGTCTTTAGCCAAAAAACCCGGGATGAATGGGACGCAGCCATGGCCGGATATGATGCCTGTTACGCCCCGGTTCTGACCCTGAAGGAAGCCAGCCAGCATCCGCAGTATACCGAACGACAGGCCTTTACAGAAATTGACGGTGCCACCCATCCAGCGCCCGCGCCAAGGTTCAGCCGGACTGTCTCGGAAATTCAGGGCCCACCCCATGCGGACGGAGCCGATACGGACGCCGCCTTGACGGATTGGGGCTTTTCTGGCGAAAAACTGGCCGAGCTGCGCAAATCCGGCGCCATAGCGTGAGCGGCGCGGGGAAGCCCGGTTGATGGCAACCTCGCCCGGCAGCCCCGATGATCCGGCACTAAACACAGGTTTTTTGAGATATCTCCCCGAGAAATTCTCGCGGGGGATATTGTCGCTTCAGGGCATTCTCCTGATAAGCATGGCCATTGCCTCGGGCTTTCAGGGTATTTTTGGCATGACATGGCTGAAGTTCCCTATTCTGGCGGGCATGATCCTGTTCAGCCTGCTGGTCGCGATTTCCGGCAGCCGGGTGATCCGGGTTTTTCTGGTGCTCGGCCTTTTGTGTTTTCCGCTGACGTTTCAATATGCGGAGGATGCGTGGCATACCCTAAATGAGGGGGCGGTCCGGGCGCAACTGTTCCTGTCCTTCATCACCGCAATCATGGTGCTGCGGGAGCCTGCGTTCCGCTCCCAACTCCTGCAGGCGGCGGGCAATATCATCGTCCGGCAGCGGCAGGGACGCCGCGTTCTCATGCTTCTGCTGGGCAGCCATCTCTTCGGCCTGATGATGAATATGGGCTCGGTCGTCCTGCTGGGCTCGATCGCTTCCTCGCGGGACCGGGAGAAGGGGGCAACCGGTCACAGCTATTCACAGCGGCAATCCGCACTCGCCATCATTCAAGGGTTTGTCACCACCATGATGTGGTCGCCATTGTCTCTCGCGCTGGTGGTCGTTCTTTCCCAGGTGCAGGACGTTACCTCGTCGATGATTACGCCGCTCGGATTGCTCGGCGTACTCCTCTTTCTGGCGCTCAGTTTCGCCGTCAGCCAGTTGGAAGTCTGGCTGCGACGCCATCATCCCGAACCGGCCTCGAAAAAGCCGGAGGAAACCGAGAGGCGGGGAGGCGCGTCATTTCTTAAAATACTGATGCGGGTGATCCTGCTGGTGGTGGCGATATTTTCCGCGATCACCGCGCTGTCGCTGGTGGCGTCGGTTCCGGTGCCTGTCGCGGTGACGCTGGCAATCCCGGTAATCACCTTCGTCTGGCTTATGATCCAGTCCCATGGCGATGTCGGCGTTTGTCTTCGTGGACCGCTGGCCAATACGATTTTCCGGACGCTTCCCTCGCAGTCCTCGGAAGTGGGGATATTGCTGGTGGCGGGATTTATGGGGCCGGTTCTCGTCGCGCTGATGCCAACGGCGGATATCAATGCCTTCCTGCACAGTCATCATACGCCGCCGGGGGTGATTGTTCTGGTGGCTTTTTTCGCCATCGTGGCCGGAGGGGTGCTGGCGGTCAATCCGCTGATTTCCGTCACCATCGCGCTCGGCGTGTTGGCGGACCCGATGGCGCTCGGCATTCATCCGCTTTATCTCGCCCTCTCCATTCTCGGCGCCTGGGCCGTTGCCTCGGCGCTGTCGCCCTACACCGGTGTTACCATCGTCACGGCAAGCATGTTCGGGGTGAAGTCAACGACCCTTGCGCTTGTCTGGAACCGCCTGTTCGGCGTCATCGCGCTGACGGTTTGCGCTGGAATCATTCTCATTTTCGGTGAGCTCACGGCAATCCCGATTACCTGACCAAAAGAAGGAGCATTCGATGCAGGACCTATTGATTGACCATCCGGCGGAGGGCGTTGTTCGCCTTCGCATTAACCGGCCGGAGGCGCGCAACTCCCTTTCTGTGGACTTGCGCCGGAAACTCGTTGCTGAGCTCGCCCGGCTCGATGCGGACAAGTCGGTCCGCGTGGTTATTCTGGCGGGCGGGGAGAAGGCTTTTGCGGCGGGCGCGGACATATCCGAACTCAAGGGCACGTCGCCTATCGGGATGATGCAGCGGGCGACGAACAAGATGTGGTCGGCCATTGCCGGGTTCAGCAAGCCCCTGATCGCGGCCGTGCGCGGTGCGGCCTTCGGAGGCGGGTTCGAACTGGCAATGAGCACTGACATTATCGTCGCCGGCCGCAAGGCCCGCTTTGCCCTGCCCGAAGTGACGCTGGGGCTTATCCCCGGTGGCGGTGGAACCCAGCGTCTGATCCGCCTTGCCGGCAAGCATGTGGCGATGGATATCCTGATGTCGGGCCGGGTTCTGAGTGCCGAAGAGGCGCTTGGCTTCGGTATCATCAGCCGCTGCGTCGATGATGACGATCTGGAGGATGCGGCGGTCGAGCTTGCTTCGACGATTGCCGGTAAGGCTCCGCTGGCCATCCAGCTCGCCAAGGAAGCTGCGCTCCTCGGGGCGGATGCGCCGCTTGCAAGCGGGCTCGCCTTGGAGACCCGGGCCATTCAGGTCCTGTTCGACAGTGATGACGTGGATGAGGGGACAGCGGCTTTCTTCGAAAAGAGGGCGCCAAACTTCACCGGTCAGTGACGATGTTCGGCAAATGAAAAGATCGTGCTGTCAAATAGGGGCGGGAGTGTATTCCGGTGCTTGACATTGCGGCTTATTTAATGAATGAATAATCAGTCATTAAATAAGAATAACACAGATGGCCGATAGGGAAAAGCATGGCGTTCAATCATGATGTTGTGGCGAGTTGGAAATTTGCGCCGGTGGTTCAGACCATAGAGCCGTCGGATTGCTTCCTCTATGCCCTGTCTGTCGGGGTGGGACGCGATCCGCTCAACAGGGATGAACTCCCGTTCGTCTATGGGCCTAAGATAAAGGTGCTGCCGACGATGGCGGCCGTGGTCTGCACGCCCGGCTTCTGGGCGGAGGATCCGCGTCTGGGGATCGATATCACCCGCATTTTCCATGGCGAGCAGAGCGTGACGTTGCATAAACCCATCCCGCCGGGAGAGGAACTGACCGGCCATAGCCGTATTTCCGATCTCATTGACAAGGGCCCCGGTGGTGGCGCCATCATTGAGGTGGAATGCGTGGTCAGGGATTCGAAAGATCAGCCTGTCTGGACCGTCAACCGTACCGCCTTCCTGAAAGGGGAAGGGGGCTTCGGCGGAACAAACCGGTCTATTGCGGCGCCCGCGGAAATTCCTGGCAGGGAACCGGATCAACTGGTTGATATTCTGACCACCGGGGATCAGGCACTTCTATACCGGTTAAACGGCGATTTTAATCCGCTGCATGCCGATCCGGACGTGGCGGAGCGCGCTGGCTTTCCGCAGCCGATTCTGCATGGGCTCTGTACGTATGGCATCACGGGCTATGCCCTGCTGAAGGCGGTATGTGATTATGATGTGGAGAAATTCGGCAGGTTAAGCGTTCGCTTCTCCGCACCGACACTGCCGGGCGATACCTTGCGGATCGAGATTTGGCGAAACGGAGAGGTGGGCGCCTTTTTCCGATGCCGCGCGGTGGAGCGTGACGTTACGGTCATTGCCAGCGGGCGGTTCGATTTTGCAAAATCACTATAAATGAACTGATGGAAACAAGAGGAAAAGTTGGATGAGTAATAACAGTCAGAATTCCGGTCAGAAGGATGCTCTTGCGGGCGTGCGTGTTCTTGACTTCACGTCCATGATGGCCGGACCGTACTGTACGCGGCTGCTGGCGGACCTTGGGGCGGAGGTCATCAAGATTGAACCGCTCAAGGGCGACTATATGCGATTTCAGCCGCCGCTCCGCGGGGAGTGCAGCCGCTATTTCGGGCATCTCAACGCGGGTAAGAAAAGCATCGCGGTTGATCTCAAGAGCGAGGCCGGAATTGAGATCATACGCTCGCTTGTTGCGTCTTCCGATGTCGTGGTCGAGAACTTCCGCCCCGGGGTCATGGCGCGGCTGGGGCTGGATTACGAAAGCCTCGACAAGATCAACCCGCGGATCATCTATTGTTCGATTTCCGGTTATGGACAGGACGGTCCGAAGTCGAAGAAACCGGCCTATGCTCCCATGATCCACGCCGCGAGCGGTTATGATCTGACGCTCCTTCAGTATCAGGAGGAGCAGGAAAAGCCGGCGATTACCGGTGTTTTTGTCGCCGATATCCTGGGCGGTTTGTACAGCACTTCCGCCATTCAGACGGCGTTGTTTCAGCGCGAACGCAGCGGCATTGGGCAGGAGATCGACACGACGCTGCTGGAATGCATGCTGAACCTGCTGATCTATGAAATCCAGTTCGAGCAGCAACCCTCCACGGCGCGGCGTCCCCGGTACGGTCCGCTGCCGACAAAGGACGGCAATATCATCGTCGTGCCCATCAATGCCAATAACTTCAAGAATCTGTGCGAGGTGACGGGCCATCCGGAATGGATGGAGGATCCGCTTTTCCTGACGCCGGGAGACCGGGTCAAGAACTGGGATGAACTGATGGCGCGGGTCGGTACTTGGACGGCGGAGCGGACGGCGCTTGAGTGCGAGGATATCCTGCTCGACGCCGGTGTTCCGGCCTCCCGCTATCTCACGGTTGGCGAAGCCATGCAGGACCCGCAGGCCGAGCATCGGGGCAGTTTTGTTGAGGTCGAGGATACGGAAGGCAGCTTCCGCGTCGTCAACCCGCCCTATAAAATGAGCGGTACGGGCACCCATGTCCGGCCGAACGTTCCCGGACTGGGTCAGCATACCGAAGAGGTGTTGAAGAATGTTGCCGGGTATGATGCCGACAAGATCTCGGTGCTGCGGGATGCGAAAACTCTGGTGTTTGGATAACCGCGGATTACGGAATTCAAGAAAACGAAGGAAGGACATAAGATGAAGGTTCGACAACTAAGTGAATGCACGGCCATGCTGACTGGCTCCACCTCAAGCATCGGTTTCGAGATTGGTGCACAGCTGGCGGAGGCAGGAGTGCCGCGGGTCATGCTCAACGGGCGCGATGAAAAGCGTGGGGCCGATGCGGTGGCGCGACTGAAGGAACGGGCGCCTGAGGCGGATGTCCGATTTGTGGCGGCTGATTCGACGAAATATGAAGGTGCCAAGCGAATCGTCGATGCGACAATCGAGGCCTTCGGCGAGCTGGATATCGTGGTGACCAGCATCCCCGGCCCGAGCAACCATATGCCGATGCCGTTTCACAAGAACTCACCTGAAGGACTCGATGCCCTGGTGGATGCCCATTTCATGAGCGTGATTTACACCTGTCACGCGGCCCTGCCGCACCTGATCGAGCGTGAGGGAGGAGCGATTATCAATCTGTCGTCCGATGCTGCAAAAATCGCAACTCCGGGCGAAGCCGTGATCGGCGGCAGCAAGGCAGGCACCCTGATGTTTACCCGCACCATGGCGCTTGAACAATCCCGGCATGGCATTCGGGTCAATGCTTTGACGCCGTCGATCGTCGCGGGAACCGATGCCTATGATCGCCTGATGGGGAACGAATTTACCAAGCGGCTTTTCAAAAAGGCGGAAGAGAAAGCCAAGCTTGGCGTGGTGACACCGGCCGATATCGCACCGCTTGCCGTCTTTCTGGCCGGCCCCGGCGGCGCCAAGATCACGGGGCAGGGGATCAGCGTGAACGGCGGAATTTCCGCGGCATAACAATCCTTTAGTAGAGCGATGGCCGATATGCATCCCGAGGGATGGTGAGTATCGGCCGTTTCAAAAGAGACGCAGGGCAGAGAGTCATAAAAACCGTTTGTCCTGTAGTTAATCTTATAGTAGTATGAATGAATAATCAGTCAGTACGCAAAAGTACCGGTAAAAAACAAACTAATCTTCAAGGGAGATAATGTGATGAAAATACGAAATATGGCGCTATTGGCGGCCTGCAGCATGGTAACGGCGGTAACCCTGGGCTTTGGGTCAGGCGGGACAGCTGTCTCAACCGTCCAGGCCGCGGAAGTTGAAGGACCGAAAGTCAAATGGCTGTTGTCAACCTGGGGCAAACGGCGCGGGATCATGGAGGGGATGGAATCCTTCTCCGAGCAGATTTCCAAGGCGACGGATGGAAACTTTGAGGTTTCCCTTCAGTATGGCGGCGTTCTCTCCGATCCTAAGGAAAACCTTGATGGCCTGAAGATCGGTGCATTTGAGGCGGCCATGTTCTGCCCTGTATACCATCCATCGAAAACACCGGCGATCACCGGGCTTGATTTGCCGTTCCTGCCGGTGACCGATCTGGAAACACGTGTTAAAGTCCATGAAGCATATCTGCACAATCCGGCTGTTCTTGACGAACTGGCCCGTTGGAACGCTTATCCGTTGATGACCGCCCTCATGCCGAATTATGAGGTCATGGGCAAGGGCGAAGCGCCCAAGAGTATCAAGGACTGGGAGGGGCTCCGGTTGAGTGCCTCCGGTGGGATCGGCGATTTGATGAAATCCATCGGCGCCATTCCGACAACTGTTCCGGCGCCTGAAATGTATCAGTCGCTTGAACGGGGTGTGATGGATGGCGTTGCCTTCCCTTATACTTACGCATTTGCAGCCTACAAGCTGCACGAACTCGCGGACTGGCGGACTGAAAAATCCTCACTGGGATCCCTGACATGCGTTCTGGTTGCCAGCAAACAGGCGTATGAAGCGCTTCCTCCCCAGTATCGGGAACTGATCGACCGCGTGAAGCCTGGCGCCTACAAGCATCAGATCGATACCTACACCGCGATCGACGAAAAGAACGAGAAACTCTTTGAAGAAGAAGGCCTTAAGAAGGTCCGTTTCTCGGAAGAGGATGTCGAGCAGATCATGGACAAGGCCGTACAGCCGAGCTGGGATGCCTGGGTTGCTGCACGCAACGCGGAAGGACTGGACGGACAGGCCTTGCTTGACGAAATTCTTGCCCTCGCAAAAGAGTCGAATACCAACTAACAACGTCGAGATAATAATAACAGACGTTACGCTATGGAAAAATGTGGTCGGCAAATCCTGATTGCCGGACGCATTTTTCCACTAACAGGCACAGTTGGAGGTAAGGATGGGGCGGTTAATAGGGCTGACTCACAGCATCTTGAGGCAAGTTGAAAACCTGTTCGCAATTCTCGCGGGTATGGTCGTTCTCGTTATCATGACGCTTGGCGTCGCAGAGGTCGTCGGCCGGAGCGCCTTTCGGGCACCGATTCATGGCAGCCTCGATATGGTCGAACAGTTGATGGTCGTTGTCGCGGCGTTCGGGATCGCCTATTGCCAGGCCCATTGGGGCAATGTCCGGATGACGCTGGTCGTCTCCCGGGCCACGGGGCGCACCCGCTGGTTACTGGAGGCTTTTGCCCTTCTTGTCGCCAGCTTCGTTGTGACCGCTTTGGTCAAAGGCAGTTGGGACAACTTCCTCAGGACTTGGGAAATCGGCGGTAATACCCCGAACATCTATCTTCCTTTATGGCCGGGTACACTGGCGGTTTTTATCGCGCTTTGTCTGTTGCTTGCTCGGCTTGTGCTTCAGTTTATTGAGGCCCTTCGGCTTGTCTCCGATCCGGATGCGCCGAAAATCACCGCACCGGAAATCGAACCGGCGCAAGAATAGAAACCGTCACTCTTTAGTCAGGAAAAATTATGGACCCCTTAACACTTGGTATTGTCGGGATCATTCTTCTGGTGGTGATGATCTTCCTCGGCGTGCCGGTTGCCTATGCGTCGGCTTTTGTCGGGATCAGCGGCCTATTCATGATGCGGGGCTCGCTGACGGCGTTTGGTCTTGCCGGCATCATTCCTTATGCAAACTCCGCGTCCTATTCCTTCAGCGTTCTGCCGCTCTTTATCGCCATCGGGTTTCTGGCACTCTATGCGGGGATAACCAGCGGCGCCTATGAGGCGGCTCGAATATGGGTTGGGCGGGCGCCCGGCGGCCTTGCGACGGCGACGATCTTCGCGAGCGCCAGTTTCGCCGCCGTCTCCGGCGCGAGTACCGCGAGCGCCTCCGTCTTTACACGCCTTGCCATTCCGGAAATGGAGGAACGCGGCTACGACCGGAAGCTGGCGGCGGGCGTGGTTGCCGTCGGCGGTACCCTGGCGGCCCTTATCCCTCCAAGTGCCATTCTGGTGATTTACGGGATCATCGTCGAGGAATCGATCGGGCGGCTTTTGCTCGCCGGTCTCGTTCCTGGCCTGATTTCTGTCGTTGTCTATATCGCCGTCATCACGATTGTGGTGAAGGTCAATCCCTCGCTGGCCCCGCGTCTGGAGCCAACGTCAATGTTCAGAAAGCTGCAGGCCCTGACCAAGGTGTGGGGTGTCCTCGCGGTTGTCGGTATTATTCTCGGCGGGATCTATCTCGGCTGGATGACGCCTACGGAATCAGCAGCGGTCGGCACGGCGATCATTCTCGGCATGGCGATGTTTAAACGGATGAGCCTCGCGAATCTCCGGGACGGCATGCTGGAGACCATCAAGACCACGGCCATGATTTTCATGGTCATCTGGGGCGTGATGGTCTTCGTGCGGTTTCTGGCCTTCACCGGTTTGCCTGCGGAAATCACGGCGCTTGTAACCGGGCTTGACGTGCCACCTATCGTTATCCTGTTTGGTGTGATCGTCATGTATATCCTGATGGGAATGATCCTTGACGGGCTCGGCATGATGATGCTCACCCTGCCGGTTATCTATCCGGCGATCATTGGTCTTGGATATGACCCGATCTGGTTTGGCGTCCTGCTGGTCAAGCTGATCGAGGTCGGGATGATCACACCACCGGTGGGGCTCAACTGCTATGTCGTACATGGTGTCCGGCCGGACATACCGCTCGGCGAAGTGTTCAGGGGCGTCACGCCGTTCCTGTTTGGGGAGGCGGTCATCATCGGCATTCTGGTGGCCTTCCCGGAAGTCGTGCTCTTCTTGCCAAACAATATGATGAACTAGCTAATTACCTTTGCGGCTGTGTGTCCTGAGAAGCGTGCAGCCGCAAAATCCCTGCAGTGCAAGATCAGCACACAGCCCGTTCAACGCCGTCAGCTTCAGTAATATTTGGACCAGAACTCCGCGCCCTTCGGCGTGAGGAGGGGGCGAACCAGTATTTTCAGCCCTTCCTGGATATATTCGTCGATGGTGAATTTATCCTTGTAGACCCAGCTTTTCAGGGCCCAGCTATGGGCATACATCAGGCACTGATACACCATGATGTCTCGGTTGACCTCGATCATGTATCCCTCGTCGAAGCAGACGTCCAGCGCCTCACGCAGGTGCCGGTTGGTTCGGGTTTCATCCGCCATTACCAGCTTCTGCATCTCCGGCTTGAGGGATTTCGAACTGCGATAGGCGAGGACGGTTGCGGCCCTGTGGGCATCGACGGAGGAGCAGAAGGCGGCGATTGTCGCGCACAGGCGGTCGACCGGATGGTGAATGCCGCGCAGGCGAGGGGGGATGTCATTCTCATAGGCATCCAGAACCACCCGCAGGGAATAGAGAAGCAGCTCTTCCTTGCTGTTGAAATACTGATAGATAAAGCCCTGTGAAAATCCGGCTTCACGGGCGATATCCTGAATGGTTGTCTTGTAAAAGCCCTGACGGGAGAAGAGCTTTATGGCGGTCTTGACGATCTGGCCCCGTCTTTCCTCCACGAGTTCCGTGTTGGTGATTTTCGCTTGAAGCCCGTCTGAGAGTTTCGATCCGGCCATCCTGTTAATTCCTGTCGTCTATTTAGGCACTACTATCACTAATATTGAGGCGAGCCGCCCTGTTACTGAATGATAAGTATTTCGCTTGTATAGCTGATTTTACATTCTCCCGAAAATAAACACCAATTCATTTTTAAAAAATATATCTCTGTTGTTGCTTCGATGTCATTTTCCGGTGATCTTGCACGGCGGATATGAGGGATGGCAATGGATCAGCCCTCTTGCCCTGTGTCCTGTATAAGTGACTTCTCATTCTGGTCGGATATCAGGGGCATTCTGTCTCGGTAGTTGTTCGGCATCCGGCGGCAAGAATTTTAAAAAATGGATTGACAAAATTTGTTGAATGACTAATCATTCATTTACAAAAAGCAACAAATGCAAGCTAGCTATAATTGAGTAGAGAAAGCTTGAATCTGACCTGAAGGAGAATATCCGTCGTACGGGGCCGGATGGCGGGCAATGCAGGTTTTGAGGTGTAATTTTAATGTTGGTTCGAATGCCCGGAGGCTTAAGATATAGCCTGGTGCGGCTTGGCCTGAAAATGGTCAGGTCCGAAGATCTGACGGGTGGAGAAGGCTGATGAGAAGTTTGATAACAGGGGCGAGTAAGGGTATTGGGCGCGCGGCGGCGCTCAGGCTGGCCGTACCGGGGGCGAAGCTGGCCCTTGGCGCCTCCACGCATAGCGATGAGCTGAAGGAGGTCATTCGCGAGGCTGAGGCCAAGGGGGCGGAGGCAATCCCGGTCATCGGCGATTTGTCCGATCTGGATGTGCCGGGAAAGATCGCCGCCGAGAGCGTTAAGGCATTTGACGGCCTGGACGCCGTTATCAGCAATGCCGGTATTTCCATTCCGTCCGCCATCGAGGATATCAAGCTCGAAAACTGGGATCGTGTGTTTGCAGTGAATGTCCGCGCGCCCATGCTACTCGCCCAGGCCGTTCATGAACCGCTCAAGGCGGCAAAGGGGGGCTTTGTCGTTATCGCCTCGATGTCCGGCGTGCAGCCTTATCCCGGGATGGGGCCCTACAGCTCCTCCAAGGCCGCGTTGATCATGTTTGCCCGGCAGTTAGCACTGGAATGGATCGTCGATGATATCCGTGTCAATACCATTTCCCCAGGACTGTTCCGTACCGCATTGACGGAAAAAGTCTATTCCGACGAGACCATAAAGAAACAGCGCGAGGCCATGGTGCCAGCGGGCCGGATCGGCGATCCGGAAGAGGATCTGGCGGGTATTATTGAGTTTCTCCTGACGTCTGGATCGACCTATATGGTGGGTCAGAACATCGTCGTGGACGGTGGCCTGATCGAATCGATCCAGGCGAAAATTGCTGGTCGGCCAGCGACAAAAGGCTGACCGGCATGAAGTTTCCTTCTCCAAATCCGGCGGTAGCTGAACGTTACTACACCGAAGCCCATTGGCGTTTCGACAGTACCTCCCAAATGTTCGAGAACATGGTGCGGCACCATTCGGAACGGACGGCGCTGTCGGATGCGGAGGGGAACTTCTTTACCTATCAGGAACTCCACGCCCATGTTGAGAGTGTCGCTACGTGTTTTGCCGACGCCGGGATCGGGGAAGAGGATATCGTCACGATGTGCGCGCCGAACTGGCGGCAGACGGTGGTCTGCATTCTGGCGACGCTCCGGGTGGGTGCGATCATCAATCCGGTGCCGATGACCTATGGCTGGAAAGACATCAAATATGTCGTCGATACCTGCGAGAGCAAGGCGCTCATCCTCGCAGGCAAGTTCCGGAATGCGGATCATACCGCCCATATTGAGGATATTCTCGGGCCCGGCCATGGCGAGAAACTCGTCATCCAGCTTGCAGACGGGGCGCGGCAGGCCGGTGTGCCATTTGATACGCTGCTGGGCAAGGGTGAATGCACCGTTCCGCTGCCGGCGAAGCCCGACAATGTGGCGGCCATCCTGTTTACCTCGGGCACGGAATCGAAACCCAAGGGCGTTGTTCATACCCATAACACCATCCTCTATGGTGAGCGCTGTTTTGTCGAGACGCTGGAGCTTGGTCCCGAGGATACCTGTTTCATGGCATCGCCGATCTCCCATGCCAGCGGTTTTCTGCATGGCGTGATCCTGACCCTGACAACCGGGGGGCATCTTTCCATTCTCGATATCTTCACGGCCTCGGCGGCGGTGGACCAGATGAGCCGGGACAGCGCGACCTGGACCATGGGGGCGACACCGTTCCTCGTGGAAACCTCCAATGAGCTGAACGCCAGAAACGCGACCTTGCCTGCCTTGCGCTATTTTCTCTGCGGCGGGGCACCACTCCCGGAGTCGGTTGTCCGCCGGGCGATGGAGACAGGCATGCGGGTCCTGAGTGTCTATGGATCGACGGAAAGTCCGCCACATACGGTTGTCTGGCCGTCCGATCCGCCGGAAAACGCCTGGACGACCGATGGTCGCGCCGCCGGGGACGGGATCGAAATCCGTATCGTCGATGAAAATGGCGATGAGTGCCCCGAAGGGGAAATCGGCGAAGAATGGTCCCGCGGGCCGAATACCTTTCTCGGATACCTGAATGCGCCGGAGATTACGGCAAAGTCGCTCGATTCCGAAGGTTGGTATCATTCCGGCGATCTTGCCTATCAACGGCCGGACGGCTCCATCCGGATTTCCGGACGGATCAAGGACATGATCGTCCGCGGCGGCCAGAATATCGCCGCCCGGGAGGTCGAGGAACTGCTGATCCAGATACCGGGCTGTATCGAATGCGCACTGGTCGGCATTCCCCATGAACGGCTGGGCGAGACGGGCGGCGCGGTGCTGGTGATGGAACCCGGCCATGTTGTCGGTGTTCAGGAGGTGTATGACCTTTTGGTCGCACAGGGCGTGGCCAAGTTCAAGATCCCGGAGCGGGTCGAATGCTGGGATGCGCTGCCCAAGACCCCAAGCGGAAAAATACAGAAGTTCAAGGTACAAAAAATGCTGGCTGAAGGCATAAAAGGCGAGGGAGACGTCCGGTGATAGAAGTGATTGAAAATGGAAATGTCTGTGACATTGTCATGGACACGCCACCGGTAAATGCGATCAATGACGACTTTCTGACCGAATTTCACAGAGCGCTGGATCACATCGAGACCGCGGCGCCGACCGTCGTTCTGATTCGCAGCACCCAAAAAGTTTTCTGCGCCGGTGCCGACCTCAAGGGCATTCAGCAGCATTTTCAGTCCGACAGCGGCATTGAGGACATGATCACTTATGTCCGGGCGATGCACAGGCTCTTTGACCGGCTGGAAAAATTCCCGGCGGTGACCATGGTGGCCATCAACGGTGCGGCGCTTGGCGGCGGGCTGGAACTGGCGCTCAGCTGCGATCTTCGGGTGGCGGCACATGAGGCCAGGATGGGACTACCGGAAGCGCAGGTCGGCATGATCCCCGGCGCCGGAGGAACCCAGCGGCTGACCCGTCTTTGCGGACCGGGCGTTGCCAGTCGGATCATCCTCGGATGCGAAACCGTTGACGGCGCCGGGGCGGAGCGCATCGGGCTTGCCGAGAAAAGCTGTCCGCTTTCGGATCTGAAAACGGTCAGCCGGGACTGGGCGGCGAAGATCGGCAACCTCGCGCGGCCGGCGCTGCTCGCCTCGAAAGAATGTATTGCGGCCTATTCGGATCATGAGACGGACGGATACGCCCTGGAACTCGAAAAGCCGAAGATAACCATGCGCTCGCAGGAGGCACAGGACCGGATTGCGGCGTTCTTCAGCAAGTAAATGATGACCCTTAACTAGAAAAGAGAAAAAAATGGATATTACAGGCAAAATCGCTCTGATCACCGGCGGCGCGTCGGGCATCGGGGCCGCGATCTGCGAAACCTTCGCCAAGGCGGGCGGCCATGTCATTGTTTCCGACATCAATGTTGAGGGCGGCGAAAAGGTTGCCAAATCGATCACCGAGAGCGGCGGCACCGCGTCTTTCCTGCAGCTCGATGTGACCGATGAAGCCTCCGTCGAGGCGGCGACGGCCAGCATCGAGAAGGAGCATGGCAAGCTCGATATCTTCGTGAGTGCGGCCGGGTGGGACATTATCGAACCCTTCATGAAGAACACACCCGAGTATTGGGACAAGATCATGGGCCTTAATTTCATGGGGCCGGTCCGCCTGACGCGGGCGGTTATCCCTTTGATGATGGAAGCGGGCGGCGGCAAGATCGTCATGGTCAGCAGTGACGCCGGGCGCGTTGGCAGCTTCGGCGAAACAGTCTATGCGGGCGCCAAGGGCGGCATTATCTCTTTCACCAAATCCCTCGCCCGGGAAATGACCCGCAGCAATATCAACGTGAACTGTGTTTGCCCGGGTCCGACCGATACGCCGCTTTTCGCTTCCCAGCCGGACAAGCTGAAAACGGCATTGACCAATGCCATTCCGATGAAACGTGTCGGCAAGCCGAGCGAAGTTGCCGATGGTGTTCTGTTCTTTGCCTCCCCGCGCTCCTCCTTCTGTACCGGACAGGTCCTGAGCGTCAGCGGCGGCCTGACAATGGCGGACTAAGATATGCTGGATGAAATCTATTTTGATGAAAGCACGGCCGAAATCCGTGAAATGGTGCGCCGCCTTGCGGCCGATCATATAACACCGCTTGCCGAAGAATGTGATGCGGCGGACCGGTTTCCCGAGGAACTGCTCCCCATCCTTTCCGATGCAGGACTTCTGACCATGCCGATGCCGGAGGAATATGGCGGCATTAACGCAAGCGCGCAGGTGCTTTCCGTCGTGCTGGAGGAGATCGGATATTCCTATGCGACCATGGGGCCGGTTCTGCTCTCCACCTATTCGCCGCTTAAAATCGTGGCGGAGGCGGGTAAGCCGCACCAGCAGGAAGCCTTCTTCAAGTCGATGACCTCGAAACCCTCGATTGCTGCCTTCTGCCTGTCAGAGCCGCATTGCGGATCGGACGCGCGGGCCATGAAAACCATGGCCGTAAAGAAGGGCGATCAGTGGCAGATCAACGGCACCAAACGCTGGATCACCAATGGCGGCGTTGCCGACTGGTATCTGCTGTTCTCGCGGACGGGTAAGGAAAAGAACGATTTTGCCGTTTTCGTGGTTCATAAGGACACGAAGGGGCTGAGCTTCGGCAATCAGGAAAAGAAGATGGGGTTGAAAGGCGGGCCGATCTGCGATGTCATTTTCGAGGACGTCATGGTGCCGGACGAATGTCTGATCGGCGAGGTCGGCGATGGCTGGAAAATTCTCGACGGTGTTGCCAATGCCATGCGCTGCTGGGGCGCGGCGGCGATCACCCTCGGGATTGGCCGCGCCGCCTATGATATTGCGGCGGCCTATGCCAATGAGCGCGAGGCCTTCGGGCAATCCATCGCCCGTTTCCAGGGCATCGGCTTCATGCTGGCCGATATGGCCACCCAGCTCCGGGCGTCCCAGTTGTTGGTCCGGGATACCAACTGGCGGGTGGACCGCGAACTCCCCAACGTCAGCTACGATACCCTGTCGCAGGTCGGTATGGCCAAGATACAGGCAACCGATACGGCGATGAAGGTCACGACCGACGCCGTCCAGATCCTCGGCGGTTATGGCTATATGCGCGAATATCATGTCGAGCGGCTGATGCGCGACGCCAAGGCCTTCCAGATCCTCGACGGTTCAAACCAGATCCAGCGGCATATTCTCAGCCGCGAGATCGTTAAATCCTTTTCATAGAAAATTTGAGCAAAAGAAAGAAAAACAATGGAATATACAGACGTAAAATATGAGGTGAGCGACGGCATCGCGACCATCACCATCGACCGCGAGGACCGCTTCAACTGCTTCCGCGGCCGCACCATTGAAGAACTGCTCCATGCGTTCAAGCGGGCCTGGGCCGACAAAGGCGCGGCGGTTGTTATCCTGACGGCGGCGGGCCAGAAGTCCTTCTGCGTTGGCGGTGACCAGAAGGAAATGAAGGAAAAGGGTACCTATGGCGCCAGCCAGAACGGCCTTTGGGAAATCGACGACCTGCATAATGTCATCCGCGATATACCGAAGCCGGTCATTGCCGCGGTCAATGGTTATTGCATCGGTGGCGGTCATGTTCTGCATGTGATCTGCGATATCACCATCGCCGCCGAACATGCGAAATTCGGTCAGGCGGGCCCGAAAGTTGGCTCCTTTGATGCCGGCTGGGGCACGGCTTATCTCGCCCGGACCGTCGGCGAAAAGCGGGCGCGGGAAATCTGGTTCTTCTGCCAGCAATACACGGCGGAACAGGCGCTGGACTGGGGACTGGTCAACAAGGTCGTGCCTGCCGACAAACTTCAGGAAGAGGCACGCGCTCTCGCGCAGCATGCGGTTGCCCTCAGCCCCGGCGCTCTCCGTTTCCTCAAGCATTCCTTCAATGCGGACTCCGCCGCGATCTTCGGCCAGGCAAAAATGGCAGGTGACGGACTTGCAATGTTCGTCAAATCGGACGAAGCTAGGGAAGGTAACGCGGCCTTCAATGAAAAACGGGCACCTGATTTCTCCGCCTATCGTATCGGCGGCGTGGAACTGCCGGAGTAGGTATCGGGCAGTCACTCGATCGTCAGAAACCTGTTGTTCGACATGCGCGGCTGAAAGGGAGGGGATCCTCTTTTTCAGCCGTTCCGATTCCGGGGCGGTTACCCGGCAGGCCTTTGAAAATGCAGGATGAAAGACGGGGAGATGACATGACAATGGATAAGGACGCGGCGGATCTTCTGGCGCTGCGGATAAAAGCAGAAGCTCCCTCTTATAGTGACCTCTCCCCCGAGGCGGCGCGCGCCGATATGAAGGCCGCGCGAGAGGCGATGAAGTTCGCCCCGGAAGAGGTGGGCGAGGTGCAGGATTTCGTCGCCAAGACGCCGGAGGCTGATATAAAGCTTCGGTTCTACCGGCCGGACAAGGACAGGGAAGCAGGCCGGCTTCCCTTGCTCATTTTCTATCATGGCGGCGGCTGGGTGATCGGGGATATCGACACTCATGATTTTCTGTGCCGCCAGATAACGAACGCAGTCGGCTGCGCCGTTCTGTCGGTCGATTACCGGCTGGCGCCCGAACATAAATTCCCGGCGGCGGTTGACGATTCGATGGAGGCCCTGCGTTGGGCCTTTGCCAATGCGGACAAGCTGGATGTCGATGTCGCGCGGGTGGCGGTCGGCGGCGATAGCGCCGGTGGCAATCTCTCGGCTGTCATGGCCATCTATGCGCGGGACGGGTTGCTGCCGTCGATCAAATACCAGATGCTGATTTACCCTTGCACCGACCTGACGATGACGCGGCGCTCCTATGACGTGGATGAGGAAGGACTGCCGCTCTCCACGAAGACCATGTTCTGGTTTCGCGATCATTACCTTAGGGGATGTGAGGATGAGGTTGACTGGCGCGCATCCCCGCTTTTCGCGCCCTCGCTGAAGGATGTTGCACCCGCCTATGTGATGACTGTGGGGTATGATCCGCTGGCGGATGAGGGGGATGCCTATGTCCGGCGGCTGCGTCAGGCCGGTGTGGAGGTGGAGCACCGCCATTATCCCGGGCAAATACACGGGCTGGTGACGCTCGGCGCCTTTCTGCCAACAGCCGAACCGGCCATCGCCGAGGTCTGCGACCGTCTTCGGACTGCCTTGTTCGACTGATACGCTTGGGCGGCTTTCTCCGCTATCGGAACGGCCGCTCATGGATTAAGATGCCGGATTTCCAGTCGGGAATATCCATAAGCAGGATGGAATGGCGGAACAGGTGAGCACAGAAAACACGGCACAGGATATCATCGTCATCGGCGCCGGGATTATCGGCATCACCACGGCGATTGAGCTGTTGCACATGGGTGCGAAAGTGACGGTGCTCGACCGTGAGGGGGTTGCCGCCGGGGCGTCGCGCGGCAATGCCGGGGCCTTTGCTTTTTCCGATGCGTCGCCCGTGGCCTCTCCCGGGATCATGAAGAAAGCGCCGAAATGGCTGTTCGATCCGCTGGGCCCGCTCTCCGTTCCGCTGCCCTATGCGCTGAAGATTGCGCCCTGGATGTATCGTTTCTGGCGCGCGAGCAAGCCCGATCAGGTGAGGGCGGGGGTGGCGGCGCTGGTCGCACTCATGAACGCATCGCGGGAACGGCTCGTCCCTTTCATGGAGATGACGGGCACCCATAATATGCTGCGCCAGCATGGAAACCTGCAGCTTTATGAATCGCGCAAGGCCTTTGAGGAAAGCCTGCCCGGTTGGCAGGAGCGGGCGGCCCGTGGCGTTGATTTCACGGCGCTCGCCAGCCCGGAAGAGATTGCCGAGCATCAGCCCGGCATTGACCGACGCTTCGTGGGCGCCATCCATACCAATGACTGGTACGGCATTTCCGACCCCAAGGACTACACAGTCGCGCTTGGCGCGCATTTCGAAAGCCGGGGCGGGACGATCCGCATCGCGGAGGCAAATGCGCTCGAAGCAACGTCTGGCGGGGCCTCCGTTCTTCTCTCCGACGGAACGCGGCTTTCGGCGGATCGGATAATCGTTGCCGCCGGAGCCTGGTCGCACCGGCTGGCCCGGACAATCGGCGATCATATCCCGCTGGAGACCGAGCGCGGCTATAACACGACACTCCCAATCGGGGCGTTCGATCTGAGGCGTCAGCTTTCGTTCGAGGAGCATGGCTTTGTCGTCAGCCCGCTGTCGAGCGGCATTCGTGTGGGCGGCGCGGTGGAGCTTGGTGGCCTGAACCTGCCGCCTAACTATCGCCGGGCGGATGCCCTTCTGAAGAAGGCGAAATCCTTCCTGCCGGGCCTCAAGACGGAGGGCGGAACGCAATGGATGGGGTTTCGCCCGTCGCTCCCGGATTCGATCCCGGTCATCGGCCCCGCGTCCCGAACCGACAGAATTACCTACGCCTTCGGTCACGGGCATCTCGGCCTCACGCAGTCCGCCGGGACGGCGCGGATCGTGGCGAACCTCGTCATGGGGCGGGAGAATACGGTCGATCTCAAGCCATATCGCCCGCAACGGTTTTAGGCGCAGGCCATGGCGCAAACTATATTCCAGTGCATAGATGGTCATACCTGCGGCAATCCGGTCCGGCTGGTCGCTGAGGGCGGACCCGAGCTGGACGGCGATACCATGCTGGCGCGGCGCGCAAATTTTGTTGCAAAGCATGACTGGATCCGGACCGGGCTGATGTTTGAACCGCGCGGCCATGACCAGATGTCGGGCAGCATCCTGTATCCGCCAACGCGGGAGGATTGCGATATCGGGGTGCTGTTCATCGAAACCTCCGGCTGCCTCGCCATGTGCGGCCATGGTACCATCGGCACGGTGACCATCGCCATCGAACAGGGGCTCGTAACCCCGCGGGAGCCGGGACGATTACGCCTTGATACACCGGCCGGGCTGGTCATTGCGGACTATCGGCAGGTCGGCCCTTATGTCGAGGAAGTAAGGATCACGAATGTGCCGTCCTTCCTCTATGTAAGCGGACTGACGGTTGACTGTCCGGGACTTGGCGAGATCACCGTCGATGTCGCCTATGGCGGCAATTTCTACGCGATTGTCGAGCCGCAGAAAAACTTCACCGATATGGCGGATTGTGCGGCGCTGGAGCTGATCGGCTGGAGCCCGAAACTGCGGGCGGCGCTCAATGAAAAATACGACTTCATCCATCCCGAGCAGCCCGATATCAACGGCCTCACCCATATCATGTGGACCGGAAAGCCGACGCGGGACGGGGCGGCGGCGCGGAACGTCGTCTTCTACGGGGATAAGGCGCTGGACAGGTCACCCTGCGGCACAGGCACCTCGGCGAGAATGGCGCAGCTGGCCGCGCGTGGCATGCTGTCCGTCGGCGATGAGTTCATCCATGAAAGCATTATCGGCTCCGAGTTCAGGGGCCGGGTGGAGGAGAGGGCGACCGTCGCCGGTCAGGATGCCATCATCCCTTCCATCGGGGGCTGGGCGCGGGTTACCGGTTTTAACCGCATCATCATCGATGACCGCGACCCCTTCGCCCATGGCTTCGTCGTCAGGTAAAGCGGCGGGCTTGCGCTTTGCCGCCCTAAAGGCATAAAATCAGGGACCGCAAAGGCGGATTCCGGATGCAGGAATAAACAAGAACAAGAAAACCATCGGATAAGGAAAACCACATGGCAAAAATTTCCGTCAACGGCGTCGAACTGGAATATGAGACACGGGGCGAACCCTCCGGAGAACCGATTGTCCTCATCGGCGGCGTCGGGGTGCAGCTTGCCGCCTGGAATGAAACCTTCCTGGACGCCCTGGCCCGCAACGGATTTTACGTCATCCTGTATGACAATCGTGATATCGGCAAATCCACCAAGTTCGATGACTGGGGACCGGCGGACATCCCGGCGGCCTTCGCCCAGGCCCGCGCGCGAGAGACTGTCTCCGCCCCCTATACCCTTGAAGATATGGCGGACGATGCGGCGGAGCTGATAGCGGCGCTCGGTATCGAGAAGGCGCATTTTCTCGGAAGTTCCAACGGCGGGGCGATCGCCCAGACGCTGGCCTATCGTCGGCCCGAGCGGGTGAAATCGCTGGTTTCCGTCATGGCGACCTCTGCCCGGCGGGGATTGCCGCGGCCGGAGGGAAAGGCCGCCGAATGGCTGACCGCGCCACGCAATCCGGCGGGAACTCTGGAAGGGGCCATGGACGAGGCGGTGGAGACAGCCGGTATCATTGGCAGTCCTGGCTTCCCGCGTGAGGAAGCCGAGATACGGGAGGAGGCCGCCATGCTGTATAAGCGGTCCTTCTATCCTGACGGCAACAGTCGGCATCTGCTGGCGAGCCTTGCCTCCGGCGACAGCCGGGTTGCGCATCTGTCCGAGATTACCGCGCCGACCATGGTCATTCACGGTCGCGAGGATCCGCTGGTCCCGCTGAGCTGTGCCGAGGATGTGCAGAAATCCATTCCCGGCGCGGAGATCGTCGTCATTGACGGCATGGGTCATGACATACCGGACGGGGCGGTTCCGAAGATTGTCGAGGCGATTGCGCGGAATGCCAAAAGAGCGGACTAACCCCATCCGCTCTCTCTAAGGCCACAACAGAAAGGCTGCAAAATGACAACAGAGTTTTCCGAATTTCTTACGCCGGGGCCGACCGTCGATTCCGACAGCCCCGATATCGTCGCCTTTGTCGAGCGGGTTCTCGGCGGCAATGACGGGTCGGACAAGGAAAAAGCCATCAAGCTTTACTACGCCGTGCGCGATGAACTCCGCTACGATCCCTACAGCTCAACCTTGGAAGTTGAGGGGCTGAAGGCAAGCCGGACCTTGCGGGAGGGGCGGGGATACTGTGTGTCCAAGGCGATCCTGCTGGCCGCGGCCTGCCGGGCAGCGGGGATTCCGGCCAGGCTCGGCTATGCGGATGTCCGCAATCACATGTCGACGGAGAAAATGCGCGAGAGGATGCAGACGGATATTTTCTACTGGCATGGCTATACAGATATTTACCTGGATGGGAAATGGGTCAAATCCACACCGGCCTTCAATATCGAGTTGTGCGACAAGTTCGGCCTGATGCCGCTTGATTTCGACGGGGAGGAGGATTCGATCTATCACCCGATCGACAAATCGGGCAATCGTCATATGGAATATCTCAACTATCGCGGCGCGTTTGCGGAACCGCCGCTTGACGACATGCTGGAGACTTTCGTGACCCATTATCCGCACTGGCGCAATCGCGTGAACAGCGCTGAGGGCGACTTCGAAGCCGAGGTCAGCGCGGAAGTATCGGGCGCCGGGCAGGGCAAACAGGACATGTGACAACCCGCGTCGATTGGCGTAAGCTACTTCCCAACAGGGACATTACGGGAGGAATGCATGTCAACTGCGCAGGGACAGGCGCCGGCAGGGAAGGCCGGTGCGGATAAACCGATTATCGCGCCGGTCGATAACCGCTCTTACGTGGCGGGCGACAAGTCGGCGCCGCTGCGTCACCAGACGATACCAGAGATGCTGCGCGAGACGGTTTCCAAATTCGGATCGCGAGAGGCGATTACCTTCCCGCTTCAGGATATTTCGCTGACCTATGAGGAACTGGCCCGTCGGGTGGATGCGCTGGCCGCAGGGCTGCTCGCGCTCGGCCTCAAGAAGGGGGACCGGATCGGCATCTGGTCGCCGAACAATCTGCAATGGATCCTGACGCAATATGCAACGGCGCGGATCGGTCTTATCCTGGTCAATATCAATCCGGCCTATCGCCTGTCGGAGCTGGAATATGCGCTGAACAAATCCGGCTGCCGGGCGCTGATCGCAGCGGAGAAATTCAAGACGTCGGATTATCTCAAGATGATCCGAACCCTCGCGCCGGAGCTGGAGACGGCGGAACCGGGCGCGCTTCGTGCGGCGAAGCTGCCGTCCCTTGAAATCGTGATCGGTCTTACAGACGATCCGGGGCCGGGCATCTATCCCTTTTCAAAGATCGAGACACTGGGCGGGGAGGCGGAGCGGGCGCGCCTCGACGAGATCACCGAGAGCCTGACCCCGGACGATCCCATCAATATCCAGTTCACCTCCGGCACGACCGGGGCGCCGAAAGGGGCGACGCTGACCCATTTCAATATCGTCAATAATGCGGCGCATACCGTCGGGCGCATGAACTTCACGGAGGAGGACCGGCTCTGTATTCCGGTGCCGCTCTATCACTGTTTTGGCATGGTGATGGGCTCGCTCGGCTGTGTGAGCAAGGGCGCGGCGATGGTTTTTCCCGGCGAGGCCTTCGATCCGGAGGAGACATTGCTGGCCACCTCCCGCGCGCGCTGCACGGCGCTCTATGGGGTGCCGACGATGTTCGTCGCCATGGTCGACCATCCGCGCCTGAAGGAGCTGGATTTTTCCAGCCTGCGGACCGGGGTGATGGCGGGCGCGCCTTGCCCGATCGAGGTGATGAAGAAGGTGATTGACCATATGAATATGTCCGAGGTGACGATCTGCTATGGCATGACGGAAACCTCCCCGGTTTCCTTCCAGAGCAATGTCGATGATCCGCTGGAAAAGCGCGTCTCCACCGTCGGCCGCATCCATCCGCATGTCGAAGTGCGGGTAGTCGGAGAGGATGGGGCCGATGCCCCGGTCGGCGCCAGCGGTGAGCTGTGGACGCGCGGCTATTCCGTGATGCAGGGCTATTGGGACGACGCCGATAAAACGAGCGAGGCCATCGTTGACGGCGGCTGGATGCGCACGGGCGATCTCGCGACGCTGGATGAAGAAGGCTATTGCCGGATCGTCGGTCGGCTGAAAGACATGATCATACGCGGCGGCGAAAATATCTATCCCCGGGAGATCGAGGAATTCCTCTTCACCCACGAGGATGTTCAGGAAGTGCAGGTTTTTGGCGTGCCGAGCGAGAAGTATGGCGAAGAAGTCTGCGCCTGGATCGTTTTACGCGCCGGATCCTCCCTCGATGAGGAGGGGGTGAAGGCCTATTGCAAGGACCAGATCGCCCATTACAAGGTGCCGCGCCATGTCCGCTTCGTGAAGGAACTGCCGATGACCGTCACCGGAAAGCCGCAGAAATTCATTATGCGGGACCAGATGGTGGAGATGCTGTCAAGCGGAAATTAACCGGTTAAGTTGTAAATATGAACTTTCTTTATCACTGTAGAAATGTACCGTAATATATTGAAATTATTTTATTTCTTAGATTACAGTTTCGCGGTGTGTGTCTCGAAGATATCCCTGGCGCGGGCCCAGATGCCGCTCTCTATCCGGTCCAGCGATTTGAGCGACGGCAAGAGTTGCGCCGCATAATCCTCGCTGCTTTCCACCGGCAGCAGGGACGGCAGGTTGTCGATGGCCATCACGTCGAGCGGAGGTGCCTCCGCCACGCGGATCACCGGATGATCGAATGAAGTGGCGTGATCATATATCGGGATTGGGTTGAACGGGCTGCTCGGATCGCAGGAGACATCGGCAATCACCGAGAGTTGCCGCTCATCCGCCAGCGCGGATTTCGGCACGAAGACCGGAACGCCGTCGCGGGCGAGGATACAGTTTACGAAGATATTGCGATCGAGAATTTCCGGGAAGGGGCCGCCATGGGCCGTTTCCGCCATATCCCATTTCAGGACGTCGAGGCCGAGCGCCTCCAGACAGTCGCTTGCGCCCGTGCCGACCCGTCCCAATGCGCCGATGACAATTGCGTTTGGCTTCCTCGCACCGGCTTTCACAACGGCAGCAAGATTTGTTTTGAGCTCGCTTACCAAAGCATCGCGGCCCGGATAAACGCTCACCTTTTGTGGGCCCGGACCGGCGCCACGCTTCTCCTCGATCCAGACCATCAGCCCGATCGCCGCCCCCGCGAAGCCCGCCCAGTAGCCGAAGGCGGCGACGCGGCGGCCACTCTCGTCGGTGAGATATTCAAGGTCATACAACACGCCGCCACCGGCCTTGAACCGGCGGAGAAGGGCGGGACCATCCGCCTGTCCCTTGAAGGCATGACCGAACATGATATGGCGGTGCGGAAGCGGAGAGTCGCCTGCGGGCAGTTCCTTAAGGCCGAAAATGATCGCGTCTTTCGGCGCATCCGGCCAGCTTCCTTCGGCGGCGATGGCGCATCCCGTCTTGCGATAGGCCTCAATGGGAATGGCCCGGCAGCCTGATTCCTCAACAGTCACGGACATTCCCGCCTTCATCAGGGCGCGCACGCCCTCCGGTGTGATACCGACCCGTTGCTCATTTTCGCGCTGCTCGGCGCGTACCCAGATATGAGTCATGTCCCTCTCCTCATTTCCTCATCTATATCGTGATTTGGCGGGTGGTCAAAGCTTGCTTTCCGGTTCCACCTTAAAAAGGGACAGAGAAGCTGATCGCCCCGAATTCGTCCGGGTCGGACTGGCCCTTATATTCGCGGGACCGGAAGACATGGGTGAAGGCCAGCCGGGCGGAGCGAAGGGTGAGGGCGATGCCGACCTGAGCATCGCCAACGAAGGGTTCCTTATCGACGCTGCGGCTGTCCTTGAAGGTATTGCCGTCAAGGAAGATGTTATGCGCGACGGCGCGGGCGTCGAGACCGGCGAAGAAATAGAGGCCGACATCGTCC
This sequence comes from uncultured Sneathiella sp., assembly GCF_963976355.1. Lineage (NCBI taxonomy): Bacteria > Pseudomonadati > Pseudomonadota > Alphaproteobacteria > Sneathiellales > Sneathiellaceae > Sneathiella > uncultured Sneathiella sp. Next base: position 88,839 of record NZ_CAXBKA010000002.1, read on the forward strand.
GTCTGCTCGAAAAAGCCGGAGCCCGGCAGCCCCGGCTGGATGCGCGGCGGCCCGTAGTCATTCGGCAGGTTCCAGCCGAAACGCAAGGTCGCGCCCGCGTTCGCGTAGGTGTAGATGTTGCCGAGCGCGCCACCGACATGCGGCGTCACATCGACGGAAATCCCGGCAATCTCCTCGGAGACCAGCGCCCGCCAGCTCCGCTGGTAAGTCAGCACCAGTCCGGGTTCGTCCTTGAGCTGCGTATCCCACCCTTGCGGCTTGGGCGAACCAACGACCTTGTGAATGAATTCCTGTGACTGTTCGGCAAGGGAGGAGGGGCCGACGACGCCGAATTGCAATTGCAGCTGATCGAGCTGTTTCTCCCCGGTTTCCACCACGATACCGACGGCGCCATAGAGCCATCCGGCATAGGGGCGCTGGTCAAGCGGCGGATTCGCATCGGAAATATCGTTCGGCGTATACATATTCTGGCCGATGGCGTAGCTGGAACGGACCAGCCCTTCATTTGGAAAAAAGGGAAGCAGTCTCGCCGCTTTCAACGCCCAGACCGGCGCTTTGTCCGGTTCCGACATCCAGGCGAGCTGAACGCCGTTGGTATAGTCCCGGTCCAGACCGAAGAACAGGTCATTCTCCAGAACGAAGGTGAAGGTGCCTTCCTCTGCCTCTTCCGTCTCGATGACGTCATTGGCGAGGGCATGAAAGCCGGACGAGAGCAGCAGCCCGGCGGCAAGAATGGCGGATCGGAAAAATGTCATCGGGAGGAATTATCCCTGGATCATGGTGATAATATGGTCATGCATACGCCATTTTGCGCCCACGCGCATTTATTTTATCGCCCCGATGCAGAACCAGATATTAGGTTCCGCTTAGTCTTGCCTTCTCGGCAGCACGGGCGGCGGCATATTCATCGGCAATCTCCGCGACCAGTTCCGCCGTTGTCTTGACGGCGCTGACACCGGACACCGTATGACCGGCGGACCAGATATCCTTCCAGCGTTTCGGATCGGACTCCTTGACTTCCGGGTTGATGTCCTTGGTGATATCGATCTCGCCGCGCTCCGCGAGGTTGTCGGGATCGAGCCCGGCCCGCAGGATGGAGGCTTTCAGCATGTTCGCGGGCAATCCGGTAAAGGCCTTGGTGAGCAGGATATCGTCTGCCCGCGAGTCGATCAGCATTCGCTTGTAAACCGGGCTCGCCATGCTTTCCTCGGTCGCGATGAAACGGGTGCCCATATAGCCGAGATCGCAGCCGAGCGCCTCGGCCACCTGAAGACTGCGGCCATCCGTGATGCCACCGGCGAGCACGATCGGCCCGTCAAAGAAACGGCGGACATCCTGCACGAACACGAACGGATTGATCCAGCCCGTCTGTCCGCCCGCGCCCGCCGTCAGCAGCACAAGCCCGTCCGCCCCGGCGGCGACAGCTTTCTCGGCATGATGCACAGTCGCGACATCGGAAAAGACCAGCGCGCCGATATCATGCAACGGCTCCAGAACAGGTGTCGGTGGGCCGACGCTGGTAATGACGATCTTCGGCCGGTGACGGAGCAGCACATCGAGATCCGCCATGACCCGGCTGTTGGATTTATGGACGATGAGGTTGGGGCAATAGGGCACAATGGGGGAGATTCCCTCCGATGCCGTCTTTGTCAGCCGATCCTCAATCTCCGTGATCCAGTGATCCAGCTCCTCCGTGCTCCGGCAGTTGGCCGTCGGGAAGGAGCCGATGACCCCCGCCGCGCAGGTCGCAACGACCAGCTCCACCCCGGAAACAAGGAACATGGGGGCGGCAATCAGCGGCAGGCGCAAGCTGTTTTTCAGCGCCGTAAAATCATGTGTCGTCATCTCAGATACGTGTCTCCCGGTTCTCCCAGTATTGCGCGCGAAGGTCCCGCTTCAGGACCTTGCCGACCGCGCTCCTCGGGAGCTGGTCGATAAAGTCGACGGATTTCGGTGCCATAACACCGCCCAGCTTTTCCTTGCAGAGCGCAATCAGTTCCTCGGCGGTGACGCTGGTTCCCGGCGCCCGCTCGATCACAGCCTTGACGGCCTCTCCCCATTTTTCATCCGGTACGCCGATAACGGCGCAGTCCTGAACGGCCGGGTGCTGGGCCAGAACCTGCTCAACCTCCAGCGGGAAGACATTGAATCCGCCGCTGATGATCAGGTCGCGCTTGCGGTCGCTGATATAGAGATAGCCGTCCGCGTCGCGATATCCGAGATCGCCGGTATGCTGCCAGCCATCCTTGTGAATGGCGGCGGTCGCCTCCGGATCATTGATGTAGCGGAACATCACCGTCGGTCCCTTAATCACGATCTCGCCAACTTCATCCGGCCCGAGCAGGTCGCCGTCGTCATTCATGATTTCGATACAGCTGATCGCTGCCGTCGGCAGGCCCACCGACTTCAGGCGCGGCGCCAGCTTTTCATCCTTCAGCGCCGCGGTGACGGCGGCGGGGGAGAGGAAGGTGAGGGGGAAGCCGGACTCGGTCTGGCCATAGGACTGACAGACGACGGGACCGAAAATCTCATGCGCCCGGGCTATCTTCTCCACGGCGAAGGGTGCCGCCGCCGAGATCAGGTAACGCAGGCTCGAAAAATCCGTTTCCCGGCATTTCGGATGGTTCATCAGGATGTAGATGACCGTCGGCGGCAGGAACAATAGCGACACCTTGTGACGCGGGATATTGTCGAGAATCTGCTCCGGATCGGCGACGGACATCATTACCACGGTGCCGCCCAGAGCCAGCGCGGCCATGGCAATAATGCCGCCCGCGTGGGTGATTGGCGCGACGGAGAGATTGACCGGCGGATGATCAAGATCGAAATCGGTCAGCGCGGTCATGAAGCCGAGGGTATCCCAGGAGAGAAAATCCTGCCCCGCCTGGGTAATCTTGGGGGCGCCGGTCGTGCCGCCGGTAGACCCCTGAAACCCGGTGCCATCCGATGGCAGGTGAATATTGACCGGCCGGTCGGAGGCATTGGCGATAAACTGTTCGAGCGAGGGGATATCGCCGATCTGCCGGTCAAGGCAGACAACGACCTCGATCGACGGTGCCCCCTCCCGCATCGCCGGAATCTGGTCCTGGATGCTGCTGTCGAAGAAGAGCGCCCGGCAGCCGCCGCGATTGAGCACATCCGTATTCACATGCACGCCGGAGCGGAGGTTGACATTGCTCCAGGCGCCGCCCGCCCGCATTCCGCCGATAATCGTCGCGAGGGCGAGGTTGGTATTCGGGCTGAGCACCGCAAACGGCGTTTCCGGCGCAAAATCCTGATCCAGCAGGCAATTGGCGAGCCGGTTCGTCAGGGAGATAAGTTCCCTGTGACTGAGGGTGCCGGTCCCGTCGATGAGGGCTGCCCGCTCGCCCGCGTTCCGGCCTGCCCGGTCCAGCAGGTCGAGATAGTTCAGATTTCGCATTTTACCTCCGCACGTCTTAAAGCCGGTTTTGTTTATTGTCGCCTTGGCTCTGATGAGAGGAGACCATTGTTGACCGTGCGAAGGTCATTTATCAAGGGAAAAGCATGGCGTCGCCGCCGGACGTCCTGTTCTTAGCCTTCCACGCCGATAACACCAACGATATCGCCGATCTGGATGAGACCCGGATAATGCCGGGCCGCCAGCACGCCGTCGCGCTCGCTGATATAGTTCATCGGTGCCCGGCCCGTGCGCTCATAGTCATGGACGCGGGCGAGCAGCTGGCCTTTCTTGACGCGATCGCCGAGCTCGCAGCAGAATTCGAGAAGGCCGCCCGCCTCGCAGGAGATATAACAGTCATCATCGGGCATATGGAGATTGATGCTGTCCGATTTTTCGGGCTCTCCCGCCAGGATTTCGGCATGGATCAGGAAATTACGGATGCCTCTTCTTGCGATGGCAACGGTACGGGAGGTTGCCGAACCGCCGCCGCCAAGTTCGGTGGAGACAAAAATCTTGCCCATTTCCTCGGCGGCGCTGTCATACATGCCTGTCGCGTCGACCTCGCGCAGCATCATGGAGTAGGGGGCGTTGAAGGCCTCCATCGCGGCGACGCAATGGGATTGCTGCTCCGCGTTCGGCAGGATATGCGCCGCGCAAAATGGCACGAAATCAAGGGTTTTTCCGCCCGAATGCAGATCAAGAACATAATCCGCCATGGGCAAAAGTGTCCGCTGGAAATAATCGGCGATTTTCTCGGTCACCGACCCGCGCGGATTGCCGGGGAAAATGCGGTTCATATTGCCGCCATCGATGGGCGAGGTGCGCGAGGCCGCCCGGAAGGCAGGGTAATTCATCGCCGGCACGATGATCACCCGGCCCGTGATGTCGGATATATCGATCTCGTTCGACAGGTTGAACAGTGCGATCGGCCCCTCATACTCATCGCCATGATTACCGCCCGTGAGCAGGGCAGTCGGTCCGTCCCCGCGTTTCATGACGGTGATCGGGATCATCAGCGACCCCCAGGCCGACCCGTCATAGGAATGGGGCAGCTTCAGATAGCCATGCTGGATGCCTTCCTTCTCATAGTCGATGGTCGGTGTGATCGGATTGCGGATCAACATGTCAAAATCCTGTCTTCTAGTTTTTCACAACAAGGGTACGGGGAACATTGGCGAGGCACACCGGCCCGTCGTCGGTGATGACGATGCTTTCCGTCGTCTCAAGCCCCCAGTCCTGCATCCAGAGCCCGGTCATGAAATGAAACGTCATGCCGGCCTCCAGCACTGTTTTATCGCCGGGCCTGAGACTCATCGTGCGCTCACCCCAGTCCGGGGGATAGCTGATGCCGATGGGATATCCGGTCCGGTTATTCTTGATAATGCCATATTTTATGAGAACGGCAAAAAAGGCGGTGGCGATGTCCTCACAGAGGTTTCCGGGACGCGCGACTTCCAGCCCGGCCTCCATGCCTTCCTGCACGGCCTTGTCCGCATCGAGAAACTGCTGTGTCGGCTTGCCGAGAAACACCGTGCGCGAGAGCGGCACATGATAGCGTTTGTAGCAGCCTGCAATCTCGAAGAAGGTACCCTCGTTATTCTTCATCGGCTTGTCATCCCAGGTCAGATGCGGCGCGGCGGCATCGGCGCCCGAGGGCAGCAGCGGGACAATCGCCGGGTAATCGCCCCCGAAACTGTCGGTACCGTTGATCCCGGTCGCATAGATTTCGGAGACCAGCGTGTTCTTGTGAATGCCGGGTTCGATCACCTCGACGATGCGCTTGTGCATTTCCTCGACAATCCGTCCGGCGCGCCGCATATAGATCAATTCCTGCTCGGACTTGACGGCGCGGCACCAGTTGACAAGGGCGGTGGCGTCCTGAAATTTCGCATTCGGCAGATTGGTCAGCAGGGACGCGTAGGCGGCCGCGGTGAAATAGTAGTTATCCATCTCGACGCCGATATGCAGCTTGTCCCAGCCTTTCGCTTCGAGCAGCATGCAGAGCGGTTCCATCGGATGGCGCTCCGTCGACTGGACATAGTGATCTTCATAGGAATGGATGTTGCTGTGGTCCATGAAGACGGTGCGTTTTGCGCCGTTGCCGTCCTGCTCCCGCCCATACCAGATCGGCTGCCCGTCAAGCGCCAGCAGCACGCATTGATGCACATAGAAGGACCAGCCGTCATAGCCGGTCAGCCACGCCATATTGGACGGATCGGTGACGATCAGAAGCTCGATCCCCTGTTCCTGCATGGAATGGCGTGCCTTGGCCAGCCGGTCTGCATACTCATCAAGGCTAAAGGGCAAATCCATAACACAGTCCCCTGTAAAAAATACGATTTCAGCTAATAAAACGGCTTCCTGCCTGCTGGCTTGCCGCAATGCGCACCGCTTCGGCGGCGATGGCGGTATCCTGGATACCCATACCTGTCAGATCGCAGATTGTAATGTCATCCGCTGTTTGCCGTCCGACACTTTCTCCAATAATTACGTCCGATAGCTCCGGAAAACTCTGGTCCGCCCCGATCAGGCCCTCTTCCACGGCCCGGCGAAGCTCTCCTTGCGCGACGCATTGGGCATGACGGTCACAGACATAGAGATCGGCGGCGGTCAGGACGTCCGGCGCCAGCTCCCCCTTGTAGGGCGCGTCCGATCCCATGGCGGTGATATGCTGTCCCGGGCGCAGATGCGCCTTGGTAAGCACAGGTTCGCTCGCCGGGGTGGTGGTCACGATGATATCGCTGGCCGCGGCCAGATCATCGAGGGACGGGGTCGCCGTGACCTCTATGCCGAGCGTATCGGCGCATTCCCGCGCACAGATTTCCGCCTTGACGCTATCGCGCGCCCAGATCAGCGCCTTGTCGATCTTGCGGACAAGGGTCAGGGCCTTGAGCTGCAGCCGCGCCTGTGTTCCGGCGCCGACAATACCGGCGGTTCGGGCATCTTTCCGTGCCAGCCATTTTGCCGCCACCGCCCCGGCGGCGGCCGTGCGGACATCGGTAAGATAGCCGTTATCGAGCAGAAGCGCTTCGACCAGTCCGGTCTGCGCCGCGAACACCACCATCAGGCCATTGACGCTCGGCAGGCCCAGCTTGGGATTGTCGAAAAAGCCCGGGCTCATCTTCACGGCGAAGGAGGGGATACCCGGCACATAGGCCGTCTTGACATCAACCTCGCCGTTATACTCCGGGATATGCATGCTGAGGATCGGTGGCATTTCCAACGCCTCGGTTGCCAGCAGCCGGAAGGCATTTTCAATGCAGTCAACGGCGCTTTTATCGAGCTCAATCGCGCGGCGCAGTTCGGATTCGTTCAGGATTGTGATTTCAGGCATTTCCGGCTTCCCCTCCCATTGTCTCTGCCTCCAGGTCGACATTTTCCCCGTCGATGATCCGCTTATGCAGGGCCATGTCGATATTGCACCCGCTGAGGAGCGCGACTGTGGGCCCCTGCGGCCGGACCTTCTCCGTGAGCAGGGCGCCGATGCCGACACTTCCCGATCCTTCGATCACCTGCCGCTCCTGCCAGTAGGCATGGCGGATCGCATCGGCGATTTCGGCCTCGGTGAGGGTGATGACCTCATCCACATGACGCTTCACAATGTCGAAGGTATAGCGGTTGGCAAGCCCGATGCCGCCACCAAGGGAATCGGCGAGGGTCGGCAGTTCCGCCACCTCGACCGGTTTGCCGGCGCGCAGGCTCTCGATCATGGCGGCGCCGCGCTCCATGGAGACGCCGACAACGCGGATATCGGGGTTTGCCGATTTCATGGCCAGCGCGATCCCGGCGATCAGGCCGCCGCCCGAGAGCGGTACGATCACGGTGCCAAGCTCCGGCAGTTCCTCCAGCATTTCAAGAGCGAGCGTGCCTTGCCCCGCGATGACATCCGCATGATCGAAAGGCGGCAGCATGGTCATGCCGTCTTCCTTGACACGGCGGTCGACTTCCTTCTGCGCCTCATCCTGGGACCGGCCGGAAATTACGATTTCCGAGCCTTCACCGCGAATGGCCTCGACCTTGTTCGAAGGCACCAGTTCGGACATGCAGATGATGCAGCGGGTATCCATCTGCTGCGCAGCATGGGCGAGGCCACGGCCGTGGTTGCCGGTGGAGACGCCGATCACGCCTTTCTCGCGCGCGGCGGCAGAAAGAGAGCGGATAGCGTTCGTCGCCCCGCGTAGCTTGAAACTGCCGGTGATCTGCAGATGCTCATATTTAAGGTAGATTTCCCCGCCGGTTACAGAGGACAGCGCCGCTGAAGGGGCGAGGGGGGTCTTGCGGATCATTCCGGCAATCCGCTGCCGGGCCTGGCAAATGTCATCAATTGTTATTGCATCTGACATGGCGTCAACCTGATCTACAATGTATGAGTTTCAAACTACACAGGTCAGCAGACGCGCGTTGTGCAGCAATTGGGAAATTCTGCTTAAAATATTTCCTCATTCCGCCTATGAAGAAAAAAAACGGGCGTGTCAATGCTTGCGGCCAATCGTCGGGCGCGTAAGCTCCCGGAAAGAGGGCGCGAAATGCCTCGAACATTTCCTTCTCAAAAAAAGAATGTCACGCTGGCCGGCTATGTTATGATCGCGAAAATGCGCATGAAAAAGGCGTGGCGTCAGTGTGGGAGGTGACGATGGATTTGCAGAAGTTTAACCGGGACTATTCAACCGCAGTCAAGGGCTATCATATTGATATTCCAGATGATTTCAATTTCGCCTTTGATATTATCGATTCCCGCGCGGCCGAGAATGACGGCGTGGCAGTGATTGCGGTTTCCCGCGACGGGGAGACGATCCGGGACATCCGCTATTCCGACTATGCAGAAGACTCGGCGAGGCTCGCGAATGCCTTCCTGTCACTTGGCATTGGCAAGGGGGATTTCGGCTGTCTTGTCATCGGCCGAATCCCGGAATGGTATACGGTGCTGTTCGCCTGCATGAAAGTCGGGGCGATTTCGATGCCGGGGACGAACCTGCTGACCGCCAAGGATATCGCCTATCGTGTGCAGCGTTCCAAGGCGCGGTTTGTCGTGGTCACGCCGGAGCATTGCGAGAAAGTCGATGCGGTGTGCGGCGATTGCCCGACGCTTGAGCATTTCATTGTCGTTGGCGGTACCCATCCGGGCTGGCTCTCCCTCGATGAGCTGATGGCGAAGGCTTCCCCGACGCTGGCACGCAAGGACGCGCCGCCAACCGTCGCCTCCGACATGATGATGGCCTATTTCACCTCCGGCACCACTTCGATGCCGAAAATGGTGCCGCGGGATTTTGGCTATGCGCTCGCCCATGCGGCGACGGCGCTCTTCTGGATGGATCTGCGCGAGGGCGATGTGCACTGGACACTGACCGATACCGGATGGGCGAAGGCGGCCTGGGGCCTGCTGTTCCCGCCGTTGCTCGCCGGATCGAAGATCGTGCTTTATGACGGGGAGGGGGCGTTCGATCCGCATTTCCATCTGGATTTGATCCAGCGGCTGAAAGTCTCCACTTTCTGCGCGCCGCCGACGGTTTACCGCCTGTTCGCGCAGCAGGACCTCGGAAAATACGATTTCTCTTCCCTGCGGCGGTCCCTCGGCGCGGGCGAGCCGCTCAACCCGGAGGTTATCCGCTACTGGCAGAAGCATACCGGCAATGTCATCGCCGACGGCTACGGCCAGACGGAAACCATCAATATCGTTGGTAATTTCCCTGGAATGGAAACTCGTTTCGGCTCCATGGGCAAGCCGGTGCCGGGCTTCGATATCGACATCATTGATGACGATGGCAACCGCCAGCCGGACAACGAGGTCGGGCATATTGCGATCCGTACGGACGGGGATAGCTGGCCGCCCGGGCTTTTCGATGGCTATTACACCGGCGGGGAACCGGACAGGGAGGCATTCCGCCATGGCTGGTACTACACCGGGGATACCGCGAAGCGCGATGCGGACGGCTATATCTGGTTTGAGGGGCGGGCCGACGACCTGATCAGTTCGGGCGCCTACCGCATCAGCCCGTTCGAGGTGGAAAGCGCGCTACTGGAGCATCCCGAGGTTGTCGAGAGTGCCGTTATCGGCATTCCCGATGAAACCCGCGGGCAGCTTGTGAAGGCCTATATTATCCTGAAATCACCGGAAAAGGCGGGGCCGGAGCTTGTCACCGACATTCAGGATTTCTGCAAGAACCTGACCGCGCCCTATAAATACCCCCGGCAGATCGAGTTTGTCGACAGCCTGCCGAAGACGATTTCGGGCAAGATTCGCCGGGTGGAGTTGCGGGGAGAGGGTTGAGCCTCTCCCGCAAATAACCAGAAACGGCGCGGGGTTATTCGCGCGCCATTTCCGCCTTGCCGACACCCTCACCGTCGAGAGTCTGTTTCTCCATATGGATGGTGACCTTGCGCAGGAAGCCGTCAAACTCGAACGGGGCGGCGTAGTCACCAACCGGATTGCCGCGATCCCGACCGATGTCCAAACCGGACCAGGAAATCAGCATGAAGAAACCGAGGTTGCTCTCGGCGGAGCCGGCGTCCTCGCCGTCGATGGTCAGCGTATAGCGGCTTTGCCCCATCCCCTTGCCCATGCGCGGCTTTTCTTCCTTTGTCAGCCGTTCGACCTTGAGGCCGAGCAGGCGGCGGCCCGGGGCCACTTTCCTGTCCGAGGTGACGACCACATGCTCGCCGCCGATATTGAGGTCATGCACAAGATGGCCGTCCTTCATATAGAGGCTGTAGCCCGAAGTGGTGTCGCCATGGGCAATCAGGACGCCGTTGCTGTTCTCGCTCTCGACATCGGCTTCGGCCTCAATCTGGTAGTTGCGGCTCCGGAGGTCCGGCGCCACATCGGAGGGGATATGGCCGACACCACGGTGGAAAACGAATTTGGTGCGGTGCCCTTGCAGGCGTTCCGCATTCTCGGCGAAGCGCGGGGCGAAACGATCATCCAGCGGGAGAACCTGGTTTTCTTTTGCCTCTTGCCACCAGCTATCGATCATGGACTTCAGGCGATCTGGGTTGTCTTTGGCGAGGTTCTTGCTCTCGGAGAAGTCCTCATCCAGATTATAAAGCTCCCATTCGTCGTCATCGAAGGCCGATCCCATGGGATGGAAGGCCACCGCTTTCCAGCCGTCCTGCCAGATGCCGCGATGGCCGAACATTTCGAAATATTGCGGCTTGGTGCGGGCCGGGGCCTCGGGTTTCAGCAGGCTGTCCTTAAAGCTCTGCCCTTCGATCGGCTGCTGCTTGATGCCATTGATGGTTTCCGGCGGCTCGATATTCAGGATATCGAGGAGGGTCGGCACCACATCGGAGCAATGGGCGAACTGATGGCGCAATTCACCGCGCGCCGGAAGGCCCTTCGGCCAGCTGATGATCAGCGGATCGCGGATGCCGCCGCCGTGGGTGTTCTGCTTGTAGCGTTTCAGTGGCGAGTTGGCGGCCATGGCCCAGCCATGGGGGAAGTTGGAATGGGTATCGGGTCCGCCGATATCCTCGATCCGCGCGAGTTTCTCTTCCATCGGTTCCGGACGCAGGTTGAACGGCCCCATGGCATTGACAAGGCCGTTGCGTCCGCCTTCCTGGCTGGCGCCGTTGTCCGACAGGACCAGAATCAGCGTATTGTCCATCTGGCCGGTTTCTTCCAGAAAATCAATCAGCCGGGAAATATGCCGGTCCGTGTGATCCAGCATCCCCGCATAGGCGGATTGCAGGCGGGTGTATAGGCGATGCTCGTCCGCCGTATGTTCGTCCCATGCCTTGACGCCGTCGTTGCGCGGCGGCATTTCAGTATTTTCGGGCACGATGCCGAGTTCCTTCTGGCGGGCGAGGCGGTGCTCTCGTTCCTTGTCCCAGCCGCCTTCAAACATCGAATCATAGCTCTTGATGATGTCTTTCGGCGCCTGATGCGGGGCATGGCAGGCGGCGAAGGCGCACCAGAGAAGCCAGGGGTTATCCTCCGCGCCGGCGTTATGGTCGGCGAGCATGCGGATGGATTGATCGACCAGATCCTCCGTCAGGTGATAGCCGGTTTCATAGGTGCCGGGCGGATCGATATGGCTATTGTCGCGCACCAGTTCCGGCGCGTACTGATCGGTCTCGGCGTCGAGGAAGCCGTAGAAACGGTCAAATCCCCGGCTCAAGGGCCAGCCGTCAAAGGGTCCCGTTGGGCCGCTTTCATTAAGCGGGTTCACGTGCCATTTGCCGATCATGTAGTTGCGATAGGCATGGGGGCGCAGCATCTCGGCGAGCGTGCCGGCCGACTTCGCGATCTTGCCGCGATAGCCCGGATGGCCGCTGTCGAAATTCGCAAGGCAGCCGACACCGACGGAATGATGGTTCCGTCCGGTCAGGAGGGCCGCCCGGGTGGTCGAGCACATGGCTGTCGTATGAAAGCCGGTATAGCGGACGCCTTTCGCGGCGAGCTTGTCGATGGTCGGCGTCTTGATCGGGGAGCCGTAGCAGCCGAAATCGGAAAAGCCGACATCATCAAAGAGAATGACGAGGATATTCGGTGCCCCTTCCGGGGCTCTTGGTGGTTCTGGCCAGTGGGGTGTGTACTCTTCCATTTTTATGTCTCCCGTTCGCTTTGCGCGTTATCAGGTTATTGCGGCCCCTTGGTAACTTCGGAAACGGTCAGATTCTGACGCTGCCGGTCTTGCGGATGCGGTTCAGGGTTTTCCCGGCGATATTGAGCTGGTGAATCTGGCTGGTGCCTTCATACAGCCGGAACAGGCGGACATCGCGGTAGAAGCGTTCTATGCTGCTGTAGTCCGCGACATAGCCGGACCCGCCGAAGATCTGTACGGCCCGGTCGGCAATCCGCCCGCACATTTCGGTCGCGAAATATTTGCACATGGAGGCTTCCAGCGTGATATCCACGCCCTCATCGCGCTTGCGGGCCGTATCCAGAATCAGGGTGCGGGCCGCGGTGACGTCGACATGGCTGTCGGCGATCATCGCCTGGATCAGCTGGAAATCGCTGATCGGGTTTCCGAACTGCTTTCTTTCCATAGAATATTTTGCCGCATCATCCAGCATCCGCATGGCCGGACCGGTGCTGAGGGCGGAAAGGTGAATGCGCTGCTTGTTGAGCGCCTTCATCGCCGTTTTGAAGCCGACGCCTTCTTCACCACCCAGCAGCCTGTCCGGGGAAATTTCGCAATTCTCGAAATGCACCTCGGAAACCGGGGAGCCGGACTGCCCCATCATGGTATATTGCTCGCCGACGGTCAGGCCGGGCGTGTCGCGATCGACAAGGAAGGCGCTGATGCCGCGGTGGCTGTCATCATTTGGGTCGGTGCGCGCGAATACCGTGAACAGGTCGGAAATCGGGGCATTGGTGATAAAGGCCTTGGAGCCGTTCATCACATAATGGTTGCCCTTCTTGATCGCCGTTGTGGTGAGCGCGGTTGCCTGCGATCCGGCCTCTTTTTCGGTGAGCGCGAAGCAGCCGACAATCTCCCCCGCCGCCAGTTTGGGCAGGTATTTGCGTTTCTGTTCCTCCGTCCCGTCGACAATCAGGGATTCGCTGCCGATACCGGTATTGGATCCGACACGTGCGCGAAAGGCGACCGAGCAGTAGGACAGCTCAAACGCCATCAGGACCAGCTCCTCCGTCGTCAGGCCGAGCCCGCCATACTCCTCCGGGACGGCCCAGGCGAAATAGCCGCGCGCCTGCATATCATCGACAAGGTCCTGCGGGACTTCGTTAAGCTCGGCCACGCGGTCCTCGTTCGGGATGGCAACCCGCTCCACCCAGTCGCGAACTTCCATGCGTTGCTGTTCCAGTTTTTTTGCGTCACGTATCATCGGATTCTCTTTTTATTTGTTGGTAGCCGGGCTCAGCCCGCGAGTTGTTTTTGCATGTTGTCGAGCGCGACTTCCGTTTCGCCCACCAGCCGCTGCATGATTTCGTCGACGGTTTTCAATTCGTTGAACCAGGCGATGCTCTGGCCGGTCGCTTCATAGAGCAGCGGCTCGATCTCATGCTCGTTGACCCCGGCGACGAGATCGGCAGTGAGTACCTGCTGATACGGCATTTTGAGCGGTTCCGGCGCGTCCGGCCGATCCCATTCCTCGGACCAGGCGGATTTGACGATCCGGCAGGACTTGCCGCTGTGGCTGAGGGAGATCGTGGTATTGAGGCTGTCGGATTTGAGCAGCTTGTTCAGCAGCGCATCACAGAGCGCATGTTCCTTGGAGGCGAGCCAGGCCGTGCCCAGCCAGACCCCTTGCGCCCCAAGCCCGAAGGAGGCGGCGATATGGCGTCCATGGCCGACACCGCCCGCCGCCAGCACGGGCGTGTCGCCCGCAACTTCGACTACCTGCGGCACTAGAGAGAAGGTGCCGATCGGGCCTGTATGGCCGCCGGCGTCATATCCTTGCGCGACGATCACATCGACTCCGGCCGCCTTGGCCTTTTCCGCATGGCGCGGCGCCCCGACGAGGGAGAAGGTGACTTTTCCGTGGTCCTTGGCCCGCTGGATCATTTCCGGCGGCATGCCCACGGCTGAGGCGAAGCTGTGGGCCCCGGATTCGAGGGTTGCGGCCATCTGCTCCTCAAACAGCTGCTGCGAGCGTATCTGCGAGGAGAAGAAGGTCGGTTTCGTCGCCGGGGGCACCTTATATTTTTCGGTCAGTTCCTGAACGAAGGCCTTGTGGCGGTCCGGCAGGTTCGATTTTGTGCCTTCCCGGTCCGTATCGTCGCCGACGGTGCTCGGTAGCATCAGGTCGATCCCGAAGGGGAGGTCGCCCAGGCGGTCTTTCATGATCCGCGCTTCCTCGGCGATTTCCTCGGGCATGCTGCGCGCGGCGCCGAACACCGGATATCCTCCGGCCTTGCCAAGAGCCACCATGACATCGATGTTATGGGCTAGTCCGAAGATGGGGTAGCGAATACCCATTTTCCTGGCAAGAGGGGTGTTCAAAGCCATTTTTCTAATCCTTGTTGTTTCTTATAGTTAGCTTCCGAAGATGTTGAAAAGACGCAGGTTTTTTGCGACGGATGCGAGGCGCGGCGCGAGATCCTTCTCAATTTCCTCCTTGCGGGCGCGATAGGCCGGGATACCGCAGGACAGGGTCACTTCAAGGCCGTCCTTGGTGATGCCGACGGGTGCCGACATCGCGTAGATATTCTCGCGCCATTCACCGTAGGAGATGCAATATCCCTCGGCCCGGCAGTGTTCTATGGATCTGTCTATCCGCTCCTTGTTGCGTTCTACTGCGTCCGGATAAATATGCTCGATCTCAAGATATTTGGCGGCGCGATCCTCATCGGAGAGCAGGGAGAGGAGGGAGCGGCCGGTGGATGACTCCGCGACGGGAACGGTCATACCCATTTCCGGCACATGCGGGAAATCGGTGATGTCACCTACGGTCTGGACATAGACGGCATCCGCCCCGTTAAAGACGGCAAGGGAGACGTTGCCCTTTGCAATCTCTGCATATTCCTGCATCAGGTTGACCGCTTGCCGACGCCATTTCATGTGCGAGAGAATAGGGTAGGACAGAGCCAGTAGTCCCGGCGCGAGCTGAAAACCGCCCTGCGGCGCGCGGCGCAAGTAATGGAGCGCAATCAGGGTTTTGCACAGCCGCGAGACCGTCGCCTTGTTGACGCCGACACGGGCCGCAATCTGCGCGTTGGTCAGCGTCTGATCCCCGCCCAGGAAACAGGCAAGGATATCCAGCCCGCGGATAAGTGTCGTCGAGAGCGAACTGTCCCGGTCGACAATTTCGTCGAGCGGAACCCGGCGTCTCTCGACATGGGCAATCAGATTGGTCTGCTCGCTGATCATATGATTCCTTTCTCCCGGAATGCCGCGATTTCGTCCTTGGTCAAACCCAGAATCTTTTCGAAGATAGCATCGCTGTCGACACCGAGGTCCTTGGCTGTCCATCTTATGCTTCCCGGATTACGAGTAAAGCGCGGCACCACATTTTGCAGGCGGACAGAGCCGAAATCGTCATCTGGCACGGGGACGATCGCTTCGCGGGCCTGATATTGTGGATCGTTGAAGATTTGCTCGACCGAATAGATCGGCGCGACCGTTCCCTTGGCTTTATCGAAAGCCTCAACAACCTCATCAAGGGTATGGGACGCGATAAAGCTGCCGAATATCTTGTCCAGCTCCTCCGCATTTTCCACACGCAGACCGTTGGTTGCGAAGCGGGGATCATCCAGCAAGTCCGGCCTGCCGACGGCGGTTGCATTTCCCTTGAACGTAGCATTCGTGCTGCCGGCGAGGGAGACATATTTCTTGTCACTGGTCATATAGACGTCGGACGGGGCGGAATACTGGTTCTTGTTACCGCTGCGTCCGCGCACGACGCCAAGCTGGTCATATTCGATGGCAAGAAAATCGAGCAGGCGGAAGGTTGCCTCGGTCAGGGACAGGTCGATCTCTTCGCCCATGGCCGGTTCTTCCCGCGCCACCTTGAACAGTGCCGCCAGAATGGCCATGGCACCGAATACGCCGCCGAAGGCATCGGAAATGGGGTAGCCCGTATGCATCGGCGGACGGTCCGGATCGCCGGTGATATGGGTCAGGCCGCCCATGGCCTCGAAAATGCGGGCGAAGCCGGGTTTGCCGATATAGGGGCCGGTCTGGCCGAAAGCAGTTGTCCGCAACACCACGAGTTTCGGGTTTGCCTTCCATAATGTCTCGATATCGAGGCCCCAGCGGTCCAGCGTGCCGGGCTTGAAATTCTCGATCAGCACGTCGAACTCCGGCAGCATTTTCAGGAGAAGCTCGGCTCCCTCCTTCTTGCGCAGGTCCAGTGTGCCAAACTGCTTGCCACGATTCGCGGCCTTCCACCAGAGGGACTTTCCGTCCTTGAACGGCGGGAATCCGCGCATGCCGTCCCCGGCTCCCGGCAGCTCCAGCTTGACAACGTCGGCCCCGTAATCGGCGAGTAAGGTGCCTGCGAAGGGCGCAGCGATAATCGTGGCGATATCAAGGATACGCAGGCCGGAGAGGGGCCCGGATTGGCTCTTGTCTGTCATTCGAATTCCCAAAGGCTGTTTTTATTTTTGTAGCTATTGACATGATTTGTTACTATATATAAAACGATCTAGTCAAATATAAAAATAATTTAGACGACAGGGAATATGAATTTCAATTTAAGCTCGGAATCCGAGGAAATTCGGCTTCAGGTCGAGGATTTCTTCGCGAGAGAAATGCTGCCCCGCCATCGCGAGTGGGTGCAGACCGTTTGTCACGAGCGCAAGGCGCCAGCCTTTCTCAAACAGCTACAGGAACAGGCGAAGGAACTTGGCCTGTGGAATCTGGCGTTGCCCAATCTGGCAAAGGACGAGCCCGGAACACGGTTGACGAATCTTGAATTTGCGCCGATTGCCGAAATACTCGGCCGCCTGCCCTGGGGCTCGCAAGTCTTTAACTGCCATGCGCCGGAAGTGCCGAACATGGCGATGATCCAGGCACTGGCGACACCGGAGCAGCGGGAGAAATGGTTGTTTTCCATGCTGAACGGCGAAACCCGCACCGCCTTTGCGATGACGGAGCCCGATGTTGCCTCCTCCGATGCCACCAACATCGAAACCCGGATTGAACGCGACGGCGATGAATGGGTGCTGAACGGGCGCAAATGGTTTGCGACCGGTGGCGCGCATCCCGATTGCTCCTTCCTGATTGTCATGGGCGTTTCCGACCCGGATGCCGGACGGATGAGCAGGCATAGCATGATTATTGTTCCCATCGGTACCCCCGGCCTGACGCTGGAACGGGAATTGCGGTTCCTGGGCTGGGCCGATTTCGTGGCGCCGATCGGCCAGTTCAGCCTGGAGAATGTCCGCGTCCCGGTCGAGAATCTTCTGGGCGAGCAGGGGCAGGGCTTCAAGGGCGCGCAGGTCCGTCTTGGTCCCGCGCGCATCCATCATTCCATGCGCTGCATCGGCATGGCCGAGATGGTGCTGGCGCAGATGGTCGCCCGCGCCCATGAACGCAAAACCTTCGGCCGCCCGATCGTGGAATATGATACGGTTCAGAAATGGATTGCCGAAGCCCGCATCGATATCGATATGAACCGCCTGTTTATCCAGAAGGCGGCCTGGATGCTTGATACCAGTTCGGACAAGAACACTTGGCGGATTGTTTCCCAGATCAAGGTGGCGGCGCCCCGGATGCTTCAGAAAGTGACCGATCGGGCGATCCAGCTGTTCGGCGCCATGGGCGGCACGGATGACACCTTGATCCACCATGCCCATTCCTACGCGCGCTGGTTCCGTATCGGTGACGGTCCGGATGAAGTTCATCTGCGTCAGATATACAAGACCGAGCCGGTCCCGGAATGGACCATTGCAGACTGCCCCTATGTTGCCCCCGAAGGATTTTAGGAAAGAGGAGCGTTTCGGTGAGCCTGAGTTTTAAATCCCTCACAATCTGGATCGTTGCGTTGACAGGCGCCGCGCTGGCGCTGCAGGCGGTATATGTCGCCCTCTTCGGTGGCTGGGATATTACCTATGGACGATCCTGGATTCTCTGCGCTGCGGTGGTTATTGCCCTGCTTGGCAATCCACTCGCGGACAGGGTCCAAGACAACCGCTTCGCGGTCGTCAGAAATATGCCCGCCTGGCTCCTGTGGGCGATTGATCTGATTCTGATCGGGGTCTTTATTTTCGGCACGCTCAAGTTTATCGAGATTCAGATCCTCATTGAGGAAACCATATTCGAGTATGACCCGAATGATATCACTATTGCCTTCGTCGCGGTCCTCATCCTGCTGGAAGCGACGCGGCGCCTGTTTGGCCTGCCGATCGTCCTGATCGCGGCCTTCGGCATTCTCTATTGCCTGTATGGCCAGTATATGCCGGGGTTCCTCAATCACTCGGGCTTTTCGCTTAACCGTTCGATGCAGACGATCTGGTACAGCTTCCAGGGGGTCTTCGGCCTGCCGATGGGCGTTGTGTTGCAGGTTGTTCTGATCTTCGTCGTCTTTGGTGTCATTCTGGAGAGTACCGGCGCGAGCGATGCGCTGATCCGCGCCTCGGTGGCGCTGACCGGGAAGACCCGTGGCGGCCCGGCGCATTCCGCCGTCTTCGCCAGCGCCATCTTCGGCAGCATGTCCGGTAGTGTGACGGCCAATGTGGTCGGCACCGGTTCCTTCACCATTCCCATGATCAAACGGCGCGGTTTTTCCGGCCCCATGGCGGGTGGCATCGAAGCCGCGGCCTCGACGGGCGGCCAGATCGTACCCCCGGTGATGGGCGCGGCGGCGTTCCTGATGGCGGACCTGACAGGGGAGGCTTATACGACGATCTGTATCGCCGCTCTCATTCCGGCGCTGTTTTATTATGGCTCGCTATTTGCCTCCATTTCCATTCAGGCCGGTGCAGACGGGATCGAACCGCTGCCGGAATCCGAACGGCCGCCGCTTACCCGCAAGGATATGCTGGCCTGCCTCGCCTTTGTGATTCCCATCGCGATTATTGTCTTTGTGCTGGTCATGGGGCGCTCGCCTGCGCTTGCCGGTTTCTGGGCCATCGTCGCGGCGGTCATCATGGGTGTCTTCAACAAGAAGAACCGCGAGAATCCGGGAGTCATCTGGACGGCCCTGGTCAAGGCGGGCCGCTCCTGCGCCTGGATTATCGTGGCTGTCGGCTGCATCGGTGTCATTATCGGTGTCCTGAACCTGACCGGGCTGGGTATCTCATTTGCCTCCGTGGTGGCGGAATTCAGCGAATTCTCACTGCTGGCGGCCCTGATCACCACGGCGCTGGCCGCGCTTGCCCTCGGCATGGGAATGCCGACCCTGCCGGCCTATCTCATCATTATTCTGGTCCTGGGACCGGTGATGCAGCGGATGGGTGCCGAGCTGCTGGCGACCCATATGTTCGTCTTTTATTTCGGCGTGCTGTCCGCCATTACGCCGCCGGTTGCCATTGGCGCGTTTGCCGCGGCCCCCATCGCCAATGCCCATCCGTTCACGACGGCGCTCTATGCCGTGCGGATTGCGCTGGTCGGCTTTATCATCCCGTTCATCTTTATTTACGAGCCGTCGTTGCTGCTGGTCGGCACCTTCGACGCGGTGAGCTTCGTGCGGGTGGTCGTCTGCCTGTCCCTCGCGATCTGGCTCATCAATACGGCGCTGATCGGTTATGAGAGGCAAATGCTGGGCGCGCCGGAGCGATTGTTGCGCGGGCTTGCCGGTGCCGGTCTGCTCATCCAGATACCGACGTTGCAGATTACCTTCCTGGTGATCGGCCTGTCGTTGATTACCTTCGGAACCATCCGGTCCCGTCGTAAATTGCAAAACTAGATCCTGTTACCGTTATTCCAAAAAAGAAAAAGGGAGAGAGTAATGAAAAGAAGAAATTTACTTAAAACAATGGGGGTCGCGGCTATCGGGCTCGCGGCGACACTGTCGATATCGCACACGGCAACGGCAGCAGAGTCGTTTAAAATGGCGTCACTTGGCGCGGCAAACTCGACAACAACCTTCTCCATCGCTGCCATTGAAATCCTGAAGAAGGCCTATGGTTATCAGATCCAGCTTCAGACTGGCGCCCCGGCGACCCGTCAGGCTGTTGATGCGGCGAAGAAAGACCTTGATCTGTTCGTGACCGCCGTGTCGATCAATCACTTCATGAAAACCGGCACCAGAATGTATGCGAAGATGGAGGACTCCAAGGAGTTGTTCAGCGAGCTTCGCGGCATACTGAACTATCCGATCGGCCCGTATCACGCGGTTGTCTGGGCCGATTCCGGCATCAAGTCGCTTGCGGACCTCAAAGGCAAGCGCGTCTTCACCGGCCCGCCGTCAGGTGCCGCACGGACGGTGTCCCAGCAGATCATCAAAGGTTCGACCGGCTATGAGCCGAAAAAGGACTATGAGGCCATCAACCTCGACTTTAACTCTGCTCTGCAGGCCTTCCAGGATCGTCAGGTCGATGCCTATTTCGTGCCGACATCCGTTCCAAGCCCGCAGATGGCACAGCTTGCCACCATCGCGCCAATTCGGATTCTTGGCATTCCTGATGAGGCCCTTGAATCAGAAGACATGAAGGCGGCATCGAGCCTGCCGGGCCGTGAATTCATTATGCTTCCGGTCGGTCTCTATGACAACCTCGTCAACGAAACCGAAGTACGCATGCTGAACTCGGTGGTTGGTCTTGGTACGAATAAATGGATGAGCGAAGAAGACGCGTATAACATCACCAAGGCAATTCTGGAGCATAACGCGGAGCTTGCTCAGGCAGCCGCCTGGATGAAGGTGATCACGCCTGAAACCGCGCTCAGCCAGATGAATATGCCGCTGCATATCGGTGCCTATAAATACTACAAGGAAATCGGCATTGAGGTTCCGGAAGAGATTATTCCGCCGGAAGCTAAATAAAATTTCTCCCACGGATTGCACCGCTGGCGCGAAGGCGCGGCGGTGCGATTCATTTCTGGACTGAATTCTAGCCTAAGGAAAACGGTAAATGCGCGCTCTTATCTGTACAGAATTTGACGGTCCTCCCTCTCTCAGCGTGACAGAGGTTGAAACACCTGCGCCGGAGACGGGGGAAGTCCTTATTCAGGTGACGGCCGCGGGCATTTGTTTTGCCGATGTCCTGATGAGCCGCAACAAGCATCAGAACAAGCATGAACCGCCATTTTCGACCGGTATGGAAGTGGTGGGGGTGGTCTCCGCGCTCGGTCCCGGTGTCGACGGCTTTCGCCTCGGCGACAAGGTGGCCGCGCTGGTTTATGACGGCGGCCATGCGGAATATGTCTGCGCGAAGGTGAACGAGGTATTCCTGCTGCCCGACGGGTGCGATCCCGTGGCGGCGGCGGCGCTTCTCTCGGTGGCGCTCACCTCAGAGATTGCCCTCACGGAAAAGGGGCAGATAAAACCCGGTGAGACGGTTCTCATTGGCGGGGCCGCCGGGGGCGTTGGCCTCTCCGCCGTGCAGCTTGCCAAATTTCACGGCGCGAAGGTAATTGCCGCCGTCAGTGATGTTGAAAAGGCGCAGGCCTGTCTTGCCGCCGGGGCGGATACGGCGCTTCTCTATGGCGATGATTTACGCGACCGCGTGAAGGCGGCCAATGACGGGCGCGATGTGGATATCGTTCTCGATCCGGTCGGCGGCGATTTTGCCGACACGGCGGCCAATTGCCTCGACTGGGACGGGCGCTATCTGGTGATTGGTTTCGCCGGAGGCGGGATTCCCAAATTCGCCGCCAACCGCCTGCTGGTCAAGAACCGCAGCGTTCTCGGCATGGTGCTCGGCTATTACCGCTGGCAGAAGCCGGCGCGGCTGGCACTTGCGGCCAAGGTCGTGCTCGGGGCGATCCGGGATGGCGCCCTGAAAGTGCCGACCGAGCCGCTCGATACCCTCGACGCTGTGCCCGATGCCATGCTCAAAATTGAAAACCGGCAGATGATCGGCAAGGCCGTGGTCCGCCTCGCCTGACCTCTCAGGCGAGGGAGCGGACCGTTTCCTGCTCATCGATGGCGGGATCCGTATCGAAGCGGACGCCGTCATAGCCGCTGGCTGCCACCGTGTTGATCCGCGCCATATATTTCGGCGTGCCACCATTATAGACGAGATGGCGGACCCGCCCGGCTTCATGGCCCTTGACGTTGGAATTATAGCCGGTGAACCAGGATTTCGCCTTGCGCATCAGCATGATCTTGTACATTTCCACGACTTCGGAAGTCCATTGCTGCTCGGCTTCCTCGGTCGGTTCCGCGCGCGTGTAGCCATGCTTATGCATGAACTCAAGAAGGTCCATTAACCAGTTGACGCCGCTTTCAATTCCGCGCGGATAGTTTGTCGAGGCCGAGCCGCTTTGCGGGCCGTTCGGCATCAAAAGGTTGGGGTAGCCATGCACCATCATGCCTAGGAAGGTGGCGGGCGCCTCGAACCATTTGTCTTTAAGCGACGCGCCGCCGACGCCGCGGATATCGATATGATCGAAGGCGCCGGTCATGGCATCGAAACCCGTCGAGTAGATGATGACATCGAGGTCGTGATCCCCTGCCGCCGTGCGCAGGCCGGTCTCCGTCACCCGTTCCAGCGGGTTCTCCTGAATATCGATGAGATGGACATTATCGCGGTTATAGGCCTCGAAATAGCGGGTCTCCAACGGCACCCGCTGCACGCCGAAGCCGTGATCCTTGGGGATTAGCTTGTCGGCGGTCACCGGGTCGTTTACGCGCTGGCGGATGCGGTCGGCGATATATTCGGAAAATTCTTCGTTGGCGGCCTCATTCATGAAGATTTCGCGGAAGTTGGCGAGCCAGATACCAAATCCGGGTTCGTCATAGAGCTTATCCCAGAGGGCCAGCCGCTCTTCACGTGACACCTCATGGAATGAGCGGGGGTCGATCCGGTGCACAAAACCGCCCGGTGACAGGCTGCAGGTTTCGAAAATCTCGTCATAGCGGGAGCGGATATCCGCCATTTCCTCATCCGAGATCGGGCTGTTGTTGAGCGGCGCGCTCCAGTTGGGGCGGCGCTGGAAGACATGGAGTTCCTCCGCCTCCCCGGCGATGACCGGAATGATCTGGATGGCGGTGGCGCCGGTGCCGATAATCCCGACTTTCTTGCCCTTGAGGTCGATGCCCTCATGCGGCCAATAGTAAGTGTGGAACGACGGGCCCTTGAAATCCTCCATCCCATCGATATTAGGAAGGGTTGGCTGCGACAGCAGGCCGATCGCCATGATGACGAAGCGGCTGCTCATCTTGCGGCCATCGGCAAGGCTCAGGTGCCAGATGCCATGCTTCTCGTCATAATGCGCGGCCTCGACCTTGCTGTTGAACTGCATATGCCGGCGCAGGTCGAACTTGTCCGCCACATAGTTGAGATATTTCAGATTCTCCGGCTGACTCGAAAAGCGCTCTTTCCAGTGCCATTCGTTGAGCAGTTCATCGGAGAAGGAATAACCGTAGGTATAGCTTTCTGAATCGAAGCGCGCGCCGGGATAGCGGTTGTTATACCACGTCCCGCCAAGATTATCGCTGCCCTCCAGCACGGTGGCGCGTATGCCGATGTCAATCAGGCGCTTGATCTGGTAGATACCGGCCACTCCTGCACCGATGACAATGACTTCATAATCCGTTTCTGGCCGTTGGGTCATGTTTTGCTCCTGGTCTTGTTAATTTTATTGCCGGTTCGCAAATCAAAGATCAGCAGTCTGTCATATTACTGATCATTCCTGCCCTTGTCACATGTAACTTTTAGGCGGTTGTTCGTGTGGCGACACCAATTGACAGGGGTCGGGGGAGGCAGTAATCAAAGAGGAGGGGTCAGATACCCGATCGCCATAAAGGATAAAAAATGACGGCGTCGCAAGAGAACCTTCCCGAAGAGGTAAAAAAATACCTGCAGTCTGCAGACTATGTGGATAGCGCCTCGCCTGAAGTCCAGGCATTTGTGGCGAATGCCCTTGCCGATCTGCCGCCAGATGCCACGAACAAGGACAAGGCGATCTGCCTGTTCGATGTGGTCCGCGACAAAATCCGCTATGATCCCTATTCCGCGTCGATGGATCCCGAAGACTATCGCGCAAGCGCTGTCGCTAAGCAGGGGACAGCCTATTGCGTGCCGAAGGCCATCCTGCTGGCGGCATGTCTGCGGGCGGCGGGCATTCCGGCGGCGCTCGGCTTTGCCGATGTGCGCAATCACCTGAACACACCGAAACTGACGGAGCTGATGGGATCGGATCTGTTCATCTATCACGGCTATGTGCAGCTCTGGCTGGGCGCGGAAAGTTTCAAGATCACGCCCGCCTTCAACATGGAGCTTTGTGAGCGGTTCGGCGTCAAGCCGCTGGTGTTCGACGGGACACGGGATGCCCTCTTTCATGAGTATGACGAAAAGAACCGCCAGCATATGGAATACGTCAACGACCGGGGCTTGTTCGTCGACATCCCGATGGAAACCTTCATGTCGGATTTCAAGGCCGCCTATCCGGGGATGGTGACGCATGCCAACAAGAGCAAGGCGGAGCGGGATAACATAAAAGATACCTTTACGGCATAATTCATCGGGCTATTCTGACGTTTTGTTAGTGCGAGTGTGTTGATGCGGGAAACACGGGGCAGGCGAAAGGGCAGAAGCAGTCAAACTGCGGAGACCCGCAAGCTTCTTCTGGCGGCGGCGGCGCGGCAGTTCCGGGAAAAGGGCTATGCCGCCACCACGCTCAAGGAGATCGGTGCCGTTGCCGGGATCGAACCGGCAAGCCTGTATTATTATTTCGCGTCCAAGGAAGACATTCTCGAAGAAGTGCTCGATCTCGGCTTCCGGCAGTCGATGGATGCGGTTGCTACCGTCTGCCGGGAGTGTGAGGCGCGCGGGGCGGGCTTTCGCGAGAGCTTCCGTGCCATGATCCATGCGCATCTACGCTGCATCCTGATCGAGGGCGACTTCGCGGCCGCCACCATGCGGAATTTCTCGACCATGCAGGGCTCCTTGCGCCGGCGGCATCGACCATCCTTTCAAGCCTATGGCGATCTCTGGGTGAGGCTGCTGACAACAGCGCAGGCGACAGGTGAGGTCCGGGCGGATATCGACCTGTCATTGCTCCAGCGGTTGATCGTCGGCGCCCTCAACTGGACGGTGGAATGGTTTGATGCGGATCGTTATCCGCTGCGCGACTTTTTTGACAACGCGGCAGGACTGTTGCTGGACGGCATGCTCGATCCGTCCGCCAGGACCGGTCTGCGTGCGAAAGTCCCGCTTTTTGTCGATCCGGTGTCCGAGATCGGGAGAAGCCGGGCGAAGGCGGAGAAAACACGGAATATGATTATCTTCTCTGCCTCGCAGATTCTCTGTGAAAGCGGTTATGAAAATACGACCTTGCGCCGGATCGCCGAGGGGGCCGGTGTCAAGGCCGGAAGCATCTATTATCATTTCTCCTCAAGGGAGGAGGTTATTGACGAGGTTCTGACGTTGGGCCTGCGCGGAATCGCGGATGGTGTCAGTGCTATCCTGGATAACGAAGCGCTGTTTCCCGACCATGGCAGTCGGCTGGCCGCCGGCATACGGGCCCATATGTTGCATCTTTACGCGCGCCACGCGTTTGTCTCGACAAATATCCGGGTCTACGGACAAATTCCCAAGGGGGTCAGCTTGCGGCATATTCCCGAGCGCCGCGCCTATGCCGCCATCTGGGACCGCAGCCTCAACCGGGCGCAGGCGGCGGGGGCTCTCCGCGTGAATCTCGATGTCATTCCCATTCGCCAGTTTATGCTCGGTGCCCTGAACTGGACGGTGCTGTGGTTCGATCCCGAACGGCAAAAGACGCGGAATTTCAAGTCACTGGACGAGGTGATCGATGTGCAGCGCGCCTTGTTTCTCGAAGGGATCGTTGCACGGGAAGCCGCTGTCTCTGCGTAGCTGCCGCTGCGGCTGGGCTTAGATTTTTACTGACCGGCCGGTGTCTGATCGCGGCCGTATTTCCAGACGCGTGCCGGGGGAAGATTGCGGAAGATTGTCGACATCCGGGTCCCCCTGATGCCATGCCGGGTTGCGAGAGCGGGCGCGATGGGCGCTTTCGCCGAATAGGTATATTGAATCAGCACGCCGTCCGGCCTGAGCAGGGTGAAGAACTGCTTTAAAATGGAGACCTTGTCCGCTTCCTTCATATTCAGGAGCGGCAGGCTGGACACGATGACGTCGAAGCTGCCGGCATGGTCCGGGCTGATCAGATTTGAAACGGAGCGTGCATCTCCGACAATGACGTTTATATCGGGGAACTTGCGACCGAGAAAGGCAGCGAGGGTGACATCCCGCTCAAGCAGGTAAAGCGCGTCCCGGGGCGCCCCGCGGTCGAGCAGGGCCTCGGTTATGACGCCGGTGCCGGGTCCGATCTCCAGGATGCGCTTGCCTGCCGGATCGGCCGCCTCGGCCATGGCCCGCGCCAGCAACGGTCCGCTGGGGGCGACGGCGCCAACCTGCCGGGGACTGCGCAACAGGGCAAGGACGAATGGTTGATACAAAAGCCGGGCCCTCCATACGACCGGATTGGGATCAGGAATTACGCGCCGGTGGAAGGCGAGCCTGACAATTAAATCATAAACAGCGGTTCGTTGAAAAGTATTGATGACACCGCCGGACCCCGCAATATGTGGAAAAATTTGTAAACCGGGGGTCCCGATAGGGATAAATCATGCCATAGTAAGACCGAAAGAAAAAGGAGAGAAAAATGAATCTGGGTCTTGATGGGAAAAGCGCCATTGTCACCGGCGGATCGAAGGGAATCGGGGCCGCGGTCGCCCGCGGGCTGGCATCGGAAGGCTGCGCCGTGCATCTGGTCGCGCGGAACGAGGAATTGCTGGCGAAGACGGCGGCGGACATCTCGGAAGCTACCAAAGTTACGGTGACATATTCCGCCCTTGATCTGAGCGACAGCCGCAGTATCAGGACGCTGACGGAGGCAACGGTGCTCCCCGATATCCTCATCAACAACGCAGGCGCCATTCCGGCGGGCGACCTCCTCTCGATTGACGAGGCGCGCTGGCGGGAAGCCTGGGATCTGAAGGTCTTCGGTTATATCAATCTCTGCCGCGCCTATTATGCCTTGATGAAGGACCGCGGCCATGGCGTGATCATCAATGTGACCGGCCTCGCGGCGGATCGTTTCGATGCGGGCTATGTCGCGGGCACCACGGGGAACGCTGGTCTCAATGCCTTCAGCAAGGCGGTCGGCGGGCGCAGCCTCAATGACGGGCTGCGGGTGCTTGCCGTCAGTCCCGGCGCCGTCGCGATCGAACGGATCGAGACTTTGATGCGGACTCGCGCAGAGCAGCAGTTTGGCGATCCTGACCGCTGGCAGAGCTATCTTGGCAACCTGCCGGGCGGCCGCGCCGCAACGGCGGAGGAGGTGGCCAATGTGGTCACCTTCATGGCCTCCGATCGTGCCAGCTTCGTGAGCGGCTCAGTGGTCAATGTCGATGGCGGCCATGGCGGCAACATGGGCAGTTTTTCCTGATACCCGGCGGCGAAATCAAGAGACAAAACAGCAATACGGACAAATGGTTGAAATAAAAAAACTCACGGGGCTGATGGGAGCCGAGATCACGGGCGTCAGGATCGATGAGGGGATCGCGGATGATCTTGCGGATCTGCTGCGCCATGCACTCGCGGATCACCAGATGATCGCGCTGCGCGGCCTGCATCCGACGATCCGGCAACAAAAGCAGCTGACCGAGGTGTTCGGACCGCTCATGAAACTCCCCTATGTCGCGCCGATGCCGGAAGATGACGAGGTCATTGCCGTACTCAAAGAGGCGGAAGAACGTAACACCGGCGTCTTCGGCGGTGACTGGCATTCCGATTTCAGCTTTCTTGAAAACCCGCCCGCCGGATCGGTCCTGTCGGCAATCGAGGTGCCGGAAGTGGGCGGGGATACGGTCTGGGCGAGCCAGGTGGCCGCCTATGCCTCCCTCCCGGAAAAACTAAAGAAGATCGTTGACGGGCGGCGCGCGGTACATATCGGCGCGCCCTATGGCGTGACCCATCAACCGCCGGAAGAGGAACGGTCAGGGGCTTCCATCCGCATGATCCGCGGCGATCCCGATGCCGATCGGGAAATCCTGCATCCGGCGGTGATCACCGAGCCGCTCAGCGGCCGCCGGTCGCTCTTCCTGAACCCGATCTACACGACCCGGTTCGAGGATATGAGTGAGGCGGAAAGCGCCCCTGTTCTCGCGGAAATATACAAGCATTGCACCCGCCCGGATTTTTCCTGCCGCTTTCGCTGGCGCGCCGGGGATGTGGCGATCTGGGACAACCGCACCTCCCTGCATTACGCCACCAATGATTATGATGGCGTCCGCAGGTTGCTCTATCGCACGACGTTTAGCGCCGATCCGCCCGCGGCCTGAGGCCTCATGCGGCGACGCCGTTTCGTAAGAGCTTGCCCGGAAGCGCCGCCGCTTCGGGGATGGAGGTCTGGTTTTCTTCCAGCAGGACTTTGCCGTTGACGATCACCGTCTTGATCCCGCTTGCTGGTGAGATCAGGCGATCCGCCCCCGTCGGCAGGTCATAGACCCGTTCCAGCTTGCCCGCCGCGACCGTCGCCGGATCGAGGATGACCACATCGGCGAGCGCACTTTCCTTGAGGACGCCACGATCCGTAATGCCGAACAGTTCCGCCGGTTTCTGCGTCAGCATATGGATGGCCTTTTCCAGCGTCAGCGTGCCGCGTTCACGCACCCAATGACCGAGCAGATGGGTCGAATAACAGGCATCGCAAAGCTGGCTGGCATGGGCGCCAGCGTCGGACAGGCCGAGGATCATGTTGTCGTCCTGCAACAGCTCGGCGACTTCCTCCTCGTCATAATTGGTGATGGCGAAGCGGAAGCGGGCGACGAAGTCGGTTTCCAGCGACAGGTCCAGCACGAAATCAACCGGATCCTTGCCGACGCTTTTCGCAACATCGACAAGCGGCTGTTCCTCCCATTCCGGATTGTCCGGTGCCATGGAGACCACCGTCCGGTCGACCCAGCCGGCAAGGGCATTGCGCGCACCTTCCGCCGTATCCTCGCGGAACTGCTTGCGGAACTCGGGGTCGCGATAGATCGCCTTGCGTCCTTCCCGGTCCGCTTTCATGACCTGCTTGAACAGGGGGCGCATCTCGAAGGGGAAGGGCTCGTTAAACTCGAAATCGAAATTGATCGGGCGGCAGGCGACCTGCGGATGGATTTTCGCACCATTGGCCCTGAGGTCATTCGTAATTTTCTGATGCTTGCGGTGGGAGCCGGGACCGGACATCCCTGAGAGGAGCGCCGTCCAGGTGACCGGGATGTCATGCTTGCGGGCGAGCAGCGCCAGCTGGTCATGAAACAGGGTCGGGCCGACGGTCGCCTGGATGATCTTGGCGCCGGAAATCTTCGCGGCGGAGACGAGGCTGTCGATCTCGATCATGTCGGAGAGGCGGCTCGGCACCGGATTGCCGCCATAGCCGTGATGGGTGGTCGCTTGCGATGTGGAAAAGCCGATGGCTCCGGCCTCCATCGCGCCGCGCACAATATCGGCCATGGCCTCGATCTCGTCGTTGTTGGCGGTACGTTCCACGGCATCCGGGCCCATGACATAGGTGCGGATCGGCGTATGTCCGGCGAAGACCGCGAGATTGATGGCGGAGCCGCGCGCCTCGATTGCATCCATATATTCGGGAAAACTTTCGAACGGCCAGTCATCGCCAAGACCGCTTGCCAGCGCGTCATAGGACATGCCTTCCACCTTTTCCAGCGTGCGCATGATGTTGGTGCGGTGGTCGGGCCGGGTCGGCGCGACGCCGAAGCCGCAGTTGCCGATGACCGCGGTGGTGACGCCATGCCAGGGGGAGATGGACAGCATCCGGTCCCAGATCACCTGCGCATCGTAATGGGTGTGGATATCGACAAAGCCTGGCGTCACCGTCAGGCCGGTGGCATCGATGACCTGGTCGGCGTCTTCGTCAACCTGTCCGACGGCGACAATGCGACCATCTAAAATGCCGATGTCTCCGATATAGCCGGGTGCACCGGTGCCGTCGATGATGGTTCCGCCAGTGATTTTGATATTGAGTGTCATGGTCAATGTCTCCTCTGCCGCAGTTTGTCTGCTGTTGTTGTTCTAGGTGGGCCGGGTCGTGAGCCAGGGCCAGAGATCGTCGGCCTCCCGTTCCAGGACATTACCGCCAATCCAGTCCGCCCAGTAGCTGTCGGAGCCGAATTCATCGCGCCAGGACCAGAGCCGCCGGGTGCGGAAATGCAGGTCATGCTCATAGGTAAAGCCGATGGCACCATGGATCTGGTGGGAGATCGCGGCGGCGATGCCCGCGGCCTCGCTGATCCGGGTCTTGGCGGCGGCAATCTCGAAGGTGCTGTCCAAACCGGATTGCTGGGCGAGGTCGGCCGCCTGAAACGCCCCGGTGGATGCGGCGCCGGAGGCCGCCGTATGTCCGGCGAGCTCCGCCATGCTCTGCTGGATGGCCTGGAATTTTCCGATGGCCCGGCCAAACTGGACCCTGTCGTTGGCATATTGCACGCTGGCCTCCAGTATCCATTCCATCGCCCCGGCCATCTGCGCCGAGCGCATCATCGCCCCGAGGGCAAAGATTGAGCCTAGCGTCGTCCCGCCGGGCAGGCGGCCCGTGGCGGCAGGGGTGGCATCCTTAAAAGTGAGCGTATCGCGCGGCTCGCCGGCGATATTCTGGTTTTCGGTCACGCTGTAGGCGCCCGCTTCCATCAGGGCAACGTCACCCTCTGCGGTGATCACCACAACCTGCGCCGCCGTCCGGCCCCAGGGAACGCGCGTTGCGGTTCCGCTCAGCTTGCCCGCGGAGAGGGACAGCATTTCCTCCGCACGGACGGGCGCAAGCACGGTCATTCCGGCGGGAAGGTCGATCTCCGCGCTCGCGAGTAGCCAGTTGGCGAGAATGCTCTCCACCACCGGCATGGGCACCGCATGGCGGCCGATGCCGCGGGCGATGACTTCGGCATCCGCAAACTCCGCGCCGACGCCGCCGAATTTCTCCGGCACCAGGATATGCAGAAGCCCGTTTTCCTCAACGGCGTTCCATAAATGCTCAGGAAAATCAGAAGCTTCCGCGGATTCCTTCAGGCTCTTTGTGACATGCTCGGTGAACAGCTTTTCAACCGTATCTGCCATAATCTGACGCATTTCATTCATCGCAGACCGAGCCCCCTTGCAATAATCCCTCGCAGAATTTCCCGTGTCCCGCCACGTAAGGAAAAGGACACCACCGCCTGGGTCAGATAGGCGCGAACCTGCTCGAAATCGCTGAGGGCGGTCATGCTGGCTTCCCCGCGGCCGATCCGGTGGGCAATTTCCGGGATTTCCTGTTCATATACCGCGCCGAGGTCTTTCACGACCGAGGCTTCCAGCGCCGGATTAGCGTCCGTTTCCAGCTTTCCGGCAACGGAGATGGACATCCGCCGCATTGTCGCGAGATGGGCGACAAGGCGGCCGATCTGTTCCTGCGCACGGGCGTCGGGCTGAAGCTTTGCCTCGCGGATAATCTCGATCAGCAGCTGGATGGAGGACATGTAGCGCTCCGGACCCGAGCGCTCGAACGCAAGCTCCGCCGTCACCTGCTTCCAGCCGTCACCCTCCGCGCCGATAAGGTTTTCGTCGGGCACGAAGACATCCTCGAACACCACCATGTTGAAATGGACTTCCCCGGCCATATTCTTGATCGGGCTGATGGTCAGCCCCTTGGAGTTTTTCAGATCGATCAGGAACTGGCTCATGCCCTGATGGCGGTTTTCCGGATTGTTGCCGGTGCGCACCAGCGCGATCATCCAGTCGCAGCTTTCGGCGCCGGTCGTCCAGATTTTCGATCCGTTGATGACATAGCCGCCGTCGGTTTTTACCGCCTTGGTTCGGATCGAGGCCAGATCGGAGCCGCTGTCCGGCTCGCTCATCCCGATGCAGAAGAAGGATTCGCCGCGGATGATCCCGGGCAGGATGCGGTGGCACTGCTCTTCCGTTCCAAAGCGCATCACTGTCGGGCCGCTCTGCCGGTCAGCGATCCAGTGGCTGCCCACCGGCGCGCCATAGGCCAGCACCTCTTCCAGAAAGGCGTAGCGCTCGAAGAAGGAGCGTTCGCCGCCGCCGTACTTCTTCGGCCAGGTCATGCCGATCCAGCCGCGCTCCCCCACTTTCCGGGAAAACTCGGCGCTCTTGCCGGACCAGGAACGGGAGCGGAGCACCGCCGGGTAGTCGGCGAGTTCTTCTTTCAGGAAGGCACGAACCTCCTTGCGAAGCTCCTCGGCCTCCGGCGGCAGGCTGTAGGGGTCAAAATTGAAATATTGCATATGAAACCGGTTTCTCTTTCGGGTGGCCGGTATTTTCCGGTCACGTTCTTTTTGTTGTTGCGCTCCTATTCTGAATAGGAACGATGCATATGGCAACCGCTATTCCGGCACGGCGAGTTCCGACGATGCCCGTTTCGGAGCTTTTTTGAGCAGCAGCAGCAATGGCGCTGCCAGGATCATCACCCACATCATCGCCGTGAAATCATTGAGGAACGCGATTGTCGATGCTTGATCCGTAATTTCCGCGTTCAGCGCGACGGCGCCCGACGTCGTGTTCCAGTTCCACGCCTCCGGCAGCCAGGGGCGCTGCATGGCATCGCGGAACGGGTTCATCAACTCGGCCATGGTGGCGTGATTGATCTGGGTATTATGCGACAGCATGGTGAAAACGATGGATATCCCGATACTACTGCCGATATTGCGCATCAGGCTGAACATCGCCGTGCCTTCATTACGAAAATGCGGCGCGAGTGTCGAAAAGGCGAGGGTGCTGAGGGGAACAAAAATAAACCCAAGCCCGAGTCCTTGCGTGATTCCCGTCCAGACGATGGTGGCAATGGGGACCTCGGTCGTGAAGCGGGACATTTCCCAGAGCGAGAGAGCAGTGAGGGCGATCCCGGTCAGGATCAGCAGGCGCGTATCCATCCGCCCGACCAGCCGGCCGACAATCATCATGGCGATCATGGTGCCGATGCCGCGCGGTGCCAGCGCATAGCCGGTGATCAGGACAGGAAAATCCATGAGATTCTGCAAAAACGGCGGCAGCAGGGCGAGGGTTGCCAGCAGGATCACCCCGATCATAAAAATCAGCAGGAGACTGACCGCGAAATTCCGGTCCATGAACAGCTTGGGGTCGATAAAGGGTCGTTTCGCCGTAAACATATGGACGAGGAACATATACAGGCAGAGCGCGGCGACCACGGCTTCAATAATGATCTCCGAGGAGGAAAACCAGTCTTCGGAATGGCCCCGGTCCAGCATGAGCTGGAGCGAGCCGATGGCGAGGGAGAGCAGGGCGAAGCCAAAGAAATCGAAATGACGGGCCCGGTCCCGGGTGGTTTCCGGAACGAACGCCAGAATGCCGAGGAGCGCCAGGATGCCAAAGGGCAGGTTGATATAGAAGACCCAGCGCCAATTGTACATTTCCGTGAGATAGCCACCGAGGGTCGGGCCCAGGATCGGGCCGACCATCACCCCCATGCCCCACATGGCCATGGCGGAGCCATGCTTTTCAGTGGGATAGGTATCGAGCAGCACTGCCTGCGATAGCGGGACCAACCCGGCGCCGAACATCCCTTGCAGGATTCGGTACAGGACAATCTCGGAGAGCGAATTGGCCGCTCCGCATAGCATCGAGGTGATGGTGAAGCCGGTGACCATGATAACGAACAGCCGCTTGCGCCCGAGACGGGACGCCAGCACGCCGGTCGGTGGTGTCATGATCGCCGCGGCCACGATATAGGAGGTCAGCACCCAGGAAATCTGGTCCTGCGTTGCCGACATGGTGCCTTGCATATGGGGCAGGGCGACATTGGCAATCGTGGTATCGAGCGCCTGCATGATCGTCGCCAGCAT
Organism: uncultured Sneathiella sp.; assembly: GCF_963976355.1. Lineage (NCBI taxonomy): Bacteria > Pseudomonadati > Pseudomonadota > Alphaproteobacteria > Sneathiellales > Sneathiellaceae > Sneathiella > uncultured Sneathiella sp. The sequence goes on from NZ_CAXBKA010000002.1 coordinate 122,587, forward strand.
GATGGAAACGGTTATCAGTCCCCGCTCAAGCGGTGTGCTCTCGCTGGCGGCGGCGGTCATTTGCGGTCGGCCGTCTCGTTCGCTGTGGCTATGGGCATGGCGCTGAACCAGTCGAGGACCACATGCAGGACATGCGGTATATGGCGCTGTTGTTTGGTGTCAATCTCGACCGTGGTGCTCATTCCGGCGCGGAGCGGCGGATCGTCCACATTGGCGTTGACCTTGATCCGCAGCGGGATTCGTTGCACGACCTTGACCCAGTTGCCGGTCGCGTTTTGCGGCGGAATGACGGAGAATTCGGCGCCGGTCGCCTGGCTGAGGCTGAGGACGGTTCCCTGCCATTCCCGGTCCGGATAGGTGTCCACATGGATGATGACGGCCTGTCCCTGCGTGACATGTGTGAGGTCGGTTTCCTTGAAATTTGCCTCAATCCAGATGTTCTTGTTGGCAATCAGGCTCATGACCGGGCTGGTGAAGGCGCCGTTGCCGATCACCTGCTGGCCGATCTGCGGCGTATTGCCCGCAATCCCGTCAAAGGGTGCGCGCACCACGGTCCGCTCGAGATCGAGGGCGGCGCGGTCTTTCGCCGCCTTTGCGGAAAGATATAGCGAATGATCCTCCATCTTTATATCGACATCGCCGCCAAGACGGGCCTTTATTTCCGAGATTTCCTGCCGGATCACGAGCTCCTCCTGCTGCGCGACATCAAGGTCGCGGCGGGTGGAATCGAGCTTGCTGCGGGAGACGGCGCTGCTGGCGATCAGCTTGTTCTGGCGGCCATGTTCCTTCCTGGCGAAGTCGATATTGGTCTTCGCCAGTTTGAGCTCGCCAAGCTTCTGCCGATAGGTCGCCTTCAGGCTGGCGATCTCGTCGCGGGCCCGGACAAGCCCGGCTTCGGCTTCGGCCATGGCGATGCGATAGGGGCGGTCATCGATGCGAAACAGGACATCGCCTGCGCTAACCGGCTGGTTTTCGGAGACATTCACATCGGCGATCAGGCCGGATACCTCCGCCGCGATCATCACCTTGTCCGCCTTCACATAGGCGTTGTCCGTCTCGACATAGCGTCCGCCGGTGAAATAGAAATAGCCGCCGACGAGCAGGACGAGCAGCGGCCCGAACAACAACAGCGCCGGACGGAGCCAGCGCCGACGCCGGCGCGGCCGGGCCGGGGTTTTGCCGACGCTCGGGACATTATTCTCCCCTGACGGCCCATGAGCCGAGGGAGTGGTCTTGTCCGGTGAATCAGGATCGGACGGCTGCATTTGCGATTCTTTCTTCCAGTTCCAGATCCTCCCGGCCGAGACGTTCCTCTGTCGCCAGCAGGCTCTGCTTCATTTGTTGTAATGTCTTGATAAATTGCTCCCGCTCCGCGGCCGTCAGGTCGGCCTGCGCATCTTCATGGGTCTGCGCGGCCCGCTCCCACATCTTGTCCAGCAGGGGCTGGGCCTCCGGCGTCAGGTAAAGCCGCACGGCGCGGCGGTCTTCGGGGTCAGGACGGCGGATGACAAGGCCCAGTTCCTCCAGCCGGTCGATCATCCGGGCCAGTGTTATCGGTTGTATCTCAAGGGTATCGGCGAGCGTAATCTGCTTCACCCCTTCCTGCCGCGACAGGAAGGCGAGGGCGCGCCATTGCGCCTGCGACAGGTCGAGGTCCTGCGCCCGCCGCATCAGGTTGCGCCGCATCAGTCGCGTTACGTCGTGAATCAGGAAGCCAATACTCTTGTCGGGATTTTGCATATATACCGTCCTCATACTAAGGTACATATATAGTAAGCAATGTATATGAAATTTCAACAGATATTTAGTATAAAAAGAAACGCGCGCAAGATAATCCTTGCGCGCGCTCTAAAGATTTATGCCCTTGCAGGCGGCGGCGAGGGCGGTGCCTAGGCGGCCTTCTTCTCGCTCCGTCTCAGCTTGTCGAGGGCCGAGGGCGACACCGCGAAGCGGTCCCCGTAAGTCTCGGCGAGTTGCTGCGCCCGTTTGGCGAAGGCATCGATCCCGACGCCATGGATGAACTGCAGCGCGCCGCCGGTGTAGGCGGGGAAGCCGATCCCGAAGATCGAGCCGACATTGGCCTCAACTTCGTTGCGCAAGACCCCTTCGTCATAGCAGCGCAAAGTCTCGATCGCCTGGCGATAGATGAGCCGGTCCTCGATATCGCGCATCGGCACTTCGCTGTTGCCCTTCATGAACTGGTCGACACCGCGCCAGAGCGTCTTGCTGCCGTCCGCCGCGTAGTCATAGAAGCCGCCGCCATACTGGCGTCCGCCGCGCTCCATCTCCACCATCTTGTGGTTGACGGCGACAGTCGCGTCGTTATTGCTCGGGAAGCCGTCCTTTAGCCCCAGCCGCTTGTCGAGAACCTTGTGGGTATCATGGACCTTCTTTTGCAGCACGAGGCTGACTTCATCGGCGACGGCGAGGGGGCCGACGGGCATCCCCGCTTTCCAGGCCGCCCGCTCGATCAGGGCGGGATCGACGCCGTCGACGATCAGGCTCGCGCCTTCATCGGTGAAGGTGCCGAACACGCGGGAGGTGAAGAAGCCCCGGCTGTCATTGACGATGATCGGTATCTTGCCGATCTGCGTCACATAGTCATAGGCCTTGCGCAAGGTCTCCTCGCTGGTTTTCTCGCCCTTGATCAACTCGACGAGCTGCATTTTATCGACCGGGGAGAAGAAATGGATGCCGATGAAGCGGGCTGGGTCCGGGCAGGCCGCCGCCAGCATCGAGATCGGCAGGGTCGAGGTGTTGGAGCCGTAAATACCGTTCTCCCCGAGCTGCTTGAAGGTTTCCGGAATGACGATTTCCTTGAGGGAAATATCCTCGAACACCGCTTCGATGATGATGTCCGATCCGGCGAAGGCGGCGTCCTTGTCGGTCGGCTTGATGTGATCGAGCAGTTCCTTGCCGTCTTCGTCCTCCATCTGGCCGCGCTTGATCCGTTTGGCGACCAGCCCTTCGGAATAGGCCTTGCCTTTCGCCGTTTTCTCAAGATCGGTGTCTTTGAGATACACGGGCAGGCCGCGCGCGGCGTGGGACCAGGCGATCCCGGCGCCCATCATGCCGGCGCCGATCACGGCAGAGCTTTTCGCTTTCCAGCGCTCGCCTTCCGGGCGGAACTTGCCGTTCTTGATGCCGTTCAGGCCGAAGAAGAAGGTGGCGATGGCGGCCTTGGCCTCGGGTGTCTGCACGAGCGCGCAAATCCCCCGGCTCTCCGCCCGGAGCGCGCTTTCAAAGCCCATCCGCATGGAGTTGACCGCAAGGTCGAGAATGCGTTCCGGCGCGGGCATCAGGCCGCGTGTCTTCTTGTAGAGCATCGTCGGGGCAACGGTCGCCGTCATGCGGATATTGGGCGCATCCGCATTGCCGCCGGGATATTTGAACCCCTTGCGGTCCCAGGGCTGCGCTGCCGCCTCCGGGTTCTCTTTGATCCAGGCTTTCGCCGCCGGGACAAGCTGTTCCTCCGAGCCGACAATCGCATCGACCATCCCCTCGGCGAGGGCCTTGCCCGGTTTCGCGGGTTTGCCTTCAAGGAGCCGGGGCAGGGCCTTTTCCAGCCCGAGCAGCGCCGTCAGCCGGACAACACCGCCCGCGCCTGGCAGCAGGCCGAGGGTTACTTCCGGCAGGCCGACAATGGCCTTCGGGTTATCGACGACAATCCGGTGGTTGCAGGCAAGGCAGAGCTCATAGCCGCCACCGAGCGCTGCGCCGTTGATCGCGGCAACGACGGGGACGGGAAGTTTCTCAATCCGCCGGAAATAGCCCTTCGAATTTTCGATGAAGTTAAAGAAATCCTCGATCGATTCCCCGGTCGTCAGGATGGAGTTGAGGTCGGCCCCGGCGAAGAAGGTATTCTTGGCGGAGGCGAAGACGACCCCCGCAAGGTCGCTTTCTCCTTCCAGTGCCTCGATGGTTTTGCTCATATAGCCGTCATAGGCGTCGCTCATGGTGTTGGCCGACTGGCCCGGCATGTCCATGGTGACGGTGACAATGTTATCCGCGTCTTTTTCGTATCTGAATCCGGTCATGATGCTGCCTCCTACACGCGTTCGATGATGGAGGCGATGCCCATGCCGCCGCCGACGCACATGCAGAGCAGCGCGCGTTTCAGATTGCGCCGTTCCAGCTCGTCCAGCATGGTCGAGACGAGGCAGCCGCCGGTCGCCCCCAGCGGATGACCCATGGCGATGGCGCCGCCGACGACATTGAGTTTTTCATCCGGGACATCAAGGTCGCGCTGGAGCCGGAGGGCGACGGAGGCGAAGGCCTCGTTAATCTCCACCAGGTCGATGTCATCAAGGGTGAGCCCCGCTTTTTGCAGGGCCTTTTTCGATGCCGGGCCGGGACCGGTCAGCATGATCGTCGGGTCGGTGCCGGTCAGGGCAATCGCTCGCACCCGTCCGCGCGGGGTCAGCCCCAGTTCCTTGCCGACTTTCTCGTTGCCGACCATCACCAGAGAGGCGCCGTCGACGATGCCGGAGGAGTTGCCGGGCGTATGCACATGGTTGATCCGCTCGACATGCGGATAGCGGGCGAGGGCAACGTCGTCATAGCCCATGGCACCGGGACCGGCAAAGCTCGCCTTCAGGCTGCCGAGCGTCTGCATATTCGTATCCGGTTTGATGAAGTCGTCTTTCTCCAGAATGATCAGGCCGTTCTCGTCACGGACCGGCACCACGGATTTGTCGAACCAGCCGCTGTCGCGCGCCGTGGCAGCGAGCTTCTGGCTGCGAACGGCGAATTCATCGACATCGTCGCGGGACCATCCCTCGATCGTGGCAATCAGGTCGGCGCCAATGCCCTGCGGCACGAAGCCGGTCGCAAGCACGGTTTCCGGGTCCTCCGCGAAGGGGCCGCCGTCGCTGCCCATGGGCACGCGGCTCATGCTCTCATAGCCGCCCGCGCAGATCAGGTCCTCCCAGCCGCTGGCGACCTTGGCCGCGGCAGTGTTGAAGGTATCAAGGCCCGAGGCGCAGAAGCGGTTGACCTGGGCGCCGGGTACGCTCTCATCCCAGCCCGCGACCTGCAGCGCAACCTTCGGCAGCACCGATCCCTGTTCCTTGACCGGGGCGACGCAGCCGAGCATGACGTCATCGACACGGGAGGTGTCGAGATCATGCCGCTGCTGCATTTCATTGAGCAGCGTGGTCACCAGCGTGATGGGTTTAACTTCGTTCAGCGAGCCATCCGCCTTTCCCTTCGAGCGGGGGGTGCGGATTGCATCATAAATGAAGGCTGCTTCTGTCATTGCCGTTCTCTCCTGATCGGGAACTCTTGAGGGTTCAGTTTATCTGCGCGACATATGGTGAAATATTCTACTGATGACCTAGTTTACGCGCAGGTAAAAGCAACCGTCAATGGCGATGCCATGGCCGGGTGATATTACAGATAAGAGGAAATGAAGGGGCGGACTTACGCCTTGGTATCCAGCGCCCCTTCGATGAATTCCATAGCGTCGCCCAGGGCGGCGATGGAGGCAATCTCGGCGGCGGAGAACTGCATGTCGAAGGCCAGCTCCAGCTCCTCGATCAGGGTCATATGCGCGAGCGAATCCCAGCCGTCGGTGTTGAACGGTGTCGAGTCCGCCGACAGGCTTGCCGCATCGACATTGAAGCATTTGGCGGCCACCGCGCAGACCTTGTCCTCAAGGCTGCCGCTTTCGCTGTCAAATTCCACCTGCTCTTCAGCGAGGCCTGTGGGTGCAGCGGCTGTCCCGGCGGTCAGTTCGGCCATCAGGACCTTGCCCGAGGCGCCGCGCGGCAGGGAGGATATGATCCGGAACTCGGCCGGTGTCCGTTCCGCCGAGAGATGCTTACGGCAGAAGGCGAAGGCATCGGCGGCGGTGATCTCATGGCCGGGCTGCGGCGCAATCGCCGCGACCAGCTTCTCGCCGCGCGCCGTGTCGGGGATTCCGAAGGCGACGGCCTCGGCCACGCCGGGCATGGTGGTGAGGACAATAGTCACGGATTCGGGATGGATCGTCGCCCCGGCGGAAACAATCGCCGTTTTCTTGCGGCCGACGAAATCATAGAGGCCGTCCTCGCCGACGCGGGCATAGTCGCCGGTATGAAAGGCACCATTGCGGATAACGCCGGCGGTCAGCTCCGGCGCGTTGAAATAGCCGCGCATCACCGTCGGCCCCGACAGCACCAGCTCTCCGGTCTCTCCGGCTGGGACGGGCTTGCCGTCATCATCCAGAATATCCGCTGTGCAGCCATGCGGTCGGCCGAGCGATCCGATCCGCCGGGTGGCATCGTCCGGTCCGGCAAAGAGGGCGTCGCAGACCACCTCGCTCAACCCATAGGCATTGACGACGGGCGTGTTGAAGGTTTCCTCGACATGGCGCCAGAGCGCGGCGTCGAGCAGGTCGGCGCTGCACAGGATAAAGCGGAAATCCGGCCCGGTGAAGGTCTCGCGGGCATCGCTGCCAAGCCGCGCGACGATCCGGAGCATGGCCGGAACGGTGATGAAATGGGTGATGTTCCTTTCGCCGAATTTTTTCAGGATCGTGGGCACATTCTGCACCGAGAACGGCGTCTGGCGATAGAGGTAGCCGCCGAACCAGAGGGCGACGAGCGGCCCGCGGATGAGACCGTCCACATGATGCAGCGGCAGGAGGTTGAGCAGGCGCGTGGCACTGTCAAAGCCGTAGATATCCTTGAATATGGCAAGCTGCGCGATCAGGTTTTCATGGGTGAGTTCCACGGCCTTCGGTGTCGAGGTGGTGCCCGAGGTCAGCACCAGAAGCGCGACGTCGGGCCGGGCCTCGATGGCGGGCCAGTCGCCGGGATCGCGTCCGTTCGACAGCACATCATGCACTTCCCGGATCGGGATGATCTTTGATTGCGGCAGTTTACCGCCGAGCGCCGCATTGGCCAGCATTGCTTCGTCCGCATAGAGCGCGGCGGGTTCGCAGACCTCCAGTAGTTCGCCAAGCTCCGGTCCGGTCACCTCGGCATCACCGATTACCGGCGTCATCCCGGCGCGCAGCAGCGCGAGGAAGAGCTTTACCGTCGCGCCCTCATCCTTTGAGGCGACAAGGACGCGGTCTCCGACGGCGAGGCCAAGGTCCGCAAACGCCACGCCGAGACGGCGCATGTCGCGCGCCAGTGTCTCATAGGAGACGGCGCCATTCGCAAGCTCCGCGAATTCCTTCTCGCTGTTGGCCGCCAGCATCCGGTCGAGATGGGCACAGAAATGATCGAAAGCATGTACGCCCGGCTTGATCGGCAACTCAAACATTTACTGACTCCTTTTGTACCGCCTCCAGCCGAAGGCGCATTTTATCGGCAAGCACAGCAGCATTTTCTGCCGCGCGCAGCATGGAAAGATGATCTCCCGGCACATCGATGAGCGTGACCGGACCCTCGATCACCCGGCCCCAGCCGAGATCGTCAAGACGATAGCCCCACTGGATATCCTCGGCGCGAAATACGGTGGCCGAACCGGTCCAGGGAAGCGGGGTATATTCCGCCATCTTCGCATAGAGCTGGCGGATGATGGCGCGATGCGCCTCCGCGTGATTGCCGAGGTCCATGCGGATCTGTCCGTAGCGATGCAGGACCAGCGGATCCTCCGTGCCGGGGAGCAGGGTGCGCCAGTTGCGAGCGGTATAGCGGGCGGCATAGAGCATTTCCTCCATCGGATTGCGGAGGAACCGCGCGCCAACGGTTCGCGGGCGGATGCGGGTGTCCAGAATAAACAGCTCCCCCGCCCATGGCTCCAGCGCGGAAAAATGCCGCGCCGTCTCGAAGGCGAGCAGGCCCGCGAAGGAAAAGCCGCAGATATGAACCGGGCGCGGGATGTCGCTCTGGTGGATGTCGGCGGCAAAGCGGGCCGCAATCTCAGTCAGCCCGAGGTCATCGAGAACCGCGACCATATCCGGCGCGAGACGGGCGCCAAAGCATGAATATTCCGAAGAAAGCACTTTCTGGATCGGTTGGGCATAGATGACATGGCCGCCAAAATCCGGCAGGAAGACGAGGCTGCCGCCTGTCTCTGCGCTGTTCATGCGCATCAGGGTGCGGGGCAGGGAATTTTGCGATCTTTGCATATTCACCTCCCGCTTTCCTTTTCGGCGCCATTTGCATAGGGCAGGCGGGCGTTCTCCTCAACGCGCTCCTTCGCCGCGGCGGCGCGCTTGCGCTTTATGCCAAACTCTGCAATCTCCGCAAAGTCGGGGGCGCGGAACCACAGGCTGTGATAGGCGGGTTCCATGGCGATGCCGCGTTCGGCCTTGTGCTGGCCGGTGGTGCCGAAATTAATGGCGGATTTCCCTCCCGCGAGCGCGGTCTCATATGTCTGGTAGATGCCAAGCTCGAAATGCAGGAAGCGGATGTCGCCCGAATGTCCCCAATGATGGGCGTAGATTGTCTCCTCGCTCAGAAAACTGAGCTGCATGGCCACCAGTTCCTCGCCCTTGTATGCGAAGGTGAGGTCCTGAACATCGGCCATGGTGTTAAAGATCTGCTCGAAATAGGCAAGGTTATGCCAGAGTTCCGTTTTGTTATGGTTGTAGGTCGCGGCGTACATCTCGAAAAAGGGCGCGGCCAGTTCCGCGGTGAGGCTGTCTCCGCGATAGCTCCGGTACGTCAATCCCTCGGCAGCGACCTTCTTGCGCTCCCGCCGAACCTTGGAGCGGCCGCGCGAATGCATCGCGGCCAGAATATCGTCGAATGTATTCGCCCCCGGGTTATGCCAGACATAGGCATTGCCCTCGCTTTTCAGGAAACCGGCAGTTTCCGTGGCATCCCATTCCGGCGCCGTCATATAGGTGATCTGGACGGAGGAGGCGCTGTCTTTTTCCGCCTGCTGCCGCAGCGCCGCGAGAAGGGTTTGCCGGGTTTCGGCTTCATTCTCGCCTGCGCAAACCAGCAGGCGCGGTCCGGCGATCGGCGTCATTGGCACTTCGACCTGAAGCTTCGGGTAGTAAGGGCCCGCCGCCCGGGTGTGGGCCATGGCAAGGCCGAGATCGACCCCGAGCTCGCCTTCCGAATGATCCTTGAGATAGGCAGGCGCGGCGGCAACCACCTTGCCGGTCTTGTCCCGTAGAATGATATGGCGGGGATGAAAGCCGTTTTCCGGGCTGGCGATGCCGCTTTCCTCCAGCGCCAGCAGATGGCGGTGCTGCACATAGGGATGATCCGGACCGGCGCAGCGGTCCCAGTCCTTAGCCGGAATATCGGCCATGGCGGTAAAGACGGAGACGATTCCGCTCTCCATATTCAGCATGCTGTTCAACCGACTGCCTTTCCGCTGGGGGAGCCTTGCTTGAGATGCTGACCGCTGGCGCGGCGCGGATCGCCGACCGCCTCAAGGGAACCGTCCGGATCGCGCGCGACGAGGCAGATGGACGGCTTGGCAATGCCGCTTGCCTTGCCATGGGAGGCCTTGTGTCCCAGCGCGGCAAGAGCGGTCAGCGTCGCCTCGGGCAGTTCATCCTCGATCACGACCTTCCCGGCGAAGGAAAGATGCGGCTCGGTAGAGGCCGGAACGCCATGGGTGAAGACGCGCGGGGCCTTTGTCGCCTCAGACAGGCCGAGATCATGGGCAAGATGGCCGGCCAGAACCTGTGTCATGGCCTGAAGCTGCAAATCCGCGCCGGGTCCGCCGCCCGCAATATGGCGGCCGTCCGCCCCCCGGAAGATCAGCGGATAGGCGCTGACGCGGGGGCGTTTGCCGGCGGCAAGGCAGGCGGGATGATCCGCCTCCACATAACTTTGCGCGCCGCGCGTCGAGATAACGAAACCAAGCTCCGGCACGACCGGCCCGTCGAAGGACGGATCGCTCGGCGTGGAGGCAAAGATATTTCCTGCGCCGTCGATTACCGCCGCGACGGAGGTATCGAGAGTCACGGCCTCTTCATTTGGTGCGGCGGCGGGGGACGGGGACGTCGTGCTGCGTTCAGCAATGTCTCCGGCGGGCGGGAGCGGATGGATCGCTGCCGCCGTATCGATCAGGGCGGCGCGGGTGGCGGCATAGGCGGGGGAGAGCAGGGTTTCCATCGGGACATCTACAAAATCCGGATCGCCGTAATAGGCCTCCCGGTCGACCAGCGCGAGTTTCAGCGCTTCGATCATCATATGACAGGCCCCGACGGATTGCGGCGTAAGGCGGTTGATGCCGCCCGCATCGAGGATTTGCAGCGCCTGGGAGAGGGCCGGGCCCTGCGTCCAGCTTGCGGGCGTATACAGCCTGCCGCCGAACACATCGGCCCCGGTCGCCTCGACAACCGGCGTGCGATGGGCGGCAAGATCGGCATGCGTCAGCCAGCCATCACATGCCTGTACATGCCGGATCATGGCCTCGGCGATATCGCCCTCATAGAAAACATCATGCACCGCCTGAAGCCCGGCGGCGCGCCCGGATTTCCGGGCGGCGTTCCTGTCGGCATCGATCAGCAGGCCGATTGTCCTAGCAAGTTCAGGCAGGCGGAAAATCTGCCCGGCCGCGACCGGGGCGCCCCCCGGCAGCCAGAGGCGGGCATTGTCGTCACTGATGCGCTGGTAATAACGCTCGAACTGGGTGGAGCAGGAGACGAGATCGTCATGGGCGGGGAAGCCATCCGCGGCAAGCGTCTGCGCCGGGGCCGCGAGATCGGCAAAACTCATGGTGCCGAAGCGCGCAAGCGCGGTCAGCCAGGCGTCCGGCGCGGCGGGCACAACGGTTCGTAAGATGCCTTGTGGAATACGTCCGCGGTGTTTTTCCCGGAAATAGTCCGGCGTCGCGCTGGCGGGCCAGCGTCCTGCCCCCTCGATGGAGATATAGCGGTTTTCATCGGCGAGATAGAGGAGGATCGGTGCAACGCCACCGAACTGGACCTGTTCCGAATGCAGGACGGTGAGCGCGATGGAGGCTGCAACCCCGGCATCTACGGCATTCCCGCCCGCGTCCAGAACATCCCTGGCTATTCCGGCGGCAACGTCATGTCCGACAGAAACAGCATAGCTATCGTTAGTGGCGGCGGTCTGCGCCCCGCTTTGACGTGCCATTCAGATCAACTGGCCGAAAGACTGTCGGCCATTCCCGTGTTAAAAACAAAATTATGCAATAAATACCGTTAAATTTCTCTTTATCTGGCGGCTGTTTGCAGTGCCGTGGCCACTGATATGGCTTCCCGTGACCTAATAGCAACCAAGCAGGCTTGCCTTCTGGCGCAGTAGCGACACGACCGTATCGATCGTCGGGGTGGCGTGGCCGGTAATCGCGCCCATTTCCTGCACGGCGGTGACCAGCGCGTCAATCTCCATCGGGCGGCCGCTCTCAAGGTCGACCAGCATCGATGTTTTATGCGGACCGACCCCGGCGGCCCCCTCGATCCGGGCGTCCACATCGATCGGATAGTTGACGCCGAGGGATTCCCCGATGGCCTGCGCCTCCAGCATCATTTTCCGGGCGACGGTGCGGGTTTCCGGATTGCCGGTGATGAGGTCGAGCGTTGCGCCGGTCAGCGCGGAGATCGGGTTGAAACTGAGGTTGCCCCAGAGCTTGACCCAGATATCGGAGCGGATATCGGTCCGCACGGGGGCCTTCAGCCCGGCACCGATCAGCAGCTTGGAGAGGGCCTTGACCCGCTCGGTCCGCTCGCCCGTGGGTTCGCCGACCGGGAAACGGTCTCCGGCCATATGGGCGATGACGCCGGGCTCGGTCACCTCCGCCGCCTGATAGATGACGCAGCCGATGGCGCGTTCGGGCCCGATGCCGTCCCAGATCTTGCCGTCCGGATCGACCGCCTTGACCCGGCGGTTCTCTGTCTCGCCCTCGATGCCGTAAAAATACCACCAGGGCACGCCATTCTGCGCCGCGACCACCGCCGTTTCCGGGCCGAGCAGGGGCTGGACCTTGTCGACGATCCCGGCGACGGAATGCGCCTTGAGGGCAATGATCACATAGTCCTGCGGCCCAAGTTCCGCCGGATCGTCCGTGGCCGTGATGTTATCAAGAACGAAGGTTTCCTCCGGTCCCTTGATCGTCAGGCCGTTCTTCTGAATGGCGGCGAGATGGGGCCCGCGGGCAATGAGCGAGACTTCTGCCTCTCCTTTACGCGCCAGTAATCCGCCGATCAGTCCGCCGATGGCGCCGGCGCCATAAATACATATCTTCATCATACCAGTCCCAGTTTTTCGGCCATGCCGATGCGTTGCAGCTTGCCTGTCGCCCCTTTTGGAATCTCATCGAGCAGCGTGATGCTGCGCGGCACCTTGAAGGCGGCAAGGCTTTGGGCGGCGAAATCGCGAAGCTCCGCCTCGCTTGCCGTCTGTCCCTCTTTCAGGACCACCGCCGCCGCGACATCCTCCCCGAGTTTGTCATGGGGCAGGGCGAAGGTCACCACCTGCTCGACCGCGGGATGGTTCATCAGAATCTCGTCAACCTCGCGCGGGGAGATTTTCTCGCCGCCGCGATTGATGATCTCCTTCAGCCGTCCGGTGATGGTGACATATCCCTCATCAGTCATGATGCCCTGATCGCCGGTGCGGAACCAGCCATCGGTGAAGGCCTCCGCATTTGCCTTGGGGTTGTTCTCATAGCCCGTCGTGACATTGTCACCGCGAATGACGATTTCTCCTGTCTCGCCGGCGGTCAGAATCTTCCCCTCCGCCGACATGATGGCAACCTCCGGTCCCGACGCGATGCCGACGCTGCCTGGAATGCGTTTTGCGGGCGGCAGCGGGTTCGCGGCCATCTGATGCGCGGCCTCGGTCATGCCATAGGCCTCGATCACCGGGCAGTTCCACATCTCTTCCAGCGCCGTCATCACCTGCGGCGGGAGCGAGGCGGAGGAGGAGCGGATAAAGCGTAGTTTCGCCGCCGACACGATGTCCGCATTGCGTCCGCCACGGGCCAGAATGGCCTGATGCATAGTCGGGACGGCGGTGTACCAGCTCGGGCTTTCATCCGCGATCCAGCCGAAGACCTTGAGGGCGTTGAACCCCGGCGTGCAGGTCACGCTTGCCCCGGCCTGCAGGGAGGAAAGCACCGCCGCGATCAGCCCGTGAATATGAAAGAGCGGCATGATGTTAAGGCATTTATCCGCCGGTTCCAGCTTCAACGAACGGGCGATATTCCCCGCCGATGCCGTCACATTCCGGTGGCTGAGCGGCACGATCTTGGGCCGCGACGTGGTGCCGGAGGTATGCAGGATCAGCGCGATATCCTCCGCCCCGGCGGCGCCGGGCTTTGATGGTGCGCCGATGTTGTCACCCTTCAGCGTGAAATATCCGGCGGGCGTATTATTCCCCGCCACCAGCTCGATCACCGCGATGCCGAGCTTTTTGGCGACCGCCACAGCCGGGCTGCTGCTGCCTTCCTCGACCAGCAGGGCCTTCGCCTTGAGATCGTCGAGATAAAATTCGAACTCTTCCGCCTTGTAGTCCGGGTTGAGCGGGGCGGTCGTCGCCGCGCAGGCGACGGTGACGAAGGCGCTGGCCATTTCCGGCCCGTTGGGGAGCACGATGGCCACCCGGTCGCCGTGCCCGATCCCGAGCTCGTTCAGCCGCACGATGGTGGCCGAGGCGAGATTGCGCAGTTCCTGATAGGAGAGGGGGGAGCGGGCCGGTGCGCCGATGGCCGGCATTGCGTCCTGTCCCCTCCCGATAAGATTTTCAAGCGTCGTGGCTTCTGACATTCGACTGACGATCCCCGCTGTTTGTAATCCTGAATTATTATGTCAGGCAGATTGCCCCATTAACCCGCCTCCTGTCACGCTAAACTTGTCTCTTATGACAGAGCAAGGCCGGTTCCTTTATTCGGTTGAAGCCTGTGCAAAAGCTATTACAATGACTGACTAATCATTCACTAACCTGAAACGCGGGGATGGCGGGGATATATGGCAAAGAAAGGGATGACAACAGGGTTTATCGGGCTCGGGGCCATTGGCCTCCCGATGGCACTCCGGATTGCGGGCGCTGGTCTGCCGCTTCATGTCTGGGCGCGGCGGCCCGAGCAGATGACGCCCGCGCTCGAGGCAGGCGCGGTGGCGAGCGACGGGCCGGTGGCCATGGCCGCAGACTGCGATGCGATCTGCCTGTGCCTTTCCAACACCGAAGCGGTGGAGGAGGTTGTCTTCGGGTCCGGTGGTGTGGCAGAGGGACTGAAAGGTTCGGGCGCGGGCAAGCTCGTCATCGATCATTCCACCGTCCATCCGGAGCGCACGCGCGAGATGGCGGCGCGGCTTTATGAGATGACCGGCGCGGGTTGGATCGATGCTCCGGTCTCCGGTGGGCCAAAGGGCGCGGCGGAAGGAACATTGGCCGTCATGGCGGGCGGCGCGGCTGAGGATGTTGACCGCGCGTCGGAAATTCTCGCGGCCTTTGCCGGTCAGGTTACCCATATGGGCCCGGCCGGATGCGGTCAGGCGACGAAGGCCTGCAACCAGATCATTTCCGCCAGTGCCATTTCCGGCATGGCCGAGGCGCTCTCGCTGGGCCTGCGTTTCGGCCTCGATATTCATGCGCTGCCGCAGGCGGTGAAGGGCGGCTGGGCGGATTCGCCGCTTCTACAGCATTACATGCCGCGCATGATCTCCGGCGAGCTGGTCGGTTCGACCCGGACGATTATCAAGGACCTCGGGATCGCCTGCGAACTGGCGCGGGCGAGGGGTACCAGCCTGCCCGTCGCCGAGCGGCTTCTCGATACCTATCGCCGGGTGCAGGCGGAGGGGTATCCTGAAAGCGGGATCGGCAGCCTTATCTATGCGCTGGAATCCGTCCCGCTCGGCAAGGATCAGGAGCGGGACGGCTAATTTCAGGCCTCGATCGCGGGCAGGCTGTCGCGGAGTTCCTTCTTGGCGATCTTCTCAAGGGTCGAGCGCGGGAAGTCTTCCAGTATGATGACATCGCGCACGACCTTGAAATCGGCGAGATTGGCCTTGCAGAGCGCAATGATCTGTTCCTTAAGATCGTCGGGCGCCGCGGCGGTGGGGGTGACGAATACCACCGGCACTTCATCCAGCATGTAATGCTTCTGTCCGACCACAGCGCATTCATTGACCCAGCCGCTCTCCAGAATGACGGCCTCAATCTCTGAGGCGGCGACATTCTCCGCCCCGACTTTCAGCATGTCCTTTTCCCGGTCGCCGAAGAAGAGGTTGCCGTTTTCATCCATGGGGATGACATCGCCGGTCTCGAACCAGCCGTCCGCATCGAAGGCCTTCTCATTGGCCTCGGGATTGCGGAAATATTCCTTGAACAGGCTGACGCCGCGCACCCCGCGGATATAGAGCAGGCCGCGCTCGCCCGGCTTGATATGGCGGCCGTCCTCATGGCGGATTTCGATATCATAGCCGGGGGCGACACGGCCGATACAGCGAGTCGGGCCCGGATGGTCGATGTCGCCGACAATGCCTTGCGTAATGGTTTCCGTCATGCCCCACCAGCCATAGGTACGGATGCCATAAGCCTCTTCCACCTCCGGCATGCGGACTGCCGGGTTCCAGAAACGGAAATTGTGATCCGGCGGCGGGTCCTGCGCCAGCAGCGCCTTCACGCAGAACGGGATGAGGGAGCACCAGGTGCAGTTGTTGCGGATCGCCACGTCCCAGAAGCGCGAGGCGGAGAATCGCGGCTGCACGACCATGGTGCCGCCGACCCAGAGGCTGCCCAACATCGAATAGGACTGAGCGTTGGTATGAAAGAGCGGCAGGAAGACCTGCGTGATGTCATCGCCCGACAGCCGCATATGGGCGGCATTCATCTGTGCCCCCCAGATCGCGTTGGCATGGGTCCAGAGAACGGCCTTGGGCCGCGATGTGGTGCCGGAGGTGAACTGCACGCCGAGGTTGGCGAAGGGGTCGGTGGCGCGCGCGGGGCAAGGTGCGGTTTCCGCGAGCAGCTCTGAGAAGGGGATATAATCGATGCCGTCCGGAACCGCATCGGGGCTGCCGGCGTTATTGTCGGTAACCGCGAGGAACTTGATATCCGGCGCGGACGAGCTGACCAGCTCGGCAAAGGACGGCTGGGTAATGGCGGCGACAATCCCGGCGTGATCGGCGAAATAGATCATGTCCCGGGCGACGGAGCGGGTGTTGGTGGACACCGCCACCGCGCCGACACGGGCGCAGGCAAACCAGGAGATGACAAACTCCGGGCTGTTGTCGAGATGCAGCATCACCCGGTCGCCGAGCGCGACCCCGCGCGCATGGAGCGCGGCGGCCGCAGCCTCTACCTTGACGCTGAAATCCGCATAGGTCAGCGTTTGCGGCCTGCCCTCGAACGGTTCCCAGATCATGAAAGGCTGGTCCGGGGTGCGTTCCACCCACTGGCGGAGCAGCCACGGAATATCGCGCCCCTCGACCATCGCCTTGTGAGATTGTTCGATTGCGGAGAGTAATGTCATGTCCCTGTCCCTTGTTATTCTTTTCGGAAATCATAAAAAGGAATTTTGCGAATTGCCAGACCTGCCGATAAGAAAATGGAAAATATGGATGCGAAGATGATCCGGCGCTGTATCCTCTGCGTAGAACAGAGCAACACCGGATCAAGCAAGATGGGTGATAATGGGACAGAAAATCTGGATCATCGGCGGCAGCACCGGCATCGGCCGTGAACTGGCCCTGCAATATGCGGAAGACGGCAAGGATGTTGTGATCAGCGCCCGGAGCGCGGATACCCTGGCCGAGGTTGCTCGTCTCCATCCTGATCGTATAACCGCGGTGCCGATCGATGTAACCGACACCGCCTCCATCAGTGCCGCCGTCGAGTCACTCTACGGAGAGGGCGCGGGGCCGGACCTCGTCATCCTCGGCGCCGGGGCCTATCAGCCCATGTCTGTCGATCATTTTTCAAGCGAGAAAGCCGCGAAGATCATGGAGGTCAACTACCTCGGCGTGGTGCGGGTTATCGAGCAGGTCCTGCCGCATTTCAAGAAGGCGGGGGCCGGGCATTTCGTCCTGATTGCCTCCGTCGCCGGGTATCAGGGACTACCGCTCGCGCTTGCCTACGGCCCGTCGAAAGCGGCCCTGATCAATCTCTCCGAAGCGCTGCGCACGGAGCTGGCGGAGAGCAATATCCTGATCCAGGTGGTCAATCCGGGTTTCGTGAAGACACCGCTGACGGCGGGCAACAAATTTCCGATGCCCTTCCTGATGGAGGCTGACGATGCCGCGCGCCGCATCCGAAAAGGAATAGACGGCACGGCGTTCGAGATAGCCTTTCCGCGCCGCTTCGCTCTCATCCTGAAATTCATCCGCATGCTGCCCTACGCCCTGTCCATCCCGCTCATCCGCAAGGGGACAAATCAATGACAACTCCGGACCGCCATGAATCCGTGCTGCACGCCTATGCGAAATATTTCGAGACCCTGACACCGGACAGCATCAATGACCTCGACCTGCTGGCGGTCGATGATGTGACGTTCGAGGATCCGTTCAACCGCGTGACCGGACGGGAAAAGGTCAAGGCGCTATTCCGCAAGATGTTCGAGGATATGGACAATCCCGCTTTCATTGTGACGGACAGCTTCCGGCGGCAGGGGGAGCGCACGGCGATCCTGAAATGGCGCTTCACCGGCCATGTCCCGAAGCTGGGGGCGATTGATTTTACCGGCCTCTCGGAAATCCGCTTTGATGAGACAGGGTTTATTACCAGCCATATCGACTACTGGGATGCCGCCTCGCATTTCTATGAGAAAATCCCGGTTATCGGCTTCCTCATCCGCCTGATCAAGGGGCGGCTGCGGCTCTCCTGATAACGCGGATCAGCGAAGCTCGAAGATTGCCACATCGATGGATTTGCGGCGAAACCCGGCTTCGCAATATTGCAGGTAATAATCCCACATCCGATGGAATCGCTGATCGAAGCCGAGGGGTTTTATCTCCGGCCAGGCGGCCAGGAATTTCTCCCGCCAGAGGTTGAGCGTTTTCGCATAGTCGCCGCCGAATTCCTCACGGATCGTGGCGGTCAGCCCGCCCTTTGCCGCCGCCTCGATAAAGGCGGTCTTTGACGGCAGCTTGCCACCCGGAAAGATGTAACGCTGGATGAAGTCGGCTGATTTGCGGCTCTCCAAGAAACGTTTTTCATCGAGCGTGATGACCTGGACAATTGCCCGCCCGCCAGCCGCAAGGTTACGCTTCAGCGCCTTGAAATAGCTGCTCCAATGTTCTTCGCCCACCGCCTCGAACATCTCGATGGAGACGATCGCGTCATAGCGGCCCTTCTGGTCGCGATAATCGCGGTAGTGAAAGGCCGTCTGCTCCGTCAGCCCCGTGGCTTCCGCGGCCTCGCGGGCGAAGGCGAGCTGTTCGGCGGAGAGGGTGATACCCTCCACATGGGCGCCATATTCTTTGGCCGCAAGCCGGGCGAACCCGCCCCAGCCGCAGCCGATTTCAAGCACCCGCGCACCTTGCTTAACCTCCGCCAGATCCGCGATACGGCGGTATTTGGCGCGCTGCGCCTCGGCCAGCGATTGCCCGTCTTCGGTGAAGAGCGCGGCGGAATAGGTCATGGTCTCATCCAGCCAGCGGCGGTAAAACGCATTGCCGAGATCATAGTGATAGGCGATATTGCGGCGGCTGCCGCTCCGGCTGTTGCGGGTGCGGAAATGACGGAGGGCGCGGGCAAGGCCGCTCCACCACCGGCCGAGCAGGGCGCCGCTCAACCTCTCCTCATTGAGGATGGCCAGCTCGATCAGCGCCCTTAAATCCGGGCTTGACCAGTCTCCCGTCATATAGCCCTCCCCAAGGCCGATATTGCCGCCGCGGATCATGCGCCGGGCGGCGCGGGCGTTATGCAGATGCAGCGTCGCCTGCGGATCGTCTGCTCCGGCGGCGCCAAATACAAGCCGCTCCCCGGTCGGCAGGATCAGGGTCAGGCGGCCGACGGCAATGCGCGACAGCCCATGGACAAGCGCCCGGATCCACGGGCTGCGGGGAAGGGTAACGGAGGCCGTCCCGTGTTTCCGACCGGCGGACAATAGGTCAGATTGCGGCGTGACGTCGGTCATTTACTTCTCCTGATACTTTTCAACAAGACCGTGGGAAACCGGGGGCGGAGGGGTGTCTTTTGCTGGCCGGTCCACCAGCTTCAGGCCCTTGAGCCAGAGTTTCAGTGCCTCCCAATGGATGCCGACGATGACCTTGACGCTGTTGAAAGGGAATCTCATCAGCGCCGCGCCGAGGGTGCGCCGGTTCAACTCGGCATATTCCCCGATGAAGGAGGCATTGAGGATCGGCGCGCCCTCATGAAACTGGCGGATGGAGAGGGCGATCGTCTCCCCGGGCGGCAGCAGGGAAAATTCATACCGGCAGTCCATCGGCATGAAGGGGGAGACATACATCTCTTTCGCGCAGGCCTGCCTGTACAGCCCCTTCGCATCTGCCTCGCCCGCCGGGAGCACATAGCTCTGCCGCTCCTTGAAGGTGTTGCTCACCTCATAGACAAGGGCGACGAGGGTGTCGTCCTTATCGAAGCAGTAATAGGTACTGAGCGGATTGAAGGCATAGCCGAACAGCCGCGGAATACAAAGGAGCCGGATCGACGCGATCTCGGCGGTTAGCCCGCTCGCGCGCACCGTCTCCAGTATATGGCGTTTCAGATCGTCCGGTTTGCCGACCCCGAAGTCGCGGCTCCGGAAGGAAACGAGGTTGCGCTTATTCAGCGACAGGAAGGGAATCCGCCCCGCAATTTCCGGCAGTTCATCGAGATCGAGGAGCAGGTAGAAAATCCTGTATTTCAGGTGATGGCCGACCGGCGTCAGCCGCCGGTGGGTGACAACCCCGTTATAGAGCGCGCTTTTCTGCATCGGTTTATCAGGCAACATCGGCAAGGGCCGCTCCTGCGCCGGTCTCCGGCAAATGAATACGTGACGCGGCGGGATCATGTTTCCATGGCCGCCTGATTCCGCCGAGCGCCTCCGCCACCGCAAGGCCCGACTGAATACCATCCTCATGAAAGCCATAGCCGAAATAGCTGCCACAGAACCAGAGGTTTTTTTGCCCCTGCAGGTTCCACAGCAGTTTCTGCGCGGCGATGGCGGCGTTATCAAAGAGCGGATGTTCGTATGGAAAACTGCGGATGACGGTCCCTTGTTGTAGCTCCACCGCCGGGTTCAGGGTGACGAAATAATCCTGCTCGGCGTCGAGCCCCTGAAGGCGGTTCATCCAGTAGGTGACGCAGAGGCTGTCTTCCGTCTCTTCTCCCGATCCCGTGGTCCCGAGATAGTTCCAGCTGGCCCAGGCCTTGCGCCGCTTCGGCATCAGCGCGGCATCCCGGTGCAGCACGGCGAGATTTTTCTCGTATGAAAAGGCACCCAGCAGCTTGCGCTGCGCCGCGCTCGGCTCAGCGATCATCTGCAGGGCCTGATCGGCATGGGTCGCGAACACCACATCATCGAAGCGGGCGATACGGCCGTCGCGGCATTCGACGATGACGGCGTTCCTGTCATTATGCACGGCGGCAACGGCGCTGTTGAGATGCACCCGGTCCTTTAGAATATCGGCAATGCGCGAGACATATTCGCGGCTGCCGCCGGTAATGGTCCGCCATTCGGGCCGGTCGTTGACTTGCAGGAGGCCATGATTATTGCAAAAGCGGATGAAAGCCGCCGCCGGGTAGTCGAGCATGTCCGCCGCCGGGGTGGACCAGATGGCCGCCCCCATAGGCAGCAGGTGATAATCGGTGAAGGCATGGCCATAGTGTCCAGCCGTCAGGATATCGCGTAACGTCCAGTGTTCTTTCTCCGCCTCCTCAAGCAGGGCAGGGGCCGTGCGGTAGAATTTCAGGATATCCCGGATCATGCCCCAGTGGGCCGGACGCAGCAGGTTCGACCGCTGGGCAAACATCGCATCGAGGGAGGTGCCCGCATATTCGACGGCGCCATCATTGAGGGAGACGCTGAAAGACATTTCCGTCGGCTTGCTCGCGATCCCCAGATGGTCGAGGAAGGCAACGAGATTGGGGTAGTTGCGCTGGTTATAGACAATAAATCCCGTATCCACCTGTTGCCCGTCCACTTCCACCGTATTACTGTGGCCGCCGAGGCGGTCGTCTTTCTCAAACAGGGTGACATCATGGGTCCGTGACAGCAGCCAGGCTGCTGAGAGGCCCGATATTCCGCTTCCGATCACTGCAATTTTTTTCATGGTTTCGTCCGCCGGTTTCTAACTGATCTGCTTGAGATACGTGACATTTTCCGGACTGGATCACAAAAATGCACGGGAAAATGATCCAACTGCGACATTGGGCCGTAATAAGTGTAGACTGAGCGCGAAACCCATGGGCTGTTGACGATATGAAGGCAGGTATGACGTCTAGAGACGGTGTCGGGCATAGTGTGAAGGAAGACAAGGGACAACCGAAAGAGACCGATCTTGATCGCGATCTTGAGGCTGTTGCGACGAGCGGCGATTCGCTGGCCTTCAAGCGTCTTTTCGCGGACCTTGCGCCGCGTCTGAAATATTTCCTGATCAGTCGCGGGCTGGCGGAAAGCGCGGCCGAAGATGTGTTGCAGGAGACCATGATGAAAGTCTGGCGCAAGGCGTCACTTTTTGATGCGTCCAAAGCCTCGGCATCGACCTGGGTCTACACGATCGCGCGGAATGTCAGGATTGACCGACTGCGGAAAGAAGGCCGTCCGGAGCCTGACCCGAATGATCCCTGCTATGTGCCGGATGATCCGGAGACGGGCGAACAGGCGGTCAGCCGCAAGCAGGACCGGGAGCGGATCAGGAAAGCCATGGCGGTGCTGCCGCCGGAACAGATGAAGATTATCAGAATGTCGTTTTTTGATGAAAAATCGCATGGAGAAATCGCCGAGGAGCTGGATCTCCCCCTTGGCACCGTCAAGTCCCGGCTACGGCTGGCGTTTGGCAAGATTCGTGCGGAACTGGAGGTATATTGATGACCATCCGACACCATATTGGCGATGATACATTGATGGCTTATTCCAACGGGACGCTGGCGGAGAGTTTATCCGTCGTTGTCGCGACCCATCTGGCGATCTGCCCCAAATGCCGGCGCAGTCTGGCGATGATGGAGGATATGGCCGGGCTGCTGCTCATGGAAGCGGAGCCGATGGAGCTTGCCCGGACGGAGCGGGAGCTCGCCGACGTCATCCCGAGCCGGGCGGAGCAGGAAAGCCTGCTGGCGGTTAAGGAGGCGGAAAAAACCCGCGTCTATGCCGATACCGGCGTGCCGAAACCGCTGGCGGACCGGATGCCCACGTCACTGGATGACATTCCCTGGCGCACATTGGTGCCCGGCGTCAGCCATTTTCCGCTGCCCTGGGAACCGGCACCGGGAGAGAAGGGCACGCTCCGGCTGCTGAAAATCGCGCCGGGCAAGACCATACCCGAGCACAGCCATTCCGGTCAGGAGGTGACGCTGATCCTGCGCGGCTCCTATATCGATGAGCTGGGGCGGTTTCAGGCGGGCGATTTCGCCGATCTCGACGGGACGACGAACCATCAACCCGTCGCCGACACGTCGGAGGATTGCATCTGTCTGATTGCGACCGATGCGCCGCTGAAGTTCTCCGGATTCTTTAGCCGTCTTCTCCAGCCGGTCTTCGGGATTTAACGCGGGCCTTTCTTAAAAGGCATGCGCCGGGGACAGGCATTCGGCGATGCTGGTTTTATCGAGATCGCGAAGGAAAGCTTCCCGCGCGGTGGCGAGACGTCCCTTCAGCTTGCAATGCGGCGTCAGGCTGCAATTGCCACCGTCGGGGCGAAAACATTCGACGATCGCGCTGTCACCCTCAAGACCGCGCACGACTTCCCCTAAAGTGATCTGATGCGGCGCGCGGGCGAGGCGGAAGCCACCGCCGCTGCCGCGCTGGGTCGCGAGGATACCTGTTTTCGCAAGGTCGCGGATCACCTTCGTCAGATGGTTGTGGGACACCTTGAGTTCGCGGGCGATCTCGTCCGCCGTATAGGTCCGGCTTATATCATGGGCGCTCACCATCAGGACCCGCAACGCGATATCGGTAAATTTCGTCAGGCGCATTTTTGCTTCGACCCCAGAAAATATTTGGACTTCGCAGTCTAGCATGTTAAATAGGTATTTAAAATACCTATTAGGAAAACGCCATGCCCCAACCTCCCCACAGGGTCGCGATAACGGCCGACATCCAGAACCGCACCGGCATCGATGATGCGATGATTGAAAGCCTTGTTCACCGCTTTTATGCGCGTATCCGGGATGATGCGCTGCTCGGGCCGATATTTGCGGCCCGCATTGATGACTGGGATGCGCATTTGAAGAAAATGTGCGTTTTCTGGTCCTCGGTGACGCTGCTGACCGGGGAATATCATGGGCAGCCCATGGTCAAGCATGTCTTCCTGCCCGTGGATTCCCGGCATTTCGATCGCTGGCTCGCGCTGTTTGAGGAGACGGCCCGCGAGGTCTGCCCGCCGCCCGCAGCCGACTATTTCATGGATCGCGCCCGCCGCATCGCCAGCAGTTTCGAGCTGGGAATCGCCAGCCGCAACAAGGTGCTGCTGGCGCGCGGTGAACGCTATGTGAATGACGCGCTCGACGTGGCACTGGAAAGCTGACGGAAAGGGGCGGCATGACTGGACGAGACGAGGACGAGGATGCGCCGGCGGAATTTGCCTCGCCGCCCTGTTATATGCATGAAATCGATCCGGTCTATATGGGTCTCGCGCCCGCGCCGGATGATCAGGCGGTCCGCGATGTGATGCGCTGGCGCAAGGCGACGCGAACACGGCTTCTCGCCAACAGGCAGGCCATTCCGGCGAAAGAGCGACGGACGTACACAAAAAAAATTATTGCCGCCATGGAGACCTCGATCGGCGGTATGACGGGCCTGACTGTCAGTCTCTACTGGCCGATCAAGGGTGAACCGGACCTGCGGCCCTGGGTGCCGGAGATATATGCGCGCGGCGGACGTGTTGCCCTGCCGGTGGTGATCGCGAAGGGGCGACCGCTCACTTTCCGTCTCTGGGCGCTGGGACAGCCGCTGGAGCCCGGAATCTGGGACATTCCGACACCGGTCTCGGGGCCGGAAACGCTGCCCGATGTGGTGATTGCGCCGGTGGTCGGGTTCGATTCGGCTGGCTATCGCCTCGGCTATGGCGGTGGCTTTTTCGATCGCACCCTTGCGGCGCTGGAGCGCAGGCCCCGCGCCATCGGCATCGGCTATGAACAGGCGCGCCTTCCCACCATCTATCCGCAACCCCATGACATTGCCATGACGGCGATGGTGACGGAAGCGGGAACGGTCTTTCCATGAACCTCGAAAATTTCGCGGAACTCTTCATATGGAACATGCCCGATGCGCTTGTCGTGTCCGACGATGAAGGGGTCATCCGGCTCTGGAACGTCTCGGCGGAGCGGATTTTCGGCTTTACCGCGGAGGAGGCCATGGGCCAGCCGCTCGACATCATTGTGCCGGAAAGGCTGCGGCGGCGTCACGGTGACGGATATCGCGAGACGATGTTGACAGGAGAGACGAAATACGGGGCGGGTGATCTTCTGTCCGTTCCCGCGCTTCGCAAGGACGGAACAACAATTTCCATCCAGTTTTCGATCCTGCCGTTGTCCGGTCCGGATGGTCGGATGACCGGGGTGGCCGCCGTTATCCGGGATGTCTCCGATGAATTCGCACGTGTCAAAAAGCTGCAAACTGCCTTGCGTGAAAGTGGCGGTGCCGCGCGGGACGGATGACGGTCTGTGTGCCGTTCCGATCCGCCATGCAACCTGTTGCTGCGGGACCCTTCGGTTTTCAGAAATATCAAAAAAATCAATGCATGGTCTTTCATTTCCGCCCCAACGGTTGTAAATCTAGCGGCAGTCAGTCCGGTAGAGCCCCGGACATAAGGCGATGTCTTGAACTCCGAAGGGGAAGTATAATGAAACAGTTTTATAAAATAGCGATGGTTGCCGTCCTTGCGGTTCTGCTCAGCGGCTGCTTCGGGCGCGTTCAGCCCGTCTATAATGCCGAGGCGAACCCGGTTCCGGTCAAGCTTCAGGAAACGTCGCTCGATAACATCGGAACGATCATCCAGACCTCCGCCATCAACCGGGGCTGGGTTGTCAGCGATGCTACGCCCGGCAAGATGAAGGCGACATTGCATAACCGCACCCATGTGGCCGTCATCGAGATCACCTACACCAAGACGAATTACTCGATCAATTATGTCTCAAGTAGCGATCTGCTCTATGACGGGGAGAAAATTCACCGGAGCTACAACAAATGGATCCGGACCCTGCAGAACGACATCAACAAGAACCTGAATGTCGCCGCGCTCAGCGCATAGGGACGACAGGTGGATAGCGGGGTTTCCTTCGCGGTTCAGCGATGGGCCGCCTGGGCGCCGGAGCTGGACAACCGGGCGGCCTGGCAGGACTGGGCCGCAGGGAATGCCGATATTCCCGACACCGACGATGCGCCCGACGTGCGCGATCTGCCTGCCGGATTGCGCCGTCGGCTCTCACGGATCGGCAAGGTCGCCCTGCGCGTGGCCATGGATGTCGGCACGGAGGATGAACCCCGCGTCGTCTTCAGTTCGCGCAACGGCAATGTCACCCAGATGCTCTCCCTCCTGCAGAGCATGTCGGTGGATGAGCCGATCTCCCCCACCGGCTTCGGCATGTCCGTCCATAATTCGCTGGCCGGGATGCTCTCCATTATCTCGAAAAACCGGGAATCCCACACCGCCATCGCGGCGGGTGGGGAAAGCCTGTGCCTTGGCGTGATCGAGGCCCTGACATGGTTGCAGGAGGATCCGTCGACGCCCGTCCTGCTGTTGCATTGCGATGAAAAGCTGCCAGAATTCTATGCCCCGTTTCAGGAACCGGAGACGCCGGTCTGCGCCCTCGGGTTGCTGCTCTCGGCAACGGAGGGTGAGGAGGAGGCGGGCTATCGCTTTGGGTTCGACGGCACGCCGACACGGCAGATGTCCGGCGATCCGTTGCAAAGTTTCATCCGCTTCCTCTTGCGCGGGGAGGCCGACTGGAACTGGTCCGGCGCCGAGGGTGACTGGTGGTGCCGCCGTCATGCGTGAGCATCTGAATTACGTCTGGCGATTGTTCGGCACCGGCCTTGCCTTTTCGATGTTCGGCATCGGCGGCATTTTCATGACGATTTTCATCTTTCCCGCAATCGCGCTCTTAACCCGCGATGAAGAGAGGCGAATCCGCCGCGTGCGGCGGACGATTTATCACGCGTTTCGGGGATTCGTCTATTTTTTGCGGGTCGGCGGCATCATCGATTCCCGCTTTCACGAGACGGAAAAGCTGGAAGATTGCCGCGGCGCGCTGATCATTGCCAATCACCCGTCCTTGCTGGATACGGTGTTCCTGATGTCGCGCATGCCGGACGTGCAATGCATCATCAAGCATGAACTCTGGAGCAATCCCTATATGGGCGGGGTGATGCGTGCGGCGGGCTATATCCGCAATGACGGCGATGCGCAAACCATGTTGCAACAATGCGATAAAGCGCTGAAAAGCGGGCAGAATATCCTCGTTTTTCCCGAAGGAACCCGCTCGGTTCCGGGGCAGGACCTTAAGTTTCAGCGCGGTGTTGCCAACATTGCGACATTTTTTAATGCTCCTATACAGCTTGTGATTATAAAATGCGAGCCATCGACACTGACGAAAGGGAGTCCGTGGTATGAAATCCCACCCCGTCAGGCCCGATTTGATATAACCTTTCATGAACAACTGGACATGCACGGTTATCTGAGGCATGAACCGAGGTCATTGAAGGTTCGCAAGCTCACGCGGGAGCTTGAACAATATTATGTTGGAAAACTTTGCAATGAATGATTTTGAACAGGAAATTAAGAAACTGGTGATCAAGACCCTCAATCTTGAGGACATCACGCCCGAGGAAATCGACAGCGAGGAGCGCCTTTTCGTCGACGGTCTGGGGCTTGATTCAATTGATGCGCTGGAACTCGGTGTTGCCATCCAGAAGACCTATGGCATCAAGATCAACGCCAAGAACGAAGACCTGAAAGAGCATTTCGCCTCCGTCCGCAGCCTTGCCAGCTTTATCAAATCCGAAAGGAAGGAGCTGGGCGCATGACCCGCGACGAAGTCTATGAAAAGCTCCGCGAGTATCTCGAGGATATGTTCGAGGTGCCGCCGGAACTGATTTCCGAGGATGCACAGCTTTACGAGGACCTCGATCTCGACAGCATCGATGCCGTCGATCTGGTGGTCAAGCTGCAGGACCTGACGGGCAAGAAGATTCCACCTGACGAATTCCGCACCGTGCGGTCGGTTGGCGATGTGGTGGACCGGGTTCATGCCCTCCTGGCGGCGTAAGCTTCGGCCACTGGACCTGCTGTTTGTCCTGATCAGTCTCTCATACCCGTTTGTCGTTTATTTCGGCCTGGTGCATTTCCCGCCGCTGACCGTCGGTCTGGCGCTGGTCGTATTTCTGGTGTTGCGCCTCTTGTTGCAGCGGCAGCGCCGTGCCCAGCGGTCGGAATTCGGCATCTATGTCGCTGTCGTCATGGCGATTGTCCTGCTGCTCGGCGTGAACGAGCTGCTGGCGATCAAGGCCTATCCGGTCCTGATCAGTCTGTCCTTCGCCTTCCTCTTCGGCTACTCCCTGCTGAACCCGCCGCCGATTATCGAGCGGTTCGCCCGCATGATGGAGGGGGAGCTGGATGAGCAGGCCATCCGCTATACCCGCAATGTCACCGTGGCATGGGTTGTTTTCTTCCTTCTTAACGCGGCCGTGTCGCTCTGGACGGCGCTCTATGCCGATCTTGAAGCCTGGACCCTCTATAACGGCTTCATTTCCTATATCCTGATCGGCCTGATGTTCGGCGGGGAGTTCCTTCTCCGCCAGTTTGTGAAACGTAAAAAAGTGAGTTGAGCGGTGTTTGTCCTGTTATCGCAATTGCTGACCTCTGACCGGGCGGAGGAGACGCCTGTGGCGCAGGTCGCCGGTGCTATGAAGACATTCGGGGAGTTCAGGGCGGAAGTCGCGGACCTCACCGCGCGCATTCGTGCGCGGGAGTGTGACCGGCTGGTGCTGGCGACGGAGAGTAGCTATGCCTTTGCCACCGGTTTCCTCGCGGGGCTACAGGCGGACTGCCGGATCATCATTCCCCCCAATGCATTGCCGGGGATGCTGGCGCATTTCGTTACTGCGGATTGCCCGCTTCTCTCCGATATAAAGAGGGACGGCGACCTAATCCCCATCGATGGCGCGATCGGTGGCGCGGCGGCGTTCTCGGCGCTCGATCCCGACGGCTGCCAGCTTGATTTCTACACCTCAGGCTCCACCGGCATGCCGAAGCGGGTGCCGAAATCCCTTGCCCAGATCGAGGATGAGCTGGTCGTGCTCGATCAGACATGGGGTGCCCGGCTTGCGGGCGCGGCCACCCTCGGGACGGTCAGCCATCAGCATATCTTCGGCCTCTATTTCAAATGCCTGCTGCCGCTGTGTGAGGGGCGGCTGTTTTTTCCCAAGACCTTCGAGATATGGGAGGAACTGCTCGCCGCCGCGCCGCCGGGGGCCTGTTTCGTCTCCAGCCCGGCGCATCTGACCCGCATCCCGCCGATGGACCCGCTGCCGCAGGAGCGCGCGGCGCCGGTGATCTTCACCGCCGGTGGCCCCCTCCCGTTCGAGGCGGCGCAAACGGCCGCCGCGACCTTCGGGCCGATCCCGACGGAAGTCTATGGCAGCACCGAGACGGGCGGCGTTGCCCATCGCCAGCAGCGGGAGCCGCGAACGCCCTTCACGCCGCTTCCCGGGATGCGGACGCGCATTGACGATCAGGGCCTGCTGAGCGTAAAATCGAACTATACGGACGGCGGCGACTGGGACGCGACCAATGATATCGCGGAGTTGCAGCCGGATGGCGGCTTTATCCTTTCGGGCCGCGCCAACCAGTTCGTCAAGATCGAGGGCAAGCGCATTTCCCTCGCCGAGGTGGAGAAATATCTCTCCCGCTCGGCGCTGGTGCGGGAGGCGGCGGCGTTTATCCTGGACGGCGGGCGCGAGACACTGGTCGCGGTGGTCGAACTCAGCGACACCGGATGGCGGCAGCATGCCGAAATCGGCGCCTTTCGCCTCGGCCGGGCGCTCCGCCGGGAGCTTGCGCCCAATCTTGAAAATGCCGCGATGCCCAAGCGCTGGCGGTTTGTCGACCGGCTGCCCGTCAATGCCCAGGGCAAGCGCCAGCAGGTTGCGCTCAATGAGTTGTTTACGGGCGGGGACGGGGCGGATTAAACTGAGCGGACCATGCAGACATCCAGTGACATTCGATGGTCCGACGGCCGGACAGAGCCGGACATTTTGTCCGCGCAGCACGAGGGCGATATCGTCGAGCTTGAGCTTGTCGCCCGCGCGAATCTGTTCCAGTTCCAGGGGCATTTTCCGGGCGAACCGGTCCTGCCCGGCGTTGCGCAGATCGATTGGGCGGCCCGTCTCGCCCGGCGCTATTTCGGGATCGAGGGCGCGTTTGAAAAGATGGGCCAGATCAAGTTCGCCAAGCTGATCCTGCCGGAGCGCGCGTTAAGGCTGCGGCTGGAATGGCAGCGCGAGAAGGGACGGGTTTCCTTTCTGTTCAGCGATAACGGCGAGCTTTGCTCATCGGGTCATTTCGTACTGGCGGACCGATGAGCCACGCCCTCGCGGCCATTGTGCCGAGCTATAACCACTATCGCCATATCGGCGGGGTGATCGACGCCCTGAAGACCCATGGCCTGCGTATTTTCATCATCGATGACGGCAGCGCGGAGCCCGCGAAATCCGAGCTTGCCAAGCTTCACGATCCGGCGGGCGGCGTCACCCTGCACCGGCAGCCGGAGAATGGCGGCAAGGGGGCGGCCGTGATGGCGGGCTTTCGCCTTGCGGCGGCGGAAGGCTTCACTCATGCGCTGCAGATCGATGCGGACGGGCAGCATGATCTCGCGGCCCTGCCGGCGCTGATCGAGCTTGCCGCGCTCCATCCCGATACCCTGATCAGCGGCCAGCCGATCTATGACGAGACGATCCCGACATCGCGCAAAATGGCGCGCTGGATCACCCATGTCTGGGTCTGGATCGAAACCCTCTCGATGGCGATTACCGACAGCATGTGCGGCTACCGGATATATCCGCTGGCCCCGGCATTGGCGGTGATCGAGAGCGAAAGGGTCGGCCATTACATGGATTTCGACACCGAGATCATGGTGCGGATGAACTGGCGCGGGACCCCGGTCCGGATGCTGCCGATCCATGTGACCTATCCCGAGGACAACACCTCCAACTTCCGCCTCGGCGCCGATAACTGGCTGATCACCAGGATGCATACGCGGCTTGTCTTCGGAATGCTGCTGCGGCTGCCGCAGATACTCCGCAATCGCGCTGGCAGGCCGCCGCCGGAAACGGCGCGGCACTGGGGGCGGCTCAATGAGCGCGGCGCGGCGCTTGGCCTCAAATTCCTGCTCGGGGTCTACCGGCTCGCGGGATGGCGGTTCTGCTGGGTCTGCCTGCAGCCCGTCCTGCTCTATTTCTTCCTGACCGGAGGGACGCAGCGCCGCGCCTCCCGCGATTACTGGCGGCGGCTCTATGCGGCAAAGGGGGAGGCGCGGGAGCCCGGGCTGGGTCAGCTCTGGCGGCATTACCAGTCCTTCGGGAGAATGGCGCTCGATAAGCTCGCCGCCTGGCATGGCCAGATCGCCAGCGAGGCCCTGATGCAGGATGATCTCGCTCTGCTTGATCAAATGGTGCGCCGGAAACAGGGGATGATGGTGGTCACCTCCCATCTCGGGAATGTCGATATTCTCCGCGCCGTCGGGGCCAGCCGCGGGATCGACAATATCACCGTGTTTGCCCATACCCGCAATGCCGTACGCTTCAACCGTTTGCTCGGCGAGACCAACCCCGCCGCGGCCGTCGATATCATGGAGGTCGAGGATATCGGACCCGCGACCCTGATCGAGCTGGAGGAAAAGCTGGCGGCGGGCAACTGGATCGTGATCGCGGGCGACCGCATCTCCCTTTCCGGCGGCAAGCGAATCCGTATGATCGATTTTCTCGGCGACCCGGCACCGTTCTCCGAGGGAGCCTGGATCATGGCGGCGCTCCTCGGCTGTCCGGTCTATGTCCTGCATTGCCTGCGCGAAGGGGACCGGCACCGGATTCTGTTCGAAAAACTCACCGATCGCGTGACCCGGTCGCGCGGCGCCGACAACGGCCTCAAGGGGCCGATGACGGAATATGCGGGAATTTTGCAGGAAATCTGCCTGAAATATCCGGAACAGTGGTACAATTTTTATGACTTCTGGGCGATTCCCGAAAATTTCGGCCCGCCGGATAAAAAGAACGAGGAAACAAAATGATATCCGCCGATATTACAGTCAAATGTCAGTTCTATGACCTCGACCCCATGGGCATCGCCTGGCACGGGAACTATCCGCGCTTCTTCGAGCAGGCCCGCTGTGCCCTGCTTGACAAGATCGATTACAACTATGACCAGATGCGCGACAGCGGCTATGCCTGGCCGATCGTCGATATGCGGATCAAATATGTGCGTTCTTTGCGGTTCGGACAGGAAGTGACGGTGACGGCGACGCTCGTCGAATATGAAAACCGCCTGAAAATCAATTATCTGATCACCGATCTAGATACCGGCGAGAAATTAACCCAGGGATTTACAATTCAGGTGGCAATTGATAATACCGCCGAAGAGATGCTATTCCAGTCTCCACCCGTTCTTTACCAAAAAGTTGAAGCCCTGCTGTGCTAAGAGTCATTTGCCTGTTGATATCCGTCGCGCTCCTTGCGTCCTCCGTTGCGGTCCGCGCCGCGCCGCTCACCCTCGGCGAGGGGGAGGCGCTGATGGGCCGGTTCCAGCAGGAGCGCTACCTGCGCGGCTTCGACAAGCCGATCCGTTCCTCGGGCGAGTTTTTCCTGCTACCGAAGGACGCGCTGATCTGGCAGACGGAAACCCCCTTTGACAGCCGCATGGTTATCGACAAGGAAGGCCTCAGTCAGGGCATGAACGGCGCCGAGGTGACCCGGCTCGGTTTCAAGCAGTTTCCGGCCTTCAAGCTGCTGCGCGATACGCTGGAGAACAGCCTGAGTGGCAACTGGGCGCCGCTTGAGGAAATGGCGGGCGAGAAACTTCAGCCGTCGGAGGAGCAGTTCTCGCTGCGTTTCTCGCCGAAAGACAGCGGCCTCTCGCTTCCCTTCGCCTATCTCAATTTCAGGATCAGCGACTTTCTCGATGTCGTGGAAATCGTCAAGAGCAATGGCGACCGTGATGTCATCACCTTCTCCGATCAACGCATTGCCCCGGTCGAGACTGTCACCGAGGCGGAACGCGCGGCGCGGAAAAATCCGTCATGATCCGGACCGGCTTCGTCATCTATCTGCTGCTGGTCGGGGTGGCGCTCGCCGTCATTGGCTGGCGGTTTCAGGATGGCCTGCCGCTGAATACCAACATCGTCGCCATGCTCCCGCAGTCGGAAGAGGCCGAATGGGTCGCCCGGGCGGAAGCGGCGGAACGGACGCTTGGCTCGGACCAGTTGATCGCCCTTGTCGGCCATGCGGATTTCGAGATTGCGAGGACGGCGGCGCTTGACCTTAACCGGGCGCTGATCAATGCGTCGGTGTTCCGCGACATTCAGGAAGGGACACCGGTCGCGACGCTGACGAACCTCAACAAGGCCTTGTTCCCGCACCGCGCCGGTCTGCTGACAGAGGGGGACCGCAAGCTGTTGGCGGCGGGGCAGGGTCAGGTCCTGATGGACCGCGCCATGGTGCAGATCCTCTCGCCGCTATCCCTTACCGATGCGGAGATGATCCGCCGCGATCCCCTGCTGCTGCTACCGAATTATCTGACGTCCAGCCTGAAAAACAGCTCGAAGCTGGTGAACCGCGCCAATGTCCTTGCGGTCGAAGAGGAGGGCAAATGGTATGTGCTGGTGCGCGGCAAGCTTGTCGGCAGCGCCTTCGACAAGGGTGTCCAGGCAAGAACTCTTGATGTGTTCGACAGAATGTCGGAACAGCTCGACAAGGATTACGGCGATGTCGAGATACTGAAGACCGGGGCAGTGTTCTACGGAGAGCATGCCTACCGCCGCGCGGAGCAGGAGGCGGGCTTCATCGGGATTATCTCGTTGCTCGGCATTGTCATTCTCAATTTCCTTATCTTCCGCAGTTTTCATCCGCTGGCGCTCACCCTGATCGCGGTGGCGTCGGGCATTGCGGGCGGCCTCGCGGTCACGCTGATTTTCTTCGGCACGCTGCAGCTTCTCGCCTTTGTTTTCGGAGCGGGGCTGATCGGCATTTCCGTGGATTACGCCTTTCACTATTTCTGCGAGCGGTTCAATCGGCAGACGACAGTGCCCAGCGCCCGGGCGCGGGCCATTCGCTCCGGCCTGACGCTGGGGCTGGTGAGTTCGGTGCTCGGCTTTGTCACCCTGGCGCTGACTCCGTTTCCCGGATTGCAGCAGATTGCGATTTTTTCCGCCTCCGGCCTGACGCTTTCCTATCTGACGGTGCTGTATCTCTTCCCCTATCTCGACCGCTCAAAACCCTTTACCCATGGCGAGAAATATCTGGCCTTCTCCATGCGGCTGCATCATTTCTGGTGGAAGAGCGAGAACCGCAAATGGCGGTTGCCGATTATCGGCCTGCTGATCGCGGCGGGCGGGCTCGGCGCGACGCAGATTGTCGTTGATGACGATGTCCGCCGCCTGCAATCCCTGCCGCCCGAGTTGCAGGCCGAGGAACAGGCCATCCGCCTCCTTGCCGGGATCGAGAACCAGACGCACCGTTTCTTTGTGCGCGGCGCCAGTACCGAGGAGGTCCTGCAGGCGGAAGAGGCGCTCTCCCTCGATCTCGAGGCCCTTCGGGCGAGCGGGATGATCGGCAATTACCGCATGATCTCGCAGTTTATTCCTTCGCGAGCGCGGCAGATGGAAAACAAGGCGCTGGTCGAGGCGGAACTGCTCCCGGCGCTGCCGGATCATATGGCGGCGCTCGGCCTTTCGGGAGATGTGCCCTATGGCCCGACCCTCGGGGTGCTCACCCTCGATCAGCTGACGGGAGAGACGCTGCCGGGCACTTTCTCCCAGCTCCGGGTATATACGACGCCCGGCATCGTCGTGCATGCGGTCTCGCTGAGCGGGGTCAAGGATACGGTACCGCTCGCCGCGCTTGCCGAGAAGTCGCCGAATGTCTCCCTGATCAGCCAGGCCGACAGCCTGAGCAAGACCTTCGGTGCTTATCGGGTGCGGGCGCTGATCATGCTGGCCATCGCCTATGGTGTCGTCTGGGTCTTCCTGTCGCTGCGCTACGGTATTTTCGGGGCGCTGAAGGTGATGATGCCCTCGGCGGGAGCGGTGATCCTCGCGCCCTGCCTGATCGCGCTGATCGGCGAACCCTTCACCTTTTTCAACGCCATGTCGCTGCTGCTGATCTTTGCCATCGGGCTCGACTATGCCCTGTTCAACCGCGAGGCGGCGGGGGAGCGTCAGCGCCGGGCCATGCTCGCCAACGGGCTGTCGACCATCTCGACCCTGCTGGCGTTCGGCATGCTGGCGCTCAGCGAGACTTTTGCCATTCATGCCTTCGGGATCACCATTCTGGTGGGAATCACGCTGGCCTATCTGCTGGCGCCGCTCGCCTCCGATCTTGACCATCCGATGACGGAGCCTGTGTAAATGACCGCAACTTCAGATCATTTCGACGTTATCGTCATCGGCGCGGGACCCGCGGGCGCGCTCGCGGCAACGCTGCTGGTCCAGCGCGGGCTGAAGGTTGCCATTCTGGAGAAAAGCGTTTTCCCGCGCTTTGTCATCGGGGAGAGTTTGCTACCGCAATCCATGGTCTTTCTGGAGAAGGCGGGCCTTCTGCCGGTGATCGAAGCGGCGGGCTTTCAGTTCAAAAACGGCGCCAATTTCTCCGACGACCGGCGCTTCACCTCCATCGATTTTGCCGACAAGTTCACCGCGGGTCCGGCCACCACTTTCCAGGTCGAGCGCGAACGGTTCGATATGCTGCTCGCCAATGCGGCGGCGGATGCAGGAGCGGATTTGCTCTTTGAGCAGGATGTGCTGGACGTCGCCTTTGACGATGAGGGCGCGACGGTCACCGGCACGGGACCGAAAGGGGCGTTCCGCCTGACGTCGCGTTTTCTGGTGGATGCCAGCGGTTATGGCCGGGTGCTCCCGCGCCTCATGAACCTCGATGCGCCATCGGATTTCCCAGTGCGCCATGCGCTGTTCACCCATGTCGCGGATCAGCTGGACGGGCGGGAGTTCGATCGCAACAAGATCCTGATCACCGTGCATCCGGAATGCCGCGATATCTGGTACTGGCTGATCCCCTTCTCGGGCGGGAAATCCTCCATCGGGGCTGTCATCCCGCCGGAGCGCCTCGCCGAGTTTGACGGCAGCCCGTCGGACAGGCTCTGGGCCGTGATCAACCAGTCGCAGGAGATGAGTGGCCTGCTGGAGGGCGCGCGGGAATTGCGCCCGGTATCGGAAATATCGGGCTATTCGACGAAGGTCAGCAAACTCGCCGGGCCGCAATATGCGCTGCTCGGCAATGCCGGGGAGTTTCTCGATCCGGTGTTTTCCTCAGGCGTTACCGTCGCCTTCAAATCCGCCGAGCTGCTGGTCGATCCGCTGATGCGGCAGCTTGCGGGGGAGGAAGTCGACTGGGATCAGGATTTCGCGCTTCCCCTGCAAAAGGGGGTCGATTGCTTCCGCGTCTTTGTCGAGGCCTGGTACCGGGGCGACCTTCAGGAAATCATCTTCAACCCGCCCGCCGAGGGCAATCCGATCAAGGCAATGATCGTCTCCATCCTGGCGGGCTACGCCTGGGATAACGACAACCCCTTCGTCCGGCAGGGGCGGCGGTATCTGGATCTGGTGGCCTTGCAATGTTCATAAGATCAATCGCCTTTCTGCTGATATTTCTGCTGGCCGCCTGTGCGACCGGCCGCTCTGCGGATATCGCCGAGACACCCTGGAAATTGCCCGGGGCAGAACCGCGCGAGGTGGTGCAGATCCTGAACGGCAATTATGGCGATCAGCCCTTCGCCCTGCAGATACGGCTGAGCCTGACCGAAGAGAAACTGCTGCTTGTCGGGCTGGACTCGCTCGGGCGGCGCGCCTTTGATATCCTCTGGGACGAGACGGGCGTGCGGTCGGGCAAGGCGGACTGGATAACCGGCAATCTCGACGCGGCCGATATTCTCAAAGTCATTGTCGCGACCTACTGGCCGGAAGATGACCCGATGCAGGAAAAGGTTGCGGACCGGGCGGAGGATCTGGACATCACCTATCAGGGCAGCCGGGAGAATGCGTGGAACGAAACGGTGCAAATCCGCGATCCGGCGAACGACTATGACATGACGATCATTTCCTATGAGTTGACCGAATGACGACGGTGTATCTCTACGCCCTCGGGCTGATCAACCCGCTCGGTGCCGGCAAGGCCGCCGTCGCCACGGCCCTGTTCGCGGGCGACAGTTCGGGCATGAAACCGGCGACGGGCTTCCTCGCGGAGCAGGAGGTAATGGTCGGCAAGGTCACGGCGCCACTCCCCGATATTCCGGAAAGCCTTGAAAAGTATGACAGCCGCAACAACCGCATGCTGCTGGCCGCGCTGCAGGAGATCGAACCCGATATCCGCGCCGCCATCGAGACATACGGCGCAAAGCGGGTGGCGGTCGTTCTCGGCACCAGCACCTCGGGAATCAGCGATAACGAACCCGGCATCGCCGGGAAGGTGAAGACAGGGGCGTTTCCGGATGGCTTCGACTATGACCGGCAGGATAATGCCTCCCTCGCGCTCTTCGTCCGCAGCTATTTCGGCCTCGAAGGGCTGGCGATGAGCATCTCGACCGCCTGCACCTCAAGCGCGAAAACCCTCACCTCGGCGCGGCGGATGATCGCGGCGGGCCTCTGCGATGCGGCGATTGTCGGCGGGGCGGACACGCTCTGCCGCCTGACGCTGAATGGTTTTGGCTCCCTCGATCTGTTGTCGCCGACGCTCTGCAATCCGTTCAGCCGCAACCGGAACGGCATCAATATCGGGGAGGGGGCGGCGGTCTTCCTGATGAGCCGGGATAAAGCCCCGGTTCGCATCGCCGGGATCGGCGAGACATCGGACGCCCATCATATGAGCACGCCGGACCCGGAGGGAACGGGCGCCTTCAACGCCATGCGCCGGGCGCTGGAGGCAAGCGGGCTTGCGCCTGAGGATATCGGCTATCTCAATCTCCATGGCACGGCGACAGAACTCAACGACAGCATGGAGGCAAAGGCCGCGTTTGAGCTGCTGGGCAGGGTGCCCTGTTCCTCCACCAAGCCGCTGACGGGGCATACGCTCGGCGCGGCGGGCAGTACGGAGCTTGCCTTCCTCTGGCTCGCCCTGCAGGAGGAGAGCGGCGCACTGCCGCCGCATGTCTGGGACGGGGAGGCGGACCCGGAACTGCCGCCGGTCAATCTCGTGGCGGTCGGGACAAAGGCGCCCGAGGCCCGCGCCATGATGACGAATTCCTTTGCCTTTGGCGGCAACAATATCAGTGTTATCCTCAGTCGGGAGGAAACATGATGCAACCCTGCCCCTATGACATAACCGACATTCTCTATCATGCGCCGCCGATGATCCTGATCGACGGGGTGGAGAGCTATGATGAGGAAACCGTGACCTCCACGGTCGAGATTACGGCGGGCAGCCCGTTCATGGACGGGGGCGGGGTGCCCGCCTATGTCGGTATCGAATATATGGCGCAGTCCATCGCCGCCTATAGCGGGATCAAGGCGCGCAACGCAGGCGAAAATCCACGGATCGGCTATCTGATCGGCAGCCGCAACCTCGCGCTCGGCTGTCCCGGCTATGAGATCGGCGACCGGCTTAGCATCACGGTCCATCTGGTCTATGACGAAGCGCCGATGGCGGTCTTCGATTGCACCATTCACCGGGCGGAAAAGCTTGTCGCCGAAGCCCGGCTTAATGTATATCAACCCTGAAAGTTGAGAGTTCATGCAGAAAAGAATCTTGGTCACAGGGGCAAGCGGCGGCATCGGCAGGGCCATCGCCTTGCGGCTCGCGAAGGACGGGTTTGAGATTGTCGCCCATTGCGGGCGCAACCGCGATGCAGGCATGCAGACGGTCGAGCTGATCGCGGCGGCGGGCGGCACGGCGCGGCTTGTGCAGTTCGATATCTCCGACCGCGATGAATGCCGCGATATTCTGATCCCGGAAGTCGAGGAGTTCGGCGCCTTCTACGGTGCGGTGCTGAATGCGGGCATTACCCGCGATACCGCCTTTCCGGCCATGACCGACGAGGAATGGGACGCCGTCATCCATACCAATCTCGACGGTTTCTACAATGTGCTGAAGCCGATCACCATGCCGATGGTATCGGCGCGCAAGGGCGGGCGGATCGTCGTGATCTCCTCGGTCTCCGGGGAGATGGGCAACCGCGGTCAGGTGAATTACAGCGCCTCAAAATCCGGCCTGATCGGCGCGGCGAAGGCACTGGCGCTGGAACTGGCGAAGCGCAAGATTACGGTCAATTGCGTCGCCCCCGGCCTGATCGAGACCGCGATGAGCGACGATCTGCCGCTGGAGGAGATGATGAAACTCATACCGCTCCGCCGTCTTGGCGATGTCGATGAGGTGGCGGCGACCGTCGCCTTCCTCTGTTCGGACGGGGCGGGCTATATCACCCGGCAGGTGATCTCGGTAAACGGGGGAATGGCATGACAAGGCGTGTGGTTGTTACGGGAATGGGCGGGGTCACCTCACTCGGAGAGGACTGGGGCACGATCTCGGCGCGCATGCGAGCCGGGGAGACCGGCATCCGCCGCATGGAAAGCTGGGATTTCTATGATGGCCTCAACACCCGTCTCGCCGGTCCGGTCGAGGGGTTCAATATCGATGACCGCTATTCTCGCAAGGCGCTCCGTAGTATGGGGCCGGTCGCGAAAATGTCGGTCTACGCGACGGAACGGGCGCTCGACATGGCGGGGCTGCTGGATGATCCGGTGCTGAAATCCGGGCGCATGGGCGTTGCCTATGGTTCCTCCTTCGGCAGCACGAAGCCGGTTCTGGCCTTTACCGATCTAATACGCGACGGCCATTCCCGCGATCTTTCCGCGACCAGCTATGTCAAGATGATGGGCCATACGACGGCGGTCAATATCGGCGTTTTCTTTGGCCTTGCGGGCCGGGTCATCCCGACCTCCAGCGCCTGCACTTCCGGCAGCCAGGGCATCGGCTATGCCTATGAGGCGATCAAATATGGCATGCAGGACATGATGGTCGCGGGCGGGGCGGAGGAACTCTGCCCGACCATGGCGGCGGTGTTCGACACCCTCTACGCGACCAGCATCCGCAATGACGAGCCTCATCGCTCCCCGCGTCCGTTCGACAAGGACCGCGACGGGCTGGTGATCGGTGAGGGGGCGGCGACGCTGGTGCTGGAATCCTATGATCATGCGAAGGCCCGCGGCGCAACCATTCTGGCCGAGATTGTCGGTTTTGCCACCAATTCCGACGGTCGCCATATCACCAACCCGACGCAGGCGACCATGGAAGTGGCGATGCAGGCGGCTCTCGATAATGCCGGGCTGACCGCCGCCGATATCGATTTTATCAGCGGCCATGGCACGGCGACGGAGCAGGGCGATATTGCGGAAAGCCACGCGACGCTTGAAATCCTCGGGGCCGATATCCCGATCCATTCCCTCAAAAGCTATTTCGGTCACAGCCTTGGTGCCTGCGGGTCGATCGAGGCCTGGCTCGGCATTGAGATGATGCGCGAGGGCTGGTTCGCACCGACGGCGAATCTGGAGAATGTCGATCCGGCCTGCGCGGCGATTGACTACGTGATGGGTGAAGGGCGCAACGTTGCCGTCCGCCATCTGATGAGCAACAATTTCGCCTTCGGCGGCATCAACAGCTCGCTGATTTTCCGAAATCCCGAAGAGGGCTGATCAGGCCGCCGGGTTGACGTCGAGGGAGATGCCGGGCAGCGCCGCGTTGACCGCATTATAGATGAATTCCGGCGGATCGACGAAGTTGAGGCCGACAATCCGGCCGTTCTGCCAGACCAGATGACAGTTGAAGGTGCCGAAGCGCGGCACTTCCAGAATAACCTCGTTGGTCGAGCGGAAATCGATCTTCGTCTGGAACCGGGCGCCGGTCACCGAAAGATCGCGTACCACGCCGGGAACCGTCTGTTCATTTCCCACGAGGCGCGCCCCCCAGAGCAGGGACAGCTTGCCGTTCCACATGACTGTCTTGCGTTTGTACTTCCGCTTGTCGATCCCGGAAGCGTTGTCGTCATTCTGTTCCGAAATTGTCTTACCCAATCCTACTGATACCTGTCCCGGCCACTATACCGAGAAGCCATTAAATCGAAAAGAGATTAATATGGATTAAAAAACTCGCGTGAATAAGCACTAAACTTCCGTCAAATTTTGGCAGAATTTTTTTTAGTTGATATTATCGGGGCTGCGACTGTCACGTGCCTCTATCTGATATACATCAAATCGCTTCAGTATTTCGATAGGCTGCCCTCCGGTTTCGGGAAAGCACGGCTCCCCAAAGCTCTTTTCCTCGGCTTCTTCGAATGCGATTTTGGCAACGGGCTTGGTGGTGACGATGTCGCCGTTGATGTTTGGGTATGTATTTAAAATCAAGGCCAAATTCTGCCTCGCCATTGCTGTCGAGCCGGCCAGCCTGTTCAGGTTGACGAGGTTGATCGTGCCGGGTTTGAAGTCGAAGACGTAGCTTCCTTTGCTATAGCAGGTTCTTACCCTTGCGATCATATTCCGCCACCATTTCGCTAGCGGCGAATACTGGCCGGGCGGAACGACTTTCGCAAAGTAACTGGCGGGTCCCTGTTGCAGCTTGAAGGTGTTGTAGTTGGTCATTCCTCCGCAACTAGCGGGGCAAAGCAGAAATGTTTCTGTCTCGTCTTTAAACTGGGAATTTTCCAGATCCGTTTGTACGAATATAATTTTATTCGCCTTGTTTTCACCTGAGTCATAAACAACTAGAAGACTGTTTTTATTTGTAGAATTAAAGTTAAAACTATTTTCCAGCTTTGTGGGCCCGCAAGCTGACAAAAAGGAGAGAACCACCGCTACGACGGATAGACGAATCATGAAAACCCAACTTGTTGAAGTAATTTATGGGCGTATTAATATTACTTCAATACACGCATTTGCAAGAGAAAACAGACCAAAGGCCAGATTGCCGGATAAAAAATATCTGGTCCTCGGCTGCTTAATCCAGAATTACGGTGACCTGGCGGCCGGAGACGTCATATTCGCCTTTCACGAAGTCCTTGTTCTTGTCGAACCAGAGTGTGGCCTGCCAGTCGCCGGTGAAGGTGAATTTCTCCGTATCCACGCTTTTACCGCCGATATCGACGGTTTCCGCGTCCTTGGCGATCTTGACGTTCAGCAGCTCGAAATCGACGATATTGAACAGCAGGGTGTTTTCCGTGATGGCGTAATGCCACGGAGAGGTCGGGAAGGCGTTGAGCGGCAGGGTCAGCTCCTTGCCGTTATAGGTTGCCTGATAATCCTCGGAGTTGCGGGCGAGGGAGATTTCATGGGCGGTGCCGTTGTCGTCGGTCTTGCCGTTCATGTCCTGCAACTCCCCGCTGTGCCAGCTTTCCTTCAGATTCTGGGTAAAGCCGTAGACTTCCATGCCAAGGAAAGAAACCGAGGCATTGGCGCTCAGCTTCTCGATCTCGCCCTTTTCATTGCGGGTCGTTGTCAGATGGACATGGCCGATCTTGTCCTTCTTGAGATAGACCGAGGCGAACAGGTTCCGTTGCGTGCTGTCGGCAAGGGCGGTTCCGGCGAACAGGCTGATAATCATGAGCGGGGCGAGCAGGGTGCGCAGCATTTAAGTCTTCTCCTGAATGGGAACTTTCATTATACAGCCTTTAACGGCGATTTGTGTAAAAATGATGTTATCGATATATATACTTTAAGTTGTATTAGTTTTACTTATGCTCTCAATGGATTTGTTTCAACCTCCCGCGATTTCCAGGCTTTTATTCTTCGCTGACCTAGACTCTGAGGGGCAGGGACATTAGTTTATGAACTATAGAAAATGCTGTAAAAATCTGACTTAAGTGATTGTCCGGGGTGTGTTTCCGGACCTTTTCCGAGAAATTGACATCTTGTATCTCTGCCGTTTTAAAAATTGGTTCCTGTGGATGCTGCTGCTGGCGGTCGTGATGCCGCTTGCCGGTCTGCCTCCGGCCCGTGCGGCGGAGTCCGATGTCTCGACGACGGCGGCGCCGGATTTCAGCTATGACGTGATCATCAACGGCGCGCCGAGTGATGAGATTGACGACCTGCTGGAACAGTCCTCCCGCCTCGAACAGCTCGCCGACAAAACGCCCGCCAGCCTGGCCGCGCTGCGTCGCCGGGCGGAGGAGGATGTGGAGGGGTTCAAGAAGGTTTTGCGCTCGGAAGGCTATTACGCAAACGAGGTCGCCTTCAAGATCGACGACAAACAGTCGCCCGTTGCGGTCACCTTTAATATCACCCCCGGGCCGCTGTTCCGGATCACGAAGTTCGAGATCGGCTTTACCGAGCGGGCGGACAATCCGCCGGTGCCGACGCTCGATGATCTCGGGATCGAGATCGGCATGCCCGCGCGCTCCGAACCCGTGGTCAGCGCCCAGGCGCAGGCGGTGGTCGAACTTACCAACCGCGGCTATCCGGATGCGCGGGTGGAGAAGCAGGACGCGGTTGTCGATTTTGGGACTGACGCCATG
Source organism: uncultured Sneathiella sp. (assembly GCF_963976355.1). NCBI lineage: Bacteria > Pseudomonadati > Pseudomonadota > Alphaproteobacteria > Sneathiellales > Sneathiellaceae > Sneathiella > uncultured Sneathiella sp. Next base: position 165,272 of record NZ_CAXBKA010000002.1, read on the forward strand.
GAGGTGACGATCACCCTCGATCCCGGGCCGCGCCTCTATATGGGGGAATTGAATCTGGAAGGCCTGAAAACGGTGGAGGTGGATTATGTCCGGCGGCTCGCCGCATGGGAGCCGGGCAAGCTCTATGATGTCCGCGTTCTCGATGACCTGCGCCGACGATACCTTCGCACCGGGCTGTTCAATACTGTCCGGCTGAAACCGCGAAAAGAGGCGCCCACCGACAGCACCGTGCCGATCACCCTCATCTTCGAGGAGCGGGAGCATCGTTCTATTGGCCTTGGCGCCAGCTTCTCGACCAGCGAGGGCTTCGGCACGCAATACTACTGGGAGAACCGCAACATGTTCGGCTCCGGCGAGAAGCTCCGGGCCGATCTCACCATTGCGGAAATCCGCCGCGAGCTTAAAGTCACCTATGTAAAGCCGAACTTTATCAAGCTCGATCACAACCTGAATGCCAGCTTCGACCTCAAGCAGGAAAATACCGAGGCTTATGACGAAGACTCCGCGACCGCCTTTGTCGGGATTGACCGGCGGTGGCGCAAGAAATGGGTCGTGGGTGCCGGGGTCTCGCTGGAATATGCCGTCATCGACGACAGCGGTGTTGAGGAGAGCTACGCGCTGGCGGGGCTGCCGCTGACGGCGCGCTATGATTCCACCGACGATCTGCTCGATCCGACGAAGGGACGGCGCTTCAGCGCGGAGCTGGTGCCTTATCTCGGGCTGAATGATGTCTCGCCGGATTTCCTGCGGCTGGAACTCGATGGCTCGACCTATTACTCCGTTATCGATAACGAACGGCTGATTCTCGCAGCCCGTGCCAAGATGGGCATGATGGCCGGAGACAGCGCCTCTGCGATCCCGGCTCCCAAGCGCTTCTATGCCGGCGGCGGCGGCTCTGTGCGCGGCTATCAGTACCAGACCGTTGGCCCGCTGGATGCCAATAACGATCCCATCGGCGGGCGCTCGCTGCTCGAGGTCGGGTTCGAGGCGCGGGTCAAGATTACCGACAGCATCGGCATCGTCCCCTTTATCGAGGGCGGCAATGTCTATGAGAGCATGGCCCCCGATTTCTCCGGCGAATTTCTCTGGGGTGCGGGCCTCGGCTTTCGCTATTACACGGCGATCGGCCCGATCCGCCTCGATGTCGCGGTGCCGCTCAACAAGCGGCCCAATGTCGATGATTCCTATCAGATCTATATCAGCATCGGTCAGGCCTTCTAATGACACGCAAGACGCTCATCGCCACCCTCATTCTGGCGCCGATCCTGATTGTCCTGCTGCTGCTCGGCGGGGCCTATGGCTTCCTGCAGACCGATAGCGGGCGGGCGCTGCTGGTTTTTCAGATCGAGGAGGCGGTCAACGACCCGGACGGCCTGATGATCGAGCTTGGCCCGCTGGAAGGGAACATCTTCGGCGAGTTCTCGATTGCGAGCGTCCGCCTGAAAGACCCGGAAGGGGAATGGCTCCGGATCGAGGACATCCGCGGTGCCTGGTCGCCGCTCGAGTTGTTGGGCGGCACCCTGGATATCGCGGCGATCACGGCGGCGCGGCTGGAGATCGACCGCCAGCCCGTCCTGCCGCCATCGGCGGAGGAGGAGACGGAGAGCGCCCCCGGCCTCCCGAAGCTGCCGGTCAATATCCGCCTCGGCCGCTTCGAGATTGAGACCATACAAATCGCCGAGCCGGTCGCCGGTCAGGCGGCGGAGTTGAGCCTGCTGGTCAATCTCAATGCCAAGATCGATGATGTCATCCATAGCGAGATCAGGCTGTCCGAGCAGGGCAGCGACAACGGCCTTGACGGGACAATCGATTTTGACCCGGCGGCGGAAACGCTGGCGGTGGATATCCGGCTTGAGGAACCCGAGGGCGGGCTGATGTCCCGTCTGCTCGCCCTGCCGGGCTATCCGGCGATCCGCGCGACCGTGGTTGGCGACGGGCCGCTGAATGGCTGGGCCGGGCAGCTGGAGGCAAGCGCGGGCCGCATATTCGAGGCTGATTTCGCGATCCGCACAGAGGGCGCAGAGAAGATCAGCATTGATCTCGACGGTGGTGCGGCGCTCGATCAATCGCTGGCGGCGGACATTCCGCTGGTCGATGACTCGCGCATCTCCATCGCCGCCGTGCTGGTCTATGACACCGAGACAACGGAAGTGACGCTCACCTCCGCCGATCTTGCGAATGCGGTGCTTCAGGTGAGTGCGAGCGGCAGCGTTGCGCCCGCCGACGAGGCGGTCAAGCTCTCCCTCACCACGACCTTGCGCGATACCGCCGAGGTCAACAAGCTGATGGCCCCGGCGGCGATTTCCGGCGGCACGGTCACCCTTGATCTTGACGGCACCTTCGATGCCCTGACCGCCAATGCGCTGGTGAAGGCGACGGAACTGGATGTCGAGGACAGCCTCGCCGCGCGGGAGGTGACGGGCACCTTTACCTCCAAGCTCGACCTTGCCGCGCTGGAAGTCATCCCGCTCAAAGGCTCCGCCGCGCTGGTCGAGCTTTCGAAGCTGCCGCCGGAGGCTACCAATCTTGTCGGTGAAAACCTCGACATCGATTTCGAGCTGACCTATGCGCTCAAGACGGAGAAGCTGGACCTGATCGCGCTGCGCCTGCTGGGTGCGCATGTCCTGGCCGAGGGGGCGGGCGCGCTCAATATCGGGGATTTGAGCGCCGAGGCTGATGTCGCGCTCACCCTTGACGACCTCTCCCGCGCGGCGCCGATGGGCGGGCGGCTGATCGCCGATCTCAGCCTGACCAGCCCCGACATCAGCCGGGCCCTGACCGGCAGCCTCAAGGCCCGCACCGAGCAGTTCGACCTTCAGGACGCGAGCCTGCAGCCGCTTATCGGTCCGTCCCCGACGCTGGATGTGAAGATCGACATGGCGGAGGAAAAACTGACCTTCTCCGATATCCTGCTGGCCTTTGCCTCCGGCGAGGTGACGGGCAAAGCGCAGCTGCCGATGACGTTCGAGACGATTACGGCGGACCTCACCACCAAACTTCCCGCGCTCGCCCCGCTCAGCGACCTTGCGGCCGTTCCGCTCAAAGGAAACGCGGTGCTCCAGGCCAATCTGACCGGCGCACTTGAAGATCCGGCCATTGACGGGCGGCTCGATGTTGCCAATCTCGACGTTGACGGCATGGCCCTCGGCGCGCTCGATGCGGAGGTGAACATGCAGTCGCTCGCGACCTCGCCGGATGGAAAGATTTCCCTCCGTCTGCGTCATGACAAGCTGACGGCGCTCGCCGATGCCGGGTTTGCCCTGCCGGACTATGATCGACTGGAACTCAGCGATCTGCGCATCACGGAGCAGGACAACAGGATTACCGGCGATCTCACCGTGCCCTTTGACGGCAGCCCGATGAGCGGGGAGGTCAAGGCGGCAATCCCGGACCTGGCAACGGTTGCGGCGCTGGCCGGCGAAAGCGCGGCAGGCAGCCTCGATCTTGCCGCGACCCTCGCCGATCAGGGCGGGGAGCAGGCGATCAACGCCACCGTGAACGGCATGGCGCTACAGCTTGACTCTGCCGATATCGCCCTTGAAACGCTGACGGCGAAGGCGTCGATGACCGGGACCTTCGATGCCCCGGCGCTCACCGCCTCCGCCGAGATCGCCAATATCCGCCTCGCGGCGCAGGAGCTTAAATCGCTGAGGGCCGAGGTTGAGGGCGGCTTCACCGATCTTGACTACCGCATAGCGCTCACGCGCGGCGCGGAACCCGAACTGGAACTTACCGGCAGTGGCAATCTCGCGCTTGATGATCCGGCGACCGTTATCCGGCTCGCCGCCCTCGATGGCGCTTTTGCGGGGCGCAAGATTGCGCTTAAACAGCCGCTCGCCCTGACGCTGGAGGGGGAGACTATCACGCTCGATCGCTTTATCCTCGCCTTCGGGGAGGGAGAGATGCAGGCGGAGGCCAGCCTGACGCCCGCGGCGGCGAAGGCGACGCTTGATTTCAGGAACCTGCCCGTCGATATGGTAGCGCTCGTCAATCCGGATTATGCGCTTGCAGGCGGGCTGGACGGCGGTGCGACGCTCTCCGTCGAGAAGGGCAGTCCGGCCCGCGGTACGCTGAACCTGAAAGCGACGGACGTGCGGCTGACGGAGGAGGAATATGCCGAGCTGCCCGCCTTCGCGAGCACCGTCACCGCCGATCTGAAGGACGGGGAACTGGCCGTCAGCGGCGATGTCACGGGGCTTGAGGCAACCACCATCGACATCACGGGGCGGCTGCCGTTTGACCTCTCCCTCGATCCGTTCAACGTCCGGATAGATGAGGATAAACCGGTTAATGCCAGACTGGATATTGATAGCGAACTCAGTAAGATATGGCCGCTTCTTGCGATGGATACTCAAAAGATGAGCGGTCAGCTCACCGCCGACGCCACGGTCGAGGGCACGATCAACGAACCGGAGATCAACGGCAACCTGCGCCTTGCCGACGGCTATTTCGAGGAGATCGAGCAGGGCACTTTGCTCCGCAACATTTCCATCAAGGCGGATATCGCCAACAGCGAGGTGCTGACGATCGAGACCAGCGCCGTCGATGATCAGGGCGGCACCATCAGGTCATCCGGCACCGTCAATTTCGAGACCCTGACCGACCCGCGCGTGGATGTGACCACCACCATGGCCGGGCTGCTCGCCGTCAACCGTGATGACATCATGGTCATCACCGACGGCGATATCGTCGTCAAGGGCGAGACGAGCAACCTCTTCGTCGAGGGCAGTGTGACGACGCGGGAAGTCGAGATCAATATCGGCGGCTCCGTCGCACCGAATATCGTCGATCTGCAGTATCAGGAGGTCAACCGCCCCGGCGCCCCGAAGAAGGAGAAAGAGGCTTCCGCCCTGCCATCCACGGTCAATCTGGATTTCGATCTGCATCTGCCGGGCCGGGTGTTCATTCGCGGGCGCGGGCTGGATTCCGAATGGAAGGGGAATTTCATCGTGCGCGGGACGGCGGCCCGGCCCCGGATCGAAGGCGAGCTGAGCCCGGTGCGTGGCCAGTTCACCTTCGCCGGCAAGAGTTTTCAGTTGCAGGAAGGGGAGATCGCGCTGGTCGGCGGCGAGACGATCAACCCGGAACTGTCACTGAAGGCGCGCTATAACGGGCCGAATGTGACGGCCATCGTGACCATTTCGGGGACCGCCTCGAACCCGAAAATCAGCTTCACCTCCCCCGACGGGCTGCCGCAGGACGAGGTGCTCTCCTATGTGCTGTTCGGCAAGTCATCGGGCAAGCTCTCGGCGCTGGAGGCGGTGCAGCTCGCGGAAACCATCGCGACCCTGTCGGGCAAGCTTGGTGGCGGTGGCGGCATCACGGGCTTTGCGCGCGAGACCCTCGGCGTCGATGTGATCAGCGCCAGCACCAATGCGGAAACCGGGGCGGCGGAGCTCAGCGTCGGAAAATACGTGACCGACAATGTCTATGTCGGCGTGGATCAGGGCGCCGGGGCCAACAGCACCCGCGCCAAGGTGCAGATCGAGCTGACGCCCAATATCTCGGTCGAGAGCGAGGTTGGCCAGTCCACGGACAGCAGCGTTGGCATTTTCTGGAAATGGGACTACTGAACCGCCGGAATTTGCCTGCCCGGATTAAGACATAATTCATCCTTACCTTCGACAATCGAGCGATCTCTTATGTCAAAAAAGGGGATAAAGTGATGACATTTAACGCAACTGCGGCCAGGAGCAGCCTGCTCCGGACCGCGATGGTGCCGATGCTGGCGCTCGGGTTTGTCGCGGCCGATATCGCGCCGGTCAAGGCCGATCCGCCGCCCTGGGCGCCCGCCCATGGCTATCGCGACAAGCAGATGAAAAAAGGCAAGGGCAAGAAAAACAAGGGTTATTATGCCGCGCCGGTGGCCACGGTGCCCTTTGGCATTGATGTCGGCGAATGTAACCGCGAACTGCTGGGCAGTGTGCTCGGCGCGACGGTCGGCGGTGTCGCCGGATCGCAGATCGGCAAGGGCGATGGCAAGCTTGTCGCCGTCGCCGGGGGTACGATCATCGGCTATCTGCTCGGTGGGGCGATTGGCCGCAGCATGGACGAGGTCGATCAGAACTGCATCGGCCAGACCATGGAACATGCCGAAGATGGACAGCAAATCGTCTGGAACAACCCGCAGAACGGCGCCGAATATGAAATCAGCCCGGAACGCACCTATCAGCAGCAAAGCGGGGAATATTGCCGCGAATATACCGCCGAGGCGGACATCGACGGCAAGATCCAGAAAAGCTACGGTATCGCCTGCCGTCAGGTCGATGGCAGCTGGAAGCTGATGAACTGATCCATATCGCCCGGCAGCTTCCGGGCGGCGGGGCTGTTTTTCTGGTGGGCTTCTTGTCTTTGATTGCTATGATGGCAGAAAATAAAGAAGCCCCCGTCGGAAAAGGAACCCCGCATGAGCTACGAATTTATCTCGGTCACCACGGACGATCACATCACCCGGATCACCTTTGAGCGGCCGGAAGTGCTAAACGCCATCAATCCCGAGATGCATGCGGAGATGCAGCGCGCCCTCGATGCCTTCGCCGAGGATGCGGATCAGTATATCTGCGTGCTACGCGGGAGCGGCGGGCGCGCCTTCTGCGCGGGCAGCGACCTCAAGGCCATTGCCGCCAGCAAGGACCCCAAGGCGCGGGAATATCCCAAAAATGGGTATGCGGGCCTGATCGAGCGTTATGACCTCGCCAAGCCGGTAATCGCGGCGGTCGAGGGGATCGCCTATGGCGGCGGGTTCGAGATTGCGCTCGCCTGCGACCTGATCATCGCCACGGAAAATTCCCGCTTCGGCCTGCCCGAACCGCTGGTCGGCGCCGTCGCGCTTGGCGGCGGATTGCATCGGCTCGCCCGCCAGATCGGTCTCAAGAAGGCGATGGGGCTGATCCTGAGTTCCGACAATGTCGATGCGGAAGAGGGGGAGCGGCTGGGCTTCGTCAATGAGGTCGTCGCCCCTTATGCGATGGAGGAGGCGATTGACCGCTGGTGCCAGATGATCCTGCGCGCGAGCCCGCTTGCCATTCGCGCCTCCAAGGAGACGGTGATGCGCAGCCTCGACGAGCCCTCGCTCGCCGACGCGATCACCAACCAGAAAAGCTATCCCGCGTTCGAGACATTGATGAACTCGGAAGACCGTATAGAGGGCCCGCGCGCCTTCGCCGAGAAGCGCAAACCCGTCTGGAAGGGCCGCTAGGGCTCGCCGCCGATCCGCTCCCACAGCAGGTGATGCTCATAGGTATTGCCCGATGAGGTGGTCTCCGGCTTGGTCTTCAGGAGAACATTTTCTCCCTGCAGGACCACGGTCCGGATCAAAGGGTTGCCGATCCAGTAGGGCACGGTCGCGACATCGACGTCATGGATAACCTCATCCCCCTCGACGCGGAAATCACCGCCATAGGCGAGGCAGATGTCCGGGCTTGCCGCCGTGTCGCGCGGCTGCTCGGCGAAGTCGCGGCGCATCAGGAAGCCGCTCATCCGTCCTTCCGGCGAATAGATGATCTGGCCCTTCGCATCCTCGCCCATGGGATAGCCGACCGGCTCCCCGTTCTTGAGGCTTGTCCAGCTTTTCAGGCGCCATGTGCCGATCAGGTCGTCGCGGGTAATCATTGGATTTTTCCTTTTCTTGTTCTTATGTAATCTTCAAGGTAGCAGCTTGGCGCGGCCACTAAAAGCTGTAAAATCAGGGATCGAATCAGGGAAGGGAAATATGTTTAAAATCAGCAATATCGACCATATCGTGCTGCGGGTTAAGGATCTTGAGAAGATGATGGGCTTTTATCAGGAGGTGCTCGGCTGCCCTGTCGAGAAGGTGCAGGAAGGCATCGGCCTCTATCAGCTGCGCGCCGGGACGGCCCTGATCGACATCGTGCCCGTTGACGGCACGCTCGGCCAGATGGGCGGCGCGGCCCCGGGGAAGGAGGGGCGCAATCTCGATCATTTCTGCCTCCGGGTGGAGCCGTTCGACGAGGACGCGGTCCGCCGCCATCTCGCGCGCCACGGCATCGATGCGGGCGAACTCAAGAGCCGCTACGGCGCGGAGGGGCAGGGCCCGTCCTTCTATATCAATGATCCCGAAGGCAATGTGGTGGAGCTGAAAGGCCCGCCAGCCCCATGAGCAGGAAAAGAATATGGGCGGCGCTGGCGCTGCTGGCGCTGATCGGTGGCGGATATTACCTGCTGACGGCCGGGTCAGGCGGGGAGGGCGGCAGCGGTGCGCCGATGGTCTCCGTCACCGTGCCGGAACTGACGGCGGCGGCCCGGCTCGGCAAGGGCGCGTTCGATACCAACTGTGCCTCCTGCCACGGGGTCAATGCCGCCGGGCAGGACGGCGTCGCCCCGCCGCTGGTTCATAAAATCTACGAACCCGGCCATCATGGCGATGCCAGCTTCTGGCGCGCCGCGAAAACGGGCGTGCGGGCGCATCACTGGCCCTTCGGCGACATGCCGCCGGTGGAGGCGGTGACAGATGAGGATCTGGCTGCTATCGTTCTCTATATCCGTGAACTCCAGCGCGCCAATGGCATCAACTAGCGCCGCGCCGGGCGCGGCAATCGCAGTATCAGGCTATTGGGGGAAACAGACATGTGGAAAGTGATCTGGCTCAGCATCTATTTCGCCGTGCTGATCTGGTCGGCAATCGAGCCAAAGAGTTATTTCATCTGGATACTGGAGGTCGGCCCGGCCCTGATCGGCCTTACCATCCTCGTGCTGACCTATAAGAAATTCCCTTTAACGCCGCTGCTTTACACTCTCATCTTCATCCATTGCATCATCCTGATGGTGGGTGGGCATTACACCTATGCCGAGGTGCCGCTGTTCGATACCATCAAGCCGTGGTTCGGGTTCGAGCGGAAACCACTATGACCGCGTCGGCCATCTCGCGCAGGGTTTTATCCCTGCGATTATCGCCCGGGAAATCCTGATCCGGCGGGACGTTATCAGCGGGGCGAACTGGCGGAATTTTATCATCGTCTCCATCTGCCTCGCCTTCAGCGCCTTTTACGAGCTGATCGAATGGTGGGTGGCTGTCCTCACCGGTTCCGCCGCCGATGATTTTCTCGCGACGCAGGGCGATATCTGGGACACCCAGAGCGACATGGCCCTCGCCCTCACCGGTGCAATACTAGCGCTGTTGTTGCTCTCAAAACTGCATGACAGGCAATTGGCGAGGGTGGGGTGAGAACAATTAATCGCTGTAATTCGTATGAGCCTCTCTCATGTATGCAAGAATGTCTTTATAGGAGCAATCTAGCCCGGTCATTGTTATCGCTAAATCGCCGGGTACAGAATATTTGAAAAGCTTGTTAAGATATTCATTTTTCTTTTTCTCAGTCGTATTCAAGATTACGGCTGCAAATCGAATGGGAAATAACCCAAAAGTTCTGTATGGTCGTACAGTGAATAACTCAAAGTCTTTAATTTCAGACCAGGGAACTAACTTCCTTGACCAGTTGCGGCTATAAAGGCCTTCCTTACTAATTCTTAGTTGCACCCGCCGATCAAAAAGCCGGTAGACTGCATTTAAATAAAGCGCACTGCAGAAGAGAAATCCCAAAACGAATATCCAGCCTTTTTCCTGCGTTTCTATTCCTTTCGCCAAGCTGCCCCAAAAATCGGATATATCTATGTTCAAAAACAAAATGCTTGCTACGGCAAAAAATCCGGTGGCGAGCATCAGCAAAAGGGCCAACGTTCGATTATTTCGAATTTCGATTATTTCATCATCAGTTGACATCGTTAAAATCTCGGCGCAGCAGTTTCTATTTTTATAATTATAGAAAATTGAAAAATCAATTATTTAGAGCAGGTTACGATGACGGGAATAGCGGTCCGGTGGGGCAAAATCTGGTTAAGCTTGAGAAAGGTATTAGCTGCCGTACTTTTCATAAGCGGATTGAAAAGCAGCCAGAATTTCCTTGTTGGAACCTTCAAGAAGTGACGTCTGAATGAGTATCTCATCACTCGAGTTAAATCGGATCGGAAATTCAATTGCTCTGATAAATCTGAGGAAAAAGGGGACGCCTTTGTTTTTATACTTATTTGAATTCCGAACCTGCAATCGGACATATGGCGCATGGTGCTTTGAGGATGTTCCGGCATTAATTTCAACAACCTCCGACCACGGTATCGTCGTTTCGCTCCACCTTCTCCAATAAAAACCTTTTCTACTAATCCGAACCTGAACATGGCTATCGAGTAATGCGGGGACCGCAACAATAAATGCATATGAGACAAGGAACAGCGAAACGGGCATCAACCAGGATTTCGGTTCGATGCTTATCTTTATATAGGAACTCGTCCAGAAATCAGAGAAGTCGATATCTATGTTCCATAAGGTGATTATACAGAAACCGATAAGTGCTATAAACACCAATAGTTTGAGGCGCGGGCTGTAGCTGATTTCTGTAACGTCGCCATAAGTAATCATTTTGAAGATACCTACCCCAAGCCCCCAAACGCGTCCGCATAAATAACCTCGGCGGGGGCTGTTTTTTCGGTGCTTAGTTGCAAGGCCATAAAATATTCCCCGGCATAAATGCAGTCGAACGGCGCGGCGGTCTCAACGGAGAAGCCGAAGCGGGTGTAGTAGGCGGGCTCGCCGAGGACGAAGATAAGCGCGTCACCGCTCCGGCGAGCCTCCTCAATTGAGTGGCGGATCAGCGCGCCGCCGATGCCCTCTCCCTGCCGGTCCGGCGCGACAGAGACGGGCGCGAGGGCGAGGGCGTCTTTGGGGGATTTAAGGCGCGAGAGCGCGATATGACCGACGATCTCTCCGTCGTCCTCGGCAACCAGAGAGAGGGTGAGATCGCCCGCGAGGCGGAGCGCATCGACAAGCTCGGCCTCGTCCGCCTGTCCGAAGGCGGCGGTGATGATGTCGCGGATTTTTGCCGTATCCGCCGGGCGTTCCGCGCGAAGGGAGAGGCTCACGGGCTCAAGGGATTGCGGGCGTCGCTCAGCAGCTTGCCGCCGATGGCGATAAAGCAGGCCCCGGCCGTCCGCTCGATCCAGTGGCGGGCTTTCGCAAAGCGGGTCATCACCGGCCGACTCGACATGAACAGGCTGACGATCGTATACCAGAGGAGGGAGCTTGCGAAGACCAGCGCGATCATCAGGACGAGAAGCCAGACGGGCGTCTCCGCCGTTACCGCCGTCGCGAAGACGCTGGTGAACAGCACGACTGCCTTGGGGTTGGTGAGCGTGACCAGAAAGCCGAACAGGAAGGCGTTGCGGGTGGGTTTTCGCGCCGCCGGATCGATCTCCATCGCGTCCGGCTTTACGAACAAGAGCCGGATGCCGAGATAGATGAGGTAGCATGCGCCCGCGACCCTTACCGTCCAGGCCAGCCATTCATACTGCACAAGGATGGCCGAAAGGCCGAGCAGGCTGAGGCTCGCATACATCAGGAGGCCGAGCGAAACCCCGAGGGTGGTGAGCAGCCCGGCGCGCGTTCCGCCGGTCATGGAGGAGCGGACGACGCCGATGAAATCCGGCCCCGGCAGCATCAGCGCCGGAATGAAGATCCCGAAAACGGACAGCAAAATCAGTGTGACATCCATGACTATCCCCTCCGGTAGGTGGTTTTCCGGACCAGCTTGTCGTTCTTGAAGGTGAGAAGGTCGAGGCCGGTCATGCTCGCCTCCTTGTCCGCCCCTTCGCCCATATGCATATGCAGGACCCAGCTGTCCATCACCTTTCCGGCCTCGGCATCGATGAAGCGGTCCTCGCCCGCGAAGTTAATCTTGCCGAGCGCGCCGTTCAGCACAGGCTCGAACGCCTTGCGGATGGCCGCCAGCCCTTCATGGGACTTGCCGTAGGCATCTCGGTACACCGCGTCTTCGGCGAAGAAGGCCATCACCGCGTCGATATCCTGCCGGTTGAAGGCATCGACAAATCGGTCGGTCAGGGCGGAGAGGTGTTCGCGGCTGTTGGTCAGGGTCGTTGTCATGGCGGGTCTCCCGGGTTGTTTTCTCTATTAGAGCCCCATTAATTTCAAAAGGGCAAGCGTTAGCGGATCGTCGGGCTTCAGCAATCGCTCGGTAATCTCGAAATGGTTGTCATTGCCGGTTTCCAGATAGTCGGCGGGCAGCCCTGCGGCGCGGCATTTGTCGGCGAATTCCCTCGACTGTCGGTGGAAAGACGCGCTCTCTCCGCCGCCGACGGCGCAGATCACCGGACAATCTGCATAAAGCGTGAGGTTCTGCGGGCTGTTGGCGGCGGCATCCTCCGCGGTCAGGCGGATATCGACCTGCAGTTCCGTATGGCGGTGCGGCTCGATATCGAAGAGACCGCTCAAGGGCGCGGCGCCCTTCAGAAGATCGGACGGCAACCCCATGGCCGCCCAGTCCGTCGTCATCATCATGCCGGTCAGATGCCCGCCCGCCGAATGGCCGCAGACGTAAATCTTGTTCGCATCTCCGTTATACGCAGCGATATTGGCATGCACCCAGGCAAGCGCCGTTCGCATCTCGGTCACGATATCGGGGATTGACACCGCCGGGCAGAGATCATAGTTCGGCAGGACAACCGTGGCTCCGGCGGCGGTGAAAGTCTCGGCGATATCGCTGTAGAAACTCTTGTCGAGCGCGCGCCAGTAGCCGCCATGGATAAAGACGAAGACCGGGGCGCCGGGCTGGCCAGCGGGAAAGATGTCCAGCCGTTGCAGCGCCGTGTCGCCGTAAGGGATGTCGAGATTGCTCGCAAGACGTGTCCGCGCCTCGGCGCTCCTGGCGGCGGCAGCATCGAAATACTCCTGCATGTTGGGCACCGCCCGGCGCGGCAGATATTCGGTGTTCAGAAACGCGATCTCTTCCGGGGATTTCGGGGCGGTGTCTTGCATGATGTCCCTTCGGTTTTCGGCCCGGTTTGTCCCGGGGTCGTTTACGGCTCATTAACGCGGCCATGTTAGGGTCGTCGCTTGAATGACCATATTATCGGCTGACCCGTCCGGGGAAAAGGACAATTCTTGCCGATCAAGAAGGAAAGTAACATGCGTATCCGCTTTTCGCTCATCCTCGCCGGATTTCTTGCGCTGGCCCTTTCGCCTTTAGGTGGCGCCGGCGCGTCCGCCGGGGAAACCCGCCTGTTCCGCATCGGCACCGGCGGTGTCAGCGGCACCTATTATCCGGTCGGCCAGGGCGTCGCCCATGCCATCACCAATCCGACGGGCAAGGAGAACTGTGCGCCGATGCCCTGCGGGGTCGCCCATCTTCTTGCGGTTGCCCAGTCCGCCAACGGCTCTGTCTCCAATCTTGAGGATATCCGCGAAGGCCGCATCGAAAGCGGCTTTTCCCAATCCGATGTCGCCTTCTGGGCGCATACGGCCTCCGGCATTTACAAGGACGCCAAACCTTTCGAGGACATCCGCGCGATCGCCAGCCTTTACCGAGAGGATATTCACCTCGTGGCGCGCAAGAGCTCGGGCATTGGCACTATCAACGATCTTCGCGGCCGCCGTGTCTCGCTTGACGATCCCGGCTCCGGCACCATCGTCGCCGCCCGCATCATCCTGAAAGCCTATGGCCTGCAGGAAAGCGAGTTAAAGACGCAATATGTGAAGCCGTCGGATGCCCTCAAGAAGATGCGCGCCGGAGACCTTGATGCTTTCTTCGTCGTTGCGGGTACCCCGTCAAAGGCGATTGCGGATCTGAACGCCGAGGGTCTGGTCACGCTGATCCCGATTGACGGGCCCGTGGCCGCGCGGCTGTCCAAGGACAATCCCTTCTTTTCAAGGACAGCCATTCCCGCGGACAGCTATAACGGTATCGACCAGGTTCGCACGCTCGGCGTCGCCGCGCTCTGGCTGGTGCATAAAGACCAGAGCGAACAACTGGTGTATGAGATCACGAAGAAATTCTGGGAAAACCTGCCGAGTGTCCGCAAGCTCGGCATCCACCCGAAGCTGAACACGATCAATCTGAAATCCGCCTTTGCCTCGATGAGTGTGCCGTTGCATCCCGGGGCGCGGCGCTATTATGATGAGGTCCTGCCCGCGGTCGCCACCATTAACTCGACCCAGAACCCGAATTGAGCCGCATCTGATGACTGCCGACAAGCTGTACAGTTTCGCCTGGAAATGCCATCCCCGCAATCTGCTGAAGCGGCAGAATAACTATATTGTCGCTATTTTGCTGCTGACGTTGTTTGTTATCGGCACGGTTCGCTATGTCCAGGTGACATTGTCCAGTATCGAGGAATCCATTCCGCTCAAGGTGGTGGAGGATTCGCAGGCCATGGCCTCCATCCTCTATGACATTCACGAGGTGTCCCATGCCATCGCCATTGCCCGGCTTCAGACCGGCGCGGAACGCGAAAAGATTCTCGATGTCGCCCGGAACCGGCTCGATCATGTCCGCGTTCTTCTGAACGAGAAGCGCGTGCAGTACGGCTTTGACAACCTGATCGGGACAGCGGCCATTTACGGCGTTCTCGGCCCGGCGCTTCATGATATGCGGGAGTGGCTTCGGGATGGTATTGGCGGGTTACCGCCAACGAATAATGTTGTTCTCGCAACGGCTCATGGCCGGGCGGAGGAGGCGTTGCTGAAGGCGGAGGAGCTGAACGCCCTGTCAAACGATACAGCAACCAGCCTGCTGCGGGAGCAGGCAAACCAGGTCGATATCTTTCGTGATGCCGTGTTGCTGGTCCTGCTGGGCCTTGCCGGGCTTGCCGCCGTCCTGATCTATTATATCTATAACCGCCGCGCGTCCGAAATCGCGCTGGAACAAAGCGAACTCAAGCACCGCCGGATCTATGAAAATGCGACGGAAGGCATTTTTCAGGTGTATGCCGACGGCAGCCTGATGGATGTCAACCCGGCGCTCGCCGCCCTTCTTGGCTATGCGTCGCCGGAGGATATGAAACAATCAGTCTCGACGCTGACGGCGGATGTTTATGACAATCCCGACGTGGCGCTCAAGCATTTCATGCTGCTCTGCAAAAAGCAGTATCTGATCGACGAGATCTATCAGTGGAAGCGCAAAGACGGCACCATGACCTGGGCAGCGATCAATGCCCATGGCGTCTTCGATGATCACGGAAAGCTACTCTATCTTGAAGGTACGCTGACGGACATGAACGACCGTGTGCGCGGCGAGGTCAACTTGCGCAAGGCGAAGGAGATGGCGGAGCTTGCCAACCGCGCCAAGTCTGAGTTCCTCGCCAATATGAGCCATGAACTCCGCACGCCGCTCAATGCCATCATCGGCTTTTCCGAACTGCTGACCTCCGAGGCGTTCGGCAGTCTCGGCCATCCGAACTACAAGGAATATTCATCGGATATTCACGGTGCCGGGCGGCATTTGCTCGGTCTGATCAACGATGTGCTCGACGTCGCCAAGATCGAGGCCGGACAACTCCAGCTTTCCGAGCGGAAAATCGATCTCTCTGCGGTCATCCAGTCCTGCTTCCGGATGCTGTCCGTGCGCGCGCTGGAGGCCGGGGTCGCGCTGGTCGCCGAGGTGCCGGAGAAACTGCCGGTCTTTCTGGGTGATGAAACCCGGATCAAGCAGATCATCGTCAACCTCGTCTCCAATGCGGTGAAATTCACCAACAAGGGCGGTTCCGTCACCGTAAATATCTCAGTTCGCGACGATAACGGCCTCGATATCCGGGTGACCGATACCGGCATCGGGATTGCCGCCGATGACATTCCGAGGGTGCTTGACCGCTTCGGTCAGGTGCAGACCTCCTACGCCCGCAATAACGAGGGCACCGGCCTTGGCCTGACGCTGGTCCAGATGCTCGCCGATGTTCATGGCTCGACCTTTACGCTGGAAAGCGAGGTTGATGTCGGGACCGTCTGCACCCTGCATTTCCCGCCCGAGCGCACTATGCGCATGGCCGAGGCGAGCTAAACCGCGCCGTCAGCCGCCGAGGGTGGCAAGCAGGGGTTTCAGCACATCCGATTGAACTAGCGCGAAGCCGACGACAATCAGCATCAGCGCCGCCAGCGAGATATTGATCATCCGCATGATCCGGGGCGAGGTGACCAGCCGCCGCAGGAGATCGCCGCCATAGCACCAGAGCGAGTTGAACGGCAGGCTGACGATCAGGAAAATTGCTATGATAACAATGGCTTGGGTTGCATAGCTGTCCTCGGGCGAGATGAACTGCGAATAGGCCGCAACGATGGTCACCCAGGCCTTCGGATTGAGCGGATGCAGGACGATCCCGGAGAGGAATCCCGGTTGCTCCGTCGCCGTTGCCAGCTGCGGGTTCGCCATCGCCACCCGCCAGGCAAGATACAGGATGTACAAAAGCGACGCGCCGAGGAAGACAAGCTGCAGGACTGGGGAGGTCGTAAACAGCGTGCCAAGCCCCAGCGCCGTCGCAATGCAGACCAGCAGAAATCCCGAAATGCTTCCGACCAGGAAGGGGAAAGACCGCCGGTAACCGAAGTTCGCGCCGGAGGCCATCAGAAGCATATTCACCGGTCCCGGAGAGCCGACCATCGAAATGGCAAACAACGTTACCAAAGCCATCTTTCCGTAGTCCATTTTGGGTGTTCCTGCAGGCTGCAAAAGAGTATTAAGACAATTTACATTGTATCAATATTGTTATAATAATGTCTCCGTCAAATGCTATATTGTCACTGTGACAATATAATTCCGGAGCAGACGGGAGCGGACATGAAGAAATCCGAGAGGATCGTTGCGGACTTTATCGAGCTGGTCAAAGACGGCCGGATGGAGCCCGGCGACAAGCTGCCGACCCATCGTGATCTCGCCTTCGAATATCAATGTTCCGTCGGCACCGCCAGCCGCGCCTATGCGGAGCTGGAACGGCGTGGCTATTGCTACGGCCGGGTCGGGCAGGGGACGTTCGTCTATGGCACACCCGGCGATGATGCCGCCGTTGGCCGCGGCGCCTTTTTTCCCGAGGAAAGCTGGAAAGAGGGGGCGAGCGATCTCACCGATTTGTCGAAGAATAGCTATTTCCATATCGAGACCGAGGACCGGTTGCGCGATGCGGCGCAGCGGCTGCTCCGGCGGAACGAGCCGGATGCCTATTTTTTCTACTCCGACAGCCGCGGCCGGCCGTTTGACCGCGAGGTGGCGGCGCGCTGGCTGTCGAGCCTGATCCGCTATGTCGAGACCGACAACATTATCCTCACCCAGGGCGCCCAGTCGGGGCTGTATCTGACCATGGCAACCCTGGCGAGCCCCGGGGAGACGGTGGCGACGGAAGCATTTGGATATCCCGGCATCCGCGCGGCGGCCTATGAGCTGGATTTGCGCATCGCGCCGATTGCCATGGACGCGGAAGGAATGATCCCGGCGGCGTTCGAGGAAACCTGCCGCCGCGGCAAGGTGCGCCTGCTGATCACGGTGCCGACCAATCACAACCCCACCGGCGCGACCCAGCCGCTGGAACGGCGCGAGGAGATTATCGGGATTGCCCGCCGCCATGGCGTGCTGATCGTCGAGGACAGCGCCTATGCGCCGCTGCATAACCGTCGGATTCCCGCCTATTACGATCTGGCGCCGGACATCACGCTTTACCTCGCGACCTTTTCCAAGGTGATGAGCCCGGCGCTCCGGCTCGGCTATCTGATCGCGCCGGAAAATCTGGTGCCGCGGCTGGCCACCAAGATGACGACGATCAACTGGATGACCTCCCCGATCATCCTCGATATCGCGAATTTTCTGGTGCAGTCGGGGCAGGTGTCGGCGCAGGCGGATCTGCTGACCGAGGTCTGCCTCCGGCGGGAGCGGGCAGCGCGCAAGATACTGGGCCCGTGGCTTGAAACGCCGCCGACCCCGGATGATTCGCCGCTCGCCCATCTCTGGCTGCGCCTGCCGGAGGGGCAGGAGATGTCGGATTTCGTCTCCTCCGCCCGGCGCGAGAATATCATCGTTGTCGCCGGGGATACCTTCGCCATGCATAAGACTGTTGCGGCCCGGCATATCCGCCTCTGCCTGATGGCGGAGCCGCATGAGGGCCGGGTTCTTCGCGCGCTGGAGCGGCTGGCGACCCTGCTCTCGCAGGAAAATTCCCCGATTATGGTGACCTGAGGGCCTGGGTTCAGGCGGCGTCCTGATTCTTTGGGCGGCTCGGGCGGGTCAGGATAAAGCCCGCGCCGATGCCCATCAAGAGCAGCATGGCGGTAATCCCGTACCAGGGCGTGCTGGAGAAGATAATGACCAACGTCGCGCTGATCGCCATGGTGCCGATGGCGACGATTTTGGCCCGCAAGGGGATCACGCCGTAGCGGGACCAGTCCTGAAGCGGCGGGCCGAAAACCCGGTGGTTATAGAGCCAGTCGTGAAACCGTTCGGAGCTTTGCGAAAACGCCCAGAGGGAGATCAGCAGGAACGGCGTCGTCGGCAACACCGGCAGGAACAGGCCGATAGTGCCGAGGGCGACAAAAAACCAGCCGATCAGCAGCAGCAAAATTTTCTTCGTCTGTTGCCTCATCAAACGGGCTTTCTCTCGCAAATCAGGGGTCTTGACGCCGGTTCTCGCATACTTTCATGAAATAGGGTGGAAAAAATGACCGGAGAAGGGAAATAATCCCCAATGTTTTGAGATTGTTGCAAATTGCCGGGGCGTTTTTGACCGCTGCCCATAATCTCACCGCTTGTAAGTCACCCGTCTTGGACATATGCTATGACAAGAGGTGCCCGGCACAGAGAAGAACAACGAACAGGCCAGAGAATGAATGGCTGGCGGTAGACGGTTCCTCTGATAAATTGATCCCGGGGCGCGGGAGAACAAGAATGAATGATCTGGTTGCCATCAGCCTGGATGACAAATATGAACTGGAGCGCGGTCAGGTGTTTATCACGGGGACGCAGGCGCTCGTCCGTATTCCGATTATGCAGCGTCAGCGCGATGCCGCCGCCGGTCTGAAAACCGGCGGTTTTATCTCGGGCTATCGCGGCTCGCCGCTCGGTCTGTATGACCAGACCCTGTGGAAGGCGAAGCCGTTCCTGAAAAACAACGATATCCATTTCCAGCCGGGCGTGAACGAGGATCTGGCCGCGACCAGCATCTGGGGCACGCAGCAGCTTCCCATGTTCGGCAAGACTGATTTCGATGGCGTCTTCGGCATCTGGTATGGCAAGGGGCCGGGCGTTGACCGCTCCGGCGACGTGTTCAAGCATGGCAATATGGCGGGCACCTCGCCGAATGGCGGCGTTCTCGTCCTGATGGGCGACGACCATATGGCGAAATCCTCGACGGTTGCGCATCAGAGCGAACAGGCGCTGGCGGCGGCGATGATTCCCATCCTCAACCCGGCCACCGTGCAGGAATATCTCGACTACGGCCTCTACGGCATTGCCCTGTCCCGCTACAGCGGCGCCTGGGTCGGCATGAAATGCCTGACCGATACGGTCGAAAGCTCGGCCACCGCCTATGTCGGGCCGGACCGGGTGGAAATTGTCATCCCCGACGATATCGAGCCGCCCGCCGATGGCGTGCATATCCGCTGGCCCGATAACAGCCTCGCGCAGG
The DNA here is from genome assembly GCF_963976355.1 of uncultured Sneathiella sp. Lineage (NCBI taxonomy): Bacteria > Pseudomonadati > Pseudomonadota > Alphaproteobacteria > Sneathiellales > Sneathiellaceae > Sneathiella > uncultured Sneathiella sp. The sequence continues at coordinate 184,733 of NZ_CAXBKA010000002.1, forward strand.
AAACCCGCCTGATGCGGCACAAGATCCCAATGGTCAAGGCTTTCGTGCGGGCCAACAAGCTCGATAAAATCACAACCGATTCAAGTGAGCGTCGCTTTGGCATCGTCACCACGGGTAAGTCCTGGCTGGATGTGGAGCAGGCGCTCGGTGATCTCGGCATCCATGAGAAGGAGATCGAGGAAATCGGCCTCTCCATCTACAAGGTCGCCTGTCCCTGGCCGCTGGAGCCGGAAGGGCTTGTCGAATTTGCCGTCGGGCTGGATGAAATCCTCGTCATTGAGGAAAAGCGCAGCCTGATCGAGGATCAGATCGCGAAAATCCTCTACGGGATGGAAGCGCATCCGATGCTGGTCGGCAAGGAGGATGAGGAGGGGGAAATGCTGCTGCCCTCCGACGGGGAACTGACCCCGGCGATGGTGGCGCGGGCGATTGCCTCCCGTCTCAAGCTCCGCGATCTGTCCGACAGCGTGATGGAAGGCATCAGTATCGCCGAGGCCCGCGAGAGCGGCAATGACATGCCCGCCGCGCCGGTGACGCGCTCGCCCTGGTTCTGCTCGGGCTGTCCACATAATTCCTCCACCAACGTGCCGGAGGGGAGCCGCGCCATGGCCGGGATCGGCTGTCACACCATGGCGGTCTATATGCCCAACCGGCGGACCCAGACCTATACCCATATGGGGGCGGAGGGAGCCAACTGGATCGGTCAGTCGCCCTTCACCAACGAAAAGCATATCTTCCAGAACCTCGGCGACGGCACCTATTACCATTCGGGCCTCCTCGCCATCCGCGCGGCCTGTGCGGCGAATGTGAATATCACCTACAAGATCCTGTTTAACGATGCCGTCGCCATGACCGGCGGCCAGCCCTTCGACGGACCCTTGTCACCTTGGCTGATCAGCCAGCAGGTGCATGCGGAAGGGGTGAAGCAGGTGGTCGTTGTGACGGACGAGCCCGACAAATACGCCAGCGATACCAAATGGGCACCGGGCACGAAGATTTATCACCGTGATGATCTCGACAAGGTGCAGCGCGAACTCCGGGAGGTCGAGGGCGTGACGGCGCTGATCTATGACCAGACCTGCGCCGCCGAGAAACGCCGCCGCCGCAAGCGCGGCACGTTCCCTGATCCTGCGAAACGCGCCTTCATCAACGAGCTGGTCTGCGAGGGCTGCGGCGATTGTGGCGTGGTATCGAACTGCGTGTCGGTGAAACCGTTGGAAACCGAGTTCGGCCGCAAGCGGACAATCGACCAGTCAAGCTGCAACAAGGATTTCTCTTGCGTGAAGGGTTTCTGCCCGAGCTTTGTCACCGTCGAGGGCGGTGGCCTCAGGAAGCCCGAGAAGAAGGAAGTCACCTCCAGCGAGATCGATATGATGAACCCGGCAGCGGGCCTGCCCGAACCCGAAGTTCCGGCCATCGACGGCACCTACAACATTCTGGTGACCGGCATCGGCGGCACCGGCGTGATCACCGTCGGCGCGCTGCTCGGCATGGCTGCGCATGTGGAAGGGAAGGGCGCCTCGATCCTCGATCAGACGGGCCTTGCCCAGAAGAACGGCGCCGTCATGAGCCATGTGCGTCTTGCCAAATCCGCTGGCGATCTTGCGGGCACCCGGATCCCGAGCCGCCAGACCGATGTGGTCGTCGGCTGTGACCTGGTGGTGGCCGCCAGCAAGGAGGCGCTGCAGACCTATGACCTCGGTCGCACCAAGGCGATCATCAATGACTATGTGGTGCCCGTCGCCGCCTTCACGCTGACCCCGGACCTTGCCATGGACCGGGACAGCCTGACCGGTTTGTTGAGCGAAAGCCTCGGCCGGGAGCAGGCGGAGTTCATCGACAGCACGACGCTGGCCACCGCGCTGATGGGCGATTCCATCGCCGCCAACCTGTTCCTGCTCGGCTTCGCTTTCCAGCGCGGCACCATTCCGCTGTCCCTCAAATCCATCGAGACGGCGATCGAACTCAACGGCATCGCGGTGGACGCCAACAAGCGGAGTTTCGCCTGGGGCCGCAAGGCCGCCGCCAGCCAGAGCGAGGTCGAGAAAATCGCCCTGCCCGACGCCCCGGCGGATGTGGTAGAGATTGAAACCCTCGATAAGATCATCGAGAAGCGCGCGGACTTCCTGAAAGACTATCAAAACGGCCGCTATGCGAAGCGTTACCTGAAGCTCATCGAGGCCATCGGCAAGGCGGAGAGCGCCGCCGCGCCCGGCTCCACCGCCCTGACCGAGGCGGTTGCGCGCTACTATTTCAAGCTGATGGCCTATAAGGATGAATATGAGGTTGCGCGGCTCTATACGGACGGCAAGTTCAAAAAGAAGCTGAATGATCAGTTCGAAGGCGACTTCAAGCTCAAGTTCCATCTCGCGCCGCCGATTTTCGCGAAAAAGCACCCGGAAACCGGCCATCTGGTCAAGCAGGAATTTGGCCCCTGGATGATGAAGGCGTTCGGCCTGCTGGCGAAGTTCAAGGCCTTGCGCGGAACCCCGCTCGATCCTTTCGGCAAGACGGAGGAACGCAAAGCCGAGCGGGCGCTGATCAGTGAATATGCCGACACCATGACGGATATCGCCGGCAAGCTGACCCGGGAAAACCTGCCGCTTGCCATCGAGATTGCCTCGGTTCCCGAACATATCCGCGGCTTCGGCCATGTGAAGGAGCGGCATCTCAAGACCGCGAAGGCGGAACGCGAGAGCTTGCTCGACCGCTTCGAGAAAGGCGATGTCGAGCCGCTCGCGGCGGAATAATACGCCATGTCGCACGAACACACCGCCGATCTTCTTCGCAGCGCGCTTGGCTCTCGCACCGGGATCAGCGAGAAGAAGATGTTCGGCGGCGTCTGCTTTCTGCTGAACGGCAATATGCTCTGCGGCACCGGGGAGGATCGCTTCATGTTCCGCGTCGGCAAGGAGAACGAGGCCGAGGCGCTGGAGATGCCCGGCGCCGAACCGATGGTCCATGGTGGCCGCCGGATGGGCGGCTTCGTCTGGGTCGATGCCGGCGAAGCGATCGAGACCGGGCTGGAGCGCTGGACGGCGCTGGCGCTCCGCTTTGTCGGCAGCCTGCCGCCGAAGTAACGCGATCAGGCAGATTTCAGCTTGTCATACGCGGGCGGGAGCGGAACGTTCCGCCTCTTTGCCTCTGCTTCGAGGGCGGCCAGCGCCATATCCCGCGATTGAGCGAAGCTTTCAACCGGATTACCCATCGCCATGGATATCCGTTCCAGCCCGATGGCGGCGATCTGCAGATCTTCGACCTCCGGCGCATCTTCATGGATCATGACCTCGCCAATCTCTATAAAGCCGGGAAGCGTATGGTGCAGCTCCTGCTGCATTGCGTCGGGATCTTCAGCGTAATGCATGGATACGGAATGGTAGGGGTTCACATGTGGATGACCCTTCGGGGAGAAAAAACCTGAACCGTCTCCGGCGGCCAATGCGGCCTTCCTGTCGCGGATTACAAACTGGGAGGCTTCAATTCCGAACGGCTCCAGATGCGGCAGATAGGGAGTGAAAAAATCAGTCGATACGAAGGCCAGCCGGGCGGGATCGAGTTCAAGGTGATTGACAAGGTAATCCAGCATTGTCCGCAGGCCCATGGCGGAAGGGAACGGGCCTTTCAAATTGATGGCCAGAATATGAAAATAGGGAAGAACATCCGGACGGTCATCGATGTTTATATCTTCCATGCGAATACATCTTTGTAAAATAACGGTTTTCCCGTCCTGAAGGCCGCCCGGCGCGCTCTCGTCATAGCGCACGCCATCGTTAAAGCTATCGCCGGTGATGAGATCAAGCGATGGCACTTGCCGATAGTCACGCGCCTTGAAAAAGGCAATGACGTTCTGCACGTCGGGATTGAGGGAGCCCGCCTCAGCCTTAGCGAGAAAAGGTAAAAAAAGCGGCAGACCCGCCATCCAGGAACCGAGTGCCAAAAAATCCCGACGTGTTGGTTTCATTTTCCAATACTCCATGTTTGAGGGCTCAGCCGAAAGGATGTTTTCTCTGTCGATACAGTCAAATACTACTTAAATACGTATTTCACGACGATACTTTTACGATAGACGGGTTCTTGTTTCAAGACCCATGGAAGACGGCGCCTTATCCATTGACCACATCTTGCCCGCGCGGTAGTAGGAAATATCTGATTGTTATCAAGGTGTGTTACATGGCTGAAATCGCCGGGCTTGTCTTTCCTCTTTTCGGGCTGATCCTGCTCGGCTATCTCGCGGCGCGCATCACAAAGCAGCCGACCGAGGCCATGGGCTGGCTCAACACCTTCATCATCTATGTCGCGCTGCCCTGCCTGTTCTTCAAGCTCTTGTCAAAAACGCCCATTGAAAAGCTGACGAGCTGGGAATTCATCACCACCAATATCTCGACCACCTTCGTGATTTTCCTCGCCGTCTACGCCATTGCCCGGCTGGTGGTGAAGGCGACCTCGCCCGAGGCGACCATCCAGGGCCTCGCGGGCGCCTATGGCAATATCGGCTATATGGGGCCGGGGATCGCGCTGCTCACCTTCGGGGAGGAGGCTGCTGTCCCCCTCGCGCTTATCTTCTGTTTCGAGAATGTGCTGCATTTCATCGTCGCCCCGACCATGATGGCGCTCTCCGGCGGGAAGGAACGGCATGTCGGCGCCCTGATGGCCCAGATCGCCAAAAAAGTCTTCCTGCATCCCTTTATCATCGCCACCATCGTCGGTGTCGCCGCGGCGATCGTCGGGTTCACGCCGCCGCTGCCGATCGAGCGGCTGATCGACTATCTGGCGCAGGCCGCGGCTCCTTGCGCGCTCTTCGCCATGGGGGTGACGCTGGCGCTCCGGCCCCTGAAGCGCATACCGGGGGAGCTTTCCTTCATCATCCCCTTCAACCTCGTGGTGCATCCGGTCGCCATGTATCTAAGTTTAAGCTTCTTTGGCGATTTCGATCCGCTCTGGGTCTATACGGCGGTGTTGCTCGCAGCCTTGCCGACCGCGACAAATGTTTTCGTTATCGCCCAGCAATATGGCGTCTGGGTCGAGCGCGCCTCCGCCACCATCCTGCTCACCACCATGATCTCCGTCGTCACCGTGACGCTTTTATTGTATGCGATGACAACCGGCCTGATGCCCGCGGATTTATTTGTGGGGTGAATGCATTAACTCTTAGTGCTACTATTAGGTTTGTTTCTAATAGGAATAACTAAAAATGTGGGAAAATATATGGGGTTGTGTTCTGCCAATACTCAGTTTCATTTGGTGCCTTTTAAATAGTAATTTTATTACTGCGCTTGCTGGTGCATTTGCCGGTGCAATAGCTGCATATCTTATTGCTAAAAGACGTCAACGGTCAGAGCAGATTCTTCAGGAAATTCGCAATACAAATGTCGCTATAGCAATCGCTTTCGACATAACTAATAGCTTTATTTCAATCAAGAAGGAACAAACTGCGCCGCTAATGACGGATTATGAAAATAGCAAGGCGAGTTACAATGAATTCTTGGAACGCAAAAGAAGAAATGAAATTCCTGAAACCGCTATTTTTTCACCCAATATCAATTTAATTGACATAGATATTCCTAATATTCCCATTGAAACTCTTCATAATTTAATTACGGATAGAATTTCAAGTATAGAGAGAGTGATACGTGCAGTTACGGTTCTACAAAGAAGTTATATAAGTTTTGAGAAAGCTGTATCTCAAAGAGAATATTTAAAGAAAGATATTTTGGCGGCGCATGAGGACGGTACTTTTAATGACCTTGCCGCTATATATTATGCTCAAAAAACTCAAGATGGACGCATAAATACTACCTATCCTGACGCAATGAGAAATATATCCATATGTGTAGATGATTGTATTTACTTTTCTAATTTAATAGGTAGGGATCTCCATGAATATGGTTGCGAGTTAGCAAAAAAGTATGGCCGAAAATCTCCTAAGATAAGTCGGATCCAGGACTTTCCTGAAGACCTGATGCCTAATCATAGTGAATATCATGAGTGGAACGAATTTTTTAAAAACGATGAAAATTCAAACAACAATAAAAGCATTTTAGACCGTTTAAAATTCTGAAAGCGCTCATCACAGCAATTGCGTATCCCTCGTCTCTTCGCTAAAAGGGGCGCAGCGGAAAATTTGTGGATCAGGAGCGGAAATCCCCATGGCGTCTTATCAGTATATTTATGTGATGAATGGTCTGTCGAAGACCTATCCGGGCGGCAAGCAGGTGTTGAAGGACATCCGGCTTTCCTTCTTTCCCGGCGCGAAGATCGGCGTGCTTGGCCTGAACGGCGCGGGTAAGTCGACGCTGCTCAAAATCATGGCGGGGATCGAGACCGAGTTCACCGGCGAGGCCTGGGCCGCCGACGGGGTCAAGGTCGGCTATCTCGCGCAGGAGCCGGAGCTGGATGCGGCGAAGGACGTGCTCGGCAATGTCATGGACGGGGTGGGTGAGAAGAAGGCGCTGCTCGATAAATTCAACGAGGTGTCGGCCCGCTTCGCCGAGGAGCTGACCGACGATGAGATGAACGACCTGATCGCGGAGCAGGGGGAGCTGCAGGAGCAGATCGACGCGCAGAACCTCTGGGACCTCGACCGTGAGGTGGAGATCGCCATGGATGCGCTCCGCTGTCCGCCGGGGGACGCCGATGTCACCAAGCTTTCCGGTGGGGAGCGCCGCCGCGTTGCGCTCTGCCGTCTGCTGCTCTCGCAGCCCGATATGCTGCTGCTCGACGAGCCGACCAACCATCTCGATGCCGAGAGCGTCGCCTGGCTGGAACGCTTCCTCCATGACTATAGCGGCACCGTGGTGGCCGTCACCCATGACCGCTACTTCCTCGATAATGTGGCGGGCTGGATTCTGGAGCTTGATCGCGGCCATGGCATCCCGTGGGAGGGCAACTATTCCAGCTGGCTGGAGCAGAAGGAAAAGCGCCTCGCCCAGGAAGGGAAATCAGAGGATGCGCGGCGGAAGACGCTGGATCGGGAGCTCGAATGGATCCGGCAGGGACCGAAGGGCCGCCAGTCGAAATCGAAGGCGCGTATCAGCGCCTATGAGAACCTGCTGGCCGAGCAGAATTCGAAGCAGGCCGACAATATGCAGATTTACATCCCGGCGGGGCCGCGGCTCGGCGATCTGGTGGTCGAGGCCGATCACATCTCCAAGGCGTTCGGCGACAAGCTGCTGATCGACGATCTGAGCTTTAAACTTCCGGCGGGGGCGATTGTCGGCGTGATCGGGCCGAACGGCGCCGGTAAGACGACGCTGTTCAAGCTGCTGACCGGGCAGGAGGAACCCGATGGCGGCAGCTTCAAGGTCGGCCCGACGGTCAAGCTCGGCTATGTCGATCAGGACCGTGACACGCTCGATCCCAACAAGAATGTCTGGGAGGAAATCTCCGAGGGGAACGAGGTGATCGAGCTTGGCAAGAAGGAGATTAACAGCCGCGCCTATGTCTCGGGCTTCAACTTCAAGGGCGCCGATCAGCAGAAGAAGGTCGGGCAGCTTTCCGGCGGGGAGCGCAACCGCGTCAACCTCGCGAAGATGCTGAAATCAGGCTCAAACTTCCTGCTGCTCGACGAGCCGACAAACGACCTCGATGTCGATACGCTCCGCGCGCTGGAGGAGGCCTTGCTGCAGTTCGCGGGCTGCGCCGTGGTCATCAGCCATGACCGCTGGTTCCTCGACCGCGTCGCCACCCATATGCTCGCCTATGAGGGCGACAGCCATGTCGAATGGTTCGAAGGCAACTTCGAGGCCTATGAGGAAGACAAGAAGAAACGCCTCGGCAAGGAGGCCACCGAACCCCACCGCATCAAATACAAGCCGATCAAGCGGTAAGATTTCTGCGTCTGCCTGCGGGACTTTTTAATTGTTTAAAATATATATTTGTACTAGATTGGCGGGTATTGAGGCAGCGGCAGGGACGCAGGGTGAACAAAGTTGACGCGGAACGGCGGTCACGCCGGATCAGGGCTTTTCGTGACGAACTGTCCGAGCTGGAGACGGAAGGTATTCTCCACCTCCCGGCGGAAGATGTAAGCCGCGTCACCGCCTATCATGACGATCTGCTGTCCCGCTTTTCTGCGGCGTTCGATACGAACCTCAACGACGGGGAGGCGCATCTGTCCTGGGGAATGCGCCTTGTGTCCGGCCTCGGCGCGGTGGCCCTCTCCCTCGCGGTCTTCCTATTTTTCAATCACTACTGGGATGCCTTTTCAACGCCGCTTCAGGTGACGCTGGCCACCCTTGCGCCGTTTCTCGGCTGGGCGGTGACCGAACTGGTGGCCCGCCTGTTCAGGACCAGCTATTTCACGGAGCTGGCGGCGCTGGTGACGATTGCCTGCTTCGTTCTCAATCTTCATCTTCTAGCTGAGATTTATAATATAACTCCTTCACCTGGGGCGTTTTTTTCCTGGGGAATTTTTGCCTTACTTCTGGCTATCCGGCACGGGCTAGACCTGGTCCTTGGCCTCGGCCTTGCCAGTCTCGCCGTCTTTATCGGGGCGTCGCTCACGGGCTTTATTGGGTTATACTGGCTGCAGGAATTTATTGCGGAATTCTATTTCGCGGGATTTGCCCTGTTCCTGCTCGCGCCCGTAGTGCTGCGGGTCTCGTGGGTCCGGGACAACCGACTTATTTTCTTCCTTGTGGGGATGCTGGGTCTTTTCCTGCTGCTACTCTCCCTCGCCATCGGGGTGCCGGACAGCGTACTGCCGTTCAGCACAGAGATGCAGAAATGGATCTATCTCGTTGTCGCTCTTGTCATCGGGTCGGGCGCGCTTGCGCTTTCGGTGCGCGCAGGCTGGGTGGTTGGGGCCTGTCTCGCTGCTTGTTTCCTCATCCTGTTCCTGTTATTCAAATATTTCGACTGGTTCTGGGATAAATGGCCGGCCTATATCTTCTTCCTCATCCTCGGGCTGCTGGCCGTCCTGGTGATCCTGGTCTTGCGAAAACTGCGGCTGATGGGCCGACGGGAGGCTGGCAATGCGGGGTAAGTTTCTTCTGCCGCTTCTCGTAATGATCTTTGCCAATGTCTGGCTGTTCGGCGATGTCTGGTGGAACAGGAGCGGGACGCTGACCGGGGAAATCACCTTCGATGATTGCCATCTCATAGGACCTGACAGCCACTATCTGCACAAGGAGGGGCGGTATTTCACCCTGAACATTCCCTCCCCGCCGATACTGGACGGCAAGGTTATGGCGGATACCGCGGGTTATGGAAGGCGGAAACAGGCCCGCACGGCCTATCTCCTGATCGAGCAGGGCGGTCCGGTCTTTGAGGAACACCGCGCCCGGCTGGCGGAAGAGCGTAAAGACTGGTCGGGGAGTGGGAAAGTCATCGGTCCGAACGACCTTGTTTTTGCGGATAGCGCCGCCGAGGTGGCCGATCTGAAGACGCCCGATCCGGACAGCACAGGCCATGCAATCGTGAAGGGGTATGTGCGCCTTCATGAAAACGGGCAGGGGAAGGAATATTTTTTCCGGGAACTCGCCCGCTCCAGCATCGCCATTCACAGTGACTATCGCGATATTTTCAAGGAAATATACGCGCGCGATAAACCGGCGGGAGTTACCTATCCCTCTGCTTCCCCCGACTCCTGTACGCTGGAATACCGGATCACTCTTAGCTTCGGTGCACGGTATGAACCCTGGATCAGCCGCGTCGAGCGCCTTTAGGCGAGAGCGCAGCTACTCCGCTGAAGTTACATCCCCTGCTCGGACATGGCCCGCTGGACGGCTTTGCGGTCCATCATGCGGGCGCGGTGGTCGGCGAGGGTGGGGTAGTCCTCAACGGCGAGGCCGTCGCTCTCCATCCAGCGACCGACCGTGAAGAGATAGGCGTCGGCGACGCTGTAGTCCGCGCCCATGACCCAGGGGCCTTCGAACATCTTGTCCTCGATCAGGTGAAGGCAGTCATTCATATTGCTTTTCACCTTGCGCCTCATCGCCTCGATCGCGGCGGTGTCCGTCTCCTCCACCCAGCGGAGCCCGCGCATGCGATGGGCATGGTTGACATGCACGGTGGCGCACAGATAGTTATTGAAGGACTGCATCTCGGCGAGGCGGTAGATATCATCGAGCGGCGCCAGCCGGGCATCCGGAAAGGACTGCGCGATAAAGAGAAGGATCGCCGGTGTCTCCGTCAGGATGCCCCGATCCGTGACCAGCGCGGGCACCCGGCCCTTGGGGTTGACGGCGAGATAGTCGGGCTTCGTCTGCGCCGCGTTCGCGAAATCAACCTGGATGGCCTCATAATCGGCACCGGTCTCGGCAAGGGAGATATGCGAGGCGAGGGCGACGGTTCCGGGCGAGAAGAAAAGTTTGAACATTTGTGATCCTTCAATTTATTTTTGCCGAGCTTACCCGGTAATTTCAGGAAAGTGGACTAATTTATTTGTGGGGACGGCGACGGCAATTTATGAATGAAGAAACGGAAAAGGCTTCTATACTGTGCATCCTACCCCAAGCTTCAGAGGCAGAATGAAAGCACTCCTGATCCCGGTCCTGTTTCTCGGCCTTGCCGCCTGCGCCAGCAATATGCAGCGCGCGGAGCAGATCAGCTGGCCGGACGATCCGGCGGAACGGCAGGTGGCGGAGCGTTACCTTGCGAAGGCGGAGGCGGGCGCGCCGGTGACAGCCCCGCCGCAACTCGAATTTACCTATCGCAATGTGGATGGGCGCCTGGTCGCCGATCATTTCGACTATCAGCTGGACCGGCTGGAGGCGGAAGAGATCGTAACCGCCTTTCGCACGAATGTGATCGGCAATTATGTCGATGAATTGCGGGCCGAGGCCTGCGCCGACCCGGAGGCGCGCTATCTGCTGGACCGGGGGTTCGACTTCGAATTCCTGATCACCCTCAAGGGCGGCAAGGGCGATAAAACGGCGCGCGAGAAGATGAACAAGGGCTTCTGCGTCGCCAGCGAGCTGCCGCTGGTGGACCGGGAGGCGGTGACCGGGCGGCACAACATGGTCCGTTACTGGCCGAACGGGGAGCGGGTGGACATCCGCCTGCTGGAGCAGCTGACCGGCACCTTCCGCCTGATCGCCGCCCGTCCGGAGCAACCGGAAATGATCGACCCGAACCTTGAGGTGACGGCAGTTGCGGCGGACGGGCTGATGCTGTCGATATTCCTGCGCCGGGAGCTGGAGAGCAATGTCGAGCGGAGTATATACTGGCAGCAGGGCGTCAAGGGCGAGCTTCTGTCGCTGAGCTGTACGAAACGCCAGCAGCTGGTCTCCATGACTATCGGCGGGATCTATTTCTATCAGCTTGAAATCATGTTCGACGACGGCATAATTGATGTGGCGCGCTATACGGTTAGCTATCCGGATTGTTTACGTTATAACAGGAAATAGGCACTATAATAGGCCAGCGCCGCCCGGCGGCGGCATCGTGAAGGACAGAGTACAATATGCAAATAGAAGCGACAGAAATTGCCGATGTGAAGATCCTGACCCCGAAGAAATTCGGCGATGACCGGGGCTTCTTTTCCGAGGTCTGGAACGCCCGGACACTGGAAGAGCTGGGCCTGGTCATGGATTTCGTGCAGGACAACCACGCCGCCAATGCGGAGGCGGGCGTCCTCCGGGGACTGCATTACCAGCTCGATCCGAGGGCGCAGGGCAAGCTGGTCCGCGTGACCCGCGGATCGATGATCGATGTGGCGGTGGATATCCGCGTCGGCTCCCCGACTTTCGGCCAGCATGTTACGGCGGAACTGTCGGCGGATAACTGGCGGCAGATCTGGGTTCCGGCGGGATTCGCCCATGGCTACTGTACGCTGGAGCCGGATACGGAAATCGTTTACAAGGTCACCGATTACTACAGCCCGGAGCATGATTGCGGCATTTTCTGGAACGATCCGGCCTTGAAGATTAATTGGCCGGTATCGGCGGATAAGGCGATTCTTTCAGAAAAAGATAAGATTTTGCCGTTATTAAAGGACCAGACGAGATTATTTGACTTTAAGGAAACCAGATGACTGTTTTTGTCACAGGCGGCGCCGGCTTTATCGGATCCGCCCTCGCGCGCGACCTGATCAACCAGGGCAAGGAAGATGTCGTGATCATCGACAAGCTGACCTATGCCGGATCCCTTGAGAGCCTGAAGCCGGTCAGCAACAGCCCGCGGTATCATTTTTCCCAGACCGATATCTGCGACCGGGAGGGGATCGGCTCCCTGTTCGCCAAATACAAGCCCCGCGCGGTCTATCACCTGGCGGCCGAATCCCATGTTGACCGGTCGATCGACGGTCCGGCCGATTTCGTCCAGACCAACCTTGTCGGCACCTTCACCATGCTGGACGCCGCCTATCAGTACTGGCGCGCGCTGGACAAGGCGGAGAAGGACGCGTTCCGCTTCCTGCATGTCTCGACAGACGAGGTTTATGGCGAGCTCGGGGCGGAGGGGCAGTTCTCCGAAACCAGCCCCTATGATCCGAATTCCCCCTATTCCGCGAGCAAGGCGGGCTCCGACCATCTCGCGCGGGCCTGGCACCGCACCTATGGCCTGCCGGTGCTGGTCACCAACTGTTCGAACAATTACGGACCCTACCAGTTCCCGGAGAAACTTCTGCCGGTGATCATCCTGAACTGCCTGCATGGCAAGGAGCTGCCGGTCTATGGCAAGGGTGAGAATATCCGCGACTGGCTCTATGTGGAGGACCATGCGACGGCGCTGCAGGATGTGGTCAGAAGCGGGAAGATCGGCGAGACCTACATGATCGGCGGCCGGGCCGAGCAGACGAACATCCATATGGTCCGCAGCATCTGCAAGATCATGGACCGCAAATATCCGGGCAAGGCCCCGCATGAGGACCTGATCCGCTATGTCACGGACCGGCCGGGCCATGATGCCCGCTATGCCGTCGACTGCTCCAAGATCGAGGCGGAACTCGGCTGGTCGCAGTCCCTCAATCTCGACACCGGCCTTGAGAAGACCGTCGACTGGTATCTCGACAATCTCGACTGGGTCAAGGCGGTCGCGGCGGACTATACGCAGGAACGGCTCGGGCTCGGGTCCAAGGGCTGATGAAAATACTGGTGACCGGTGCGAACGGGCAGGTGGGGCAGGCGCTCCAGTCCGCCGCGCCTTCTTATGACGCCGAGATCATTGCGCTGGACCGGCAGGCCCTCGATATTTCGGACCGTGCCGCCGTCAAGGCCGCGATCGAGGCGACCGCGCCCGATGTAGTGATCAACGCCGCCGCCTATACCGCGGTCGACAAGGCCGAGGACGATGTTGAGGCCGCCTTTGCCATCAATGCGATGGGGCCGGAAAATCTCGCGGCGTCCTGCGGCGACATTCCGTTTCTGCATATTTCAACGGATTTCGTCTTCGACGGCAGCAAGCCGGGCCCTTACGTCGAGGAGGACCCGATCGGCCCGCTCAGCGTTTATGGCAAGAGCAAGGCGGAGGGGGAGGCGCGCGTTGCTGCGGTCTCTCACAAACATATCATTCTCCGCACGGCCTGGGTTTTCGGCGGCGCGCAGAATTTCGTCAACACCATGCTCCGCCTTGGCGGGACCCATAAGGAGCTCAACATCGTTGACGACCAGAAAGGCGGGCCGACGGCGGCGGCGGATATTGCCGATGCGCTTTTGAAAATCGCAAGCCGGGTCGCGAAGGACGGCTTTACCGACTGGGGCATCTATCATTATTGCGGCGCCCCGGCGATCACCTGGTACGGTTTCGCCTGTGCGATTTTCGAAGGGCGGGAGACGCCCGTCCTCCATCCGATCCCGACGGAGCAGTATCCTGTCCCGGCGACGCGGCCAAAGAACTCCGTGCTGGGTTGCTGGAAAATAAAACGCGTCTTCGATATTGACCAGCCGGACTGGCGGCAGGCATTATCGCGCATTCTGGACAAGACATCATAGGCAGGAGGGGCCCGTGTCCCGGCAGGATTTTCGCTTCTTTCATCCCTTTCGCGTGCGCTATTCCGAGATTGACGGGCAGGGCGTCGTTTTCAACGCCCATTACCTGACCTATTTCGACACCACCATCACGGAGTTTTTCCGCCACCTCGGGTTCGATTATCAGGGCTATGTCAGGGAAACCGGGGAGGATTTCCACCTCGTCAAATCCCTCGTCCTCTATGAGAAGCCGATCCTGTTCGATGCCGAGATCGAGGTCGGCTGCCGGGTTTCAAAGATCGGCCGCACCTCAATTACCTTTGAGCTCGCCATCTTCGCCAAGGGGGAGGATACCCGCTACTGCACCGGCGAGATCGTCTGGGTCAACACCCACCAGACCACCCACAAAACCGCCCCCGTCAGCGACGATATCCGCAATATGTTCGCGGCTTTTGAAGGCTCTTCCCGGGCGGATGCGTAACCTTACGTGATATCCGTCGGGGTGTTGGTCAGGATATAGAGGCCGACGGCGATCAGCAGGAAGGGCAGGACTTTTGGTGCATAGCGGGCAAGCTGGATCCTGATTTTCTCATGGCCCACGATCTTTTGCGCGAACAGGGTGAGGAGGATCGCGGCGCAGATGACGCTCACCGCCATCCAGCCGATCAGGCCGGGCCGGGTATCGGAGAGGAGCGGGGCCAGCACGGCAATGGAATCCCAGCTATGGGTGAGCATGATCATGGTAATGGCGAGGACGCTGCCGCGTTTGGCACTGCCGATATCCTCCGTCTCCGCCGTGGCGTCCGGTCCGCCCCGTCGCAGCAGCCACAACTCATAAAGGCCGATGGCAATAGGGATCAGACCGATCCAGGGAACGATATGGGCGGGCAGCAGCTGCATTCCGTGGGCGAAGGCAACCGAGAGTCCGAGCATGATGAGCACGGCGAGCAGATAGCCCGCGCGGACTTTCGCGATCCCGTATTTCGGGTGCAGCGTGTAGGTGATCAGCAGGAACAGATTGTCCATGCTGGTCGAGACAAACGCCATGAAGCTCACCGAGAGGGCAATAAGAATGTCATGCATGCGCGTGCAGTCCGCCCGTTTCTAAATCCTTTTGCGCCGGATCACAGCTCTTCATTCTGGCCGATATGGAACAGGCAGTCGCCGCGGATGACCCGGGCGCCCTGCCGCTTGGCGAGGATGACGCCCTTGCCCTCGAAAAAGAGCTCGATCGGTTCGCGGCCCGGCGTCTCGGTGCGGTGGATGAGGGCGGCGGGCTGGCCTTCCGCGACATCCTCCCCGGGATCGGCAAGCGGCTCATACACTCCGGGTTCGGTCGCGAAAATGCTCGCCTCTTCCGAGAAGACGCGGCCTTTCGATGGCGCGGCTTCCGGTGCGCTGGTGATCACGCCGATACGATGGAGCGAGCGGAGCAGGCCATCGCCTGCCAGCTTTGGCAGTCCCTTCGAGACGGTGCCGCCACCGGCAAGCTCCGTCAGGATGCTGCAGACGCCCTTGCGAAACGCCGCGGCGGAGGAGAAACTACCGGCATCGCTGCGCTCGAAATAGAGGGTGTGCGGCAGGCTGAAGGCTTCCGCGATGTCGCGCTTCATGGCGAGATGCGGATCGTCGGAGGTGACCGAGAAAAGCAGCGTCGGTGTGTAGAACAGCGAACTGCCGCCCGAATGCAGGTCGAACAGGAAATCCGCGCGTTCCAGCAGCGTATGTTCGATATAATGGGCGATCTGCTGGGTCGGGGTGCCGGTATCGACACCGGGGAAGGAGCGGTTGAGGTTGCCGTGATCGATAGGCGAGGTGCGGAGCCCCGCCTCGGCCGCCGGGAAATTCGCCATCGGCAGGATAATCAGCTGCCCGCGGATTTGGTCCAGCGGCAGGGTGCGGATCAGGTTGGAGAGAATCACCTGTCCCTCATACTCATCGCCATGATTGCCCGCCATCAGCAGCACCGTCGGCCCGTCGCCGTTTTTCAGACTGGCAATCGGGATCGGGATATAGCCATAGGCGGAGCGATGGACGGAATGCAGCAGCTGGAGATATCCATGCTGGATACCGTCTTTATCGAAATCAATCTTGGTGGAAATAAGCGAGGACATGAAGAAAACACCTGTAGTGTGGGAGGACTTTCTCTCACTATATCGGGCAATGGGTCTGGACGCCATGAGAGATATGTCTCTATGCCGCGCCGCCGTCTCCTTTCGGCAAAAAAATAGCCCGCCAACGCGGGCGGGCTATCTTCCGTCAAGAGAGGGACGGGATTAGGCAGCTTTGTTTTCGATAAGCTTGTCCTTGTTGATCTCAATCGTCCGGGGTTTATGCTCCTCCGGAATTTCCCGAACGAGGTCAATATGCAGCAGGCCGTTTTCCATGGCTGCGCCGACAACCTTGATCGTTTCGGCAAGTTCGAAATTCTGTACGAAAGAGCGGGACGCAAGGCCGCGATGCAAATACTGCTGTCCTTCTGTCGCGTCCTTTTCCTCGACCGACTTGCCGGTCACCTTCAGCGAATTCTGCGTGGCGACAATCTCGATCTGATCTTCCTCGAACCCGGCAACCGCCATGGTGATGCGATAGTTATCGGCATCTTTGCGAACAATGTTGTAGGGCGGATAGCTGTTCTCGGCAGAGGCCCGTTCAAAACCGCGGAAAAGCTGCTCAATGCGGTCGAAACCGACGGTGGAACGCAAGAGAGGTGAAAAGTCATATGTACGCATTTTATATTCTCCTATGAAGCAATATATCTGCGGGTTCCCCAAACTGGGCCAAACCCTTGTTTTCAGGCCCTTAATCGGCGCCTGATGCCCCATATATGTGGCATTTCCCGACAGATTCAAGAGGGTCAAAGATGGAAAATTAACTTTTGAAGGCTAATTTTCTTTCAGTTGTATAAGGGATTTCCACCCAAGGAAGGGTGGCAAAGGGTAGTTGATGAGCGCGAGTGATAACGGCCGGGCGGTTGCCGGGTCTGAAACCATCTTTTTCACACGGACCTATGACGAGGCGCTGGACCTCGTGCGGGAGGCGCGAGCCTATCTCGCCGGTCGCGGCAAGGAAGATGTGCGCCATCTGCCGGTGGAGGCCAATTTCGGCTATGCGGCGGAATCGCTGCGGCTGACGACACGGCTGACCGAGGGGATGGCCTGGCTGCTTTATCAGCGCGCCCTGCAGGCTGGGGAAATCACCGCCGCCGAAGCGCAGAAGGAGGAATGCCACCTTCAGCATCTGGAGATTTGCCTGCCCGAGGAACCGGTGTGCGATCCGGCGATATTGCCCGAAGGGCTGCAATCGCTTCTGGATCGGAGCGAGCGGCTGTATCAGCGGCTTCTCCGCCTCGATCAGCAGGGGCAGGCGGCCTACCGCCGCGCCAATCCGTAACGGCGCATCCGGTCGCAAGCAAAGAAAAAGGCGCCGGGTGAGGCGCCTGATCCGATAACCCTTAACGGTCGTTGTCGTCGATCAGCTCGACTTGATGCCGAAGTTCGCGAAGCGTTTGTTGAACTTGGCTACCCGTCCGTCATCGCGCAAATGCTGCGCGCCGCCGGTCCAGGCCGGGTGGGTCTTGACGTCGATATCCAGCTTCAGGGTGTCCCCTTCCTTGCCGTAAGTCGAACGGGTTTCGAATGTCGATCCATCGGTCATTTCGACGGTGATCGTGTGGTAATCGGGATGTATATCTTTTTTCATGTCGGCTCACCCTTTTGGGGACGCTAAAATCTGTTCAGCGCGCCTTATATTAAAGCTTTGGGCCGATGGCAAGCAAAGATGTGATTTTTGGCATTTTTTCTTGCATTCCTGGCCGTGACCTTTACACCCTAGAGCACAAAGTATGACTTGATCGGACGAAACGCGTGACTGATTTAGGCGAGACAGACCGCACCGCGGAACAGGCAAAAAAATCGAAAAAAGTGGTAACGCGGCTATGGCAACTGTCGCGATTCGTCGCGCCCTACCGCTGGCGGGTCGTCGGGGCGCTGATCGCCCTGATTTTCGCGGCCGGTGCCACGCTGATGATCGGGCAGGCGATCCGGCTGCTGCTGGATAAGGGCTTTTCCGCCGGCTCCGCCAGCCTGGAGCCTTATTTCATCGGGCTGATGGGGGTTGTCGCCGTGCTCGCCTTCGCGACCTTCGGGCGCTACTATCTCGTCTCCTGGATCGGGGAGCGGGTGATCTCCGACATTCGCAAGGCCGTCTTCAATCACGTCCTCACCCTCAACCCCGCCTTTTTCGAGATTACCCGGACGGGGGAGGTGCTTTCGCGCCTGACCACGGATACGACCCTGATCCAGACGGTGATCGGCTCTTCCATCTCGGTCGCGCTTCGGAATTTCCTGCTGTTTCTGGGCGGTCTCGCGCTGCTTATCTACACGAGCCCGGCGCTTGCCGGAATGGTGCTGATCGTCGTGCCGCTGGTGCTGGTGCCGATCATCATCTTCGGCCGTATGGTGCGCAAGCTGAGCCGGACCAACCAGGACAGCATTGCCGCCGTCAGTTCCCGCGCCGACGAGACGTTGCGCGCCATCCAGACATCGCAGGCCTATACCCATGAGGCCCATGACCGCGTCCAGTTCGGCGAGGCGGTCGAGCTGAGCTTTCGCATTGCCGTCAAGCGGATACAGGCGCGGGCCTGGCTGACGGCGCTGGTGATCCTGCTCATTTTCGGCGCCATTGATTTCGTGCTCTGGAGCGGGGCGACGGCGGTCGTTGATGGCTCCATGTCGGCGGGCACGCTCGCCTCCTTCGTCTTCTATGCGGTGGTGGTCGCCGGGTCCATGGGATCGCTAAGCGAGGTCTGGGGCGATCTTCAGCGTGCCGCCGGGGCATCGGAGCGGCTCCTCGAAATCCTGGCGGAAGTGCCGACGGTGAAGGTTGCCGAGAACCCGACGCCGATCGGCGACAGCGTGACGCGCAATATCAAATTCGACGGGGTCAGCTTCCATTATCCCTCCCGCCCGGATACGGCGGCGCTCAACGGCATTGACCTCGAGGTTGCCAAGGGCGAGACGATTGCGCTGGTGGGGCCGAGCGGTGCCGGAAAGACCACGATGTTCCAGCTTCTCCTGCGCTTCTACGATCCGCAATCCGGCAAAATCACCATCGACGGCGTCAATATCGCCGATGTCGATCCGACGCGGCTGCGGGCGCTGATGGGGCTGGTGCCGCAGGATGCAGTGATCTTCGCCGATTCCGCCATGGAGAATATCCGCTATGGCCGCCCCGAGGCGAGCGATGCGGAAGTGCGCGCCGCCGCCGATGCCGCCGTCGCCACAGAGTTTATTGAGGCTATGCCCGAGGGCTTTCATACCGAGTTCGGCGAGCGCGGGGTCAAGCTGTCCGGCGGTCAGAAGCAGCGCATCGCCATTGCCCGCGCCATCCTGCGCGATCCGGATATCCTGCTGCTCGACGAGGCGACCTCCGCCCTCGATGCGGAGAGCGAGCGGATGGTGCAGATTGCGCTTGAGCATCTGATGGAGAACCGCACGACGCTGGTCATCGCCCACCGGCTGGCGACGGTGCTGAACGCCGACCGGATCATCGTGCTGGAGCATGGCCGAATCGTGACCCAGGGCACCCATGAAGAGCTGATGAAGGAAGGCGGGCTTTACGCCAAGCTGGCGAAGCTGCAGTTCAATACCGGGCGCGACGCCCTATCGGCGTAAGACCAGCGCCAGCGCGTCCGCAAGCTGGGCGCGGATCGTTTCCATGCTGAAATTCTCCACATAGTATTTCTCTGCGGCAAGGCCGCGCGCCGGTAAGTCGTGGCGATTTTCGGCAAGCTCCGCCACAGTTTCTGCGAGCGTATCTGGGTCGCCTTCCGGTATCTGCAGAAGGCCAGTGGTCTCGCCACCCGGATAGGCGGTCGAACGGCGGGTGATCACCGGGCGACCACAGGCCAGCGCCTGATAGACCTTGTTGGGGATGACCCGTTCCGCCTTGGCGCTTATCCCGAACACACCCAGCAGGATATCGGCCGCGTGAATGCGTGCCGGGAGCTGCTCATAGGGAAGATACCCTTCGAAGCGGATGGCGGGATGTCCCGCCGCCGCAGCCTCGCATGCCTCTTTCAGCGGGCCGTCGCCAAGCATTGTCCAGCGCACCTCCGTCCGGCAGCGTTTCGCCGCCTCGATAATGATCTCGGGTCCCTGCAGGCCGATGAAACTGCCGAAGAACAGCACTTCCAGCGGCGCGTCCGGCGATTTTTCCGTCATCGGTGCGGGCGTGAAAAGCCCTTCCTCCGCTCCGAGGGCGACCACCCGGACTTTCTCGGCGGGCATGTTCAGCGTCTTCCGGAAGAAGGTGGCGTGGCCCGCGGTATCGGCAAGGACAAGATCGGCGGCGGCGAAGAGTGCCCGCTCCTGTTTCAGGAGTTTTTGGGCAGATGCGCTTTCTTCCGGAAACTTCTGCCGCTCGAATACCTGCTTGTCGTAGGAAGAGATCATCGGATCGAAAAGGATCGGCACGCCGCGCCGCGCCGCCCATTTCGCGGCGGCCGCCATGTCGCGCTGACGAAAGGCGGGGAGCCAGAGCAGGTCCGGCTTCTTCACGCCCTTGAAGATGGCCTCCAGATGACCAAGCGAGCTGATCCTTGGGCGGAAATTCTCGATTTTCCAGCCGAGCCGGAGAAGCGCCTGACGGAGGATGCGGTTGCGGGAGTAGTCAGGATCTAAACGGCCCCACCAAAGTACGGTGCCCGCCGCTCCATCGCTCATTCGTCCAGTCCCAGACTGCCCAGCACGGCGGCGAGTGGCAGGTCGGCGAGGTCATCTTCGCGGAGCACGGTAACGTCCTGCCCGCGCGGGCGCGACATATGCGGATCGGACGCCTTCGAGAACAGCACCACCGTCTTGCAGCCGACGGCGGAGATCAGATGCAATGGCCCGGTGTCGTTCCCGACCGCGAGCGTCGCCCCGGCACCGAGCGCCGCGATATCGCCAAACTCGGTCCGGGATGAAAGATCGATGGCCGCCGGGCAATGCTCACGGATCGTCGCGATCGCCTCGGCCTCCGCCTTGCCGCCGACGAGCACCGGCGTAATGCCCTTGCTATCCAGATAAACCGCGAGCTCGGCAAAGCGGGCGGCGGGCCAGCGTTTTTCCGGCCGGTGGGCCGAGCCGCCCGGCACCAGCAGCGCATATTTCTCAGGCAGCTCGAAGCGCGAGATATCGGTCATCGCCCAGGTGAAATCGACCGGTGGCACGCTCTCGATCCCGACGACCTTCAACTGGTCGATATGCCGCTCGATCGTGTGGATCTTGGTGCGCAGCGGGCTGTCATGGGGATGGGAGCTGCCTTTCGCGATGCCGCACCATTCGGGCTTTCTGCGGCTCGGGAAAAAGCGGAAATAGCTGTTGGTCCGGGTCGAGGTCTGCAAATCATAAACCCGGTCGAAGCGGCCCCGGCGCAGCTTGCGGATCAGCGGGATGAGCTTGGATAATTGCCACAGCTTCGGGCGCTCATCGATCCAGACCTCATCGAACAGCCCGGATTTTTCAAGAAAGGCGGCGAAGGGGCGCGTGGTCAGGAGGACGATGCGCGCATCGCCATGATGGGCGCGGATGGCCTGAAACGGACCCTGCGCGAGGATCACATCGCCCATGGCGCCATGCTTGATGACAAGAATGTTCCGGCCTGTGCCCGCCACTTAGCGCTCCGTCAGTTTCAGCTCGATCCGCCGGTTGCGGAGATACCCGATTTCATCATCGCGGGAATCAATGGGCTGGAATTCACCAAAGCCGGTCGCGGCGAGGCGGTTCGGCGATACGCCCTGACTGATCAGGAATTTCGTGACCGAGACGGCGCGGGCGGTGGACAGCTCCCAGTTGGAGGGGAAGCGGGCCGTGCTGATCGGCTGCTTGTCCGTATGGCCGTCGACGCGGAGGATCCAATCGATATCGTCTGGAATATCGCGGGCGATTTCAAGCAGGGTTTCGGCGAATTTGGCCATGTCCTGCTTGCCGTCGGGGCCGAGTTCCGCGCTGCCCGCATCGAACAGAACTTCCGACTGGAAGACAAAGCGGTCGCCGACAACGCTGATCCCGGGACGGTTCCGGAGCACTTCGCGCAGCTTGCCGAAAAACTCGGAGCGGTATTGCTGCAGTTCCTGCACCTTGGCGGCCAGCGCCTGATTGAGCCGCTTGCCAAGGTCGGCGATCTGGGCTTTCTGCTCGGCGTCCTTGGCTTCGCTCGCATCCAGCAGCTGGTTCAGTTTGGCCAGCTCGTTGCGGAGCGCGTTGATCTGGGTATTGAGCGCAGCCACCTGCGAGCGGGCGGCTGCCGACAGTTCTTCTTCTTCCTCCAGCTTGTCCTGGGTCTGCAGATAGAGGGTCTGCAGCTCGGCGAGGCGGATTTCCCGCGCCTCGATCTCCTCCTGGGCGAGGTTGGTGCGTTCCTGCTCATCGGCGATGCGCGCTTCCAACTCCTTGCTGCGATCACGGAGATTGCCGATTTCGCTGTCCTTATCCTCGATGGTCGCGGCGAGCTTGCCGACTTCCTCTTCGAGGTTTTTGCGGGTTTCCTCCAGCGTGGCGATATCGCGCCGCAGGCTTTCAAGTTCGGCAAGGCTGGCTTTCAGGCTTTCCTCGCTGACATCGAGTTTCTCCTCGCTGGCGCTCAGTTTTTCCTCTATCTCGGCGGTTTTCTCTTTTTCTTCGCGGAGGAGGACCGTCAGCCGGTCGCGGTCTTCCTCGGCGGAGAGGGCGCGGCTGGTGAGGGTGTCGAGCTGGATGATGACGCTGTCACGCTCTTCCTCAAGCCGGGTCATATCGATGGTGAGCTGGCTGATCTGGTTTTCCAGATTGGCGCTGGTCCGCCGTTCGATCGCCAGAAGGTCGGCGAGTTCATTGACCTGCTGGTTCAGCTTTTCAAGCGCAGCGTCGCGTCCCGACAGGGCCTGCGAGAGGAAGAACTGCGCCAGCACGAACACCACCAACAGGAAGATGATCACCAGCAGCAGCGTGGTTAGCGCATCGACAAAACCGGGCCAAATCTCGTATGGGGCGCGTTGTCCGCGGCGTCTACGAGCCATAACTTACTCCGTTCCGGGCACTGGGCATTACCTCACCCACGGCGGCTTTCTTCCGCAATAGCGGCAATTGTGCGGGTCAACAGCTTGATATCGCTGCGGATTTCCTGAACCACATGGTCGCGGCCATCGGCGCTTTCCTCCAGCAGGCGGACCATATGCACATCCAGGTTCCGAAGATGGTTGCGGCTCGCCTGATCGAGGCCGGCGGTCTCCCCGGATTTTGCGATCCGTTCCAGAACCGGTTTCAGTTCCGTCTGGTTTTCCGCAAGCCGGACCATCAGGTCCTGCTCCGTGCGCATCTGGTCGGTCAGCGCCGCGAGGCGCTCGCTCAGGCTGATCAGGGAATTCTCAGCTGATCCGCGCTTGTCCTCATTGCGGGCGAGAGTGCGCTGCAGATTGTTGAGGCTCTCGCCCGTCTGCTCCAGCAGGGCATGGACATAGGCAGGCACGCTCTGATCGCCGTCGCTGACGATCGACGAGCCGGAGCTGGTGAAGCGGGTGATGGAGGTCAGCCATTCTTCCAGATCGGTGTAAAAGCGGTTCTGCGCCTGTCCTGCCTGCATATCGAGAAAGCCGAGGATAAGGGAGCCCGACAGACCGAAGAGGGAGGAGGAAAAGGCCACGGCCATGCCCGACAGCGGCTTTTCAAGGCCGAGCTTGAGCTCATCGAAAATGCGGGCGAAATCGCCGCCGCCGCCGACATTGAGGGTCGAGATGGCGCCGCCGACGGAATCGACCGTCTCCAGCAATCCCCAGAAGGTGCCGAGCAGGCCGAGAAAGACGAGCACATTGATCAGGTAGCGGGAGATATCCCGCCCTTCATCAAGGCGGGCGCTGACGCTATCGAGCAGGGTGTTCATTGTCATGGCGCTCAGCCGGACAGGGCCCTTGCTGTCATGGATAATGGTCGCCAGCGGCGCCAGCAGGCGTGGCGGCCGGGCGGTCGGCTGGGTCGATTCCAGCCGGCGCAGTGTGTGCGTCCAGTTGACCTCGCCCGAGAGCATGAAGACCTGCCGGAAAATAAAGGCAATCCCGAACAGCAAGACAAAAATGATCAGGCCGTTCAACAGCGGATTGGCGAAAAAGGCCGTCTGTATCTGCGGATAGAGGAAGGCGGTTATGGCGATGGCGATGGCGATAAAGATGGCCATGCGGATAAGGTAACGGCGCGGTTTCTTGATATTGGGTGTGCCCGCCAGGTTATGGGTTTCGACATTCGAATATGTTGTCATGGTCACCGTGTAATCAAAAGGAGGTCAACGCGATCCGACGGGCCGTCGCCTTCCGGCTCGCCAAGGGCCCGGACTTCAATTTTCTTGTTGTCCACGCCGAGGGTCATCAGTTCCGAGCGTACCGCCAGCGCCCGACTGAGGGAAAGACGCCGCGCGGCGCTGACATTACTGCCGCTGCCATAGGCGAGAAGCTGGACATTCTGCCGCTCCCCGTTGATGACCTGATCGGCAATGGATTGCAGGCTGGCCTGCGCCGCGTCCGGCAGTTCCATCTCCCCCTCGGCGAAGAGGATGCGGGTGAGGTTATTCTGGTCGTCCGTTGCTTTGGCAAGTGCCTTGCTGGCGGGTGGACCGGCGTCGGGCGTAATCGCGGCCAGCTGGATTTCCTTCGCCGCTTCCTCTTCCGACTGAACGGCGGGTTCTGTTTCGGCAGTGGCATCAGTCTCCGCAGCCTTTTCCGTCTCGGCGGGGGCCTGCGGCGCTTCGGCGCTTTTCGTCACTTTTTCCGCAGCCTCTTTCGCGGCTTCCGATTTCAAATTTTCGACAATCTCGGGTGTCGGGATCGGTACAGTGTCCATCTTGACCACGGGGGTGGAGACATCCTCGAATTTCGCCTCCTCCGTTGCGGCGGGGAGCTTCGCCGGATTGATCGGCGGCACCGGAACGGGCGGCGCTTCGGCGACCTCGGTCTCCGGCAGGGTGAGGGAGGGTTTGGTCAGCGGGGTAACGATCTTCTCGGGCGGCGTTTCCGGCTTTTTCGGGCGCAGCGACGGCGGCGTCAGGGTGATTACCGTATTCCCGTCGATGATCCGGGTCGGGGCGCGACTGCTCGATCCTGCCGGTTGCAGCACCGTCATATTCACTTCGACCAGCGGCCGCGTGGCATTGCCCGTATCGGCCAGGGCGAGGGGGATGGCTGTGATTACCAGTGGAAGGGCCAGCGCATAGGGCGCGAGCAGGGTCAGGGGACAGGCCGTTGCTCGTGATTTTTTCATCGGCTCCCTCCCTTGCGTGACTGCGTTACCATGGCGTTTCCATCCTGCGTGCATTGCTGCCCCGTTATCCGAACCTGATCCCGGAAAATGTCAACTTTTGGGCAGACAGGCGATTGCATAGCACAATAACTTAGCCGGTGCACGGCGACAATCGTTTAGTTTTATGAAAGTATTTGGCGATATTGTCCTATTTCCATAAGCTGAAAGCGGGCGGCAATCATGTCTCGGCTGAAGGAGGGTGGTAACGATGAAGCTTGATACAATAGCCTTGATGCTGGTGATCTTTGGCGGTGGGATCTATCTTTTGTTCCTGCTTTTCGCCGGGGCGATGGCCCCCTTTCCGTTCGGCCTCGTCCTTCTGATCGTCCTGGGCGCGCTCGGCTTCCTGCTGTTCCGGGTGCTGTGGCAGCACAAGACCAATGCCGAAGACAGATATTACGAGGAGAATGTCGACAAATGAGAGCGGACATCATTGTAACGACCACCGATGAGATCAAGGGCCACGAGATTACCGAGGTGATCGGCCTCGTGCGAGGGAATGTCATCCGCGCCAAGCATATCGGCACCGACATCATCGCTGCCCTTCGCAACCTGGTGGGCGGGGAAGTCAGGGAATATACCAAGCTGATGGCGGAAGCGCGGGAGCAGGCGACGGACCGCATGATCTCGGACGCCCGGCTGAAGGGCGCGGATGCCATTGTCGGGATGCGCTTCACCACCTCGATGGTGATGGCCGGTTCCGCCGAGATCCTCGCCTTCGGAACCGCCGTCCGGCTGAAGCAGAAATAAGGAACGGAGCCCGTCAGGCCTTCCGGGTCAGGAACTGCTGAAAACTGAGGCCCATCCGGACACTGAAATAGAGCCAGGTTGTCGCCCCCAGAAACTTGAAGCCTTCTTCCACGACCTGACTGTGGGAATATCGAACGGGTATATCCAGCTGGATAAGATCCGTCAGGATCGATAATGCGAGAAAGGTACCCGCCAGCAGGAAGGGAAACCCGTCAATCTTGACGATCTGCCTGTAATGGCGCGCCAACAGCGCCAGCGCCAGAACCGCATAGGTGGCATATAATATATATTCGTGAATGAACCGGTCATGGATCAGGAAGAAATCATCTACGGCAAGGGCCAGCGAGAGCGTTCCGACCATCAGGGTGAGCTCCCGGCGGCGGGCAGCCCCCGGCGCGCCGACATTTATCGCGCTGAAGAAGCAAATCGCCGCCGCGGACACCCATGCCCAGTTGCCGATGTTGGACAGGAAGCCGAGAAAGCTCGATGTTTCCGTCTGCTGCGCCGGATCCCTCAATATCTGGATAAGATCAAAGCCTGCCGATTTCATGACGAGGACAGAAATGATATAGAACAGTCCCGCCGGAATACAGGCAAAGACAATGCAGCGAAATATATTCCCCCAGGTGAAGACAGCTTTAATCAGATTTACAAAATACACAAAACTTCCTAATTGGCAGACAAACAAACGTGAATTAGAGTTTAATAATCTTCTTCACTCATCTCGACAACGCATTTTCCGTCTACCTCACGGTTGACGACCGCATCCAGGGCATCCACGAAGCGATGCAGCGGGAAGCGGGCGCCGATCTCGGGCTTGACGAGACCCTTCGCATAAAGATCGAGAACACCGGCCGCCATCTCATCGAGAGCATCGATATGTTCCCGCCGGTTCCCGCCCGGCGACCAGCCGAAGAAATGGCCAAGGTTGAAGCCCATCGCGGACGCGTTTTTCAGCAGCAGCGTATTGGCCGCGATATTCGGGATCGTGCCGCAGGCATAGCCGATGGTCAGCAGCCGTCCTTCCCAGGCGAGGGAGCGGATGGACTGGATCGTCACATCGCCGCCGATGCTGTCATAGACGACATCGACGCCGCGACCGTCGGTGAATTTCATCACCCGCTCGCGAAAGTCTTCCTGCCGGTGATCGATGACATAATCTGCGCCATGGCGGCGGGCCGTCTCGCAATGCTTTTCCCCGCCGGCGACGGCAATCACTGTCGCGCCGAGAGCCTTGCCGATCTCGACTGCGGCCATGCCGACCGCCCCGGCAGCGCCATGAACCAGTAATGTCTCGCCACTTTGCAGCTTGGCTCGGCGCACCAGCGCTCCGTAGGAGGTGTTGTAGGAGGTGATGATCGCCGAGCCGACGGCAAAATCCATATCCTTCGGTATTTTCAGGCAGGCGACATCCTCGATCCGGCAGAACCCGGCGGCGCCGCCGTGATTGACGCTGCACATGACATGATCGCCGACGGCAACGCGACTTACATTCTCGCCGACCGCATGGACGATACCGGCGGTTTCCGTCGAGGGGATGTAGGGAAGGGGCGCCTTGCGCTGGTATTTTCCGGCGATGTTGAGGGTGGCCGCGAAGCTGACCCCGGCCGCCTTGTTACGGACGACGACTTCACCGGGGCCGGGCTCCGGAACGGGAAGGGTTTCGAGCTTCGCAACGTCTTTGTAGTTGCCGAATTCATGGATGACGATAGCACGCATGTCACGTTGATCCTGACTTGTTATTGTTAATAGGCGGGCCTTAGAATAGAGAACCCGACGCCAATTACAAGTCTTTGATTTACATGAACTATCGTCCGAGCCGGAGCTCGCGGAAAATTTCCATCATGGCGCTGTTGACGCCGGGATTGCTGGCGAGGATGTCGCCTTTTTCGAGCATTTTCTCGCCGCCGTCGATTTGTGAGACGAGGGCACCCGCCTCGCGGGCGATGATGATGCCCGCGGCGATATCCCATTCCTGCAGATCGCGCTCCCAGAAGCCGTCGTAGCGGGCGGCGGCGACGTAGCAGAGGTCGAGGGACGCGGCGCCGTAGCGGCGCACCCCGGCGGAGACTTCCATGAACCGCTCCAGCTCTTTCAGAAACCTGCCATGGTCCTTCTTGCCCATGAAGGGAATGCCGGTCGCGAAAATGCTGTCGGCCATGCGGGTCCGGCTGGAGACACGCAGGCGGCGGGTGTTGACATAGGCGCCACCGCCTTTTTCCGCCCAGAACATCTCGTCCTTGACCGGGTCCAGCACCATCCCCGCCGTGATTTCCTTGCCCGTTTTGATGGCGATGGAAATCGCGAAATGGGGGAGGCCGTGAAGAAAATTCGTGGTGCCGTCGAGGGGGTCGATCACCCAGTAATGTTCCCCATCCTTCGCCGGTATATTCTCACCTTCCTCGGTGATGAAGCCGTAATCTGGGCGGAGCCGGGCGAGTTCCTCGCGCAGGGTCGCCTCGCAGGTGAGGTCGGCTTGCGTGACGAAATCCGCCGGTCCCTTGCGGGAGACCTGCAAATGCTCAACTTCGTTGAAATCGCGCAGGAGCTTGCGGGCCGCCTTGCGGGCGGAAAGTTCCATTGCATTGATGTCAGCAGATTTTCGCGCCATGATGCTGTTTTACTCTTGATCTGGAAACGGGGATTCAGGCGGGGGGTTTACTCCGCCCGCTTGAGATACTCGGATGTTTCCGTGTTGACAACGATTTTCTCGCCGCTGCCGCAGAAAGGCGGCACCATGACCCGTATTCCATTTTCCAGGATCGCCGGTTTATAGGAGGAGGCAGCCGTCTGTCCCTTCACCGTCGGTTCGGTATCCGTGATTTCCAGGACGACCTGTTCGGGCAGGATCACGGTCAGCGGGCTGTCCTCGTGAAACTCGATCTCGACATCCATGCCGTCCTGCAGAAAGGCGGCGCGCTCGCCGACCATGTCTTTCGCGATGGAGACCTGCTCATAGGTGCTGGTATCCATGAAGGTCAGCAGCTCTCCGTCTTCATAGAGGAACTGGTGCGGCTTCTGCTCAAGGCGGACTTTCTCGACCGATTCAGAGGACCGGAAACGCTCGTTCAGCTTGCTTCCGTCGCGCAGGTTCTTCAGTTCGACCTGAAGATAGGCGCCGCCCTTGCCCGGCTGCGTATGCTGGATCTTGACGGCGACCCAGAGGCCGCCCTTATGTTCGACGACGTTGCCGGGCCGAATGGCATTTCCGTTAATTTTCATGTTTCATCTTCGCTTCTGTCAAAAAAATCTGGCCGGAACCTATCAGGTTGTCATGACCTTATCAATCACGCGATTAAAGGCGGCGACGGCCTCTTTCGGGCCGTCCTTGTAGCCCCAGACGCCATTGCCGACGGCGAGAAAATCGGCGCCGCTTTGCAAGATCGTTTCCGCATTCTCGACGGTGATGCCGCCGATGGCGACGGAGGGCACCGTCGTTGTATTGGCCCACCATTCCAGAATTTCCGGGTCCGCCTTGGTCGTATTGGCCTTGGTGGAGGAGGGGAAGAAGGCGCCGAAGGCCACGTAATCCGCGCCCATCTCGCCGCCTTCCATCGCGAGATGGCGGGAATTCTTGCAGGTGACGCCGATAATCGCGTCGGGCCCGAGCAGCGCGCGGGCTTGCCTATAGGGCATATCCTCGGCACCGACATGCACGCCATCAACTTTGAGTTCCTTGGCGAGATCAACATCGTCGTTGAGGAGAAAGGCGACATTCGCCGCCTCGGCAATCGGGAAAAGACGCTTGGTCGCTTTGATAATCTCTTCTTTCGGACGGTCTTTCAGGCGCAGCTGGAAACAGGCGATATCGCCGCCTGAGAGCGCCGCGCGAAAGTCGGCCTCAAAGGAATCAAGATCAATGACGGCGGGTGATATCAGGTAGAGACGGGGACGCTCCCGTTCTTCTTGAGGCGCTGTCCCCATTTGAATTCGAACCCTTACTCTTCCATATCCGCGCTATAACCACCGTCGCGCGCGGCGCTGGTGAGTTTTGCGCGGTGGAGGAAGGCTTTCTGGGCCGCCTCGATATTCTCCGGCTTGCCCTGCCAGGTGCTGAGCGCGGAGGCCTGCAGCGCGCGACCGAAGGAATAGCTGATCTCCCACGGATAGCTGCCCATCTGGTTCATGGCGTTGAGATGTTCCGTCGCCTGCTGCTCGCTCTGGCCGCCGGAGAGGAAGACGATGCCCGGCACGGCGGCGGGGACCGTCTGCTCGAAGCAATAGAGGGTCTTGGTGGCGACTTCGTCGATGCCTGCCTGTTCGGGGCAGTCCTTGCCCGAGACGACCATATTGGGTTTCAGCAGCATCTGCTCCAGCACGACGCGCTGTTTGTAGAGCTCGTCAAAGACGGTTTTCAGCGTCGTCTCCGTGACCGCATAACATTCGTCGATATTGTGATCGCCATCCATCAACACTTCCGGCTCGACAATCGGCACGATGTTGGCTTCCTGACAGAGCGCCGCGTAGCGGGCGAGGGCATGGGCGTTGGTGTCGATACAATACTGACTGGGGGCGCCGTCGCCGATGGAGATGACAGCGCGCCATTTGGCGAAGCGGGCACCGAGCCTGTGATATTCATTGAGCCGGTCGCGCAGGCCGTCAAGCCCTTCGGTCACCAGTTCCCCTTCGGAAAAGGCGAGGGGCTTCGCGCCCGTATCGACCTTGATGCCGGGGATGATGCCCTGGCTCTTGATAAGTTCGGTCAGCGGCGTGCCGTTCTTCGCCTGCTGGCGGATGGTTTCATCATAGAGGATGACGCCGCTGATATAATCACCTGCACCCTCGCTCGAGAGCAACAGCTCGCGATAGTCGCGGCGGGTTTCCTCGGTACTCGGGGTGTTGATGGTCTCCAGACGCTTCTTGATCGTGCCGGTACTTTCATCGGCGGCGAGAATGCCCTTGCTCGGCGCGACCAGCGCCTTCGCAATATCTTCAAGGTCCATGTCATCCATTTTAATCGTCTCCCGTAGTTTGGCCCGATCAGCGGGCAAGTGCGGCGACCCCCGGCAATGTCTTGCCTTCCATCCATTCAAGAAAGGCGCCGCCTGCCGTTGAGATATAGGTGAAGCCGTCGGCAACCCCGGCTTTTGCGAGCGCCGAGACCGTATCGCCGCCACCGGCAACGGAAATCAGCTCGCCGGCTTTCGTCAGCTTCTCGGCCGCTTTCGCGACGGTGACCGTACCCTCATCGAATGGCTCGATCTCGAAGGCACCGAAAGGGCCGTTCCAGATCAGCGTCTTGACCATGGCAAGCCGTGCTTTCAGGAGCGTCACCGTATCCGGCCCGATATCGAGGATCATTTCATCCTCCTCGACGCTATCAAGCTTGCCAGCGCGGTTTTCCGCCCCTGCCTTGAATTCCTTCGCCAGGACGACATCGGCGGGCAGGAGAACCTCGCAGCCGACTTTCTCCGCCTTTTCGAGGATTTCCACCGCGGTATCGGCGAGGTCATGCTCGCAGAGCGAGGCGCCGACATTAATTCCTTGCGCATTCAGGAAGGTGTTGGCCATGCCGCCGCCGATCACCAGAATATCGACCTTTTCGATCAGGTTGAACAGCAGGTCGAGCTTGCTGGAGATCTTGGCGCCGCCGACAACCGCCATCACGGGCCGTTCCGGCTTTTCGAGCGCCTTGGTGAGCGCGGTCAGTTCCGCTTCCATATTGCGGCCCGCATAGGCCGGCAACAGATGGGCAATCGCCTCGGTCGAGGCATGGGCCCGGTGGGAGCATGAAAAGGCGTCATTCACATAGAGATCGCCCGCGGCGGCGAGGTCTTTCGCAAAATCCGCGTCGTTCTTCTCCTCGCCCGCGTGATAGCGGACATTCTCGGCGAGCAGGATATCGCCCGCCTTGGCATCTTTGAGCGCCTTTTGCACAGGCTCCCCGATGCAGTCCTCGATAAAGGTGACGGGCTTGCCGATATGATCCGACAGTCCCTCGGCAATCGGACGGAGAGACATTTCCGGCACGGCCTTGCCTTTGGGCCGGCCGAAATGGCTGAGCAGCAGGACGATCGCCCCCTTGTCGGCAAGTTGGTCCAGAGTGGGCCGGATCCGGTCAATGCGGGTGAAATCGGCAATCCTGCCATTTTCCACCGGCACGTTCAGATCGACCCGCACCAGAACGGTCTTGCCGCTGGCATCCAGATCATCAAGGGTCTTGAAATCGACCATACGTCTCGTCTCCGTCCGTTACTTCTTCTTGCTTCCTACTTCGCGTTCGCCATCGCGATAGCCGTGTCGCTCATGCGGTTGGAGAAGCCCCACTCGTTGTCATACCAACTCAGAACACGGACGAAGGTTCCGTCGATCACCTGTGTCTGGGTCAGATCGAAAGTCGAGGACGCCGGGCTGTGGTTGAAGTCGATGGAGACGACCGGATCGCTGTTGGCGTCGAGCACCCCTTTCAGGCGGCCGTTCGCGGCCTCGGTGATGGCGGCGTTGATCTCGTCCTTGGTGGTCGCGCGGCCGGCGACGAAGGTCAGGTCGATCATCGAGACATTCGGTGTCGGAACCCGGACCGAGGTGCCATCGAGCTTGCCGGCGAGTTCCGGCAGCACCAGGCCGACAGCCTTGGCGGCGCCGGTGGAAGTCGGGATCATGGACATACCGGCGGCGCGGGCGCGGCGCAGGTCGGAATGCAGGGTATCGAGCACCGGCTGGTCGCCTGTAAAGGCATGTACAGTCGTCATGAAACCATGAACGAGGCCGACGCTTTCATTGAGCACCTGCGCGACCGGGGCCAGGCAGTTGGTGGTGCAGGACGCGTTGGAAACGACCGTATGGTCCTTCGTCAGCTTGTCATGATTGACGCCATACACGACGGTCAGGTCGACATCGGTGCCGGGGGCGGAGATGAGGACCTTTTTCGCGCCTGCCTCCAGATGCTTGGCGGCGGCGTCGCGCTTGGTGAAGATGCCTGTGCATTCAAAGGCGATATCGACATTGAGGGCGCCCCAGGGCAGGTCGGCCGGGTTGCGTTCCGCGGTGACCTTGATCGGGCCGCGGCCGAGGTCGATGGTGTCGCCGTCAACCTTTACCGTGCCGGGATAGCGGCCATGCACACTGTCATACTTCAGAAGATGGGCGTTGGCTTCGACCGAGCCCAGGTCGTTGATGCCGACAACTTCAATATCCGTACGGCCCGATTCATAAATCGCCCGCAGGATATTCCGTCCAATCCGTCCAAATCCGTTAATTGCTACACGAACAGTCATTTTCTTCTACTCCTGATTACCGGGGTCCCGTGACCGCCGGCCGTTATCGACCCAATTAAAGCCTGTCTTTTGCCGCGGCGACGATGGCCTCGGCGGTAATGCCAAAATGTTCATAGAGTTTGTCCGCAGGCGCGGACGCACCGAAACTGTTAATGCCGACAAAGCCGCCGTCCGGACCGGTGAATTTTTCCCAGCCCATATCGCAACCTGCCTCGACGGCAATGCGCACAGTATCAGGACAAAGTGTTTCTTTTTTGTAAGCATCGTCCTGTTTTGCAAATAATTCCCAGGCGGGGACTGAAACGACGCGGGTTCCGATGCCTTCGGCCTCCAGCATTTTCTGTGCTTTCAGCGCAATGGAGACTTCGGAGCCGGAGGCGAACAGGCTGACTTTCGTCTCCAGGTTCGATCCCGCCAGCTCATAGGCGCCCCTGGCACAGAGATTGTCCGCCGTATGGGTCTTGCGGACCAGCTCCAGTCCCTGACGGCTGAGCGACAGGATCGACGGGGTCTTGGTCGCCTGCAACGCCAGCAGCCAGCATTCCGCCGTCTCCACCGCGTCCGCCGGACGGAAGACATTAAGGTTCGGCATCGCCCGGAGGGCGGCCAGATGCTCGACCGGCTGATGGGTCGGACCGTCTTCGCCAAGACCGATGGAATCATGGGTCATTACATAGATCACCCGCTGCTCCATCAGGGCGGAGAGGCGGATGGCCGGGCGGGCGTAGTCGGTGAACACCATGAAAGTGCCGCCATAGGGAATGAAGCCGCGGTGCAGCGCCATGCCGTTCATGATCGCGGCCATGCCGAATTCGCGCACGCCGTAATATATATACCGGCCGGAGAAATCTTCCGGCGTGATCGGCTCCAGCTGTGATGTCAGCGTCAGATTGGAGCCTGTCAGGTCGGCGGAACCGCCAACGGTGCAGGTGATCTTGTCATTGATGACCTTGAGCGCCTCCTGACTGGATTTGCGGGTTGCCCAGCCAGGGGCCTCCTCGCTCAGGCGGCGCTTGTAATCGATAATTGCGTCCTCAAGCTCCGGCGGCAGGTTTCCGGCGATAGCGGTCTTGAAGGTTGCCTGTACATCTTCGGGCTGCGCCTTGAAGGACTTTTCCCAGGCGGCGGAGAGGCGGGCGCCCTTGGTGCCGACGCAACGCCATTTATCAAGGATCGTGTTCGGGATTTCGAAAGGCGCGTGGGGCCAACCCAGCTCGGTCCGGGCGAGGGCAATTTCATCATCGCCAAGCGGTGCGCCATGGGCGCCGGAGGTGCCCTGCTTGTTCGGGGCGCCGAAACCGATAGTGGTGCGGCAGGCGATCATCGACGGCTTGCTGCTTTTCTGCGCCGCCTTGATGGCGGCTTCGATCTCTTCGGCGTCATGGCCGTTGACCGCATGCACGTCCCAGCCCGCGGCCTCGAACCGTTTTTCCTGATCATCAGAGACTGCAAGCTCGGTCGCGCCGTCGATGCTGATGGAGTTGTCGTCCCATAGCACGATCAGCTTGCCAAGGCCGAGGTGGCCGGCAAAGGAAATGGCCTCATGGCTGATGCCTTCCATCAGGCAGCCGTCGCCGGCGATCACATAGGTATGGTGATCGACGATGTCCTTGAAGCGCGCCGCCTGCATCTTTTCCGAGAGCGCCATGCCGACAGCCATGGCCAGGCCCTGGCCGAGCGGACCGGTCGTCGTCTCGATCCCGTCTGCATGGCCGAATTCCGGATGACCGGCGGTTTTCGCGCCGAGCTGGCGGAAATTCTTGATCTCCCCCAGTGTCATGTCCTTGTAGCCGGTGAGATAGAGCAGGGAATAGAGCAGCATCGATCCGTGACCGGCGGACAGCACGAAGCGGTCGCGGTCGGCCCAGTTTGGTTTGGCCGGATCGAACTTCAGGAATTTGGAGAACAGGACCGTGGCGACATCGGCCATGCCCATCGGCATGCCCGGATGCCCTGAATTCGCGGCCTGGACCGCGTCCATCGAGAGGGCGCGAATGGCATTCGCCATATCGTTATGTTCGCTTGAGTTTGTTGACGACTTAAGCCCGATTTTATTCATACTTGGCTCATCTCCATCCACCAGAAAATCCGTTCATATCGTCAGCGGTGCCAGTTGCGGCAAGGTGCCGAGCGATCACACGGGATGTGCTTTCAGATTGCTGGTGCCCGTCTTCGGGTTGGTTTCAAAATGTCTCCAGTTTGCCGGGTCAGTCCGGATATGGGTAGCTCTCCCTGAGAAGGCGCGACGGTCTCCGGAATTGCCGGTCAAAAAGGCATTCGCTACGGAATCGGGGGGAAGATGCCGCCCAATTCGCACCACGTCAACCGCTTAGTTCACGGAAACAGCGGGAATTGTGGAAAAAGTGAGGCAACCAATTAGGTTGACGAGCATTACGGCATGATCGTATTGTCAAAGGTGAGGGATTTCCGGTAACTGACCATAAACAGTGTGGAATGGACTGATGGGGAACGAGCAGAACAGCGAATCGAGAATTGACGCCGCGATTGCCCGGCTGGAAAAGGCTGCCGCAGGCGCCCTCCAGAACCGCAATAACGCGGCGGAGGTGGCCGTTGGCTCCGATCTGGCGGCGGAAAATGCAGCACTGAAAGCCGAGCTGGAGGCGTTGCGCGGGAAATATGAGGCGCTGAAACGCAAGACGCAGACCGTCTCCGGCCGCCTCGACAACTCCATCGACCAGCTCAGCATGCTATTGGAGCAGTAGAAATGGGATCACTGACAGTCAAGGTAAACGGCCGCTCCTATCCTATCGTCTGTGGCGACGGGGAGGAACAGCATCTGGAATATCTGGCGGAATTCGTCGATAAAAAAGTGCAGGACCTGACGGAATCGATCGGCAACGCGAGCGAGGGGCAGCTGCTGATGATGGCGTCCCTGCTGATCGCCGATGACCTGTCGCAGGCCTATGAGACCATCGAGAAGCTGCGCGAGGATGCGGAGGGGGGCGATAACAGCGCCTCCGAGGAGGCCTGGGCAGAAAAAATCGAGGCTATTGCACAAAAGCTTGAAAACGCTTAAATGAGCTGTGCTGCACTGGCTTGTGCGTTAGACGAATGATATCCTGGGGCCAATAACGAAATCCTGGGAGCTGATCCCTGACTGGACCGTGGTCCTATCATACCGGCGCCCACCTGACTTGTCAGGCCACAGAGATTTCCACGCGTCGACGGCTATGTTGGTGCAGCATTTTCTTTTTTACCGACGATTGATGATAATCCGTTCGTGACCTTGTCCCTCTCCCAGCAGAAGCAGATCCAGCGCGACGCGGCCTTCGCGGCCCGGGCGAAGATGGAGACGGGCGACGTCGGCGATCGGGCGGCGGCGCAATTCCTGGGCGCATTTCCGACGCTGGCGGGGGAGACGGTCTCCCTCTACTGGCCGCTCGGCAGTGAGCTTGATACAAGGCCGCTGCTTCATGCGCTGCATGAGCGTGGGGTCAATTGCGCGCTTCCCGTCGTCGAGAAGAAGGATCATCCGCTCGCCTTCCGCCGGTGGGAGCCGGACACGGTGCTGGAGCCCGGCGCCTTCAAGGTGCTGGTCCCGGCGACCTCCGCGCCCTATGTCACGCCGACGCTGGTGATCACACCGATGCTTGCCTTTGACGCCGCGGGCTATAGACTGGGCTACGGCGGCGGATTTTACGACCGCACCCTGGAGAAACTGAAACGGGAGGGGGCATGCGTGGCGATTGGCTATGCCTATGCGGCGCAGGAGGTGGCGAAAGTCGTCACCGACCGCTATGACCATCGGCTCGACTGGGTTGTGACTGAGCAGTATGTTAGGAAGATAGTTTGAGAATCCTGTATTTTGGGGATGTGGTGGGCCGGTCGGGCCGGGAAGTTCTCATCGAGAGGCTGCCGGAAATCCGCAAGCGGCTGTCGACGGATTTCGTCGTCGTCAATGGCGAGAACGCGGCGGGCGGCTTCGGCATCACCGAGAAAATCGCCGCCGAGTTCTATGATGCCGGGGCGGACTGCATCGTCCTTGGCAATCACAGCTTCGACCAGAAGGAGATCATGCCCTATCTGGAGAAGGACGTGCGCATGATCCGCCCGCTCAACTATCCGAAGGATACGCCGGGGCGCGGCGCAAGCGCGTTCAAGACCCGCCGCGGCAAGAGCATCCTGGTCATGCAGGTGATGGCACGGCTGTTCATGGACCCGCTCGATGATCCCTTTGCCGCCGTCGATAAACTGCTCGCCGGAAATCCTTTAAACAAAAAGTATGACGCAATCCTCGTCGATATTCATGGTGAGATCACCTCCGAGAAGATGACCATGGGGCATTATTGCGACGGTCGCGTCTCCATGGTGGTCGGCAGCCATACCCATATCCCGACGGCGGACGCGCAGATCTTCCCGGGCGGCACCGCCTACCAGACCGATGCCGGGATGTGCGGCGACTATAATTCGGTGATCGGCATGGACACGGAGGAACCGCTGCGCCGTTTTGTCCGGAAAATCCCCGGCGGACGGTTCACCCCGGCGCTTGGCCCCGGAACGGCCTGTGGTATTTTCGTAGAAACGGATGACAAAACCGGCCTTGCGAAATATATTTCGCCGCTCCGGGTCGGCGGCCGTCTGATGGAGCAGTGGCCCGTAATCGATTAACCATAAGCGGCGATGCAAAAAGGACGTGCCTCTTGGCGGAGGATCGGTTACAAACGGCGGAACATCGAACATCGTAAACAACAGTATCAGGACCAAGAGATCAAGACATGGCGGGACATTCCCAATTCAAGAACATCATGCACCGAAAGGGTGCGCAGGATAAAAAGCGGGCCAAGATCTTCGCCAAGCATATCCGCGAACTGACCGTGGCGGCGAAGTCCGGCCTGCCGGACCCGGCCATGAACCCGCGCCTGCGCGGCGCGATCTCCGCTGCCCGTAGCGACAATATGCCCAATGACAATATCGACCGGGCGATCAAGCGCGCCTCCGGCGAGGGGAACGCGGAGACCTATGAGGAAATCCGCTATGAAGGCTATGGTCCCGGCGGCGTTGCCATCATTGTCGAGGCATTGACCGATAACCGCAACCGCACTGCCGCCGATGTCCGCGCCGCTTTCGCCAAGGCTGGCGGCACGATGGGCGAGACGGGCTCCGTTTCCTTCATGTTCGACCGCATCGGCCAGGTTATCTTTTCAGCG
Source organism: uncultured Sneathiella sp. (assembly GCF_963976355.1). Taxonomy (NCBI): domain Bacteria; kingdom Pseudomonadati; phylum Pseudomonadota; class Alphaproteobacteria; order Sneathiellales; family Sneathiellaceae; genus Sneathiella; species uncultured Sneathiella sp. The sequence continues at coordinate 223,021 of NZ_CAXBKA010000002.1, forward strand.
GAGAATATCGACGCCGATGAGATGTTCGAGGCGGCGCTGGAAGCTGGCGCGGAGAATGTCGAAAGCGATACGCAGATTCATGACGTTTCTTGCGCGATGGAGGATTTCAACGACGTGCGCGACGCGCTGGAGGAGAAATTCGGTTCCCCGCAGGAAGCGGGCGTTGTCTGGAAGCCGCAGAACACCATCCCGGTGGAGACGGAAGACCTGGCCAATTCCCTGTTCAAGCTGGTGGATGTGCTGGAAGACAATGACGATGTGCAGAAGGTTTCGGCCAATTTTGACATTCCCGAAGAAATTATGGAGAAACTGGACGGATAACTCTTACAAAGGGTAGTAGTTTTATTATGCGTTTACTGGGGCTGGATCCGGGGCTTCGCCACACCGGCTGGGGGATCATCGAGGCAGAGGGCAATTCCCTTCGCCATCTGGCCAATGGCGCGATTTCCTCCGACGGCACGCTGGACCTGTCGCAGCGTCTGGTGCAACTCCATGACGGCATTGCGAAAGTCATCGCCGACTGGCAGCCGGTTGAGGCCGCGGTCGAGGAAACCTTCGTCAACAAGAACCCGGTCTCGACCCTGAAACTCGGCCAGGCGCGCGGTATTTCCCTGCTGGTCCCGGCGCTGCACGGCCTGCGGGTCGAAGAATACGCCCCCAACAAGATCAAGAAATCGGTGGTCGGTGCGGGCCATGCCGGGAAGCAACAGATCCACGCCATGGTCGGCATGCTGCTGCCCGGCTGCGAGATCGCCAATGAACATGCGGCGGATGCGCTCGCCGTTGCCATCTGCCATGCCCATTATGCGGGCAGCCGGCGCAACCTTGGAAAAGCCACCATGATGGCGGGACGGGCAGGATGATCGCGAAGCTGACCGGAAAGCTCGATAGCATTGGCGAAGACTGGATCGTCATCGATGTCGGCGGCGTCGGCTATCTCGTCTTCTGTTCCGGCCGCACGCTCCGCAACCTGCCGGAAGCGGGGGGGATCGTCAGCCTTCATATCGAAACCCATGTGCGCGAGGATCACATTCATCTCTACGGCTTTGACGGCGTGGCGGAGCGGGCCTGGTTCCTGCTGCTGCAGACCGTGCAGGGGGTCGGCGCGCGAGTCGCCCTCGGTATCCTCTCTCTCTATGCCGGGGATGAGCTGACGCAGATCGTCGCCGCCCAGGACAAGACGGCGCTTACCCGTGTGTCCGGCGTCGGGCCCAAGGTCGCGGGCCGGATCACGGCGGAGTTGAAGGACAAGGTCGCGAAAATGGACCTTGGCCCCGTCGCCTTTAATGCCGAGATCAGCGCCACCGCGCCGAAACCGGCGCAGGGCGCCGCCGGAGATGCGGTCTCGGCGCTGGTCAATCTTGGCTATGGCCGGGCGGACGCCTTCGGGGCCGTGGCCGCCGCCGCGCGTGCCCTTGGCCCTGATGCCACCGTTGAAGCCCTGATCACCGCCGGACTGAAGGAGCTTGCCGCATGAGTGACGACAGGCTTGTCAGCGCCGCCGCCAGCGGTCAGGACGATATCGAGACCCAGTTCCGCCCGCAGGTGCTTGACGATTTCATCGGCCAGAAACAGGTCCGCGAGAATTTGAGCGTCTTCATCCAGGCGGCGAAGTCGCGCGGCGAAGCCCTTGATCATGTAATGTTTTTCGGACCGCCCGGTCTTGGCAAGACGACCCTGTCGCAGATTGTCGCGCGGGAGCTCGGGGTGAATTTCCGCGCCACCGCCGGACCGGTCATCACCAAGGCGGGCGATCTCGCGGCGCTGCTCACCAATCTTGAGAAAAACGACGTTCTGTTCATTGACGAGATTCATCGCCTGAGCCCGGCGGTGGAGGAAATTCTCTATCCGGCGATGGAGGATTTCCATCTCGACCTGATCATCGGGGAGGGACCGGCGGCCCGCTCCGTACGCATTGATCTGCCGCCGTTCACACTGGTCGGTGCGACGACGCGCTCGGGCCTGATCACGACGCCGCTGCGCGAGCGCTTCGGTATTCCGCTTAGGATGAATTTCTATGAGCCGGACGAGTTGAAACTGATCGTCGCCCGCGGCGCCCGCGTCCTCGGTGTGAATTTGACGGAAGATGGCGCCATTGAGATTGCCCGCCGCAGCCGGGGCACGCCCCGCGTCGCCGGACGGCTGCTGCGTCGGGTCCGGGATTTCGCGGCCGTGGCCGGGTCCGACCTTGTCGATGCGGTCAAGGCCGATGCGGCGCTCAACCGGCTGGAAGTGGACAAGCGCGGACTGGACAGTATGGACCGGCGCTATCTCGGGCGGATCGCCCATGATTTCGGCGGCGGCCCGGTCGGGGTGGAAACGCTCTCGGCGGCGCTCTCCGAGCCGCGCGACGCGATCGAGGATATTATCGAGCCCTATCTGATCCAGCAGGGCTTTCTGCAGCGGACCCCGCGCGGGCGGTTGCTGACAAAGGCCGCCTTTGACCATCTCGGCCTCGCCTTTCCGAAGGCGGTCAGCGAGCAGCTGTCACTGATCGAGGAAGAGAAGCCCGATGACTGACCCCAGAATGCTCGGCCGGTTCGAAAGCGGTGCCGACGGGACGCGGCATATCTTTCCGCTGTCCGTCTACTGGGAGGATACGGATGCGGGCGGTATTGTATATTACGCGAACTATCTTAAGTTCACCGAACGGGCGCGCACGGACATGTTGCGCGGACTGGCCATCAACCAGCAGGCGATGATGGTGGAGGAGGGGGCGAATTTCGTCGTCCGGGCCTGCGAAATCGAATATCTCCGTCCGGCGCGGATGGAGGATGAACTGGAAGTCGTCACGACGGTGACGGATTTGCGGGGCGCGTCCCTGCATATGCGGCAGGATATCAACCGCGGCGAGGAACGTCTGGTGGAAACGAAAGTGCGGGTCGCCTGCCTGGATACGGAAGGGCGGCCGCAGCGTCTTTCTTCTGCCATAAATGAAAAGTTTAATGCGATATTGGGCAATTCGGCTTTGCGAGCGAAGACTTTAGCCAGGGAAGAGTAAATGGAAAACGATGCAATTGTGGTCTCCCAGATGGGGGGCGAGGCTCATGATTTATCGATGATCGGCCTGTTTGTGCAGGCGGATATTGTTGTGCAGATCGTCATGATCGTGCTGATTTTGGCGTCCTTCTGGAGTTGGGCGATTATTATCGACAAGATTATCCGCTTCCGGCGGATCACGGCCGATGCGGACGATTTCGAGAATGAATTCTGGTCCGGCGGCAATCTGGAGGACCTGCATCGCCGCGTCGGATCCAATCCCGACAATCCGCTGGCCATGCTGTTTGCCGCCGCGATGAAGGAATGGTCCCGCTCGACCGAGAGGGGACTTGGCAAGCATACCCATACCGGATTGCAGGCGCGCATCCATCAGGTGATGCGGGTGACCATCGACCGCGAGGTGGAACGGCTGGAGAAATATCTCGGCTTCCTTGCGACGGTTGGCTCGACGGCGACCTTTCTCGGCCTGTTCGGCACGGTCTGGGGTATCATGAACAGCTTCCAGTCGATCGCCGCCACCAAAGACACCAGCCTCGCCGTTGTCGCGCCGGGTATCGCGGAGGCGCTGTTCGCCACCGCCCTCGGCCTTGTTGCGGCCATTCCGGCGGTTGTCGCCTATAACAAATTCTCCAACGATCTGCAGCGGATCATTACGCGGCTGGAAGGATTTGCCGGAGAATTCTCCGCCATCCTCTCGCGCCAGCTCGATCAGGACGACTGATATGGATGCGAATAACTACAAAGCCTTTACCGGCAAGGGCCGCCGCCGCCGTCATACCCAGATGTCGGAAATCAACGTGACGCCCTTTGTCGATGTGATGCTGGTGTTGCTGATCGTGTTCATGGTGACGGCACCGCTGCTCACCGTCGGTGTCCCGCTGGAGCTGCCCAATACCAAGGCGGCGACGGTGCAGGGCAATGACGAGCCGCTGGTCATCAGTGTCGATGGCGAGGGACGGCTGTTCCTTGAGGATGTGGAGGTCATGCTGGAAAATCTGGTGCCGAAGCTTCAGGCCGTCACCGGCGCCAAGCAGGACCAGCGCATTTTCGTGCGCGGCGATACCAATGTGAATTACGGTCGTGTTCTCGAGGTCATGGGCGAAATCCATGACGCCGGGTTCAAGCGCGTCGCCATGGTGTCCGCCGGACCCGGAAGCGCGCGGCCCAAAGCGACAAACGACAGTAACCAGTAAGGGGTCCTCCGACCGATGAGAGTCTCTGCCCTAGCTTCGGCCGTTCTGCATCTGCTGATCCTTGTGGTCATGTATACGGGCCTGCCGTTGTTCACGGACCCGAAGCTGTTCGAGCCGCCGGTGATTATCGAGGTGGAGATCGTCGATGTGGCGGAGATAACCAACCTGCCCAAACCGGCACCGGAGCCCGAGAAGGAGAAGGAGCCCGAACCCGCGCCGAAGCCGGAACCGGCGCCGAAGCCGGAGCCGAAACCCGAGCCGGCGCCTGCGCCCGAGCCAAAGCCAGAGCCCGAGCCCGCGCCGGAACCGGCCCCCGAACCGGAACCGGCGCCGGCACCTGAGCCCGAACCTGAACCTGCGCCCGAACCAAAGCCTGAGGTAGCACCGAAACCCGTGCCCGTGCCGAAGGTGAAGCCGCAGCCGAAACCGCAGCCCAAGCCGGAACCGAAGCCGGAACCGAAGCCGGAACCCAAGCCGGAGCCGAAAAAGCCCGAGCCTAAGAAACCGGCGTTCGATGTCAATCAGCTGAAGGCGCTGCTGGACAAGAAGAAGAAGGAGCAGGCGGCAAACTCCCCGGAAACGGCTGACATAAAAAAGCCCAATTCTGCTGAAAAAGTGCCGAATTCGTCGACCAAGGCAATGGATGCGTCCCTGCCGATGACGATCAGTGAGCTTGACGCGCTGAAACAACAGGTGCAACGATGCTGGAACGTGCCGACGGGCGCGGTAAATGCGGAGGATCTGGTCGTTTCGATTGAAGTCAGGCTAAATCAGGACGGGTCATTGAACGGTAACCCGAGAATTGTTAATGAGGGCTCTTACAAGAGCGATTTCCACCGCATCGCCGCGGAAAGTGCGAAGCGCGCTGTAATCCTCTGCGGCCCCTATAGACTGCCGGCGGATAAATATGAGCGCTGGCGCGAGATTACGATGAACTTCGACCCCAAGGATATGTTCACACAATGAGAAGAGTAGAAATGCGTAAAATCCGGCTTTACAGCGTGATGATGGCGGCTTTTGCTGCCAGCCTGTTCGCCGCGAGCCTGGCCCGGGCCGAGCTTGTCATCGATATCACCCAGGGCAATATCGAGCCGATGCCGATCGCGGTCACGGACTTCTATGCCGACAATGAGGCGACGGCGAAAATCGGGCGGCAGATGGCGGAAGTGATCCGCGCCGACCTGGAACGCTCGGGCCTGTTCGTCAATATCGACCCGCGCGCCTATCTCCAGCAGCCGAAAGACCTGCAGGTGACACCGGTGTTCGCCAACTGGCGGAAGATTGCTGCGCAGGCGCTGTCCACCGGTCTGGTGCGGGCGCTGGGCGATGGCCAGATCAATGTGCAGTTCCGTTTGTGGGATGTCTTTGCGGAACAGCATCTGACCGGCATTCAATATACCACCCCGCCGTCGAACTGGCGGCTGACCGCGCATCTGATCGCCGATCAGATATATAAGCGGCTGACCGGGGAGGATGGGTATTTCTCCACCCGTGTCGTCTATGTTTCGGAGAGCGGCCCGGCGGACCGGCGTGTGAAGCGCCTCGCCGTCATGGATCAGGACGGGGAAAACCACCAGTTCCTGACCACCGGCAACGAGCTGGTGCTGACGCCGCGCTATTCACCGACGCAGCAGGTGCTGACCTATCTCTCCTATTTCAACGACAAGCCGCGGGTGTATCTCTACAACCTCGATACCGGGCAACAGGAAATCCTCGGCGAGTTTCCGGGCATGACCTTTGCGCCGCGCTTCTCGCCCTCTGGTAACCAGGTGGTGATGAGCATGGCCCGGGACGGCAACTCTGAAATATATTTGATGGACCTCCGGACCCGGGAGATGAAGCGCCTGACCAATCATCCGGGCATCGATACGGCGCCGTCCTTTTCGCCGGACGGCACGCAAATCGCCTTTGAATCGGACCGCGGCGGGCGTCAGCAGATATATGTTATGAACGCAGACGGCTCAAATGTGCAACGAATTAGCTTCGGTAGTGGCAATTATGGCACACCTGTATGGTCCCCCCGCGGCGACCTGATTGCCTTCACAAAACTGACCGGTGGGCAGTTTTCCATCGGCGTTATGCGCACAGACGGCTCACAAGAGCGGATTTTGACCGAAGGCTTCCATAATGAAGGGCCTACCTGGGCTCCGAACGGTCGTGTTTTGATGTTTTTCCGTCAAATACCGGGAAAAAATGATGGCACGGGCGATAAAGTTCGCTTGTGGTCCATTGACCTAACAGGATATAACGAACGGGAGGTAATCACGCCAGGCGACGGGTCAGATCCGGCGTGGTCGCCACCGTATAACTTGAATAGATGACAGCAAACTATTATAGTTTACGGGATTAACATATTCGGGGGACCATCTTTTACAGTTTCTCATTGATACATAGTATCCTTGTGTGACGTGAGATACCCAAAGTTCAGAGATTTCCAGAGGATGGGAGTTAAGTAAATGCGGCTCAATCTAGGCCTTAAGACTTTAAGTATTTTCACAGCTTTGCTGCTGGTCGCAGCTTGTGAAACGGCACCTACGGAAACCGGCGACAGCTCAGGTGGAGGCGCGGCTACCCAGACGGGCGGATCCGGTTCCACGACAACTGTTGTAACGGAATCCACAACAACCACGGTACAGCCGGGCAGCCAGGAAGACCTGGTTCTGAATGTCGGCGACCGTGTTTTCTTCGGTTTCGATGAATACAGCCTGAGCAACGAAGCACAGGCAACATTGCAGCGTCAGGCCGCCTGGTTGAAAGCCAACCCGACGGTTACCCTTCTCGTCGAAGGCAACTGTGATGAGCGCGGCACCCGTGAATACAACCTTGCCCTCGGCGAACGCCGGGCAACGGCCGTCAAGAACTACCTTGTAACCCTGGGTATTTCTCCGGACCGTCTGTCCACGATTTCCTACGGCAAGGAACGTCCGGTCGCACTCGGTCATAACGAGGCTGCCTGGGCCCAGAACCGCCGTTCGGTTTCGGTTGTAAACTAATCGCAACCCAAACGATCCGACGCTCGCTGCCGTGCTAACTGGGTTAGTGACGACGGCGGGCGTTTTTTTTGAGCAGGGGGCCTGTATCGGGGCCGGGCCGACTTGCGCTGGCCATAAAAATGCCAATATTTCAAACAAGCTTGTTAGGCTGTAACAGGACCCGAAGGCGCGAGGAAAGGGCGTATCGCTGATGATTTGGAATGTTTCAAGGATGGAAACCGGGAAATCACGACGTCCCGCCGGGGCGACGCTTCTCACCGGCTTTCTGATGCTGGCAATCGCCCAGTTCGCCGCGCCGGGGCTGGCAAGCGCCCAGAGCAACAGCGAGGTCAGGGCCCTTGTCGACCGGATCAACCGGCTGGAACAGGATATCACTGACATGCAGCGGCAGGTCTTTACCGGCACCGCACCGGCACCGCGCCCGGCCGCCCCGAGCAGCCCGTCCACTTTGCCATCCGGTTCCGGCGGTGACATCAGCCAGAACGGCCTCAACCTCCTGCTCCAGCGCATCAGTGCCCTGGAAGACGAGCAGCGCCGCCTGACCGGCGCGCAGGAAGAGGCGTCCTTCAAGATCAACCAGATGACCACCCGCCTCGACAAGCTGGTGAAAGACGTGGATTTCCGCCTGACCGATATCGAACGCCGTCTCGGCTCGTCCGGCTCCGCGCCCGATGCCATGTCCGGCAGTTTGGGGGCTCCGGCACCGCTTCCGGGAACCGGCACGACATTGGGCTCCGGCAGCTCTGCGGGCAGCAACGCTTCCAGCAGTGAGCCGGTCGTCGTTGGCGGGGACAGCCTGCCGTCGGGCAGCCAGGTTCTCGGCACCCTTCCGGCAAATTCGAATACGACGACCTCCAACACCTCGACCTCCGGCGGATCTTCCGCGTTACCTGCGGGTGGATCGAGCGGATCATCAACAACCGTGGCTTCGGCGCCGAGCGGCGGCGGCCTGCCGGATGGCTCCGTGTCCGATCAGTATAACTACGCCATCTCCCTCGTACGGGAGGATCGTTATGACGAGGCGGAGCGGGCCTTTACCGAGTTCCTCTCGCGCCACAAGGATAGCAATCTCGCGGGCAATGCCCAGTACTGGCTGGGCGAGACCTATTACGTTCGCGGCGATTTCCCCAATGCCGCCTCCGCCTTTTTTGACGGATATCAGAATTATCCCGACAGCTCCAAGGCGGCGGATAACCTGTTGAAGCTGGCCATGACCCTCGGCCAGATGGACCAGAAGGAAGAGGCCTGCGCCACTTTTGCGCAGATGGACAAGCAGTTCAGCCAGGTTCCCCCAAGACTGAGACAGACCGCGGATCGGGAAAAGCAGAAGCTCGGTTGCGCCAGCTGATGTAGCGCCATGCCGGACGAGATGACCGCTTCCGGACTGCCGCACCATTTTGCCCACCTCATGCAGGAATTACTGCCGGACGGTGCGCCGCCCGCTGGGTTTGCTGTGGCCGTCTCCGGCGGATCGGACAGTATGGCGCTGGCGCTTTTGAGCGCCGGGTGGGCTGCGAAGACCGGCATTCCCCTTATTGCACTCAGTGTCGATCATGGCCTGCGCCCAACCTCGGGCGCGGAGGCGGAACGGGTGCAGCGCTGGCTCACTGTGCGGGGGATCGAAACGAAGCTTCTTAAATGGGACGGCCCTTATCCGAAGACCGGTATTCAGGAGGCTGCGCGCGAGGCGCGTTACCGGTTGATGCAGGATTATTGCGCCCGCCACGGCATCGGTGTTCTGCTGCTCGGCCATCAGCTTGAAGACCAGCTTGAAACCCTGTTGATGCGCCTCTCCAAGGGGAGCGGGCTCGAGGGGCTGGCCGCCATGCAGAGGAAAAGCAGTGCCGGGCGGCTCAGCCTGCTGCGGCCGCTGTTGTCGGTACGGCGGGAAACGTTGCGGGCATATTTGCGCGCGGAAAAGCAGGACTGGATCGACGATCCCAGCAATGAAAACCCCGTCTTTACCCGCACCCGCGTCGGTGCCGTTCTGACCGAGATGCAGCAGCTTCCGGGCAGCGACCTCGACAGCATCGCGCTCTCCCTCGCGCGGTTGCAGCGGGCCTCGCAAAGTCTCGATGATCTCGCCCGCCAAAAAATAGAGGAAAGTTGCGAGATCAGTCCGCTCGGCTTCATCCGCCTTTCGCAGGCGGCGCTGGACGATTGCCCGGACGAACTGGCGCTGCGCATTCTCAATGCCCTGATCCGAAGTGTCGGCGGCGGTCAGCGGATCCGGCTGCAGGCGCTGGAGCAGCTTTATGTCCGCCTGTTCCGTGACAAGGCGGGTAAAAGCGCGACTCTGGCCGGAGCGCAGCTGCAGGCATCGGGGTCCGACTGGCTTGTCTGTCGGGAGCCGGGGCGTGCCGGACTTGCAGAGATGGAAATCACGCCGGAGGAGAGGGAATGGATCTGGGACAACCGCTTTCTCGTGACCGACCGTGCGCCGGATTCACCGCGGTCCGCCTCCCTCCGGATTGCGGCGCTCGGGACGGATGGCGCGCGGCAGCTCCGGGAGCATCTCGATGAAAAGGACCTGCCGCGGATTCCCGCGAAGGTCCGCGCGAGCCTGCCCGCGCTCTGGTCGGGGGCGGAAGTCGTCGCCGCGCCGCTGCTGGTGGCGGGAAAATCGGACTGTTTTCCGCTAAATCACCGCTTTTCCATGAAATTCAGGGCATTTTACTGGATACCCGGTTCAATTTTGTGATAATTATTGTTTATAAACAATGCGCCCTATTGGAACTTGATGTTAACAGATTATATCTAGAGTCAATCCAGAAGAGCGGGCGCGTCTTACGGCGACCGGTTCGGCCAGTCTCCGAAGTGGAAGGAATTTTTTAGTGAATCTTTTTGGCAAGAACATTGTGCTGTGGGTAATCATCGCATTGCTCGTCGTGGCACTTTTCAACATTTTCAATGATCCTTCCCCGCGAAATGCCGCGAATTCGATGCCTTATTCGACATTCCTTACGGAAGTTGAAAACGGGCGCGTGAAAAACGTCACCATTCAGGGACCGAACATCAAGGGCGTCACCGATGACGGCCGATCCTTCACCACCTATGCCCCGGAAGATGCCTCTCTCGTTACCAAGCTGAGCGAGCATGGCGTGCTGATCAACGCCGCGCCGCAGGAAGAGGGCAGCATGCTGATGGCGACGCTCCTGTCCTGGTTCCCGATGCTGCTGTTGATCGGTGTCTGGATTTTCTTCATGCGCCAGATGCAGGGCGGCGGCGGCAAGGCCATGGGCTTTGGCAAGTCGAAAGCGAAGCTGCTGACGGAAAAGCATGGCCGGGTGACATTCGAGGATGTCGCCGGGATCGAGGAAGCGAAGGAAGAGCTTGAAGAGGTTGTCGACTTCCTGAAAAGCCCCCAGAAATACCAGCGCCTCGGCGGCAAGATTCCGAAAGGTGTGCTGCTGATCGGTCCTCCGGGTACCGGTAAGACGCTGCTGGCCCGCTCGGTTGCCGGTGAGGCGAATGTGCCGTTCTTCACCATTTCCGGTTCCGACTTCGTTGAAATGTTTGTCGGTGTCGGTGCAAGCCGTGTCCGCGATATGTTCGAGCAGGGCAAGAAGAACGCGCCCTGCATCATCTTCATCGACGAAATCGACGCCGTCGGCCGCCATCGTGGCGCCGGTCTTGGCGGCGGGAATGACGAACGCGAGCAGACCCTCAACCAGATGCTGGTGGAGATGGATGGCTTCGAAACCAACGAAGGCGTGATCCTGCTGGCCGCGACCAACCGTCCGGACGTGCTGGACCCGGCGCTGCTGCGCCCCGGCCGTTTCGACCGTCAGGTCGTGGTGCCGAACCCGGATATCATCGGCCGCGAGAAAATCCTGAAAGTGCATATGCGCAAAGTGCCGCTGGCGCAGGATGTGAACGCCCGCACCATTGCGCGCGGAACCCCCGGCTTCTCCGGGGCGGACCTCGCCAACCTCGTGAACGAGGCGGCGCTTCTGGCGGCCCGCAAATCGCGTCGGCTGGTCACCCAGCAGGAGTTCGAGGAAGCCAAAGACAAGGTCATGATGGGCACCGAGCGGCGTTCCATGGTCATGTCCGAGGATGAGAAGAAACTGACGGCCTATCATGAAGGCGGCCATGCGCTCGTCGGCATGCATATGAAGGCGTCCGACCCGATCCACAAGGCGACCATCATTCCGCGCGGTCGTGCGCTCGGCATGGTCATGCGCCTGCCGGAGAAGGACAGCTATTCGCTGCGCCGTGACCAGTGTCTTGCCCATCTGGCGGTGGCCATGGGTGGCCGCGTCGCCGAGGAAATGATCTTCGGTCATGATGCGGTGACGACCGGCGCCTCCGGCGACATCAAGATGGCGACCGACATGGCGCGCAAGATGGTCACCGAATGGGGCCTCTCCGACAAGCTGGGACCGCTCCTGTATGGCTCCAACCAGGAAGAGGTCTTCCTCGGCCATTCCGTCTCGCAGCAGAAGAACATGTCCGACAAGACGGCAGATGTGATCGATCAGGAAGTCCGCCGCTTTGTCGAGGAAGGCGAGGCCACGGCCCGCAAGATCCTCAATGACAATGTCGACCAGCTGCACCGCGTCGCCAAGGGGCTGCTCGAATATGAAACGCTCAGCGGCGATGAGATCAAGATACTGATGGATGGCGGCGACATTAACCGCCCCGAGGATATCGAGACGCCGGTGGACAAGGGACCAACCTCGACAGTGCCGGAGGCCGATGGCCACAAGAAGTCCGGCGGATCGGGTGGCATGGAACCGGAACCCCAGCCGGGCAGCTAAGGAACAGCTCCTCTGTGAGCATAAAAGGCCCCGTTATTGCGGGGCCTTTCTTCTATGAGAGAGGCCGAATGAGAGAAACCATGCAGACCGGCCGGAAACATCCCCGGATCATGGGCATCGTCAATGTCACCCCGGACAGCTTCTCCGACGGCGGCAAGCATTTCAGCGCTGGCGGCGCCATCCGCCATGCCCGGAAGCTGGCGGCAGACGGGGCCGATATTCTCGATATCGGCGGCGAGAGCACCCGCCCCGGCGCCGATGCCATCAGCGTGGACGAGGAATGCAGCCGCGTGATCCCGGTGATCGAGGGCTGCCGCGATCTTGGCATCGATATTTCCATCGACAGCCGCAAGAAAGACGTGATGGCGGCGGCGGTGGCGGCGGGCGCGACCTTCATCAATGATGTGAGCGCGCTCAGCTATGATCCTGAAAGCATCGGTTTTGTCGCAACGTCAGGTCTGCCTGTCTGCCTGATGCACAGCCTTGCCGATCCCAAGACCATGCAGGACAATCCGACCTATGAGGATGTGGTCGCGGAGGTGACGGCGTACCTGAAGGACCGCGTTGCAAGTTGCGAGGCGGCGGGCATTGCGCGGGAGAAAATCATCGTCGATCCGGGGATCGGGTTTGGCAAGACCATCGACCATAACCTCGCGCTGATCAAGGCGCTGCCGACGTTTCGCGCGCTCGGGTGCGATGTCCTGCTCGGTGCATCGCGCAAGTCCTTCATCGGCCGTCTCACCGGCGAGAGTGAGGCGGAAAACAGGGTTTTCGGCTCGGTCGCGGTGGCGCTCTATGGGGCTCAGGCCGGGGCCGATATCCTCCGGGTTCATGACGTTCTCGAGACCCGCCAGGCCCTGCAAATGTGGCAGGCCATCGATAATGCCTCTTTTTAGACATGTTTTAAGGGTTTTCTGTTAGGGTGCGTTCGACAATCACGATTGATAGAGTAAAGTATGGCACGGAAATATTTTGGAACGGACGGCATTCGCGGCACGGCGAACAAGGATCCGATGACCGCCGAAATCGCGCTGAAAGTCGGCAAATCCGCGGGCAGAAAGTTCGCGGGGCGCGGGAATTTCCGTCATCGCGTCGTTATCGGCAAGGACACCCGCCTGTCCGGCTATATGCTGGAACCGGCACTGACGGCGGGTTTTACGTCCGTCGGGATGGATGTGATTCTGGTCGGACCGCTGCCGACCCCGGCGATTGCCATGCTGACCCGCTCGCTGCGCGCGGATATCGGGGTCATGATCTCCGCCTCCCATAACTCGTTCGAGGATAACGGCATCAAGCTGTTCGGCCCGGATGGTTACAAACTCTCCGACGAGGTGGAAAAAAGCATCGAGGCGGACCTGATCGACGACAGCAATATCAGCCTCGCAGAACCGCGGCTTCTGGGCCGGGCCCAGCGGCTCGACGACGCGCAAGGCCGCTATATCGAATTCGCCAAGAGCAGCTTTCCGCGGCATCAGCTCCTGAAGGGGCTCAAGATCGTGGTCGATTGCGCCCATGGCGCGGCCTATAAGGTGGCGCCGACGGTCCTGTGGGAGCTGGAAGCGGATGTGATTTCCATGGGGGTTTCCCCCAACGGCTTCAATATCAATGACGGCTGCGGCTCGACCTCGACGGAGGCCATGTGCGCTCGCGTCGTGGAGGAGAAGGCGGACCTTGGCATCGCGCTCGACGGCGATGCGGACCGGCTGCTGATCTGCGACGAGAACGGACGGCTGATCGATGGCGACCAGTTGATGGCGCTGATCGCCCGCACCTGGCAGGAACGCGGCAACCTCCGCGGTGGCGGCATCGTCTCGACCGTCATGTCGAACATGGGCCTCGAAAAATATCTTGAAAGCCATGACATGACCCTCGCGCGGACGAATGTCGGCGACCGCTATGTGGTGGAGCATATGCGCGAGCATGGCTTCAACGTCGGCGGCGAGCAGTCGGGGCATATCGTGCTCAATGACTACAGCACCACCGGCGACGGGCTGATCGCGGCGCTGCAGGTTCTCTCGGTGATTGTCGAGAAGGGCCGTCCGGTGAGCGAGGTCTGCTATAATTTCGATCCGTTCCCGCAAATCCTGAAAAATGTACGCTATGCAAACGGTGACCCGCTGGCGGGTGATGCCGTACAGAAGGCCATCCGCGATGGTGAAATCCGCCTCGGGACGGAAGGCCGGCTCTTGATCCGGAAGTCCGGGACAGAGCCGCTCATTCGTGTCATGGGCGAGGGGACAAACGACGCCCTGGTTAGCGAGATCGTCGATAATATTGTCGGAGAGGTGACCGCCTCGGCCGGTTAGCCAAAAAACGAGTTTTGAGGGGATAGCATGCAGGGGCGTGTATTGATCATTGCCGGATCGGATTCCGGCGGCGGCGCAGGTATTCAGGCGGACATCAAGACGGTGACGGCGCTCGGCGGCTACGCGATGACGGCGATCACCGCGCTCACGGCCCAGAATACCCTCGGCGTCGAGGGGATCGAGGAAGTCTCCGCGCCCTTTGTGGCCAAACAGATCGACATGGTCCTGAAAGACATCGGTGCCGACGCCATCAAGATCGGCATGCTCCATCGCAAGGAAGTCGTCGAGGCGGTGGCGGCGCTGTTCGATCAGATCGACACCCTGCCGCCGGTGGTGCTGGACCCGGTGATGATCGCGAAAGGCGGGGCCAGCCTGATCGCGCAGGATGCAAGCGACGCCATCAAGGCGCGGCTGATCGGCCCTCATACCCACATCCTGACGCCGAATATCCCCGAGGCCGAGCAGCTGACCGGGATCAAGATCAAGAACCTCTCCGACATGGAGAAGGCCGGACGGGCGCTGCTGAACGAGGGGCCCGTCGCCGTCCTGATGAAGGGTGGCCATGCGGAAGGGACGGAGATTGTCGACCTGCTCGTCTCACCGGAGGGGATACAGACCTTCTCCCACCGCCGGATCGATACGCCCCATACCCACGGCACCGGCTGCACCCTGTCCTCGGCGATAGCGACGGGGATTGCGCAGGGCCTGAGCGTTCCCAAGGCGATCGAGCGGTCCATCCGCTATGTGGAGAACGCGATTTTCGAGGCGCCGGGCCTCGGTGCGGGCAACGGCCCGCTCAACCATGGGCATACGGTTGCCCGGTTCGACTGACGCCTTAGACCCCGGTCAAAGCCGCGATCAGCTGGTCGATTTCCTCTTCCGTATTATAGTAATGGAATGAAGCCCTTACCATGCTTTCCAATCCCCGTTTCTCAAGATCTAAGCGGGTACTGGAGAGGTTCGTGACGGAGACATTGATGGCTTTCTCCGCGAGCAGTTCCTTGACCTCCCCGGCGGATTTTTCCGCATGGGTAAAGGTGACGATGCCGCCTTTTTTCGCGCCGATATCCTGCACCGTGATCGCGGGCAGGGCCGAGAGTTTCTCCCGCACGCTGGCCGCAAGGGAACAGAGGCGGGCGGATGTTTCTTCGATCCCGAGGTCCAGCAGGTAATCCACCGCCGCGCCGAGGCCGATAATCGCCGCCACATTATCCTCCCAGTTTTCAAAACGCCGGGCATCGGGACGCATTGTATATCCATCGAGCGACGTCCATTCCGCGCCATGCATATCCAGGAACGGCGGTTCCAGCTTGTCCAGCATGCTTTTACGGACATAAAGGAAGCCGGTGCCGCGCGGACCGCGCAGGTATTTCCGCCCTGTCACGGACAGCATGTCGCAGCCGATTTTCTCGACATCGACCGGGATCTGCCCGACCGCCTGACAGGCATCCAGAAGATAGGGAATGCCGTGCCACCGGGCAATTTTGCCGATCTCCGCCGCCGGATTGATCAGCCCACCATTGGTCGGCACGTGGGTGACCGAGATCAGCTTGACCCGGTCGTCGATCATGTTTTCCAGCGCGGCGACATCCATCTGCCCGCTGTCATCGCTCGGCACGAAGTCGATTTTGACCCCGGTCCGTTTCGCGACCTGAAGATAGGCGATGACATTGGCGGCATATTCCGCCTCCGCCGTCAAGATACGGTCGCCGGGTGCGAAGCGCATGCCATAGAAAGCCATCTGCCAGCCGACGGTTGCATTCTCGACCAGCGCGATTTCACTGCGATCGCAGTTGATCAGCTCGGCAATGGCGTCGTAGGTCCGCTCATAGGCCGCCTTGGCCCGGGCCTGCGCCTCATAACCGCCAATGGCAAGCTCAAGATCGAGATGATCCCTGACCGCCTCATACACCGGCAGCGGCATCAGCGCCGCCCCGGCGTTATTGAAATGGGTGCGGGTTCCCGTGCCGGGTGTCTCCGCCCGGAGTTTGTCGATATCAAGCGTCATGAGGTCCTTCCTGTTCAGCGGTGCCCGGCGACGGCGTGGGGGACATAAACGTCCTTGAGGCGGGCAATCTCGTCCACTTCAAGCGAGATATCGAGTGCCGCCACGGCTTCGTCCAGCTGGTACATCTTGCTGGCGCCGATGATCGGGCTGGTGACAGCGGGGCTGTGATGTACCCACGCAAGGGCGATCTGCGCCGGGGTCACGCCGCGTTCCTTGGCGATATCCTGCACGACGGCAAGCACCTCATAGTCAGCGTCCTGCCCGATCCGCATGGATTTGATCATCGCATCGGAGCGCGAGCGGGTGGTTTCCCCCTCCGCATCCTTCTTCTTGTTCCCGGCAAGGAAGCCGCGGGCGAGCGGCGACCAGGGAATGACGCCGATACCCTGATCCTCGCACAGGGGGAGCATTTCGCGTGCCTCCTCCCGATAGACGAGGTTATAGACATTCTGCATGGAGACAAACTTGGCCCAGCCGTTCCTCTCCGAGATCGAAAGCGCCTTCATGAACTGCCAGGCGAACATGGAGGATGCGCCGATGTATCGGGCCTTGCCCGCGCGCACCACATCGTTCAGCGCCTCCAGCGTTTCCTCGATCGGGGTCTCATAATCCCAGCGGTGAATCTGGTAAAGATCGACATAGTCGGTGCCGAGCCGTTTCAGCGAATCATCGATGGAATGCATAATATGCTTGCGCGAGAGGCCGCCGCTCAGCGGGCTTTTCCCCATGCGGTTGAAGACCTTCGTCGCAATGACGATTTCATCGCGCTTCGCATAGTCTTTCAGCGCCCGGCCGACAATCTCCTCCGACACGCCAACCGAATACATATCGGCGGTGTCGAAGAAATTGATGCCATAATCCAATGCCTTTTTGATGAAGGGGCGGCTTTCCTCTTCGGGCAGGACCCAGTCACGCCATTTCGGATCGCCGTAGGTCATGGTGCCGAGGCACAGCTCGCTCACTTTCAGGCCGGTGTTGCCCAGTCGTTTCAGATTCATTTTTATCTCCGTTACAGGATTTTCTTGAGGGCCGTGACCAGTTTATCGACGTCGGCGTCATTGTTAAAGAGGTGAGGGGTGATCCGCATGCTGGAGCCGCGAACGGAGACGAGAATATCCTCCGCCCGGAGCCGGTCCAAGAGGTCCTTCGGCAGCCCGCCGCCGCGCCTCAGCCCCAGAAAATGCCCTGCCCGCCGGTTATCGGGAAGAGACGTGAGGCCGAGCGGTTCGCAGCGCGCGGCGATATCGCGGGTCTTCTCCGTCAGGGTTTCCTGGATTTCGGTAACGCCCCAATTAAGAATCTGCTCTAGTGCCGCGACCGCGACGGGCATCAGGGCGAAATTCGCCCGCTCCCCCATATCGAAGCGGCGGGCACCCGCCTGATAGTCATCGACATAATCAACAAGCCCGGCGAAATCCTCCGATCCCTTGCGGTTGAGCCAGTTATATTCGATCGGCTCGCCGTCCTGATGCTCCGGCGCGACATACATGAAGCCGACACTGTAGGGGCCGAGCAGCCATTTATAGGCGGCGGCGATCAGGAAATCGGGCTTCACCTCCTTAATCGAGAGAGGCAGGGCGCCGAGAGACTGCGTGACATCGAGGACGAGCTTCGCCCCCGTCGCCCGCAGGGCCGCGCCGATTGCCTTGAGGTCCAGCAGCGCGCCGTCCGTCCAGAGATTATGCGGCAGGGAGGCGAGGGCGACCGTCTCATCAATGGCCGCAAGGACAACACGCGTCCAGTCATGATCGGCGGGCGTCTTCAGGGTGACAATCTCGGCGCCGGTTTCCGTCGCGCGCTGCTGCCAGCAATAGACGTTGGAAGGGAACTGATCTTCCAGCAGCAGGATTTTCTGCCCCTGTTCGAGCGGGATATTCCGCGCGGCAATGGCAAGGCCGTAGGACGCACTCGGGATGATGGTGATATCATCCGCCGCCGCGCCGATAAGCTCGGCGAAGAGGGCGCGGGCCCGCTCCGATTCGGTGAAGAAATCCACCGGCGAGACGGTCCAGGGCAGGGACTTGCGGTCAATTCCCTTATGCCCGGCGGCCCGTGCGGCCTTGGTCAGCGGCCCCATATAGGCGCAATTGAAATAGGCGATTTCATCCGGAATATCGAAAAGATGGCGTTGACTGGGGATCATGAAGAGGCCTCGAACGTGATAGGGAATTCTCCCATTTTCACGCCCAAGCCCCCGTTTGGCCAGCCCTTTATTGTCGCAATGACAATTCAGTCAGGATATCTGCTACTGCCATGATGACGAGAAGTTGAAAATATCAATTCAGGTCAACTACTCCGTTGCAAAACCAATCACCGGTTTTATCGTCATTATCGTTTGATTTTTTCTCATCGTTGACATTGCAGGTTTGCTGCAACTTATTAAGTGCGTCGAGGAGCTTTTTTGCGCCGGGAAATTCTTCGCAATCCGGATCATATTGTTGAGTTTGAACGCCTTGATAGCAGACCCAGGCGATCTTCTTCGTCACAAGATCCTTGTATTTTAGCTCGGTGTTTTCATATTTGTTGGTTGAAATGCCGGGGTCGATGATTGCTTCCAGATAAGAAGGGGAAACATATTCGTTTTTCTCAAGAGGGCGGAAAAAAGGATGTTTGATATCAGGGATAAAAGTTGCCCAGAGCCTAGGCGCAAGTTCGCGTGCCATATCAAAACAGCAAGCCGTTTCACTTATTCCGCCAACCCTGATGTAATTGCACCTGTGTCGGTTTACCCACGGGATAACTGCTTTTCTTAACTCTGCTCCTTTTAGATTACCTTCCATGGCAATCAGTAAGCCCTGTTTTACCATTTCGTCAAAATTGTCAGGTTGAAGCAGTTCTGTCAGATTGTTCCATATATCTATATCTTTGTTAGAGAGTTCCATGAAGCCACTGGCGCCTCCCAACATGATGTCATCGTTATCGTTGTCACAATCTAACAAATCTCCCAGTGGATCTTCCAGATTTCCCGTATAGATAATCGGATATCCTTTCTTCACCTGCTCGCGGACGACATTGAGTATTGATTTAAGTAAGTTTGTCCGATGAATTCCTTCCAAATCCCGGTAAATCTCATCCAGCGCGACCAGAAAAAGAAGCGGTTTTGGAGGATGACCATAAAGGGGATTCTCTATAGGTAAGTTCATATTATAATATTTGTTTTCATTTTTATGTTTAAATATTTGGAAATCCAAAAGCGGGCTTTCCGACTGAATATTTACGTTGAAATTCATGAAAAAGGTCCTTTTCATATTAAAACTAACTTTTCATGTAACGAAGCGGCATTTTTATTGTGAAATTCTTTGTCTCATGCGGTCTGATAAAATACCGCGCGGATATCTGTCACTATGTCGCAGTGCAAAAAATCCCGTTGACAATCTCTTCGAAATTTTGTCTATGGACGGCGGGCCACATCCCCCCACCGGGATGCTCTAGACTGGAAGGTTTAGTTTATTATGACAGAAGTATTGCGTCCTGAGAGTCGCCCTGACTCTCCTATGTTTTCATCCGGCCCTTGCGCGAAGCGCCCCGGATGGTCTCTCCAAAATCTTGAAAATGCGTTTCTTGGCCGGTCCCATCGCGCGAGCGAAGGCAAGGCCAGATTGAAAGCCGTGATCGACCGGCAACGCGCGATTCTCGGCATTCCCGACGATTACAAGGTCGGTATCGTGCCGGGCTCGGACACCGGCGCGGTCGAGATGGCGCTCTGGTCGATGCTGGGCGCGCGTCCCGTCACCATGCTGGCGTGGGAAAGCTTCGGTTCGGGCTGGGCGACGGATGTCGTCAAGCAGCTCAAGCTTAAAGATGCCGAGGTGATCACCGCCGGTTATGGCGAAATTCCCGACCTTGCCGCGACCGACTGGTCCCGCGATGTCGTCTTCACCTGGAACGGCACGACCTCCGGCGTGCGGGTGCCAAACGGCGACTGGATTTCGGAAAATCGCGAAGGCCTCGCCATTTGCGATGCGACTTCCGCCGTGTTCGCCATGGAACTGCCGTGGGAAAAACTCGATGTCGTCACCTGGTCCTGGCAGAAAGTGCTGGGCGGGGAAGCGGCGCATGGCATGCTGGTCTTAAGTCCGCGCGCCGTTGAGCGGCTGGAGACTTACACCCCGGCCTGGCCGCTGCCGAAGGTCTTCCGTATGACCAAGGGCGGCAAGCTCATTGACGGCATCTTCAAGGGTGAGACGATCAACACCCCATCGATGCTGGCGGTCGAGGATGCGCTGGATGCGCTGGATTGGGCCGAAACGGTTGGCGGCAGCAAGGGCATGATCGCCCGTACGGATGCCAATGCGAAAGTGATTTCCGACTGGGTCGCGAAAACCGGCTGGGTTGATTATCTCGCGGCCGATCCGGCGATCCGCTCCACCACCTCGGTCTGTCTCAAGATCACCGATGACTGGTTCACCTCGCTCCCGGCGGAGGATCAGCCAAAGGCAGCGAAAGAGCTTGTTGCGATCCTCGAGAAAGAGGGTGCGGCGCTTGATATCGGACATTACCGCGATGCCCCGGCGGGTCTTCGGATCTGGGCGGGCGCGACGGTGGAGAAAGCCGATCTCGAAGCGCTGATGCCCTGGCTCGACTGGGGTTACGCGACACTTAAAAACACATTCCAGAAATAATCCTGAACGAAGGATCGATACAATGGTCAAAGTCCTTATCTCTGACAAGATGAGCCCGCGCGCTGCTGAAATTTTTCGCGAGCGTGGCGTGGAAGTAGATGAAAAACCCGGCATGACGCCGGAAGAGCTGAAAGCCTGCATCGGCGAATATGATGGTCTCGCCGTCCGCTCCGCCACCAAGGCGACCGCCGAGATTATCGAAGCGGCAACCAACCTGAAGGTCATCGGCCGCGCCGGGATCGGGGTGGATAACGTCGACATCCCGGCGGCAACGGCGGCCGGTATCTGCGTGATGAATACGCCGTTTGGCAATGCCATCACCACCGCCGAACATGCCATCGCCATGATGTTCTCGCTCTCGCGCCATATTCCGGCGGCGAATGCCTCCACCCAGGCCGGGAAATGGGAGAAATCGAAATTCATGGGGGTCGAGCTTTATGGCAAGACCCTTGGCGTCATCGGCTGCGGCAACATCGGCTCCATCGTGGCGGACCGCGCGGTCGGCCTCAAGATGAAGGTCGCGGCCTATGATCCGTTCCTCTCACCGGAACGGGCGCAGGAACTCGGTGTCGAGAAGCTGGAACTGGACGATCTGTTCGCCCGGGCCGACTATATCTCGCTGCATACGCCGATCACCGACAGCACCCGCAATATCATCAATGCGAAGAATATCGCCAAGATGAAGCCGGGCGTGCGCATCATCAACTGCGCGCGCGGCGGCCTTGTGGTGGAGGAAGACCTGAAAGCCGCCCTTGAAAGCGGCCATGTGGCGGGCGCGGCGCTCGATGTGTTCGTCGTCGAACCGGCCAAGGAAAACATCCTCTTTGGCATGGAGAATGTGGTGACGACCCCGCATCTCGGCGCCTCCACCGACGAGGCGCAGGTCAATGTCGCGATCCAGGTGGCCGAGCAGATGTCAGATTATCTGCTGGTCGGCTCCGTCACCAACGCACTCAACATGCCCTCCGTCACGGCGGAGGAAGCGCCGAAGCTGAAACCCTATATGGAGCTGGCCTCGCAGCTTGGCAGCTTCGCCGGGCAGGTGACGGAAAGCGGAATCAAGAGCGTGCGGATCGAGTATGAAGGGGCGGCGGCGAGCCTGAATACCAAGCCGCTCACTTCGATCATCATACAGGGTCTGCTCGCGCCATTGCTCGATACCATCAACATGGTCAATGCGCCGCTGGTGGCGAAGGAACGCGGCATCGACGTGACCGAGAGCTACAATGATCGCGATGACGATTACCAGACCCTGATCCGCCTCTCGATCACGACCGAGCATCAGACGCGCGATATCGCGGGTACCCTGTTCGGCGGCGACCGTCCGCGCATCGTGAATATCAAGGGCATCAATATCGAGGCGGAAGTCGGTCCCCATATGCTCTATGTCACGAACCAGGACAAGCCCGGCTTCATCGGGGCGCTGGGTTCGGTTCTAGGCGATGCCGGGGTCAATATCGCGACATTCCATCTGGGTCGTCACAAGCAGGAAGGCGAGGCGATTGCCCTGATCGAGATAGATTCGGAGCTTTCCGTCGAGACGCTCGAAAATGTCTGCGCGCTGCCGCATGTGGCGCAGGTGAAGCCGCTTAAATTCTAGGCGGCACTGGCGAAATAGAACGCCTTCGGGCGACTTCGGAAAAGCGGCGCTCAAAAAGTGCCGCTTTTTTGCTGTTCCTGTTGGCGACGGCGGGGAAATATGCTTTATAGGCCCACGTAATGAATGACTATTCCGAAAAAGGCCTGCTGCCCGCCGGTTTGGCAGATATGCTCCCGCCCGCGGCTGCGCGCGAGGCCCGCATCAACCGTACCCTGATGGAGGTTTTTGCGAGCAATGGCTATCAGCAGGTGAAGCCTCCCCTGATTGAATTCGAGGAACATCTTCTGGAGGGCGCCGGCGCGGCGCTGGCCTCGAAGATGTTCCGCGTCATGGACCCGGCGTCGCACCGCAT
Source organism: uncultured Sneathiella sp. (assembly GCF_963976355.1). Taxonomy (NCBI): domain Bacteria; kingdom Pseudomonadati; phylum Pseudomonadota; class Alphaproteobacteria; order Sneathiellales; family Sneathiellaceae; genus Sneathiella; species uncultured Sneathiella sp. Next base: position 245,858 of record NZ_CAXBKA010000002.1, read on the forward strand.
GATGGGCATCCGCACGGATATGACCTTGCAGATTGCCCGCGTTGCCACCACCCGCATGAAGCAGGACCCGCGCCCCTTGCGCCTGTCCTATGCCGGGCAGGTCCTGCGCGTGCATGGCACCCAGCTCCGGCCGGAACGGCAGTTCGCGCAAGCTGGGGTGGAACTCATCGGCCCCGCCGAGACGGCGGCGGATGCGGAGCTGATCCTGCTCGCGGCGGAGGCGCTGAAGGCGCTGGAAATCGAGAAATTCTCGATCGACCTGACTTTGCCGACCCTGGTGCCGACCCTGTGCAGTGAACTGAAGATTGACGAGGAGACGGCGAAGGCCGCGCGCGACGCGCTCGATCACAAGGATGTGGCGCTGCTCGCCGATTATGACGCGCCGCTCTCGACGAACCTGATTGCCCTGCTGAAAGCCGCTGGACCGGCGAAGCAGGCGATTGCCGCCCTCGATGCGCTGTCCCTGCCGCCCGAGAGTGCGGCGCAGGTGGAGGGGCTGAAACGCGTCGTCGAACAGCTTGAGGCGGCGGCGCCGGATCTGACGCTCACCATTGATCCCGGCGAATATCGCGGCTTTGAATATCAGACAGGGCTCAGCTTCACGGTCTTTGCACGCGGCGTGCGCGGGGAGCTTGGCCGGGGCGGGCGCTATCTGCTGATGGACGGGGAGCATGCCTCCGGCTTTACGCTTTTCCTCGACAGCCTGATGCGGGCGGTGCCGCGCAAAGTCACCGACGACCGGCTGTATCTTCCCTTCGGCACCTCGCTCGAGGCGGGATACGGTTTGCGCCAGGACGGCTGGAAAACCGTGGCGGGGCTGGCCCCGGAACAGGATATCGAGGCGGAGGCCAGACGCCTCCATTGTGGACATCTCTTCGGCGCCGACGGCGTCAAAAAACTCTCCTGATATAGAGAAGCATTCAAGGATACAGGATTATGGCGAACGTAGCGGTGGTTGGCTCCCAATGGGGTGACGAGGGCAAGGGCAAGATTGTTGACTGGCTGTCCCAGCGCGCGGATGTGGTGGTGCGCTTTCAGGGGGGGCATAACGCGGGCCATACGCTCGTCGTCGATGGCAAGGTCTATAAACTCAGCCTGCTGCCCTCCGGTATCGTCCGCGGCGGCAAGGTATCGGTGATCGGCAACGGCGTCGTCGTTGATCCCTGGGCGCTGGTGAAGGAGATCGAGACCGTGCGCGAACAGGGCGTGACCGTGGATCATGACTCGCTGAAAATCGCCGAGAATGCGACGCTGATCCTGCCGCTGCATGGCGAGCTGGATGCATTGCGCGAAGATGCGGTGTCGAACTCAGCCGTCAAGATCGGCACGACCCGGCGCGGTATCGGCCCGGCCTATGAGGACAAGGCGGCGCGGCGCGCCATCCGTGTCTGCGACCTGACCGACGAGGCGCTGCTGAAACGCAAGATTTCGACCCTGCTCGATCATCATAATGCGCTCCGCAAGGGGATGGGCGCGGAGTTGGTGGATGGTGATAAGTTGCTCGCGCAACTTATTGAAATTGCACCGAAAATACTTGAATTTTCCGACATTGTCTGGCGCCGCCTGGACGAGGCGAAGAAGGCGCGCAAGCGGGTCCTGTTCGAAGGGGCGCAAGGGGCAATGCTCGACAATGATCACGGCACCTATCCGTTCGTCACTTCCTCCAACACGCTGGCCGGACAGGCAGCGGTCGGCAGCGGCGTTGGCCCGTCCTCAATCAATTTCGTCCTCGGCATCACCAAGGCCTATACAACGCGGGTCGGTGAGGGACCGTTCCCGACCGAGCTGTTCGACGAGATCGGCGAGGGGCTGGGCAAGCGCGGCAAGGAATTCGGCGTCGTCACCGGGCGCAAACGTCGCTGCGGCTGGTTCGATGCGGTGATGGTCCGCCAGACGGTGAAGACCGGCGGCATTACCGGGATTGCGCTCACCAAGCTGGATGTGCTGGACGGCATGGACGAGCTTAAAATCTGCGTCGGATATGAGCTCAACGGCAAGAAAATCGACTATTTCCCGTCGAACATGGCCGATCAGGCGGCGGTCAAGCCGATCTATGAGACCATGGACGGCTGGAGCGACAGCACCTTCGGCGCGCGCAGCTGGGCCGATTTGCCCGCCGAGGCGGTCAAATATATCCGCCATGTCGAGGAACTGATCGAGGCGCCGGTCGCGTTGCTGTCCACCAGCCCGGAACGCGAAGACACCATCCTCGTCCGCGACCCGTTCGAAGACTAGGGCGCGGCATGATCTCATGAGCCGACAGTCCGACCGTATGGTCCTGCTTGCCTTTGGTGGTCTGTTGTCGCTCGCGGTCTGTATCGGCGTCAGCCGGTTCGTCTATACGCCGATCCTGCCCTTCATGGAGACGGGTCTCGGGATCAGCAAGCCCGATGCCGGGCTGCTCGCCTCGGCCAATTATCTCGGTTATCTGCTCGGCGCACTGTTCGGCACGCGGCGGGACCTCGCGGGCAGTCCGCGCCGCTGGTTCCTGACCTCGCTCGTCACCTGCGCCTTTACGACCCTCGCCATGGGGCTGACCACAAATTTCGAGATTTTCCTGGGCCTCCGTCTGATCGGCGGTATCACCTCGGCCTTCGTCATGGTGTTCGGCTCAACCCTGATCCTGAGCCGTCTTGCGCTCAATAATCGCTCCGGCCTCGCGGCCCTGCATTTTGCCGGCGTCGGCACCGGGATTGCGCTTTCTTCCATGCTGATCATCACTGTTGAACGCTTCTCGGTGGACTGGCAGGGGATGTGGATCGCCTCCGGCATCCTGTCCTTCCTCATCGTGCCCTTTATCTTCTATCTGGTCCCGCCGGTCTCGGCCGCCGGGGAACAAACGGCGGCGAAGGAGCCCCTGCACTACAGCCGACCACTCAAGGCGCTGATCCTGTCCTACTTCCTGCTCGGTTGCGGCTATATCATCACGGCGACCTTTCTCTCGACGCTGGTCCGGCAATTGCCGGATGTGCAGTGGATGCAGTCCTATATCTGGCTGATCGTCGGCCTGGCGGCCATGCCCTCCGTCGCCTTCTGGAGCTGGATCAGCCTCAGGGTCGGCAACCGGCGGAGCTATTCATTTGCCGGGTTCGCGATGGCGATGGGGGTGACGGCGAGCGTCCTTGGCGACGGGCCGATTGTCCTCAGCCTCGCCGCCATCCTGCTCGGGGGGACCTTCATGGGCATGACGGCCCTCGGCCTTGTCGAGGCACGGAATATGGTGCCCGACCATGCGCGCCAGATCCTCGCGGTGATGACCCTGGCGGTCGGCGTCGGACAGATCGTCGGGCCGATCTTTGCCGGGTTCGTGCACGGGATTTTCGGTAACTTCGTCATGGCCTCCCTGACGGCGGCGGCCGGCATTATCATCGCCAGCCTGATGGTGTGGCGAAAACCGGCTCCCGCGGGCGATCCGCACCCTTGAAGAAAGCCGGAATTTAACCCCATCTTAACGTGCGATTGCGACAATCGGGCCCTGATTTTAACCAGACGGACCGATGTGACGCGCAATGAGCCTTGCCGAGACAATGGAAAGCGAAACAGAACCGGTGGCCCCCGGCCATAACGGGGTGCTGCGTGGCCGCTACCGCGTCGATCTGTCGCGACGTCTCGATTTTCTTGCAAGCGGCGAAAATCTGGCGGTTCAGGCGTTCGATACTCAGGATTCAACGGCCCAGTATTTTGCCGTTATCTCAAACCCTTACAGCGTGATCCGGCAGCGGCTGGCGGAGCGGATGAGCGAGAGCCTCATCCCCGGAACGGTGGAGCTTCTGGCCCGCGGCGCGGTCGCCTTCTCGGACAGCGATACCCGCTATGTCTCGGTCTTCGAGATGCCGCGCGGCGGTCCGTTCTTCAATGCCGCCGACGGCCCGGTCGCGGAAAAACAAATCTTCGATCAGGTCCTCACGCCGGTCGCCCAATGCCTTGCCGCCTTGCATAAAGTAAAGCTGACTCACCGGGGAATACGGGCGGATAATCTTTTTTTCGCCGATGACGCGCGGCAGGATGTGGTGTTGGGAGAGGCCATCACCTCGGCGCCGGGCTCCGGCCAGCCGATGGTCTATGAGACGCTGGAAAACGCGATGGCGCATCCCATGGCCCGGGGCGAGGGGGGCGCGGCAGATGATCTCTATGCGGTCGGAGTCCTGATCGTCCATCTGCTGGGCGGCGCGCAGCCCGCGGCGGACATGAGCGCGGAGGAGATTTTCGCCGGGAAGTGCAAGCAGGGCAGCTTCGCCTTCCTGACCGAGGGGATGACCCTGTCGCAGCGGGTCAGCGACCTTTTGGCGGGACTTCTTCAGGATGATCCGCAGGCGCGCTGGACAACGGACATGTTGGTGAACTGGCGGGAGAAGATAAAGGATACCCCGCGGCGCGGGCGCGGAGATCGGCGCGGCTTCAGCAAGCTGGCCTTCGGGGACGAGGAGTATAACTCGCCCCGCCTTCTGGTGCAGGCGATGCGGGCAAAGCCGATGGCAGCGATGGAACTGTTGAAAAGCGGACAGCTTGCAAAATGGGTGAAAAGCGCTCTCCGTGAGGAGGAAACGGCCGCTAAAATCTCCCATCTCCATGGCGATACCGGTCGTGGGTCAAACCGAAAAAAACGAAACGCGACAACCGCCGTGGCCCAGGCGACCTATCTGCTGGACCCGGAAGGGCCCTTTTGGTTCAACAATGTCTCCTTCTCGCTCGGCGGGCTCGACAGTCTGGTGCTCTGGGCTTTCCATAAGGATGACACGGAACTCAAAAAATCGCTGACCGAGCTCTTTGAAAGCGGCATTCTGCTCAATATCGTCACCGAACATCCGAGCGGCAACGGGCGGCGTCTCGACTGGATCAGCGAAAGTGAGCTTTTCGTCTGCATGGAGCATATGCGGCGGAAGAAGGACCCCGGGGCGGGACTGGAACGCTGCCTGTATGAGCTCAACCGCCATACGCCCTGCCTTAGCCCACTAATGCTCGGATATCATGTCAGAAGTGTTCGGGAATTCATTGAAGTTGCAGAGAAAAAGATGGTGTCTGCCAACGGGCAGGCGAACCCGTTCGACCGCCACGCCGCGGGCTTCATCGCGGCAAAAACGAAGGGCATCGATCAATTCCTGCAGCCGATGTCGGGCGCGGCGCCCGGCAGTGCCGATCATGCGCTTATCGAGGTGAAACTGTTCGCGCGGTTGCAGTCTGCCGTGCATCCGGGACCGCTTCCGGGATTCTGCCGCTGGGCGGAGGAGGCGTTGAAACCGGTGTTCTCGAAGTTTAAATCACGCCTGCGTCGGGAGGTCATCACCCAGAAATTCCAGAGCGCGAAGAAAAGCGGCTCTTTGATTGAAATCCTGAAGGCGATGGATATCGACCGGCAGCTTGCCGCCGATGCTAAGGAATATCACAGCGCGCTTGCAACGGCAGGGCAGGCGGAGCGAATGGCGGCATTTCTCGCCAACGGCACGGAACAGCGGCGACAGGCTGCCGCCCGCTACGGTGCCTGGATCACGTCGGTTCTGGCGATCACGTCCCTGGTGAGCAGCATGGTCGTTTCGGCCCTTTACTTTATCGGATAGCGACATGGCAAAAGAGGCAAAGCAGACAGCGGCAATCGCCAGCAGTACCGGCAAGAATATCGCCCTTTTCTGGGTGATGGTCCTGTCCGGGCTGGGGCTGGTGTTCGCGCCCCCAACGATGCTGATCCTGATCGTGGGAATGATCCCGAGCCTGGTGGCGATTCTGCTGAAAACCGAACGCACAGGCACGCTCGCGGCCATGCTGGCGTTCAATCTTGCTGGGATCATTCCGGTGATCGGCATCCTGTGGGAGCGCGGGCAGAATTTTCAGGAGGCGTTCAAGCTGCTCTCCGATGTCTATATGTGGCTGGCCATGTTCGGCGGTGCGGGGATTGCAGTTTTCCTCGCCTGGGCTGTGCCGATCGTCGTGTTCGCGGCCTATGAGCTGCAGGCGAAAGCCAATATCGTCAAGCTGGAAAAACAGCGCAGCAAGCTCGTCGAGGAATGGGGCGGGCAGTTCGTCACCGACGTCAAGGAATATTCGCAAGTCGGCCGCTAGAGGCCATCTCTCTCTTTTCTCTCCTTTTGCACTGGAAATGCGGCGGCAGTTTCGGCATAGTCTCGCCTCGCATAGTCAATAAAGGAAAGAAGAATGACAGGGCATGTGTACTGGATATTCCAGCTGGAAATCAAACCCGGGGAATATGAGAATTTCGAGGCGCTGATGACGGAAATGGTCGATGCGACAAAGGCCGACGAGCCCGGCGCGCTCAACTACGAATGGTCGGTGAGCGAAGACAAGAAAACCTGCCATATCCTTGAAAGATTTAAGGATTCCGATGCAGCGCTTGTCCATATGGGGAATTTCGGCAGCAAGTTCGCCCCCCGCTTTCTGGAGGTGCTGACGCCTAAAAAGATGACCGTCTATGGCGATCCGTCTGATGCGGTGCTGAAGGGGCTCTCGCGGATGGGTGCGGTCCAGATGCCGTCCGTCGGCGGCTTCTCGCGCTAAGCGGTTTTGCAGACATGAAAAAGGCGCCGCCGGTGAGGGCAGGCGCCTTTTTTAAGGCCTTGGCGGCGGGTTAGTTCAGCCGCTCTTCCATGACTTTGGATTTCATCGCCCGTTGCAGCTTCTCGAACGCGCGAACCTCAATCTGGCGAACCCGCTCCCGGCTGATGTCATATTCCTGGCTCAGCTCTTCCAGAGTAAGCGGTTCGTCGCGCAGGCGCCGCTCCGTCAGGATATGGCGTTCGCGTTCATTGAGAACATCCATCGCGTTTTCGAGCATGGCGCGGCGGCTTTTCAGCTCCTCATTCTCCGCATAGACGGTTTCCTGGTTCGGTGTCTCATCTTCGAGCCAGTCCATCCATTCGCCTTCGCTTTCGGCGCGCATGGGGGCGTTCAGGCTGTGATCCGGCGCGGTGAGGCGGCGGTTCATATTGACCACCTCATCCTCGGACACACCGAGTTTCTTGGAAATGGTCTTGACCTGCTCCGACGTCATATCGCCTTCGTCAATGGCCTCGATCTGGCCCTTGATCTTGCGGAGGTTGAAGAACAGTTTCTTCTGCGCTGCGGTCGTGCCCATTTTCACGAGTGACCATGTGCGCAGGATATATTCCTGTATCGCCGCCCGGATCCACCACATGGCGTAGGTAGACAGACGGAAGCCTTTTTCCGGCTCGAACCGTTTGACCGCCTGCATCATGCCGACGTTGCCCTCGGAGATAAGTTCGGCGATCGGCAAGCCGTAGCCGCGGTAGCCCATGGCAATTTTCGCGACCAGCCGGAGATGGCTCGTCACCATTTTATGTGCGGCGTCCGTGTCGCCGTGATCCTTCCACGCCTTCGCCAGCATATATTCCTCTGACTGCTCCAGCATGGGGAATTTGCGGATTTCCTGAAGGTAGCGTGACAGACCGCCTTCCGGCGTCAGGACGGGTAATGTTGATATAGTCGTCATATTCAGGACCCTCTCTTTCTACTGGCACCCGGATTTCGTCGTTCAAGACGCCCGAAAAACGAGCCCGATTACAATTCCTGCCTATTCGGAGCCTGTTTTTGGCCATAGCGTGGGATATTACCCCCTCAATGCCGTGATCAGACCCCTTATATCAGATGGTAAATCTATCTCGAATATCAAGCGCTTGTCTGTGACGGGATGCACAAAACCGAGGATTTCGGCATGCAGGGCCTGACGGGGGAAGGCATGGATGATTTCCTGGCGGTTTTCGGGCTGTTTGGAAAGGCGGCTGCGCTTCGGGCGGCTGTAGAGCGGATCGCCGACAAGGGCATGACCGATATGGGCCATATGCACCCGGATCTGGTGGGTCCGGCCGGTTTCAAGCTCGCACCTCACCAGCCCCGCGATATCGGCGAAATTCTCCTCCAATTGATAGCGGGTGGCGGCGGGTTTGCCGCCTTGCGTGACCACGGCCATGCGCTTGCGGTTATGCGGATCGCGGCCGATGCTCTCACGGATTTCTCCGCTTGCCGGATATACGCGCCCCCAGACCACGGCCCGGTAGCGCCGCTCGATGTTATGGGCGGCGAACAGCGCGGCAAGCCCCTGATGCGCTGCATCATTCTTCGCTGCGACCATCAGGCCGCTGGTGTCCTTGTCGATGCGGTGGACGATGCCGGGGCGTTTGACGCCGCCGATGCCGGACAGGCTGTCTCGGCAGTGATAGAGGAGGGCGTTGACCAGCGTGCCGGACCAGTTGCCCGCCGCCGGATGCGCCACCATGCCCGCCGGCTTGTTGAGGACGATCAGATGCTCGTCCTCGAACAGGATATCAAGGGGGATGTTCTCCGGCTCCGGCTCGTCCGGCGTTGCATCGGGGACCGTCACCTCATAGGTTTCGCCTGCGCGGACCCGGCGCGAGGGATCGGTGACCGCAAGCCCGTCAAGGGCGACCAGGCCGTCCTTGATCAGCGGTTTGATCCGGCTTCGCGAAAGGTCCGTCAGTGCATCGGCCAGCAGCCGGTCAAGACGGGTGCCGTCGTCGCCTGCCAAAACTTCAACTTGATGTAGACCCTCAATGAATGGCATAAAATGGACCAGAATTGTTTGTAAACTTATAAGGTGTTGCCATGTCAGATCAGACCGATCCGGATCCCGGCCCAAATCTTACCTTGCTGAAATGGATTGTCGGAATTCTCGGGTTTCTGATCGTCCTATTCGCCGGCATCATAGGCGTTACCATATTTATGCGCCTGACGGCAACGGAAACCGAAACCGTGGTCGGCGAGCCGAAAATGGTCGAGCAGGCCGAAGTCGGCACGGCACAGAGTGGCGGTGTTGCGGCCTTTGGCGATATCCGTCTGCCTATTCCGGATGATATGGATGTGCTCAGCCTCTCCTCGGGGCAGGATCGGCTGTTCCTCACGCTCGGGACCGAGGGCGCGGCCCGGCTTATTCTGGTCATCAGCCTGAAGGACGGCAAGGTTCTTGGCAGTTTTAATCTCGAAAAAGACGGTATCCAGTAGTCTTCGGCTTGGCGAGGTCCGCTGACGGCAATGGGCAGTAAACAAAAAGAGGTCGCATGTTGAAAAATGTCCCGGTTGTTAATTTTGCAAGCGATAATGCGGCCCCGGTCGCCCCGCAGATACTCTCCGCCCTGCAGAAAGCGAATGCAGGTGCGGTCCTGAGCTATGGCACCGACCCGCTGACAAAAGGGGTCGAGGAGAAGCTGAAAGAGATATTCGACTGCGACCTCAAGGCCTTTCCGGTCGCCACGGGCACTGCCGCCAATGCGTTGGGATTGAGTGTTCTGGTGCCGCCCTATGGCGCGATCTACTGCCATGAATTTGCCCATATCGACCGGGATGAATGCGGTGCGCCGGAGTTCTTTACCGGCGGCGCGAAGCTGGTGCCGCTCACGGGCGCCGACGGCAAGTTGAAGGCGGAGGAACTTGAAAAGTTCATCGCCGGTGCTGGCGCCGGCAATGTGCATCATGTGCAGCCTGCCGCCATTTCCCTGACCCAGGCGACGGAATGCGGTACGGTCTACCGGCCCGATGAGATCGCCGAGATTGCAATTGTCGGGCACAAGCGACACCTCTGTGTTCATATGGACGGCGCGCGCTTTGCCAATGCCGTGCAGTTCCTCGGCTGTGCGCCTGCCGATATCACCTGGCGCGCCGGGGTGGATGTGCTCTCCTTCGGGGCGACGAAGAATGGCGCCATGGGGGCCGAGGCGGTCATCTTCTTCGATATGGACAAGGCGCGGGAATTTGAGTTCCGCCGCAAGCGGGCGGCGCATCTGTTTTCGAAAATGCGCTATCTGTCGGCCCAGCTCGATGCCTATCTCACTGATAATCTCTGGCTCGATCTTGCCGGGCATGCCAATGAGATGGCCGCGCAGCTTGCCGACGGCATTGCCCGTGTGAATGGCGCGAAAGTTCTCTATCCCGTTGAAGCCAATATGATTTTCGCCAAGCTGCCGGAGGTGGCGCTGGAATGCCTCGCGGTTTCCAACATCCTCTATTATCGCAATGGACAGGAGGAGGACGGGGAGGTGCGGCTGGTCGCCTCCTGGAACACGACGGAGCAGGATATTGACCATTTGCTGAACGTCATCTCCTGATGTCGGCGGTCGTCAGGGCAGAAAATTTGTCTCAATGTTTGCGTTGGGGCGCGTCTCTCGCTATTCAGGGCGGGGATTTTGACATGTGGATAACAGGATAGGCGCAACGTGAACAACATCCAGGATTTTTGGGAAATCGTCAAAGAGGTCTGGAACTACGGGTATCAGGGCATTGATTTCAGCTCTCTGATCACGGCCCTCGGGATACTTTTGCTGGCGTTGCTGGTGCGCGGGGTCTTTACCCGCTTCGTGATCAACCGCGTCATCTATTATGCACAGAAGTCGGAGAGCAAGCTCGATGACCAGCTTGTGCTCTCTCTGCGCGGGCCGATCCGCTTCATTCCGGTGGTGATCGGCGTCTATTTCGCGCTGGAACTGCCCGCCTTCGGCAATGAGGAAGCCTTCTCCGCCGCCGCGGGCCGGATTGTTCGTTCCCTCATCGTCTTCAATATTTTCTGGGGCATCTATTGCATCATCAGCCCGCTGACCTTCCTGCTCGGTAAGCTCGAAGAACTGTTCTCGACCGAAATGGTCAATTTCCTCGTCAAGATCATGAAAGGGCTTGTCGTCGGCCTCGGTGCAGCGACGGTATTGCAACTCTGGGGGATCGAGGTCGGGCCGGTCATCGCCGGTTTCGGTATTGTCGGCGTTGCCGTTGCGCTGGGCGCGCAGGATTTGTTCAAGAACCTGATCAGCGGCTTTCTCATCCTCGCGGAGAAACGCTTCAAGGCCGGGGACTGGGTGCTGGTCGATGGCGTGGTCGAGGGGATCGTCGAGAAAATCGGCTTCCGCTCCACCATGATCAGGCGTTTCGACAAGGCGCTGTCCATTGTGCCGAACGCGACCTTCGCCGATCGGGCGGTGACCAACTTCACCGAAATGACCCACCGCCGGATTTACTGGAAAATCGGCGTTGAATATTCGACGAGTGTCGCGCAACTACAGGAAATTACGGACAAAATCCGGAAATACCTGATCGGTAACAGCGATTTCGCCCAGCCCGAGGAGGCGACCATGTTCGTTGTCACCGACAGCTTCAATTCCAGCAGCATCGACATCATGATCTATTGCTTCACCAAGACGACGAAATGGGGCGACTGGCTCGATATCAAGCAGGATTTCGCCTATGCCATCAAGGGTATCGTCGAGCAGGCGGGAACGGGTTTCGCCTTTCCGTCCATGTCGATTTATCGCGGTGTCGGTGCCGATGAGCCCGATCCGTTCGTGCCGCCCGGCGAAACGCGGGGCGAAAAAGGCGGCGAGGGGGGCGACGCCGGTTACGGGGATGAGGGACGCTAGGGTCAGGACCCATTAATTTGCTCCATTCTGCGCGATCGCTCTTGGTCGCTGGTCAGGCACGGCTCCGCAGGAAACCGTCTGGTTTTCAAGGGGGCGTAACGCCGCCAGCGGCCATAGGCGATGCGCCCTGCGGGTTTGAAGAAGAGGCGAAATCTGCTGCGGAAACCGTCCTTGAATATGTGCAAACATGTCCTGCGTCCGTTTCCCTTGCATCTTTCACCTCTTCTTCAAACAGAATTGCAGAAAATTAATGGGTCCTGACCCTAAGACGCGGGCGCTGTCGTCTTGACGATGATATATTCGAACTCGGTGTCCGTTTTCGTCTCTTTTTCAAGGATATAGCCGCTGACATGGCAGAAATGGCGGAAGTCGATGACGGACGCCGGATCGGTCGCAATCACCCGGAGCCGCTCCCCCTCTTTCAGGGATTTGAGCGCCTTTCTGGCCTTCAGCACCGGAAGCGGGCAATTCAGGCCCGAGGTATCAAGAAAATGCGAGGTTTCTGCCATTTTTTCCTTCTTTCCGGCTAAACGGAGCGTGCACCGGACCTAGCGCAAAATAGCCGTCCTCCGGCATCGGCGCAACCGGCGAATTTCTGCCCGTTCACACCCGCCTGTACGGCCATCGAATTAACGTTTTCTACACTCTATTCTGCCAGAATTTGCCGTTAGGGACTGTCCCATGAATTTCAGGAATTTAATGGCAGCAGTAAAAGACAAGGTGGAGATGCGAAACGAAATCGGGCATCGGTCGGAAATCAATCCCGACTATTTCAATCAGGGTAGAGAATCCGACCCTAAAAAGCCGGGGGCCGAGGCCGTGCAGCATTACGAGATCGGCGAGGCAACCGGTTTCCTGAGACCGTTTGGCAAGACTTACCGCGAAGCCCTTGAAAACCTTATCACCGGCAGCATCCAGATTATTGGCCTCGACGAGGTGAAGGCGCAATATGCCGAGCAGTGGGGCCAGATCAAACATAACGTCATGGAGATCGCCGACGCCTATATCAGCCGCAAACTCGGCCGTCACGACATCTTCGTGCCGCTCGATGAAGGGCATTTCGCGCTGCTGTTCGCCGAGGCAACCCGCAAGCAGGCGCTGGAAAAATCAAAAGTCATTGCCCAGGATCTGGTGAACAAGCTGTTCGGCGAGCTGCCGGGCGGGGAGTTGATCTCGGTCGAGGCGGCGATGCTGGAAATCGAGGATTTCGACGGTCTCGACAGGATTCGCTCCCTCGACGGGCTGGTCAAATGCTTCCGCGAGGCGATCGGCAAGGCGAAAGAGCGGGAATCGCGCAGCTTTCAGGAACGGGAAACCGAGCTGAACGTGCGCTTCCGTCCGCTGATCAATGGCCGCAAGGGCTTTGTCGGCATGTATGAAGCGGTCAGCATGACCGAGACGAATGGCGAGAAGGAGGATGTCACCGATGACGATCCGCTGTTCAACGCCTCCCCCCGCTTGCGCGCGGAAATGGACTGCGTGATCCTGCGGGAAGTCGGTGCGGTGCTTGAAAAGCTGGGCGGTCCCGGCAACAAGCCGGTCATCTTCCTCACCGTTCATTTCGAGACGTTGGCCAACAGCTATTTCCGCAGCAAATATGCCCGTATTCTCGCGTCCTTGCCGCGCTATACGGAGCGGCATCTGATCCTCAATGTGCAGGATATCGCCTCGGGCGTGCCCAACAGCCGCTACCGCCAGATTTTTACCTCCCTGCGCCAGCTCGTTCTCGGCTTCACCTTTGAGGTCGGGCCGCACTGGACGGATTTCGCCGCCATTCGCGACCTGCCGATCCTGGCAATCACGCTGGCCGGTCATGAGAGCCTTGAGCTGTCCGAGATCGAGACCCTGTTCCGGCGGGCGCGGGAGAATGGCAAGAAATGCATCTGGCGGTCGCTGGATAATGATGCGCTTGCCCGTTCGGCCTTCAAGATGAAGATCGATTATGTGAGCGGGCCGATTTTCAGTACCCTCCAGCCTGCTCCGGCAAAACCCTTCACGCTTCCGAAATAATCCGGCTATTGCCGCCGGAGGACCGCCGCCATCTCGATATGCGGTGACCAGAGGAACTGATCCACCGGGCGGATCGGGCCGAGACTGTACCCCCCGTCGATCAGCAGGGCGACATCGCGGGCAAAGGTCACCGGATTGCAGGATATGGCCACCACCGTTGGCAGGGTGCTTTTCGCGATTTCCTCGGCCTGCGCCTTCGCGCCGGCGCGCGGCGGATCGAACAGCAAGCCGTCATAGCCATTCAGCTCCTCCGCCAGCAACGGCCTGTGAAAAAGATCGCGTGTCTCCGTGGTGATCGGGCGAATAGCGCGGTTGGCCGCCGCCTGCAGGCCGCTTGCGAGTTCCGCATCGCCCTCCACCGCATGGACGCGGGCGGCCTTGGCAAGCGGGAAGGAGAAACTGCCGACCCCGGCGAAGAGATCGACGATATGCCCGGCGCCGGTAAGAGCCTCAGTCGCGAAAGAGGCGAGGGTTCGCTCCCCGTCCGCGCTCACCTGCAAAAAGCCGCCGGGGGGCAGGGTGACGTCCACACCGGCGAGCGATATGTCGGCGGGCAGGCGGGCCGAGACCACCTCGGGCGGCGCGGTCGCGCCCTGCTGCCAGGAAAGCCGGGAGAGCTCGTTTTCGGCAGTGAAAGCCGCAAGAATTTCGCGCTTCTCAAGGTCCAGATCGGTATCCGCAGTGATCACCAGATCGGGGCCATTGCTCGTCACCGTCGCCATGACCTTCGCCGTGCTGTTGCGCGCGAGAATGGACGGCAGCATCGCCCGGAGGGGCTTAACCAGCGCGAGCAGGCCGGGGGCGAGCAGGGGGCAGTCGCCGACATCGAAAATCTGGTGACTGCGGCGGAGATGAAAGCCGATCATGACGCCTTTCTTGCGTTTCGCGGCGATGAACTCGACCCGGCGTCGGCTTCCGGGCGGGCTGGTGAGCGTCGGCAGGACCTCGGCCTCTGTTATACCGGCCATGGACAGGCTCTCGCGTATTTTCTGGCGTTTCCAGTCGGCGGTAAACTCCGGCGAGAGATGCTGCAGCGCGCAGCCGCCGCAGGTGCCGAAATGGCGGCAGGCGGGTGAAATCCGGTCGGGGCCGGGAGAGAGTATGTCGTCCAGCGTCGCTGCCTGGCCCTTGCCGCGCGCCTCCGTCGGGGTGGCGGTGATCCGGTCGCCGGGGGCGGTGAAGGGGATGTAATAGGTCTGGCCGCCCTCATTGGCGACGCCGTCGCCGCCCGCGCCGATATGATCGATGGTAAGCTCAAGCGTCATGGCGGGCCCCCATCAGGAATTCCCGGTTGCCGTCGCTGCCCAGGATCGGGCTGTCGATCACGCCGAGGGAGCGCCAGCCGGGAACCGCATTGATCCAGCTTTCCATCTCGGACGGTATGGCGTCCAGCAGGGCCGTATCGCGGACGATCCCGCCCTTGCCGACATTGCCCTTGCCGACTTCGAACTGCGGCTTGACGAGGGCGAGCAGATGCGCGCCCGGTGCGGCAAGAAGAAGCGCGGCGGGCAGCGCTTTTTTAAGGGAGATAAAGCTGACATCGGCGACGATGAGGTCGAGCGGTTCCGGAATGAGAGTCCGGTCCAGATCGCGGGCGTTTGTTTTCTCAAGATTGATCACGCGAGTATCGTCGGCTACCCGCGGATCGAGCTGGCCATGGCCGACATCGACGGCATAAACCCGCGCCGCTCCGCGTTCCAGCAGGACCTGGCAAAATCCGCCGGTGGAGGCGCCGATATCGGCGGCGATGCTGTGGGCGGGATCGACACCGAAATGATCGAGGGCGCGGATCAGCTTATGCGCGCCGCGCCCGACCCAGTCCACCTCGGGCATCGAGACGGTGATCTTCATATCGGAGGTGACCTTGCGGGTCGGCTTGGTGATGACGGCCCCGTCGATGGAGACCCGTCCTTCCGCGATCAGGCTTTGCGCCCGGGCGCGGCTCCGGACGAGGTCGCGGCTGACCAGCGCGAGATCGAGCCGTTGCAAGGCGTCGCTCATTGCGCGGGCCTAGAGGGCGGTGCGGTTTTGCGCCTGCGCCGCCGTGCCGGTGCCGAGGGCGGACAGAGCCGCCTCCACGATCTGCCGGCGGTTGAGGCCCGCCTGCTCATACATATCCTCGATCTTCTGCTGGTCGATGAAAATATCCTGCATGCAGAGCGGGCGTATCTTCAGCCCGTCATCGAGCAGGCCATTCATGGCGAGGAACTGCATCACATGGCTGCCGAAGCCGCCGATGGCGCCTTCCTCCACGGTGATCAGCACGTCATGCCGCGCCGCCAGGTTTTCGATCAGTTCTTCATCGAGCGGTTTGCAGAAACGGGCGTCGGCCACACTGGTGGAAATGCCCTTGGCCTCCAGCTCCTCCGCCGCGAGCAGGCTTTCCTTCAGCCGCGTGCCGAAGGAGAGAATGGCGACCTTGTCCCCTTGCTTGATCATACGCCCCTTGCCGATTTCAAGTACCTGTCCTTCTTCCGGCATCTCAACGCCGACGCCTTCGCCGCGCGGATAACGGAAGGCACAAGGCCCCGCGTCATAGGCGGCGGCGGTGGCGACCATATGTTTTAGCTCCGCCTCGTCCGCCGGGGCCATGACCATCATGTTGGGCAGGGTGGCGAGATAGGTGATATCGAAACTTCCGGCATGGGTCGCGCCGTCGGCTCCGACGAGCCCGGCGCGGTCCAGCGCAAAGCGCACGGGCAGGTTCTGGATGGCGACATCATGCACGACCTGGTCATAGGCGCGCTGCAGGAAGGTGGAATAGATCGCAACGAACGGTTTCAGCCCCTCCGTCGCCATACCGGCGGCGAAGGTGACCGCATGCTGCTCGGCAATACCGACATCGAAACAGCGGTCGGCGAATTCGCCTGCGAACTGGTCAAGGCCGGTGCCGTCGGGCATGGCGGCCGTCACGGCGACGATCTTGTCGTCCTTGCGGGCCTCCTGAATCAGGCTCTGGGCGAAGACCTTGGTGTAGGAAGGGGCGTTCGGCGCCGCCTTCGCCTGCGCGCCGGTAATGACGTCGAACTTGGAAACGCCGTGGTATTTGTCGGCCGCCTCCTCCGCCGGGGGATAGCCCTTGCCTTTCTGCGTCACGCAATGGATCAGGATCGGTCCGTATTTCGAATCCCGCGCATTTTTTAGGACCGGGATCAGATGTTCGAGATTATGGCCGTCAATCGGTCCAACATAATAAAAGCCCATCTCCTCGAACAGCGTGCCGCCGGTGACCATGCCGCGGGCGAATTCCTCGGCCCGGCGGGCCGTGCGTTCCAGCGGATCGGGGAGAAGGGCGGCAAACTGCTTCGCAAGCTCACGCAGGCTGCGATAGGACCGCCCCGAAAGCAGGCGGGAGAGATAGGCGCTCATGGCGCCGACGGGTGGTGCGATCGACATGTCATTATCATTGAGGATGACAATCTGGCGCGCATCCATGGCGCCCGCATTGTTCATCGCCTCATAGGCCATGCCCGCGCTGAGCGCCCCATCGCCGATGACGGAGACCACATTATTCTTGCGTCCCTGAAGATCGCGCCCGACCGCCATACCGAGCCCTGCGGAAATCGAGGTCGAGGAATGGGCGGCGCCGAAGGGGTCATACTCGCTCTCGGCCCGCTTGGTGAAGCCGGACAGGCCACCCGGCTGACGCAAAGTGCGGATACGGTCGCGCCGTCCGGTCAGGATCTTGTGCGGATAGCATTGATGCCCGACATCCCAGATCAGCCGGTCCGCGGGCGTATTGAAGACATGATGCAGGGCCACAGTCAGTTCCACCACGCCCAGCCCGGCACCGAGATGCCCGCCGGTGACCGAGACGGCATCGATGGTCTCCTGCCGGAGTTCATCGGCGAGCTGCACCAGTTCGGGCAGAGTCAGGTTCCGCATGTCCTTCGGATATGCGACTGTGTCCAGTAAGGGGGTATCCGGTTTTTTTGTCACTTTACTCACCCGTACTCAATTGCGTCGTTCAATCGCGAAGCGCGCCGCGTCGCGCAGCAGGTCCGCCTTCGCCCCGAAGCCGTCCAGATGGGCGATCGCCTGCTCCACCAGCATACCGGCATGGATCCGCGCTTCCTCCAGTCCCATCAGGGAAACGAAGGTGACCTTGCCTGCGGCGTCGTCCTTGCCGGTCGCCTTGCCCAGTTCCTCCGGACTGCCTTCCGTATCCAATATGTCATCTGCAATCTGAAAGGCCAGCCCTAAATCATGAGCATAGGCCTTAAGGGCCTGAGCCTGTGGCGGAGATGCATGCCCGAGGATGGCCCCGGCCTCGCAGGCGAAGGAGATCAGCGCCCCGGTCTTCAGTCGTTGCAGGCGGGTAATGGTCAGGATGTCGATATCGTCCTGCTCCGCATAGATATCCATCGCCTGACCACCGGCCATGCCACGCACGCCGATGGCGCGAGCGAGCCGCGCTGCAAGCTGGATACGGACTTCGGCCGAGGAATGGGTCTTGGCATCGCCCAGAATCTCGAAGGCGAGGGATTGCAGCGCATCGCCCGCGAGGACCGCCGTCGCCTCGTCAAACTCCCTATGTACCGTCGGTTTGCCGCGGCGCAGGTCGTCGTCATCCATGCAGGGCAGGTCATCATGGATGAGGGAATAGCTGTGGACAATCTCAAGCGCTGAGGCGACCCGCGTCGAATGCAACCGCGGTACGGCGAACAGGTCCGCAGCCTGTATCACCAGAAAGGCACGCAGCCGCTTGCCGCCAGCGAGGACGGCATAGCGCATGGCCTCGTACAGCCGCTGCTCCAGCCCTTCGTTCAGGGGCAGGAAATCCCGCAGCTCCCGGTCCATCAGTTCAGCTGTCTGACGGAGGGCCTTGGCGAAATCACTTTCCATATTACTGTCTCAAATCCGGGATGTGCATGTCTATTCAATGTTTGCCGGTTCAACCGACAGATTGCCGTTCTTGGCCATGATCTTGTCCACCCGTTCCTGCGCGCTGCGCAGCTTGCCCTCGCAATGCTGTTTCAGCAGCGAGCCGCGGGTATAGATATCAATCGACTGGTCGAGATCGACCTGCCCGGAATCGAGCTTTTCAACGATCTGTTCCAGTTCCTTCAGGGCTTCCTCGAAGCTCATCTTGGCTATATCGGCAGGGATTTCCTGACTATTCGTCTCAGACATGATTTCTCCTTTGCCACGTTATACCCTTCTCTTAGGTCCGGAGCAACGCTTTCACATGGGCATCGACCCCCTCGGCCAGCCCTTCAAGGTCATAGCCGCCCTCCAGAACCGAGACGAGCCGTCCGCCGCAATGTTTCTCGGCAACCGCCATCAGCTTTTCCGAGATCCATCCATAATCGGCCCCGTCCAGATTGAGGTTGGCGAGCGGGTCTTTTTCATGGGCGTCGAAACCTGCTGATACAAGTAAAAGCTGCGGATCGAAGCGGGCGAGGGCGGGAAGGATGATATCGTTATAGGCGGCACGGAACTCGGCCGAGCCAGCTCCCGCCGGCAGCGGGACATTGACGATATTGCCGACCCCGGTCTCGCTGGCGGCGCCGGTGCCCGGATAAAAGGGCGCCTGATGGGAGGAGGCGTAGAACAGCCCGGCGTCGGCCTCGAAGATATCCTGCGTGCCGTTGCCGTGATGGACATCGAAATCGACAACTGCCACCCGCTCAAGGCCATATTTCTCCCGCGCGTAGATGGCGCCGATGGCGATATTGTTATAAAGGCAGAATCCCATGGCGCGGTCGGCCTCGGCGTGATGTCCGGGCGGGCGCGTGGCGCAGAAGGTGTTGGTCCCGGGCTGGTCCATCACCTGGTCGACGGCGGCGATGACCGCACCTGCCGAGCGCAGCGCCGCCGCCTGCGATCCCGGCGACATGACGGTGTCCGGATCGAGATTGATGGTGCCGGTCTTTGGCGCTCGTGCCGTAATCAGATCGAGATGGGCCTTTGAATGGGCGAGGGCAAGCTGGTCGCGGGTCGCCATCGGTGCATCGCGCCGTTCCAGCATCGGGAAATTTTCAAGATCAAGCTGATGCAGCACGGCACGCAGCCGGTCGGCCCGCTCCGGATGCCCGGTGCCGGTATCGTGAAACAGGCAATCACGATGGGTGAAAAGATAGGTCGTCATGCTGGTTTCATCCCGTTTTTGCGATTTGATCAATTTTAACTATGTGCAGATTTTTTTATTGCTTTTCAAGCAATTCACACCCAATTCTGTTATGGTGTTGGGGGAACGAAATTGAATTTTAATGGGTAAAACAGCACAAATAATCATCATTCTGGTCATTGCCGCCCTTGGCTATGGTGCCTGGCAGTATCAGGATCGCTTACCCTTTCTGGGCAATGGTACGGATGCACCGGCAGCAAAAACACGCCCGCAACGCCCGCAAAGCGTCATTGTCTCGGCGGTTGTCAATCGTCCGCTGCCCCGCAATATCACGGCGGTTGGCACGGCGCGGGCCAATGAATCCGTGGTTATCACCTCGAAGGTTACGGGCAAAATCAACAAGCTGAATTTTTCCGAAGGCCAGAAGGTTGACGTCAATGCTTTGCTTGTTCAGCTCGACGATACGGAACTGCGGGCCAATTTCACCGAATCGCAGGCATGGCTCGACAATTCCAAAAAACTCTATGACCGCGCGATAAAACTGTATGAAACGCGAAATGTGGCGAAAGCACAGGTCGACCTGCTCTATTCGGAATTCCAGGCTGCGGAAGCGGCGGTTGACGCACAGAAGGCCCGGATCTCAGATTACCGTATTGTCGCTCCTTTTTCCGGTATCCTCGGTTTTCGCGAGGTTAGCGTCGGCTCACTGGTGCAGCCCGGCGTGGCGATTACGACACTGGATGACACGGACACGATCAAGGTGGATTTCGATCTGCCGGAGAACTATATCGCGGATGTCCTGCCGGGCCAGAAATTCAAGGCCCGGAGCGTCGCCTATCCGGACAAGGTATTTGATGGTGCGGTTCAAACAATCTCGACACGGGTCAATGATGTGACGCGGTCGATCCGGGTACGGGGAACCGTCCCCAATGATGATGCGCTGCTGAAGCCGGGCATGTTCCTGTCGGTGGAGTTGCAGGTCAGTATTGACGAAAACGCCCTGATGGTGCCGGAGGAGGCGGTGGTCCTCACGAT
Source organism: uncultured Sneathiella sp. (assembly GCF_963976355.1). NCBI lineage: Bacteria > Pseudomonadati > Pseudomonadota > Alphaproteobacteria > Sneathiellales > Sneathiellaceae > Sneathiella > uncultured Sneathiella sp. The sequence goes on from NZ_CAXBKA010000002.1 coordinate 266,357, forward strand.
ATCCGGTCCGCTTGTTTATGCGGTCCGGGACGACAGCGCGGTGCGAACTCCGATTAAACTTGGCCGCCGTATCAATGGCTTTGCGGAAATTATTGATGGCCTGGATGAAGGCGATCAGGTGATCGTCGAAGGGCTGCAGAAAGTAAAGGACGGCACGCCGGTTGATGTAACCCAGGCAGTCCAGACGTCCGAGGCTTCCTGATGCGGCTCCCTGAACTTGCGATCAAGCGACCGGTCCTTGCCATCGTTTGTTCGGCCGTTCTGGTGCTGTTCGGCCTGTTCTCCTATCAGTCCTTGAGCGTGCGGGAATATCCGGATGTGGATAGCCCTCATGTCTCCATCCAGACCGGCTATCGTGGTGCAGCGGCGGAGATCATGGAGAGCCAGATCACTCAGGTGATCGAGGACGCCATTGCCGGGATCAGCGGAATCGAACGGATATGGTCGAGCAGCCGGGAGGAATATTCCTCGGTCAATGTCGAGTTCAGCCTCGATCGGGACATCGAATCTGCCACCAATGATGTGCGGGACCGTGTCTCCCGCATTGTTAATCTACTGCCCGAAGAGGCGGACCTGCCGCGTATCCAGAAAGCCGAGAGTGATGCCCAGGCGATCCTCTGGCTGTCCCTGACAAGCGATCGCCTCAACCAGCTTGAACTGACGGATTATGCGGAGCGGACGCTGGTCGATCCGATTTCCACGGTGAACGGTGTGGCTCAGGTCCGTATTGGTGGCGCCCGGCGCTATGCCATGCGCATCTGGCTGGATCCGGCGGCGATGGCGGCGCGCGGCGTCACCATCGGCGATATCGAGGACGCCATCCGCGAGCAGAATGTGCAGATCCCCTCGGGCCGGATCGAATCGAGCATGCGCGAATTCAGCATCAAGACCCGGTCTGACCTCAGAACACCGGAAGAATTCCGCCGGATCATCATTTACGACGAGGTTGAAGGCCGGGTGCATCTGGGCGACGTGGCCCGGATTGAGGTGGCGCCGGAAAATGACCGGACGAACCTGCGTGTAAACGGACGGGCGGGCGTCGGGCTCGGCATTGTCCGTCAGTCCGGCGCCAATGTGCTGGAGGTGGCGAACGGGGTCAAGGAGATTGCCAGACAGCTGGAGCGCAATCTGCCCGAAGGGGTAACTATCCGGACTTCCTACGACCAGTCTGTTTTTATCAGCCAGTCGATCAAGGAGGTGTTTATCGCCCTCGGTATCGCCATGGTGCTGGTGATTCTGGTGATCTTCCTGTTTCTCCGATCCGTCGCGGCGACCTTTATTCCGGCGGTTGCCATCCCGGTCTCGATTATCTCCACCCTGATTATTCTGGCGGCCCTCGATTATTCGGTGAATGTGCTGACCCTGCTGGCGCTGGTGCTGGCCATCGGGCTGGTCGTCGATGACGCTATCGTCGTGCTGGAAAATATCCACCGGCGGATAGAGGAGGGAGAGCCGCCACTGCTGGCCGCCAATCGGGGGGCAAAGCAGGTCGGTTTCGCCGTGATCGCGACGACCATCGTGCTGATCGCCGTCTTCATCCCGATATCGTTTCTGGACGGCACGACCGGGCGGCTGTTCCGCGAGTTTGGCGTGGCCGTTGCCGCCGCCGTCATGTTCTCCAGCTTCGTGGCGCTGACGCTCACCCCGATGCTCTGTTCCAAGCTGCTGGTGGAGGCAAAGAAGGAAGGTTGGTTCTACAGATCGACGGAGCGGCTGTTCACCGGCCTTGCCGCCGGATATGGAAAGCTGCTCGGATGGACGCTTAAAATACCGCTGGTTGTCGTCGCACTGGCCATCGGGTTTTCGGCGCTGGCCTACAGTTTCTATCAGGCCATTCCCAAGGAATTCGCGCCGACGGAAGACCGCGGCGTCTTCTTTGTTTCCGTTCGCGCGCCGGAAGGGGCGACGATGGAATATACGAAGCGCAATGTCGAAAAGATCGACGCGGTCCTGAAACCGCTGGGCGACAGCGGGGAGGCGACGAGCTTTTTCGCCTTTCTCGGCACCTTCCGCCAGCCCGGCCCGACAAACGAGGCCTTCATGTTCGCCCGCCTTGTCCCGTGGGAGGAGAGGGAGCGCTCGCAGCAGGATATCGTCAAAAGTGTATTTCCGGGACTGCTGTCGATTCCCGGTGTGCGGGCCTTTGCCATCAATCCCGGCAGCCTCGGGCAACGAGGGTTTTCCGCACCGGTTCAGGTCAATATCGGCGGGCCGACCTATGACGTGATAAACGGCTGGGTTGACCGGGTGATCGAGCGGGCCCAGGAAAACCCGCAACTTCTCAATCTCGACAAGGATTACGAGGAAACCCAGCCGCAGATCCATGTGGAAATTGACAGGGCGCGGGCATCCAATCTCGGGGTTTCCATCGAGACGATCGGCCGGACACTGGAAACCCTGATGGGGGCACGGAATGTCACCACTTATGATCAGGGGGGCAAGCAATATGAAGTCATCGTCCAGGCGCAGGAGGAAAACCGTCGCACCGGGGATGATCTGACGAATATCTATGTGCGCTCGGAAACGTCGGACCAGCTTATTCCGCTGTCCAGCTTTGTCAGCCTGACCGAGCGGGCAGGACCGGGGGATCTCAACCGGGTTGACCGCCTGCGCAGCGTGCAGATTTCCGCGTCCCTCGGGCCGGATTATTCGCTGGAGGAGGCGCTGAACTATCTGGAAACCCTGATCCGTGAGGAGGCGGGCCAGAACGCGACCATTACCTATGACGGGCTCAGCCGCTCCTACAAGGATTCGAACCAGGCGCTTGTCTTCACCTTTGTGACGGCGCTGCTGGTGGTATTTCTTGCCCTGGCCGCCCAGTTCGAAAGCTTCATCCATCCGCTGATTATTATGACGACGGTCCCGCTCGCGGTGACCGGGGCGCTGGGGTCGATCCTGCTGACCGGCCTGACGCTTAATGTCTATAGCCAGATCGGGATGATCATGCTGATCGGACTGACGGCCAAGAATGCGATCCTGATCGTGGAATTCGCCAACCAGCTCCGCGACGAAGGCAAGGAAATTCTGGTCGCCATCCAGGAAGCGGCGATCATCCGTCTGCGGCCGATCCTGATGACGACGATTTCAACGGCGCTGGGAGCGGTGCCGCTCGCCATTGCCACGGGTGCCGGGGCGGAAAGCCGCGAGGCCATCGGGATCGTGATCATCGGTGGACTTATTTTCTCGACGGTTCTCTCGCTGTTCGTGGTGCCGGTCGTCTATGTGATGCTGGCGCGTTTCAGCCGTCCGTCCGGCTATCTTGCCGCCCGGCTGAACGAGCTTGAAACCACCCATGCCGACAGGCAGAAGCAGACCCTGGCCTAGAGCATCCTGCCGATCCAGCGTACCCGCCCGATGATCAAGAGCTGATCGAGATCGGCATTGCGTATCTGATGTGGCGGATAAAGGTCCTTGTTGTCGCTGACGACATCTATGCCGCCAAAATACTTCTGCAGGCGTTTGATATAAGCGCAATCCTCATAGACGAAGGCCATGATCGAGCCGGAGACATCCTGATCCCTCTGATCGACCAGAACAAGGCTGCCGTCGCTGATGGTTGGTTCCATGCTGTCGCCGCTGACTTCCAGAACCGTCAGTCCCTCAATCGTGCCGCGACCGAGCTTCTGCTGGAGATATGGTCGGGCGAAGGGAATGTAGTCACGGATTTGCAAGCGGTCATTAAGCGTGCCATGGCCCGCCGCGAGACGTGCCTCCACACGGGGGATATAGGTAATTTTTGTCGTTTCGGTTACGGCGATGTTTTTAACGATGCTTCCCCGGCCGGACAACAGCCAGTCGATACTGATACCTAAAAAATTAAGTCTTCTCAATATCTTGCCGCCGGGCAGATTGTTTCCCGCTTCATATCCTTGCCAAGCCTGATGGCTGCAGCCCAGTTTTTCCGAGATTGCCTTTTGGGAAAGCCCAAGAAACTCCCGCGCGTCCCTGATTCGGTTGTAAATCTGCTGATCGCTCATTTTCCGGTTCCATTGCCTAGATATCAAAAAAAATTTACATCTGCCGATACATTAAGAATATTAAGGAAACCAAAAAATATTAACAACAAAACCTATTTTTATATGTGATAGTTATAAATTTATAATGCATAAATTATGTTTTTTCATATATTAGAAAAAGCAACAACACAAGTTTTGACCTTGGGCTTTGGGAAGGGAGAAAGACAGTGAATTCGATAATGGCAGAGGTTATCAACGGGTATGAGTGTGTTCTGAATGGCGAGAAAAAAGGCTTCAAATATCTCATCGATTTGATTGAAACCTATCGCATTACTGATGATGAAATTATATATCTAGTGCATATAGCTGCTGAAATCGTCGAGCGCCGTCAGACTCCAGAACTATCCTTGGTCTCCTGCTATTCCAACTGATTTTTTAACGGCCTCCGGAATCGGTGTTTGATCGCGGGCGTGGTACGGTTATGATACCCGCGGCGCTTATTTCTTGAGGATCGGTTAAATGGCGGAAACAAAGAAAGTTCTATTGCTGACCGGGGCGAGCCGCGGGATCGGCCATGCGACCGTGAAGCGGTTCAGCGCGGCGGGCTGGCGAGTGCTGACGGTGTCCCGCCATGCCTTTTCGGAATATTGCCCCTGGGAAGGGGGCGAGAAGGATCATCTGCAGATCGATCTCGCCGATATCGAGGCGCTGCCAAAGGCGATCGAGCATATCCGTGAAAAGCTGAACGGTGCGCCCCTGCATGCGCTGGTGAATAATGCCGGTGTCTCGCCGAAGGGCCCGGACGGGGCCCGTTTCAATACCCTCAATTCTGTCTATGCCGACTGGCTGCATGTCTATAATGTCAATTTGTTTGCGCCGCTGATGCTGGCACAGGGCTTGTTTGACGAGCTGGTGACGGCCAAGGGCGCGATTGTCAATGTCACCTCTATTGCCGGAGGGCATGTCCATCCCTTCGCCGGGTCCGCCTATGGCACATCGAAGGCGGCGCTTTCGGCGCTGACGCGGGAGTTGGCGGCGGATTTCGGCCCCCATGGCGTGCGCGTCAATGCCATTGCGCCGGGGGAGATTGATACCTCGATCCTGTCACCGGGAACCGAGGACATGATCAAGGATATCCCGCTGCGCCGCCTTGGCAAGCCCGAGGAGGTCGCCGCGACCATCTATTTCCTCTGCGATGCGCCATCCTCCTATGTTACCGGCGCGGAAGTCCATATCAACGGCGGCCAGCACGTCTAGCCGGAGGTAAGACGGTGACGGCTTCCGATAACTACCTGACACGATTGATCGAGCGGTTCTATTTCGAAGCCTGGAACAAAAAGGATGAGGACTGCGCCCGTGAAATTCTGCACGAGAATTTTGATTTTCGCGGATCACTGGGGCCTGTCCGGACGGGGCCGGAGGGGTTCATTCAGTATATGCATGAGCTCTGGGTTGGTTTGCCCGATTTTTTTTGCGAGATAGAAGAAGTGGTGGATGCCGGGGATTGTGCCGCCGCTAAGATGAAATTTTCAGGGACGCATAAGGGACCGTTCTACGGCGTTCCCGGAACCGGCAAGACGATTGTCTGGGCGGGCGGTGCTTTTTTCAAGGGCGATGGTCGTCAGATTACGTCGCTCTGGGTGCTCGGTGATATCGACTCTGTGAAGCAGCAGCTTGGTCCCGCCGCGAATGCCAGTTTTGTTTGAAGTTGAGCCATGAACCTTCCCGGCACAGCAGGATATGTCGAGACGGCGGAGCGGCTGATCCCGCGCTATGAGGCGCTGGATTTCGAGGAGCTGCACGCCGCCATGCTCGACCTGATGCCGGTTGAACCGGTGCGGCTCCTTGATATCGGTGCCGGGACGGGGCGCGATGCCGCCCGTTTCGCAGCGGCGGGGCATCGGGTGACGGCGGTGGAGCCGACGGATGCCTTTCGCGACGCGGGGAGGCGCCTTCATGCTGCCCATGATATCGAATGGATCGATGACGGCCTGCCGGACCTTGCGGCGCTTTCCGGGCGGGACGCGGCCTATGACGCGATCCTGCTCACCGGCGTCTGGATGCATCTTGAAACAGAGGAGCGGTGGCAGGCCATGCCGGTACTGGCCTCCCTTATGGCACCGGGCGCGCGTCTGTTGATGTCGATCCGGCACGGGCCGGTGCCGGAAGGGCGCCGGATGTTCGAGGTGACGGGCGCGGAGACTATTGCCCTTGCTGAAAGGCAAGGCCTACGCCTGATCCGCGAGCGGCATACAGAATCCATTCAGCCGGAGAACCGGGCCAATGGTGTGCACTGGACAATGCTGGCCTTCGAGCGATAAATCTCTGCTGCCTAAAAAGCAGGCTCCTGTTCCCCTATGAGTATTTTTTGAGCAGTTTTCTGCCCTCCGCGACCAAATTCCCATAAAAATCAAGGGCCCGCGAGGTGGCATCCTTCTTGCTGATACAGAGATATTAGGGAGAAAGGTGCCTTGGAATTCAGGTTCTTTGAAATTTACCGCAGCGGGGAATATCTCTCCCTGCTGGCGGAAGGGGCGGGATTAAGCGCGGCGCTGGCCATCGGCGGCGGTCTGATGGGGCTGGCCCTGGCAACGCTCCTCGCGTCTTTTCGCTATTCGAAGATACCGGTCCTGCAGCAGATTTCCGCAGGCTATACGGAGTTCATCCGCAACACGCCGCTAATCGTGCAGCTCTTTATCGTGGCTTTCGGCCTGCCGCTGCTGCTCGGTTATCAATGGCCGTTCTGGGGCCATGCGCTGCTGGCGCTGACCATCAATTTTTCCGCCTATTTCGCCGAAATCCTGCGCGCCGGCTTTAACGCCGTTCCGAATGGTCAGATCGAGGCGGCGGCCTCTCTCGGACTCAAGAAACCGGTGATCTTCCGCAAGATCATTTTCCCGCAGGCCGTTGCGATGATGTATCCCTCGCTCAACAGCCAGTTCATCTTCCTTTTCCTGACCACGGGCGTGATTGCCGAGATCGGGGTCAGGGACCTGATGTATGCGGGACTGTTCATCGACAGCCGGACCTTCCGCTCTTTCGAGGTGTTTTTCACCATTACCATCATTTACATCCTGATGGCGCTCCTGTTCAAGACGCTGCTGCAACTCCTCCACCGCGGCCTGTTCAAATGGAAGGCAACGCGATGAAAGAGGCATTTGTGGCCGTTCTCGGAAAGCCGTTCGGTATTGTCCTGTTCCAGTTGATCGACGCGACGCAGTTCACGATCTATCTCTCCCTCATCGCCTTTATCGGCGGCGGCATCGTTGGGCTGCTGATCACCCTTGTGAAGACCTCCCCGTCGCGATATGGCAAGATAGCGGCGACGAGCTATATCTGGACCTTCCAGTCCGTGCCGCTGCTTTTGATGCTGTTCCTGCTCGGCCTCGGTATTCCGCGGCTGTTCGGCATCGTGATCGATCCGTGGCTGGCCGCCGGAATTGCGCTTACCGTTTACGCCAGCGCCTATCTCGCCGATGTCTGGCGCGGCGCGGTGGAGGCAGTGCCGACGGGCCAGTGGGAAGGGGGCCGCTCCCTCGGTCTCGGTTTCCTGCAGATTGTCCGCCTGATCATCCTGCCGCAGGCCTTTCGGCTCTCGCTTGCGCCGACCGTCGGCTTCATGGTGCAGATCATCAAGGGCACCTCGCTCGCCTATATCATCGGCTTTCACGATCTGATGAATGTCGGCAAGCGCTGGGCCAATGCGCCGGTTACGGGGACCGAGCCCTATATTATCTTTCCGATCATGGCGCTGATCTATTTCTGCCTCTGTTTTCCCTTGTCCTACTGGTCCCGATACCTGGAGCGGAAGCTCGGGTCGGTGCCGAAAAGGAAGCTTCCGACAACCGCGTGACACAACACCCAGGCATGGGACCATGCATCAACAGGAAAGGAGTTACTTCATGATAAAAACTTTAAAAACCGGCCTTCTGGCCATGGCGATTGCGGGGATGGCCGTGATCAGCCAGGCATCGGCCGACCTCTCCGAGGTATTGGAGTCGGGCACGGTCAAGATCGCCATTCCGGAAAACTTCCCGCCCTTTGGTTCCCTCGGTGCGGAAGGGGAATATGTCGGCTATGACGTCGATGTCGCCAAGATGATCGCCGAGGACCTCGGCGTCGAGCTGGAACTGGTGCCCGTCACCTCGAAACAGCGTATTCCCTTCCTTGAAACCGACCGGGTCGATCTTGTCATCTCCTCCATGGGAGCCAATCCGTCACGGGCGAAATCCATCTGGTTTTCAAGCGCTTACGCACCATTCTTCTCAGGTGCTTTCTCGGCTTCCGAGATGGAAATCTCCTCCCTCGCCGATCTCGCGGGCAAGAAAGTCGGCGTGACCGGCGGCACGCTTGAGGATCTGGAACTCACGGAAAAGGGCCCGGAAGGGATCGAGGTTGTCCGCTTCGGCGATAACGCAGCGACCTTGTCCGCCTATCTCTCCAAGCAGGTCGACGTGCTGGTGACCGGCAATACGGTGGCGGCGCAGCTTTCCTCCGATAATCCCGGCCTTGATATCGAAACCAAGTTCATCATCAAGGAAAGCCCGGCTTTTATCGGCATCAAGAAAGGGCAGCTCGATCTTCTGCAATGGGTGAATGTCTTCATTCTGCACAAGAAACTCGGCGGTCAGCTCAACGAGCTGTCGGAGAAATGGCTGGGGCAGGAACTGCCACCGCTGCCGTCTCTCTGATCCGGCAGATTACACGCAAGCGGGAAGGGGCCATGCGCCCCTTCTTTCTTTATAAAGAGAGCTTCCGGCGCCCGGTTATTGATAGAAAGTCCTGAGAAGCCGGACGGCGACATGCGGATTTTCGACAATAGACGGATCCGTGAAGCGCCCGTTTTTAAAGTCGGCAAATTCCGGAACATCCTTTAAATCATCGGGATTCAGAGTTTGAAAACCCATCGACCAGCCCTGGAAAATGCGATTGTCCGCTTCTTCCTCGCAAAGCGTAATGATTCCGTTATGCCGCCTGTCTTCGCTGATCCGGTCAAAGGTTTTCGCAACGATTTCCGGTTCGCCTTCAAGCACTTGCATGAAGCTGCCGTCCTTGTAGAGCAGCATACCCGTCACATCGTTCATGGCATTGTTGGTCCGGCTTGCGTCCAGAATACCCTTCAGTTCGGCGTCATCCAGAAGATGGCTCGCCGAGCTAACATATATGAGATAGTGCATGATGGACGCTCCTTTGACGATCGCGGGAGATGGTTAAGCCTAGCCTTTCTGCCTGTTCTTGCTTAGCGCTGTCGGGAGGATGGCGTCAACCCCTTCCCGGTTAAACAGCCCAGTATCCTGTCCATATCACATGCATTTCAGGACCGGTTGAGCTTGAGCAGCACGGTGCCGAGCACGGTCATGAAGATGGCGCAGAGCTGGGTCAGGCTGAGCCGTTCCTTCAGGAAGAAGACGCCGAACAGCAGCGCGAAGATGATGCTGGTTTCGCGCACCGCGGCGACAAGCGCGATGGGGGCGACCGACATGGCCCAGATCACCGCCCAGTAGGCGGCAAGGCTGAGCAGCCCGCCGACAAGCGCCGGTTTCCAGATCGGGCGGCAGTCTGCAACGATGGCCCGGCCGCGCCGGAGCGCAAGATAGGCGATGATCGGAAAGCCGTCGAGCGCCATCATCCACCCCGCGTAGCTGTGGGCGTCCCCGGCGAGGCGGGCACCGACACCGTCGGTCACCGTATAGCCGGCAATGAAGATCCCGGTCCCGAGGGCGCAGAAAACCGCGGTCGGATTGCGGAGGTTCTGGCCGTTGCGGGTGATGGACAGGCTCATGATCCCGATGGCCATGATGATGATGGCGATCCAGGCGAGCTGGCTCAACTGCTCGCCGACGATGAAGACGGAGACTGCCGCCACGATCAGCGGTGCCGAGCCCCTTGCCAGCGGATAGACATGGCTGAGGTCGCCATATTTATAGGCGGCGATCAGGAACAGGTAATAGCCGTTATGCAGCAGGATGGAGAGGGCGATATAGGGCCAGCTTTCCCGCGCGGGCAGATCGAGAAAGGGCAGGGTGACCACCGCGCCCATGCCGCCACATGCCACCAGCAGCGCCATGAACAGGGTACGGTCGTCATTCTTTTTGACGACAGTGTTCCAGGTCGCGTGGAACAGTGCCGCGATCAGCACAATGATAAAAACCGGTAACGCCACGAACTACTCTCCGAATATCCTTGATGCGGCCTCAGTCGTTGCGCCAGTTTTCCGCAAAAGCCATGGCGGCGGCATCGTCCAGCCCCTTGGTGAAGCGGTCGAACATCTCGTCGATTTCGCTCTCGGTGATGATCAGCGGCGGGCAGAGAGCGAGGTTGTCCCCGGCGACCGCACGGCTGATCAGGCCGGCCTTCTGCATGGCCTCATAGGCCTTGGTTCCGGCCTTGAATTTCGGATCGAATGGCCGCTTGGTCTTCTTGTCGGCGACCAGCTCGACCGCGCCGATCAGGCCCGTCGCCCGGACCTCGCCGACCAGCGGATGATCGGCAAGCGCGTTGAACCGCTCAACGAAACGTTTCGAAACATGCCGCACATGACCGAGGATGTTCCGCTCCTCCATCAACTCCATGGTCCGCATGCCGACAGCGGCGGGAACCGGATGCCCGGAATAGGTGAAGCCATGGGCGAAGGCGCCGTGCTTCTCGCTCTGCTTGACCATTTCGTCGAAAATTTCCTCGGAAACCATCACGGCGGAAATCGGCAGATAGGCGCCGGAGAGGGCCTTGGCGCAGGACAGGATATCCGGCTCGATATCGAACACCTGCGATCCCCACATCCGGCCCGTGCGGCCAAATCCGCAGATCACCTCATCGGCGATCATCAGGACATCATATTTGCGCAGCACCGTCTGGATTTTCTCGAAATAGGTGGCGGGCGGAATGATCACACCGCCCGCGCCCATGATCGGCTCGGCGATGAAGGCGGCGACCGTATCCGGCCCTTCCTTCAGGATCAGCTGCTCCAGGTCGTCGGCGCAGCGGGCGGCAAACTCCTCTTCCGTCTCACCGTCCTTGCCAAAGCGGTAGTAATGCGGGCAGGAGGTATGCAGGATATTCTGGATCGGCAGGTCGAAATCATTATGCAGCGGTGGCAGGCCGGTCAGGCTGGCGGCGGCCACCGTCACCCCGTGATAGGCCTTCTGCCGTGAAATGATCTTTTTCTTCTTCGGGCGGCCGAGGCTGTTGTTGTAGTACCAGACCAGCTTAACCACCGTGTCATTGGCCTCGGAACCGGAATTGGCAAAAAAGACCTTCGAGAATTTTGCGGGCGCAATGTCGAGCAGTTTCTCGGCAAGGCGGATGCCCGGTTCCGTCGATTTGCTGGCGAAGGAGTGATAAAAGGGCAGCTTGCGCATCTGCTCGATCGCGGCGTTGATCAGTTCTTCCTCGCCGAAACCGAAGGAGGCGCACCAGAGGCCGGCCAGCCCCTCGATATATTCCTTGCCGTCCTCATCATAAACATGCACGCCCTTGCCGGTCTCGATGATCAGCGGACCTTCCTTTTCATGGGTGGACAGGTTCGTATAGGCGTGGATCAGGCTTTTGGCGTCGCGGGCGGCGAGGGAATTTCCCTGAAGTAAGCTGGGGCTGCTCATTGCAATATCCTCGGTTAGTTTCTTTAGTATTGCTTATATGTAGAACCTATATCCGGGCGCTGTCAAAGACCGTTTGTAACATTCTTGTCTGCGTGACGGGATCATGGCTTAATAGGCGAGGTAGAAGGGAGTGCAGTTGTATGGTTGAGACTTTTACATTATCCGGCGTCGATGGCCTGCCGATCCATATAAACTACTGGCAGGGCGCCAAGAAGCCGAAGGCAATTGTGCAGATTGTCCACGGAATGGCGGAACATAGCACCCGCTATGCGGAATTCGCAGCCGCGCTCAATGAATTCAGCTATGCGGTGTATGCCAACGACCTGCGCGGACACGGGCAGAGCATTCCACCGGGGCAAGCGCCCGGCCATATGGCGGATGCGGACGGCTGGAACATGGCGGTTGAGGAGCTTTACATGATGAATCGGGAAATCGCGGTCCGGCATCCGGGCCTGCCGATTCTGCTGTTTGGCCATTCCATGGGCTCCTTCATGGTGCAGCAATATATGGCGGAGCATGGGGAGACCATCGCCGGGGCGGTGCTGTCGGCGACCAACGGGCCGCCGGGTCCGATCGGCTGGGCCGGGCAGCTGCTGGCGCGGTTTGAAAAGCTCCGCTTCGGCGCCAAGGGGTACAGCCCGGTCATCGCGAATATGACCTTCAAGACCTTTAACAAGCAATTTGCGCCGAACCGGACGGAATTCGACTGGCTCTCGCGCGACGAGGGGGAGGTCGATAAATATATCGCCGATCCGCTCTGCGGTTTCGATTGCTCGGTCGCCACCTGGATCGGCCTGATGGATGCCTTGCCGCGTATTGCGAGCGGCGGCGCGCTCAGGAAAATGAACCGGCAGATGCCGGTTTTTATCTTCAGCGGCAGCGAGGATCCGGTTGGCGAGAATACCAAGGGCGTAAAGCGTCTGCTTGCCGCCTATCACCGGTATAATTTTACCCGCGTCACCCATAAATTCTATGTCGGCGGACGTCATGAAATGCTCAATGAGATCAACCGTGATGAGGTGTTCACCGATATCATCGCCTGGGCCAACAGCGTGACCTGACGGGGTTTTATCGGCTGGACTTGTCCGGGGCGTTATCTTAAGGTTTTTTCCGCTCTTCATAACAAGGAACAACAACAGGAGCCCGGCCATGGATCGCTATACCCTTATCGGCGGCAACGCCTCCCCTTATTCCCTGAAAATGCGCGCCCATATGCATTACCGGCGGCTGCCCTATAACTGGATTCTCCGGACGGTAGAGAATGACCATATGCTGGAAGGATTGCGTCCGGTTCTGGTGCCGGTATTGAAACTGCCCGAGGACGGCAGCCTGCATCTCGACAGTACGCGGCTGATCTACATGCTGGAGGACCGGCATCCGGACGACCGCTCGGTCATTCCGGGTAATCCCGCCCATGCCTTCCTCGCCCATCTGGTGGAGGATATGGGCGATGAGTGGGTCACCAAGATGATGTTTCATTACCGCTGGGCCTACGCGCCGGATATTCATTATGCCTCCCGCTGGATCGCCGATGACCGCTCCCCCGGGGCAACAGAGGAAGAGCGGGAGAAATTCGCGAAATTTTTTACCGATCGGCAGATCGGGCGGATGCCGATTGTCGGCTGCACGCCGGAAAACGCCCCGATTATCGAGGCGGGATTCCATCATATCCTGACGCTGCTCGATACCGATGTCGGCCAGTATAAATATCTGTTCGGAACGCGGCCTTCCATCGCTGACTTCGGGCTTTATGGTCAGCTCCGGACGCTCTCCATCGATCCGACGCCGATGTCGATCATGCGCGAAGAGGCGCAGCGGGCGGAAAGCTGGCTCCGGCAGCTCGATGACGCCTCGGGCATTGAGGGGGACTGGTATGCCGCCCGAGACCTGCCGCCGATGACGCGGGGGTTGATCACCTATAGCGCGGAGGTTTATCTTCCGTTCCTTGCGGCCAATGCGGCGGCGATCGATAAAGGGGCCGAAACATTCTCCGTCGAACTTGAGGGCAAGCTCTATTCGCAGGGGGTCTTCACATATCAGGTGAAATGCCTGGATGAGTTGAAGAAACGCTATAAAGCTCTCCCCGAGGAGGCCAAAACCATTGTGGATGACCTGATCGGGGAGACGGGGGTTAAAATCCTGAGCTGATCTTTAAACCGAGAAGCCGCCAAGCTTGGTTTCAAGATACTCCATGATGCCTTCCCGGGCGCCTTCGCGGCCGAGACCGCTGTCCTTCATTCCGCCGAAGGGGGCGGCGGCGCTGGTCGGGTTGATATCATTGATGCCGATGATCCCGAAGCGAAGCCCTTCAAACATCCGCATTGCGCGGGAGATATCGCGGGTATAGACATAGGCGGCGAGGCCATATTCGGTATCGTTCGCCTTTTCCAGCACTTCCGCCTCGCTCTCGAAGCGGATGATCGGCGCGACGGGACCGAAAGTCTCCTCCCGATAGATCAGCATGTCTTCGGTGACATTGGCGAGCACCGTCGGCGCGTAGAAATATCCTTTGTCGAGATTGTTGGATTTGAGCGCCATCCCGCCGGTCACCAGCTCGGCGCCTTTACTGATCGCGTCCTGCACCTGCCGGTCGACCTTGTCGATGGCCGCCTGATTGACAAGCGGGCCGATGGCGACCCCGTCGTCAAACCCGCTGCCCGCCTTCATCTTGGAGACTCGCTCCTCGAAGGTCGCGACGAACTGATCGTAAGAGCCGTTCTGCACGAAAAAGCGGTTCGGGCTGATGCAGGCCTGCCCGGTATTGAGGAACTTGACGAGCGATCCACCCTTGGCCGCATGGGCCGGGTCCACATCCTCGAACACCACGAAGGGCGCATGGCCGCCAAGCTCCGCCGAGACGCGCTTCATATTGGCGCTCGCCTGACCCGCCAGCATCTTGCCGACATTGGTAGAGCCGGTGAAGGTGAGTTTGCGGACGGACGGGTGGCTGGTGAAGACCTCGCCGATGGGTTTTGGATCCGCTGCGGTCACCAGATTGACAACCCCCGGCGGAATGCCCGCCGCCTCGAAAATCTCGAACATGGCGACGGCGCAGAGTGGAGTGGCTTCGGCAGGCTTCAGGACAACCGTGCATCCGGCGGCGAGCGCCGGGCCGACTTTCCGCGTGATCATGGAGATCGGATAGTTCCAGGGTGTGACCGCCGCGACGACGCCGACGGGCTGATGCAGCACCATGAAACGCTGATCGGCGCGGGAGGAGGGAAGGATTTCGCCGTTCACCCGCTTCGCTTCCTCCGCATACCAGAGCAGGAAATCGGCGCCATATTGCACTTCGTTGCGGGCAGCTTTCAGCGGCTTGCCTTGTTCCTCGGTCATGGTGCGGGCGAGATCCTCTTTCCGCTCGATCATGATCTGATAGGCTTTGTAGAGATAGGCGCTGCGCTGATAGGCGGTGGTCTTCGACCAGTCGCGGAAAGCGGCATCCGCCGCCTCGATCGCGCGGGTGGCCTCGGCCGCGCCGCCATCGGCGACCTGCCGTATCACGTCGCCTGTCGCCGGGTTGGTCACCTCGAAGCTGTTGCCGTCGTCGGCGGCGATCCATTTTCCGTCTATATACATTCGTCTGAAACCTTTCGTGTCGGCGGGAAGTTCTTGTTGTTGCTTTTGCGCCAGTCTACTCATTTATCCGCGCCCGTAAAGCGGATCAGTCCGCCGCGTCTAAGGTCTGGCCCGCAAGCCGTGTCTGTTCCCGCTCCTTGATCATGCGGGAGGTGAGGCGGGAGCCGTCCTCGCTCCAGCCGGGCGGGCCGAACAGATACATACCGGCGGCTTTGAGGCTCTTTGCATGGATCAGGTCGGAAAAAATGCCAGCCCATTCATGAAAGGCGATGATAAGCGGATTGAAGCTCGCGATCTGCTTGACGATGCCATAACGGCAGGGCTCGGCCTTGTCCTCGGGCACGAAGCTGCCGAACAGCCTGTCCCAGATGATGAAGATACCGGCATAATTGGCATCCAGATAGCGCGGATTGATGGCGTGATGCACCCGGTGGTGCGAGGGGGTATTCATCACCGCCTCAACCGGTTTCCACATCCGGTCGATGGTTTCGGTGTGAATCCAGAACTGATAGACGAGGCTGATCCCCTTCTGGAAGACGATCAGAGCCAGCGGAAAGCCGATCAGCGAGAGCAGGAGCCAGGGAATCCAGGTGCCGATAATTCCGCCGGTCCAGGTCTGGCGCAGCGCCGTCGACAGATTGTAATATTGCGACGAATGGTGGTTCACATGCGCCGCCCACCAGATGCGGTGCTCATGGCTGAGGCGGTGGAACCAGTAATAGCAGAAATCCTCCGCGAACAGGATCAGGACGAAGGCCCACCATTGATAGCCGATATCGAACAGGCGGTATTGATAGACCCAAAGCGAGATGGCGGCGACAATCCCGAAATTCACGAGGCCGATGGCGAAATTGCCGAGCCCCATCAGCAGCGAGGCGGCGCTGTCACGCATCTCGTAATTGGATTTCTTCGGCGCATAGCGCCCGATCATCGCCTCGATCAGGATGAGCAGCACGAAGGCGGGGATGGCGAAAGTGACCGGATCAGGCAGCTGCATCCGTCTCTCCTTTCAGCAAAGTCTCGATTGCATCGGTGTCTGTTGCGGCTGGGCGGAATATAATAGGTGGAAAGGCAAAACCCTGCCGCGGGATTTTAAGGGCGCGCGCATTTGTATCCAATGCGCATTTTGACAGCTCCGCCGCCGCCAGCGATTGATAGACCAGCTTGTCGCCGAAGCCGCGCACCAGGCCGATGTCGCCGCCGTCGCGCCAGCGGATGAGGGCGTATCTTCCATCCTCGCTGATGACGGCGCGGGCAACCTCGCGCTCCGGTTCCTGAAATCGCAGGAAAGCGGGCAGGTCCTTGGCTGTGAGGCGCGCATCGCGCCGCCCCGCGACCAGCCGGATAAACAGGATCACGACCAGGACGGCGATGCCTGCGGCGGGCAGAAGGACCAGAGGATCGATGGCCATTGACGGACCCCTTGATTCGTTGTGTTTCCCGCTATTGATACA
Organism: uncultured Sneathiella sp.; assembly: GCF_963976355.1. NCBI lineage: Bacteria > Pseudomonadati > Pseudomonadota > Alphaproteobacteria > Sneathiellales > Sneathiellaceae > Sneathiella > uncultured Sneathiella sp. The sequence continues at coordinate 282,944 of NZ_CAXBKA010000002.1, forward strand.
AAAAATCCGCCGCAAAGACAAAATTAGCCTTTTATGAGGATCGCAACGCCGCACTGTCCCTGCGTCAAGCGTCTCCATATATGTGTAAACCCGACGAATCTCAAAGGGTCTTTACCTGACGCCAGTGCAGTTTTATGCTGGCCGCAACGGTCTAACAAATAACTAACATGGGATGTAATTAATGCTGGGTCTTATACAGGATCGGCCGCTGCTGATTTCTTCTTTAATCGAATACTCCGGTCTCAATCACGGGGATGTGGAGATTGTCTCCCGCTCGGTCGAAGGGCCGATTCACCGCACCAACTACCGCAATGTGAACCTGCGCGCGAAAAAGCTGGCGCAGGCGCTCGGCAAACTCGGGGTGGAAATTGGCGACCGCATCGGCACAATTGCCTGGAACGGGTACCGCCATATGGAGATTTACTTCGGTGTTTCCGGCATGGGCGCTGTTTGCCACACGATCAATCCGCGCCTGTTCCCCGAACAGATCGCCTATATCGTCAACCATGCGGAAGACAAATATATCTTTGTCGACCTGACCTTCATTCCGCTGATCGAGGCGCTGAAGGATCACCTTAAAAACGTCAAGGGCTTCATCGTCATGACGGATCAGGAGCATATGCCCGAAAGCGAGCTGGACAACCTGCTCTGCTATGAAACCCTTCTGAGCGGCGAGAGCGGCGACTATGACTGGCCACAGTTCGACGAAATGACGGCGAGCTCGCTCTGCTATACCTCCGGCACGACTGGCAATCCGAAGGGCGTGCTCTATGCGAACCGCTCGACCGTGCTGCACAGCTTCTGCGTTTGCACCAATGACGGCCTTGGCATCTGCAACGGGGATTCCATTCTTGCGGTGGTGCCGATGTTCCATGCCAATGCCTGGGGCCTGCCATACGCGGCGGCCATGTGCGGCGCCAAGATGGTGCTGCCGGGCGCGGCCATGGATGGCGCGTCGCTCTATGAACTGATGGAGACTGAAAAGGTGACGGTATCCGCCGGCGTGCCGACCATCTGGATGATGCTGCTGGGGTATGTGAAAGAGAACAAGCTCAAATTCTCGACGATGAACCGGACTGTCATTGGCGGCTCGGCCGCGCCGCGCTCCATGATCGATACCTTTATCAAGGATTACGGGGTGAATGTGGTTCATGCCTGGGGCATGACCGAGACCAGCCCGATCGGTACGACAGGCAATCTTTTGAAGAAGCATGCCGAATTGCCGGAAAATGAGAAAATCGATATCCGGATCAAGCAAGGCCGTCTTGTCTATGGTGTGGAACTCAAGATCACCGACGACGACAACAAAGAGCTGCCGCGCGACGGGGTTGCCTTCGGGGATATCAAAGTTCGCGGACCCTGGATCACCAGCGGTTATTTCAAGGGAGAAGGCGGCAATGTCCTCGATGAAGGCGGCTGGTTCACCACCGGTGACGTCGGCACCATCGATCCGGACGGCTATATGCAGATCACCGACCGCTCCAAGGATGTGATCAAGTCAGGCGGGGAGTGGATTTCCTCCATCGATGTGGAGAATGAGGCAACCGGCTGCCCCGGCATCGTCGAGGCGGCGGTCATCGCCATTCCGCATCCGAAATGGGACGAGCGGCCGCTGGTTATCGCCGTCAAGGAGAAGGGCCACAGTGTCACGCGCGAGGATGTGATAAAGCATCTGGAAAGCACCCTCGCCAAATGGCAGCTGCCTGATGATGTGGTGTTCGTCGATGAACTGCCGCATACGGCGACCGGCAAGCTCCTCAAAACCAAGCTCCGCGAGGATTTCAAGGACTACAAACTGCCAACGGCGTAACCCCGCCGACTGTTGCAAAGCGAAAAGCCGGGCGAAAGTCCGGCTTTTTCGTACGATTCAAGGATGAAAAAATATTTGAACTAAATCGTATTGATTGTTTTTGTGGCGCATACTAGTATCCCGAAAAAATAGTTTAGGATGCTTTCTTATGTCACTTTTTCGGGTTTGTCCTCTTTTTGTCGTTTCCTCTTTTCTTGTTTTTCTATCCGCCTGCGCGCCGACCTTCACCGAAAGTAAGACGTCAAGTAGTGCTGGCGCGGTAAAGATCGCGGCTACCTCTGGAGAGGAAACACCGTCCCTTTCCGACATGCGGGACCGGAATGAAACGTTGTCAGAGGAACAACAGTCTGCAAAAACCGTGACCGAGGGGGACTTTGGCGCCGGCAATGAAATTCGGATCAAAATGTTGCCCGGATACGGCGCTCAACCATACTTATGCGACGGATCGAATAGCTGTGAGGCGGTGACGGTGATGTCAGCAACGCCAGAGAACGCGTCATTGCATAACCCGGACAATGGATCGAACAAGAGGGTCATTAACGTCATTGCGGATGTTGATCTCAGCGATGAAACACTCAAGCAGGTCGGCAAAAAGATTGAGGGCGGTACAGAAGGGAAGAAAATCCTGATCATGACGCCGGATGTTGAACTGAGCGTTCTTACGGCTGGCGGTCTTACGGAGCCAAATGCCCTTTGGACCTCCGCCGCGAAGGGCTATGTCACCGAATTTATGGCGCAGTATTTCACGGATCTGGGATATGGTGTGGCGGTTCACTCTGATGACGCACAGCTCGTACCGACGGAAACAGCGCAGGATCTTGTCGATCTGCATGAAGCGGTCGGAAAATCCATCTTCCTGTATCAGTACGAAACCTTCTTTCAGCTGCCGACAAAAAAGGATGGCAGCTTTAACTGGCAGTTGGGAAGAACCACGAAAGACCTGAAAAAGGCATATGGGGCGGATCTGGGCGTCTTTGTCTATTTGCGTGATTCCTATTCCAGCGGCTCACGCGTGGCCGCCCAGATTTTGGCCGCGGCCATTCTGGGCGTCGGCATTCAGGGTGGTCAACAGGTCGGGTTCATTTCTCTGGTTGATCTCGATACCGGAAATATACTCTGGTTTAACCGCCTGTTTTCAGGAGGCGGTGATTTACGCACGCTCGAGCCTGCCTTCAATGCAACGGATAATCTGCTGGAAGACATTCCTTTATGAGATTGAAGAAAGCCGCGGTCGGGTTGAGCTTACTGGTTTCAGCTTGTGCAAGCAGCGGCCAAATTGGTGACATCAAGCCCGGGGAAGAGCCTAAGCTGAATTCCGTGGAGGCAGGCCTCCGGATGAAGATGGATGAGGCCGAACGAAGCTTTGCGGCCAGCGCCTTGATCATCAAGGATCTCGAATTGCAGGGTTATCTTGAAGATATGGTTTGCCGTCTGGCTGAGGAAGTCTGCCCGGATATCCGGCTGTACATTGTTAAAATTCCTTATTTCAACGCCTCCATGGCACCGAATGGTGTCATGCAGGTCTGGACGGGGCTGATGCTGCGTATCGAAAACGAGGCGCAGCTGGCAACGGTTCTCGCTCATGAACTGGCTCACTACAAAAAACGCCATGCCGTTAAAAAGTGGAATTCCGCGCGAAATACAGGCGATTTTCTCGCCTTTTTCTCTATTGTGACAGGGGGGCTTGGCTATGGAGTTGTCGGCCTCGCTGCCGGATTGGGGGCCGCCGGATCGATACAGGCATATTCTCGAGATCTGGAAACCGAGGCCGATGAAATCGGTCAGGACTACCTGAATGACGCAGGTTATGATCCGGCGGAGGCCGCGAGGCTCTGGAAGAAGATAAAGGGCGAAGCCGATGCCGGGGATCGTGAGACAACGGCTATCTTTTTCGCCTCGCACCCACCGGCGGAAGACAGGGTCAGGAATCTCGAAGCCCGTGCTGAGGACTACCCGGAGCGGCCCCTGCAAATGCGCCGCGACGACAATGAGAGATTTCGTGCCGTGGTAGATACCCGATGGCAGGGCTGGGTTAAAGACCTCATCGACACTGGTTCCTATGAAGAGACGTTATTTGTTATTAATGGTCTTGAAGAGCGTAACTTCGATCCTGCGGTGCTCGCCTTCTATCGCGGAGATGTCTATCGGCGCAGAAGCGATGAAGGGGATCTGGATAAAGCGAAGGTTGCCTATCTCAAGGCTGCGGCCTCCGAGGAGGCGACTGCCAAAACATACAAGAATCTGGGTCTTGTCGCCAAGCGCCAGAAAGAAGATGGCAAAGCCATTGAATATTTTGAAATTTACCTCGCCCGCTATCCGCAAGCGTCGGATCGTTTTCTGGTCGAGTCCTACATCAAGCAATTGAGGGAATCATGAGATTTTTTATTATTATGATGTCGGCCCTGTTGGTCGCCAGCTGTGCCCCGACTTTCCAGTTGAAGCAGACCGGCCAAAGCTCCATGTGGAACAGCTATTCGGTGGCGACATCGGAAGATATCAATGAACTGAAGAACGACAAGGCGGTGATGTGGACGCAGGACGGACCTATTCTGGAGCGTGTTGAATTCTGGGCTCCGGTGCCGGATGGTGAAAAGCTGCCCCTTATCTTTACCCCTGGCAGTGAGGAGCGCGCAGGCACGTTCCGTTCGGACATGACACCGGAGGAAGTTGTTGAACTGGTCCGCAACGGTTTCTCTCTGACGGCTTCGACCCCCACTTTCATCGGTAACCTTCAACCGATGTCCTTCGGCGGGGCGCCGGGATATCTGATCGATGTGAACCTTTCTGCCAAAGATGGGTCCGATTTTATGGGAAATCTGCTGTTTGCGACAGTCGGTGGAAAGTTGATGACGGTGTTTTTTGTCGCCCGGGAAACTCATTATTATGAAACGCGGCGGCCCTATTTTGACAGGGTTGTAAACTCCATAAAACTGCCAGGTGCTGCTTAGGCCAAGGTAGTATCGTTTTCTGAAAGCCGGGCGTAAGTCCGGCTTTTTTCGTACGAAGGGAAACCTGGCTATTTAACTGGTGCGATCTCCAATTCCTGATACAGCGCCCCTTTCTTGTCCACAGCAAGGCCGCTGAGCATAAATCCATTGGCGAGATATTTCTGGAAGACATCAATATTGGCTTTACGAATTTCCTGCGTCTTCATTTTAACATCATAAATGCCATGCATATGAAACTGGTTATCTTTGAGTGACTCTCCCAAGGCCTGTCGGGCAATATGTGCCAACCCCATTGTGAAGCTTGTCTTTTCCAAATTGTCGCCGGTTCCACAGAATATCGGTATATTTGCATTGATGCCGACATCAAGAGATGTGGCAAATGGCATCCGGTATTTCTCCCGCACCTCTGCAGGAATAACATCAATAATGCTCTGACCCACCATTTTCCAGGCCTCGGTAGCGGGAATATTGCAATAGATTAGGAGGGAGTCGCCGCGTCCGAAATCGCATGCCTGTCTGACCTTCAACGCTTTCACAAATTTCTGGTTTATGAGCAAATCCATCATATTCTTAAGTGTAGGGCTCACCCAAAAATCAATTGGAGATTGCTTAAGGTGAATTGCAATCCTGCCAAGTGTCGGCTGTCCGCGGGCCTTTTTGTATGGACGTGGTGACGAAATCCTAAAATAGGCATTGCCGTCAATAAAATCCTGACCACTGATTGGAGAAAAGGCTTTTTTATCATAAATGGCAACATCATTATAAACTGAAATTTTGTTTTGCAGGGCAAAATATAATATGCCGTAGACATTCAAATCGTCTCTGCCAAAGTAGGTGCTATTTTCATTTTTTATCAGAGGGTATGATTTGCATTTATATTTTTCATATACATTTATTACTTCTCTTTTTATCAAATCCACCGAATATTCTGAGCTATCATTTGTTATAATTTTCTTATTTTTTATTTCTATGTCATAGTCGACGCTTGGCTGAAAAAGCTCCAGAAACGAACCGTAAAGATCGAAATCTGTGGTAAAAATTTCGGCTTTGTTTTGTGTATAGATTTCAAAAATAATGTCATAAATTCTGGCGGCGTTTTCCTGAAATGAGCTGTACTTCGTGAAATCTGAAGAGCTTGCGAATGTATTTTCCTTATATTCCTCTTCGTTTTCGTCATTTTCGTTATGCTTGTCTGACATTGTCTGGGTTCCCTTCCAATACGCATATCCGGAATGGGACGGCCGAGGGCGTCCTTTTGTGAGGGGATTCACGAGAGTAAAAGCGTGATCGCGTCCGGCTTTTTTGTGTTCGGGAGATAAAGCCATTGTATTGACCGGCAAAAACAATAACTGTGGCTAGAAGAAAACAGGACAGGGAGCACATCATGTCGACACTGAACAAGCAATATCGCCTCAAAGCGCGGCCCGTTGGCGTGCCGAAGGACAGCGACTGGGATTTCACCACGGAACCGCTGCCGGAGATTGGCGAGGATGAGGTGCTGGTAAAAATCCATTACTGCTCCCTCGATCCGGCGATGCGGGGCTGGATGAACGAAGGCCGCTCCTACATTCCGCCGGTGAAGATCGGCGAGGTGATGCGCGCCGGGACGGTGGGGGAGGTCATTGCCTCCAACAGCGACAGCCTGAAGGTCGGTGATTTCGTGAGCGGCACCCTCGGCATCCAGCAATATGCAAAGGCGAAGACGAAGGACCTGACAAAAGTCGATCCTGAACTTGCCCCGATCGAGACCTATCTCGGTGGTCTCGGTATGCCGGGTCTGACGGCCTATTTCGGCCTCTTGGATGTCGGCGCGGTGAAGGAGGGCGATACGGTGCTGGTTTCCGGCGCGGCCGGGGCCGTCGGCTCCCTCGTGGGGCAGATCGCCAAGATCAAGGGCGCGCGGGCCGTCGGCATCGCGGGCGGTGCGGATAAATGCGCCTATGTCGTTGATGAACTCGGCTTCGATGCCTGCCTTGACTACAAATCGGAGAGCTTCCTTCAGGATCTGAAGGAGCCGCTGAAAACCGGTGTCGATGTCTATTTCGACAATGTCGGCGGGGAAATCCTGGATATCGCGCTTGCCCGCATCAACCGCCATGCCCGCATCGTCATCTGCGGCGCGATCTCGCAATATAACAACACCACGGCCATGCGCGGGCCGCAGAACTATATCAACCTGCTGGTTCATCACGCGCGGATGGAAGGCTTCGTCGTTTTCGACTATCTTTCGCGCTATGGCGAAGGGGTGAAGGAACTGGCGACATGGTACAGCCAGGGCAAGCTCAAATTCCGCACCCAGGTCGAGACGGGTATCGAGAATTTCCCCGACGTGCTGCTCAAGCTCTTTTCAGGCGCGAATACAGGAAAACTGGTCCTGAAGGTGATTGAAGACTGATCTCAAACGCAAATTTTCCCTGAAATGCGGGGCGTCGCCAATTTACGGCGGCGCCTTTTCTCTGTACTCTATAGACTTCACCGCAAAAGAAGGGAAAAGGCGTTCATGGAGTCGCTTGAGATATTGTTGATTTTTGTCTCTTTTCTCTTTCTCTTAGGCTGTCTCCTGACCCCCGTTGCCGAGCGTCTCGGCGCTCCGTTTCTCCTTCTCTTTCTGTTTGTCGGCATGTTGATGGGCGAAAACGGGATTGGCGGGGTCAAGTTCGATGATTTTTCCCTCGCTTACGAAGTCGGTTCCATCGCGCTGGCGCTGGTGCTCTTCTCCGGCGGATTGGATACGACCCGCGAAACCTTTCGAAAGGCGGCCGCACCGGCCATCGTGCTGGCGATTTTTGGCGTGTTGGCGACGGCCGGGATTGTCGGCGGTCTTATCTATCTGCTGTTCGATCTTCCGCTGGAGGTGTGTCTGCTGCTGGGGGCGGTGGTCGGCTCCACCGATGCGGCGGCGACCTTCCTGCTGCTGCGTCAGCGCAATATCCAGCTCAAAGACGATCTGGGCGAGACCCTGATGGTGGAGGCGGGGATCAATGACCCCATGGCCATCTTCCTGACCATTACCATGGTGGCGATTGTCGATAACGAACTGCCGCTTGATATGGCGACCTTCATCTCCTTTCTGCCGGAGCTGGGACGACAGCTCGGCTTCGGGCTGGTTGCGGGCATTATTGGCGGCTTCCTGACGGCCTTTCTCATCAACCGGGTACGGATGCCGGTCAGCCTGTTCGCGCCTTTCGCCATGGCTTCGGCGCTCCTGCTCTTCAACCTGACCTCGATCATGGGCGGCAGCGGGTTTCTGGCGGTGTTCATCGCCGGGGCGCTGTTGCGTGACCGCATGACCCATCAGACGGAGCGGGTGCGCCAGTTCCATGATGGTATTTCCTGGATCAGCCAGATCGTGCTGTTCTTGATCCTCGGGCTCTTGGTGACGCCGAAGGAACTGGTGGCGCAGATTCCGCTCGGTCTCGGCATCGCCGCGGTGCTGATCTTCATCGCCCGCCCGGTGGCGGCAAGCCTCTCCCTCGCGCCGTTCCGGATCGGCTGGCGGCAGCAGGCGTTCATCGGCTGGGTGGGTTTGCGCGGGGCGGTGCCGATCTTTCTCGCCATCATACCGGTGATCAGTCCGGGGCCGCTCAGTTCCGGCTTTTTCGATGTGGTCTTCGTCGTCGTGATCGTCTCGCTCATCTTGCAGGGCTGGACGATCTCGCTGGTCGCCCGGTGGCTCGGGCTCATCGCCGAGCCGGAGGGCGGGGCGGAGCTTCCCTTCGAGAAAGCCAAGGATTGATTTTTCACGAAAAAGCCCCTATTTAGGCCCGTGCCCGTCGCGCAGGATATCTGCCCGCGGGCAACAATTTTCAAACTTCGCAGCGGGACGCCCGTGCGGGGATCAGGATATATCAATGACGATGCTGGAAGAACGGGTTGCCAACCGGCGGACCTTCGCGATTATCGCCCATCCGGACGCGGGCAAGACGACGCTGACCGAGAAGCTGCTGCTGTTCGGCGGCGCCATTCAGCTTGCCGGTGCCGTCAAGACGCGCGGGGAACAGCGGCGCGCCCGCTCCGACTGGATGAAGGTGGAGCGCGAGCGCGGCATTTCCGTTGCCTCCTCGGTCATGACCTTCGATTACCGCGAGAAGACGTTCAACCTGCTCGACACGCCGGGCCATGAGGATTTCAGCGAGGATACCTACCGCACGCTGACCGCGGTCGACAGCGCCGTCATGGTGCTGGATGGCGCCAAGGGTATCGAGAGCCAGACCCGGAAATTGTTCGAGGTCTGCCGCCTGCGCGATATGCCGATTACCACCTTTATCAACAAGTTCGACCGCGAGGCGCTGGATCCGTTCGATTTGCTGGACGATATCGAGCAGACGCTGGCGCTGGATGTGGTGCCTGCGAGCTGGCCGATCGGTATGGGCCGCAACTTCCTCGGCTGCTACGACCTGTTCAATGACCGGCTGGTGCTCGTCTCGAAAGGCAAGGAAAATCACCTCGATGAGGGCGTGACCTGCAACGGGCTCGATGATCCGAAGCTCGATGAACTGCTGCCCGCCGCCGAGGTTGCGAAGCTCCGCGAGGATATCGAGATGGTGCGCGGCCTCTGTCCCGAGTTCGATGTGAAGGCGTTTCTGGAAGGGACCATGACCCCGGTCTATTTCGGCAGCGCGATCAATAACTTCGGTGTCGAGACGCTGCTGAACGGGCTGACCGAAATGGCGCCGAGCCCGCGCTTTGCCCCGTCAGCTGCGCGCGATATCTCGCCGCTGGAAGGGAAGGTGAGCGGGTTTATCTTCAAGATCCAGGCGAATATGGACCCCAAGCATCGCGACCGTATCGCCTTCATGCGGCTGGTGTCCGGTCATTTCAAGCGCGGCGCCAAGTTGAAACATGTGCGCAGTGACAAGATCCTGAATATCCATAATCCGGTGCTGTTCCTCGCGCAGGACCGGGAACTGGCGGAAGAGGCCTGGCCCGGCGATATTATCGGCATTCCCAACCATGGCAACCTGCGCATCGGCGACGCCCTGACGGAGGGAGAAGAAATCCGCTTCACCGGCATTCCGAGCTTTGCGCCGGAACTCCTTCAAAAAGTGCGGCCCGTCGATCCGATGCGGGCCAAGCATCTGGGACGTGCGCTGATTCAGCTCGCTGAGGAGGGGGCCGCGAGAACCTTCAAGACCCGCATGGGGTCGGACTGGGTTGTCGGCGTCGTCGGCGGCCTCCAGTTCGAGGTGCTGGCCGATCGTATCCGCACGGAATACGACATTCCCGTCAATTTCCAGCAGACGGAGCTTTACACGGCGCGCTGGGTGGAATGCGAGGATACGCGGGAGCTGAAAAAATTCACCGACGCCAATCAGGCCTCGCTCGCCGAAGATCATGATGATGCGCCGGTCTTCCTCGCGCGCAACAGCTGGCATCTGGAACGGGCGGAGAAGGACTGGCCGAAGATCAAATTCCTGAAAACAAAAGAACAATCATCCTAGGAAGAGGAGGAACCCCATGCCTTCATTCGATATTGTCTCGAAAACCGATATGGCGGAAGTCGACAACGCGCTGAACAACATCCGCCGCGAGATCGAAACCCGCTATGATTTCAAGGGCAGCAACTGCAAGCTGGACCGCGCCGAGCAGGCGATTACCATCCATGCCGATGACGATCTGAAGCTCAAGCAGATGCATGAGCTGCTGGCAACCCACCTGACGCGGCGCAAGATCGATGCCGGGGTGCTTGACTACCAGACGCCGGAAAAATCAGCCGGGCAAAGCGTGCGGCAGGTGGTGGTCGTCCGCCAGGGGATTGACAAGGAGCTCGCGAAAAAGCTGGTGAAGGAGATCAAGGGCTCGAAGATCAAGGTGCAGGTCGCCATTCAGGGCGATGAGCTTCGCGTGACCGGAAAAAAACGCGACGACCTTCAGGAGACCATTGCCTTCTGCAAGGGCCTGAAACAGGAGCTGCCGCTGCAATATGTGAATTTCCGCGACTAGCGGGCTTTACTCCGGGCCGAAATGCCGCATCTCGATCTTCGGCGGGCCATTCTCGCCGATTTGCATGACGAACAGATCGCCGTAGTTGTTGGGCGGATGTCCGCGCCCGCCGAGCAGGCCGTAGACCGTCTGCAGGTTGTCCGTATTGCCGACCCAAATCACCGTTTTGCCGGGGTTTTCCTCGACCAGCCGTTTGGCGACGTCGCTCACCTCGATCACCCGAAGCTCGATGCCGCGCTCCGCAATCAGCGGCGCGACGGTATCGAGGTTGCGCTTCTTGTCGGGGCTGTAGATGACGTTGATATCGAGATCGGCGACGGCGGCAGGCAACGCCTTCGCACGGGCGACGCCCTTCTCGTTGAGGTCACTCTGGAACGGCGCACGATCGGCATGACGGAGCAGAATGACCGTCGTTGTCGTGCCGGGCGGGGAATGCACCACCGTGCAGGCCGCCAATAGAAAAATGCCTGTGAAAGCCGCGATCATGCCGCGGATTTTCCCCCTCCAATCCATCTCGTCCTCCTGCCGAAACTGTTCCCTGGCAAGCCTAGCCAATTTCACCGCCCCTTGGCAAATAGTCTTCATTCAATGTTTGGTGGCGATGGGAGAACAGGTTGACTAAGGACGCCTTCTTTGGTGATTTTGAGATTATTGAATTCGAAAAGCCCTCCGAGAAAGCCAGAGAATATTTGAATTTGACTATCAAGCTTCGAAATATCGTTATCTAAAAGCATTAAGTAAGCCTGTCGACCCAATACTCCTATTCCGTCAGTAAAACTCTCATTTACGACTTTGGCGCTGTCATTCGGATCGAAATAACTGATTTCTATATTTGCATTTATTCCGAGATCGAGAGGTGTGGAAAACGGAATTCTGTATTCGCTTCTGCAATCCTCCGGAATAATTTTTGTGATGATGTGTCTGACGTCGTGCCAAGCTTCCTCCGGCGCAATTGCCGTGTAGAGGAGGATACTGTCGCCGCGGTCGAAAATATCTGTTTTCCGGATCTTGATTGCCAGTATCGAGGGCGTGTTCATCAACGATCCTACGAGTTCTGAGGCAATATCGGATTGCCAGAATTCTTTTGGTAGCATCGAGAGATGAACGACAATCCGCCCGACCTTCCTAGTTAGCAGCCGTTCGCGGTAGGTGCGGGGCGAGGAAATGGAAAAATATATATTTCCGTATGAAAATTCCAAAGTCGAGAAGGTGTCTTTTTTTACCAGTTCCGCGAAGGCCGCTTTATTGTATATTTTGAAAACGTCGTCGTGATATTGAATGTCCGCATAAAGTAATCCGCTTATTTCTGTATCGTATAGTTTGTTTTTCTGGATTTTGGCGGTTTCATCGTTTCCGTATTTCGAAACTATTTTGGCGACAGCCTGGCGGATAATTTCTGCTGATTCTATATCGCTGTGAGCGATCTTCCCCGGCTGGAAGAGCGGGTAGAAATCAGGGTATATTTTGTATCCACTTTCCCGAAAGTCATCGGGTTTGCGGCGGTAAATCTGATCCAGATAGCCAAATATTTTTTCGGCATCCGCCAGAAATTTTTCTGAGTCGTGGAATGGAATATAGGCGTCTTGTTTTATTTGCCGATTGGCAATGACGACAACATCTTCTTTTTTATCGTCGTTCGGCTCATTGTTGGAATCGTTCGGGTTGTCCGACATGGGTATCTCCGGCGTTTTTGGTTGATACCCCATGACGCCGGAAGATGTAGTTTGTGATAGGCGGCGGTTCTAACCGATGCCAGTGAAGAATGACTCCCGCCGCCGTATTTATTTCTTGCCAAGTCGCTCCGGTTGGCTGAGCATGCCGTCTTTCGTAACAATCAATTTGTTTTTGTTGAATATTGCCGCGAGTATGCCCTGAAATATGGAGAGCCTGTCATCAAGATAATGGGGGGCCGTATTCATGGCCATCATGTAAGCCCACCGGCTCATTATCCCCAGTCCTTCTGTAAAGGAGCATATTTTAACTGCGCTGATATTGGGCACAAATAAATCAATCGGTATGTTCGCAACTATTCCTTTTTCGAGAGATGTTGCGAAGGGCAAGGTGTAGTCCGTCCGGCAATTCGCCGGGATAATTTTAGTGACGATTTTCCCGATCTGCTTCCAGGTTTCTTCATAGTCAATTGCCGAATATATAACAATGCTGTCGGCCTTGTTGAAATTTTTCGTATCGCGGACCTTGAATTGGAATATGAAGGGAAATTTTTGCAATTCTTTGACCAGGTTGAGCGCCATTTCCGATTGCCAGAATGTTTCCGGCGATATGGAAAGATGGATGACGATACGGGACGTTTCAGTGATACTCTTATATTCTTCCAAGCTGCGCGGCGTGGTGATGGAAAAGCAGATGTTCGCATTTTCAAGATCTGAATAACTTCCTTCAATATCCATATGTTTGTTGAATTCTTTCACGCCTAAAAAGTTACTGCTGGCGGTCGGGAGCTGAATTCCTACATGTAAAAATCCCGATACTTTCTTGTTTTCTAAGTTATTCCATAGCGTAGCCTGGTTGTCGGGATTTTGTTGTAAAAGCAGAATTTTTGAAATGGCTTTCTGGATTTGCTGTTTAACAGACGCCTGGTTCGGTAGAGCTTTTCCCGGATGGAATGAATTAAGAAAAAAAGTATAAAAGTCAAAATTATCTGAGGCAAAATCGGTTTTGTTTGATTTATATATTTCATCAACATAGCCAAATATCAGCTCGGAGTTGCGCAGAAAATGTACGGATTCAAGAGGACGGCTATTCTCAAAGAAATTCGGTGCTGGGTCATTCTTGTCTTTTTTGGGACCAGCGATGTCTGAATAATCATCCTTTTTCTCTTCGTCATTTGGATCGTTCTGGTTGCTGGAATCATTCGGGTTGTCTGACATGGGTATCTCCGACATTTTTGAGTTGATACTCAATAACGTCGGCAGATGGGCTTTGTGACAGGCGCGTGCGCAAAGACAGGGAGATCCCGAGCGGGCCATGTCCCCGCGGAAAGATTTTGGCGTATAGCCTTGGAGGTTTTTATTTCAGGCTGTACAGGCTTTTTTCATTTGCCGGGCCATCGGCGCCGACTTCCCCTGTCGTGACCATATGCAGGATATGCGCGAAAACGGACCGTGCCGCCGCCGGATGCAGGTTTGCCGGCACATCGGTGTACATTTTCTTGACCATCTCGGGAATATGCATGGGGCCGGATTTGAGGCAGTCGCGGATCTGGTCCATGCGGTCATGGCGATGGGCGATCAGGGCCTCGACAAAGGGCTTTGTTTCGGTGATTGCCGGGCCGTGGGTCGGCCAGTAGGTCTCATAATCAAAATGAAGTAACTTCTCCAGGCTCTTCATATAGCTGCTCATATCGCCGTCGGGCGGCGAGACGACCGTCGTCGACCAGCCCATGACATGATCGCCGGTGAAAAGGGTGTTTTCCTCCCGCAAGCCGAAGCAGACATGGTTGGAGAGATGCCCCGGCGTATGGATGACATCGACGGTCCAGCCATTGCCGAGGATGACATCGTTATCCTCCAGCGCGACATCGGGGACGAAATCTATATCGCCGCCTTCTTCCAGCCCGGTGCCCATCTTGCCACCGCCATGCGGGCCGAAGCCATATGTTTTCGCGCCGGTCAGCTGCTTCAGTGGCTCGGCCGCGGGGGAGTGATCGCGATGGGTATGGGTGATCAGGATATGGGTGACCATCTCGCCTTTCAGCGCCGCCATCAGCGCCCCGACATGTGCCCCGTCGAGCGGGCCCGGGTCGATGACCGCAACTTCCCCCTTGCCGATGATATAGGTGCCGGTGCCGTGAAAGGTAAAGGCGCTCGGGTTCTGGGCGATCACCCGGCGGACCATCGGGCTCAGCTCCTCCGATACGCCATATTCAAATTCCAAGTCTCTTTTAAACGGGACTTTTACTGCCATGATCCTGCTTTCCGGTTTTTGGCAATTGTAACGAATAGAACCGGAGCGGCAACAGGAATGTTATTTATGGACCTATCGCACCGGATTTGCCGGAAAACATCGATCAAAACTTCCCTGCGGCAATTCCGGAGCAGGAAATTACCGCAGGTAACGCGAAAAGCGGAGTATTTCGTTTATAGAGAAATGACTCCGCTTCTTCTGACGATTTTACTTATTCTTCTTACCTTTTGAATCAGGGCCGTCATCGTCCTGCTCATCATCATTATCGGTCTTACCTTGTGCATCTTCCATGTCGCGAATGGATTTCTGGGCAAACCGGCGTCTATCGTGAATTTCCGCCGGAGTTAATCGACGACGCAAGCCTGCTGGGTCGATTCTGCTGCCTGTTGCCTGTCCCTGGCCCGGCGTTGGAGGTTCGAATTCCGCCTTTTCGTCGTCCTTGCCATCATCATTGTCGTCATCATCATTGTGATCGGCCTTATCATCCTCTTTACCATCGCTGTTATAACCAGACTTTTCATCATCCTCGTTTTCTTCGCTGCTATCGCTGTCCCCGGTGAGTCTGCGGATATCGATACTTATTTCGTATTCGGAGTCAGTTTCGTTGTGGTGTACCGGAAGCAATGTATTGATGGTGGACCAGAAATGATCCGGTACGATAAATTGGATCAGTATCCGGATCAGTTCTTCATGCAAAGGTGAATTTTGCAGAATTAGATCGGCAAGCTCCCGGATGTTTAAGGCAACTGCAAAAAATTGCGCCGGGTTGGTGTTTAGGAGTTCTATCGTTAAACTAACGTTCGCTGACCGCGGCGCGACCTGATCAATAAGATCTTGCCATACTTTTTCGGCGTCTGCGCCCGACAAATTCGGTGCATCCGGAAAAGCAAAGCTTCGTAGAAACTTGTCTTGATGTTTATCCATTTTGACAGTTCCGGCAAGTCCGCGGACAATAATTTTTCCGCCAATGGAAGAGGTTTTCAGAGATGTGTGGCGGAGTATGGACTCAAGAAGAGCAAAACCAAGCATTCCGATTACCGTTGTTGCTAGATAGGTAATCATGAACGGAGTTAATTCGTCCGCGTGTATAAAAAAATTCGAACCGGTTAGTAAGAAGAATCCGGGAATGACGAAAAGGAAAAAGAAAATCATCAAGTCGATTGTAAGTCGTCTTGATTCGTATCCTGTGGCTGCGGTGATAGCGTCGTCGAGATTACCGCCGATCTCTATAAGGGTGCGGGCGGGGACGTTCAGGATATATGACATCAAACGTGGAGCCAGATAGTCGGCAAGGGCGACGGCATGTTCATGGACAAATCTTTCCCTGATCGCGGTCTCGCGGATTTGCCGGTTCCCGGCACTGAAGTTTTCCCGATAACGCCGATAGCTTTCTTCAAGTCGGGCGTCAACGAAAGCCCTGCCGGCACGGCTGACAAATCGGGTGATATAATATTTGGTGATTTTCCTGCTCGATCGCATCAACGCAGCGCGTTCGATGAAGTTGCCGTTCTCATCTAGAATTCGGGTGTCTTCCGAGTTATCGTAAAGCAAGGTCAGGACTTCGGCCATTATGTCGTCAAATAGGGACATGGTTTTCTCCAATAAATTGAATAATAAATCAGAGCATGCCGTTCCTGAATTCCCGCAATATGTATCGTCAGATAAATTGCGATATACAGGTTTTCAGCGGAGAGAATGGGTAATATGAGATGCTGGTTCTCTGGCACGCTCGAAAATTTGACGGCGGCTCAACTGCTTTTGTGAACAGTTGTTTTTCTTGTTTATGGCTCTTCTTCGTGCGGTCGCGAGCAATCCTCCGGTCAGGCGCCGGATCGAGCAGGCCGTTTTGGAAACAGGGATGTTATTTACCGTCTTCGGTCAGCTTTTATTCTGACGGCGGATAGCTTTGCTTGAGCGGTACTTCAGGTGCGCGCTCCACCAGCTGCAGGCGGGTGACGAAGGCACTGGCGGATCCATCCAGAAGGCGGCCGATCTGCGTCAGTTCTGCTTCTGACTCGCTGATGAGACGGAAGGTGCCGCTGGCGGCGATGCCGGGGAAGCTGCTGTCATTCGGATGATCCTCTTCCACATAGTGATAGAAATTTTCGGCCTCATGCACCATGACCGCATATTCGACGACATTTATTTTCGCGTCGACATTCCACCAATGGATTTTGACGGTGAACACGCCCGTGTTGTCGCCAAGAAACTCAATATAGATATTCTTGCCCGTCTTGACACTGGTCTTGCCGTGGCGATCGATTGTCGTTCTGTCATGGGCGTCAGAGGCCAGCCAGATAGTCCCGACAAGGTCGCTGGGCTCCAAAAGATTGGCGGCCGCCGCGGACCGTGGCTGGGCAAGCAAAATCAGGGTGAGCAGGAGACTGACTGTCAGGAAAAGAGAGACGGAGGAGGTTTTGCGGAAATGATAGGTCATCACTGGATACTCGATAGCAATGAGATGGGTACAATCATAGTCTAAATGCTTTGCATCTATAGCAATTAATAGTTCAAAAATAAACAACTATTATCTGCTGATTTTCGGCGCGAAAGGGAACTTTTACGCCTCCCGCAACCGGGACAGGATAAATTTTTCCGCCTCTGCAAAGTCGGCGGTCGTCGTGTTTTCAAATCGGAGGTTCTTGAGGGTGGCGACGGCGCTGCTGAGTTTGGTGATGTCCTTGTAGCGCTCGTTGCTGGTGACGATGGCGGTGCAGATGTTCTTGACCCCGGCCTCGAGAAACAGTTCGCACAAGCGCAGCATGACCGGATAGGACATCGTATCCTCATGGCCGTCCCGGTTATCGACAAGGGCAAAATAATCCTTCGACTTGCTGATATCCAGTGTCGCCCGGTAGACCGGCAGTCGTTCTTCCAGGCCAATCGGTCCTGTTATTTTGATTCGATGAAGAAACTGGCCGGAAAACCCGCTGGTTTCCCAGTCAATATTGGGGGTGGTCCCGGATGAGACGATACATCCGTTCAAACGATCGTTCCGCAAAATTAACAAACTTACTTTTCTTTATCAATAAACCAGAATATTTCGAGGGAGACAAACTTTAATTAGCTTTTTATGAATTTGCTTCTAGCGACGCATCCGGTTTGTATTTCCGCTAAAATTTCAGTCATATTTGACGAAATTTTTCATCCGGCTCAGGATAAACTCCTCCGCTGCCTCGAAATCCGGGGTGGACATGGCATCGACTTCGATATTCTTCGTTGCCGCGATGGCCTTGATCAGCTTGATCATATTGTCATAGGACGGATCGTGGGTCACAACCGCATAGAAAAACCGCTTGATCCCCCGTTCGACAAGGGTATCGCCGAAATAGGACATGTCGGCCATGGAGAGAAGATTCTCCTTGCCCAGCCGGTTATCCAGAATACAGAAATAATTTTCAGATTTCGTCAGATTGAGGGTCGCCTCATACACCGGAGCACGGTCATCCCGATCCAGCAGGCTGCCGGGAGTGACTAAATGTAAATATTCGCCGCCGGATTCTTTCGTTTCATATTTTATATTTGTAAATGAACCCGACGCTACCTTACGCCACTTCATAAAAAACCTCGTTGCGCTTGATAATACCGGATTCCCGAGAGTGAAGGGCGGTATGTATATTTCCAAACTGTAATATTTATAATGTATGAGTTCAAGTATTAACCAAAAAAACTGCTCCGTTGACCGCCGCCCGTGCCAACGGGGCGCTTTACGGATCGGGCGTGACTTGATAGGCTGTTTGTCGCGTCTTTTCGGGCGCCGGGGGTTGTTAACATCGTGGATCGGAGGGATGGAATGTCTATCACGCGGAGGATACGGATCCTGCTGGTCCTGCTATGCAGTTTTGTCCTGTTTGCGTCCTTTCCCGCGCAGGCAGCTGAGCAAGACAGCGATTACGATATTGCGATCGATCTCGCCACCATGCTGCAATCCGCCCGTTCGGTCATCGGGGAAAATCAGGAGCTGATCAATGATCCCGCCATTGGCGACAAGGGGCTCACCGGGGCTGTCGTCCAGGCGCGCGCGATCGAGAAATTTACGAAGGCGAAAGGCGGAGAGGCGCCGGACCTCTCGTCCGATACCCTCAAAAGCCGGCTGCTCCGGGCGCAGGTAGAGGCCATCCATCAGGTGGTGGAAGAGAATCAGGATACCATCAATCAGCCCGATATCGGCTTCAAGGGTTTTGTGCCCGCGGTTTTCGCCCGTCTCGTGAATGAGGAATTCCAGCGCAATATGGGAGAGGAGGCCGAGGTCAAGGTCACGGCCCCGCCGGAGTTGATCCGCAACCGCAAGGCGCGCCCTGACGACTGGGAAGTCAAGGCGATCCGCAATGATCTCTCGGCCCCGGGCTGGGAAAAGGGCGCGGTCTTCTCGGCCGAGGCGGAGAAGGACGGTCGTCCGGCGTTCCGCGTTCTGGTGCCGGAATATTACGGGGAGGGGTGTCTCTCCTGCCATGGCTCGCCTAAGGGCGAGCTGGATGTGACCGGTTACCCCAAAGAGGGAGGCAAGGTCGGCGATCTCGGTGGTGTCATCAGTGTGACTCTCTATCAAAAATAACGCTGCCCTGCCAAAGGCGATAACCAGATGAGCAATTTCTCCATTCTCACACGGCTTTCAATCCTGAGCGTGGCGCTTCTGGCGATCCTTGTCGGCTCCAACCTGTTCCTCAGCAACCGCCTGACCCACAATGCGGAAACCATCGCCGCCGAGGCGGAGGTCGTCAGCCGGATGACCACGGCCAATGCGGCCAGCAAGTCCTTCGGCGATCTCAAATTCTGGCTTGCTGACCTCGCCGTCAGCCTGCTCACCCTGTCGGAACGCAATGCCGAGGCGGCGCGCATTTCCCTGACGTCGAGCCTGTCGCAGATCGAGGCCTATGATCCGGAGCGGGTCGCGCTGATCAACGAGGAGCTTGACCTGCTGATGAAGGAGGCGTTGCTGGCGGTCGATGCCTATACGGATGACCGCCGGGTGATCGGAAATTCCCTGATGGCCAAGGCGCGGGTCCATATCCAGACGATTGACAACCATCTCTCCGAGATCGTCAGCCGACTGGAGAAGGAATCGCTGGCCCAGAGCAGCGCCGGGCTCAGCGCCGCGCGGGAAACGGTCAATCTGTCCCTCTATATCATCGCCGCGGCTGCGCTTGTCGGCCTGCTGCTCACCTTCCTCGTGCTCCGCTCCATCCGGACGCCGCTTCTGCGGCTGGTGACCTCCATGCGGTCGATTACGAATGGCAATCTTGAGGAGAAGATTCCTCCCGCCGGGCGCGATGAAATTGGCGAGATGACCCGCACGCTGACCCTGTTCCGCGACAGCCTGATCCAGCGTGACCGCCTCGCCGAGGAACGCGAGGAAGCGCAGGCCGAGGCGCGCTATGCGCAGGAAAAGCTGCTGGAGGCGATCGAGGCCGTGACCGATGCCTTCGCGCTTTATGACGCGGATGACAGGCTGATCGTCAGCAACCGCAAATATCGCGAGATGTATAACTACCTCGGCCTGTCGATCGACAAGGGCATCAGCTATGAGGAAATCATCTCGGCCGCCGTCGCGAAAAAGATGATTGTCGCGGCGCAGGAAAATGAGGAGCAATGGCTGAAGGAGCGGATCCAGCGGCATCGCAACCCGACGGGTCCTTACGAGCATCTCCGGGCTGACGGCCAGTGGCTCAGGATCAACGAGCAGAAAACGGCCGATGGCGGCATCGTCGGGGTCTTCACGGATATCACCGAGGCCAAGGCGCGCGAGACGGAACTTGGTGAGATGGTGGACCGGCTGGCCGAGGCGCGGGATGTTGCGATGAAGGCGACCAAGACCAAGAGCCAGTTTCTTGCCAATATGAGCCATGAACTCCGCACGCCGCTGAATGCGGTGATTGGCATTACCGAAATGCTGGAGGAAGACGCAATCGACGATGGCGACGAGGACCTGATCGAGCCGTTGCAGCGGATCAGCCGCGCCGGCAAGCATCTTCTGAAGCTGATCAACGACATCCTCGACCTCTCCAAGATCGAGGCGGGTAAGATGGAGCTGCATGTGGAAAGCTTCGATCTCGCCTCCGTCATCCGCGACTGCGTGGATATGGCAACGCCGCTGGCGACACCGAACAACAACAAGATCGACGTGGAGCTGCCCGATAGCCTGCCCGAGATGACCTCCGATGTGACGCGGGTGCGGCAGGTGGTTTTCAACCTGATCAGCAATGCCTGCAAATTCACCGAGAACGGAACGGTCGGCATTACCGTGCGGCAGGAGGCGGATAACAGCGTCGAGATTTCCGTCTCCGACACCGGCATCGGCATGACGCCCGAGCAGTTGGAACGGCTGTTCAGTGATTTCTCCCAGGCCGATTCATCGACCACCCGCAAATATGGCGGTACCGGCCTCGGCCTAGCGATTTCGCAGCGCTTCTGCCGGATGATGGGCGGCGATGTGACGGTGGAGAGCACGCCCGGCACCGGTTCGATCTTCCGTGTCCGTCTGCCCCTCGAGATATCGACGGGGGTGGATGCCGCTACCACGGATGGGGAAATACAGTCCGCCCTGCCGTTTAACAGCGATCCCGGATCGAACATTGTGCTGGTCGTGGATGACGACCCGGTCGCCCGCGATATCCTGCGCCGCTTCCTTGAGACCGAAGGCTATGAGGTCGCGACCGCCAGCAACGGTCATGAAGGACTGGAACAGGCGCAGAAAATCCGCCCGGCGCTAATCACCCTTGATGTGGTGATGCCGGGCAAGGATGGCTGGACCCTGCTTCAGGAACTGAAGGAGGAGCCGGAGCTGAAGGATATCCCCGTGCTGATGGTCTCCATCGTCGATGACAAGCATAAGGGGTTTTCGCTGGGCGTTGCCGATTATATGACCAAGCCGGTTGACCGAAAACGGCTGCTGACCCTGCTGGAGCGCTACAAGCTGAACGGCAGCGGCGGCAATGTGCTGATTGTCGAGGATGACGGCCCCACCCGTCAGCTCATGCGGCGGATATTCGTAAGTGAAGGCTGGCGCGTGCGCGAGGCGGTCAACGGCCGGACCGGCCTTGAACTGGTGCACAACGCCATTCCGGATCTGATCCTTCTCGACCTGATCATGCCGGAGATGGACGGCTTTGAATTTGTCGAAGCGATCAAATCCATCCCCGAGGCGCGCGGTGTTCCCGTGGTGGTGATCACCGGGGCCGATATCTCGGAGGAGGACCGGCGGCGGCTCAATGGCGGGGTTGAGCAGATTATCCGAAAATCCCCGGATGGAACGCCGTCGTTCCTGGACGAAGTGCGCCGTCATATCGGCCGTCACTTCGCCGCGAAATCCTCCCGGACTGGAGAAGAACAATGACCAAAATCCTCTATGTCGAAGACAATGAGGACAATATCTACATGTTGTCCCGGCGCCTGAAACGCAAAGGGTTCGAGGTGCTGACCGCCGGTGACGGCGCTGCCGGGATCGAGGCGGCGAAACGCGAGAAGCCGGCATTGATCCTGATGGACCTCAGTCTGCCGAAGATGGACGGCTGGGAAGCCACGCGCCAGCTTAAATCGAGCAACGAGACAAAGGCCATTCCGGTTATTGCGCTCTCGGCCCATGCGCTGGAAGGGGAGCGGGAGAAGGCGCTCTCGGCGGGGTGTGATGACTTCGATACCAAGCCGGTCGATTTTGCGCGGCTGATGGGCAAGATACAGCAGTATCTCGGCGGGGGAGAGGGCGCGTGATGAATGAGGACGCCCGCATTCTGGTGGTCGATGATAACGAGGACAACCGCTTTACCCTGTCCCGGCGCCTCAAGAAAAGCGGCTGCCGGCAGCTGGAAACGGCGGTCAACGGCATTGAGGCACTGGAAAAGATAAGATCGGAACCTTTCGATCTTGTGCTGCTGGATATCATGATGCCGGAAATGGACGGTTATGAGGTTCTGGAAACCGTCAAGCAAGACACGACTCTTCGCCATATTCCAATTATCATGATTTCGGCGGCGGATGAACTTGAGAGCGTCGTGAGATGCATTGAACTCGGGGCCGAGGATTTCCTGCCCAAGCCCTTCAACGCGACCCTGCTGCGGGCCCGGGTTTCGGCATCGCTCGAGAAGAAACGCCTGCGCGATCAGGAGGAAGCCTACCGCGCCCAGATATTGGCCGAGCAGAAGCGCACCGATGAGCTGTTGCATGCGATCATTCCGGCGACGGCGGTGCAGGAGTTGAAGGAGACGGGCATTGTCCGGCCCCGCCATTACGAGGCGGTGGGGATCCTCTTCTGCGACATCGTCGGTTTTACCGCCTATTGCGACCGCAATTTGCCGGAAACCGTTGTCTCCCATCTGCAGGCCCTGATCGAGGCGTTCGAGGGAATCGTCGAGGATCACCAGATGGAGAAGATCAAGACCATCGGCGATGCCTTCATGGCGACCAGCGGACTGCTGCGCCCGGTGGAGGCGCCGCTGCTGACGGCGGTGCGCTGCGGCCTTGAGATGTCGCGCATTGCCGGCACCATGGAGCCGAACTGGGAAGTCCGGATCGGTCTGCATTTCGGGCCCGTGGTCGCCGGGATCGTCGGCAAGCAGCAGTTCCTGTTCGATGTCTGGGGCGACACGGTGAATATCGCCGCGCGGCTGGTCGAGCATGGCACGCCCGGTGCCGTGGCCATGACCGCGGCGGCCTGGGAGGAAATCAAGGAAGAATGCGATGCCCGGGCGCTGGGCGTTATCGATATCAAGGGCAAGGGACAGCTGGACATCGTCGAGGCGATTGCCCTTCGCTGACCGAAGCACGCAAGGAATTGGTGGAAACAGGAATATGCCGTCCGATCACGCAACGGAAGTTGTCAATCGCATGATTGAGGAAATTCAGAACCGGGGGAATATCGCGCTCGTCGATGAGCTGTTCGCCGCGGATTTTGTCAATCATTCGGCCCGGCCGGACATGCCGCAGGGGCGGGACGGGATGCGACAGCTGTTTTCGGGCATGCGGGACGCCTTCACCGACGGGCGCATCGAGATTCTGGACCAGATATCGGACGGCAGGAAGGTCTGGACGCGTAAAAAATTTTCCGGAACCCATACCGGTCAATTTCATGGGGCCGCACCGACGGGCAGGACGGCAAGTTATGAAGTGATCGATATAATTCTGGTTGAAGACAATGAAATTAAAGAGCATTGGAGCGTGCTTGACCGCCTCGATTTTTTGCGGCAGGTCGGGCTTTTGAGTGAGAGCTAGAAGCCCGGCAGGGCAACATGGGCGATTTTGACATTAAAGGAGAACGGAATGCACAGGCGGTTTTTTCTGAAAGGGTTGGGGCTGATCGGCATTGCCTCTTCCGTGGCGATGCCGAAGCCTGCGTTTGCGGGCGGCATGCTCGACCCGATGGGATCGAACCTCGCGGGTTCGCTCTATTACACCATGGACACGCCCGGCCGCTGGCAGGGGAAGGAGGCTACCCACACCCCGTCGATCGAACGCAGCGGCAATACGATCGAGGTGACGACCGGCCATGAAATGGATGGCTATGTCCATTATATCGTCAAGCATATCCTGCTCGACGAGAATCTCGAATTCGTCGAGGAGACATTGTTCAACCCGGAGACCGACGCCCCGATCACGAAGCATGATATTTCCGGCCTGAAAAACCGCCTCTATGTGGTCTCCCTCTGCAACAAGCATGACGCCTGGCTGAACACACTGGCGCTTTAAAAGAGGATTGATATTTAACAATTCCCGCATTTGTTGCGAAAAATTCGGCCAGCTGCTATAAATTTCCTTTTACGGGAAGGAGAGGCCTGTGCGCGTAATTCTTGCGGCGATCCTGTCGGCGGGGTTAAGCCTTGCAACGGGTACGGTTCTGGCAAACAGCCCGGTTTCACCCGGCATACAGAACCAGATCATCCATCACGGCGGCGGATGCCGGAAAAGCTCACCGCCCGGTCAATGCTGCCATATGGAAAAGAAAACCGGCATCGTTCATTGTCACTGATACCGTAAAGCCGGAAGATCGCCGCCATCATGGCGGCGGCCTCCCTCCGCGCCGGTATCCGGTCATACATTTAAAAACCCGCTCATCTACGGTCCATAACAGCGCCTGCACCCCGTATATCGAAGCAGGTGAAGGAGACGAGGGAACTTTATCCCGATCCGTTGGTTGGTGAAGCGCAAATCCGCCGTGCAATCGGTCCCGCTCCCGATATCGCCATTGCGCTGATTTGTCCAAAATAACAGCCGCTTACGGTTCCTTCTCGCGGCGCAAACTTAGCCGGCCCTTGCGGGGTCTTATCGAGGTGAGAGTGATGAGAAAATACGGATCAGGATTTCAGAAAGTACCAACCAGAATGATAGTCCTTCTCGCAGCCAGTGCGGCAATGGCGGCCTGTGCCGCGCAGAATCCGCCGCCGAAGCAGGTGGACGCGAGCAACCCGACAGTGACTTATAAATATCACAGCGATGACGAGCTGATCGAGGTTAATCAGCGCGCTGAGACCTATTGCCGCCAATATAATTTCGCATCGCGGCCCGATACCTTCTCGACGAATTCGGACGGCACCAAATCCGTCGTCTTTGAATGCGTGCCGATGGTCACCAGCACCGCAACGCCGATCCAGAACTCCAATTTGATCTATACCTATCGGACCGATCAGGAACTGGTGAATGCCTCTCGGAGTGCGCAGGCCTATTGTGCGAGCACCGGCAACAATCAGGTCATCGCCAGCATCGTCAATAACAACGATGGCTCGCGGACGGTTACCTTCCAGTGCCGTCCATAACGAGAGACTAGGCGGAGGGGTGGCGAGGACCAGTGTTTCTTACTGCCACTCCGCCAGCTCGACAGTGATGCCTTCCGTTCCGGTGAGGAAGAACAACTGGCGGCTGTGAAAGGCTTTAAGCTCGCTCTTCACCTCGACGCCATGGGACTTGAGATGACGGACCATCGCCTCCGCATCCTTCACCGCGAAACAGATGTGATTGAAGCCGAGCTTGTCGAGGCGCGGATCGTTCGCGGTCATCGCCGCCGCCTCCGGATTGCGGTAATGCAGGATCTGCACTTCGAAGCGGGGACTTAGCCCCGGAACGGCAAGAGTGATATGATCCGCCTCGATCTCGTCAACGCCCATATAGCCGCTGAACGGTTCACCCTTGATGACAACCCTCTTATCCTCCTCAAAGCCGAGCAGGGCGAAAAAATCGATGGCCGCCTGAAGGTCGCGTACGGCGACCGTGACATGGTCAAAATGGGTAATCATCATTCGCCGCCTTTCTTTGATACCGGTTATTCGATGGGATAGCTGGGTTCGTCCTTGCCTTCGCTCTGCCAGTTGATCCAGAGCTTGTCGTCCGTGCCAAGTTCCAGCGTCACGAAATTCCGCGCCCGGATATACTGGTCCGAGGCAAAGGGGGTGAGCATGGAAATGCGGATGTCCTGCGCCTCATCCAGATACTCCGTGCGGTCGTTGGTCGCTGCCATGATGCCGAGCCACTGCAGACGGCTGGGGGAGGGATGGACGATGCCCGACGAGACCACCTGATGGACTTTAACACTCCGCGCCTGATCATGGATGACGCCGATACAGCCGATATGCACATCGCCCGAGAGGATGACGGTTTTCTCTTCCGGCTTGCGTCTGGCCGCATTCTGAAGCAGCCGGTGGATCAGCCGCGCGCGCTCCCCCTGATGGTTTTTCGAGCGCCAGTGATCCTTGAGGTCATCGGTCAGTTCCTCTTCCCACGGGGTCGCGTCGAACAGGCTCTCGGTGAAGGAGAAATCGCGATACACCACCGGCACGGCGGAGAGGACGAGCAGATGCCCCGTCGTCACCGTATCGAGATGGGCAATCAGCGCCGCCCACTGGTCGCTGCTCATGACCTGCTGCAGGGTGCGTTCCGCCCGGTTATCGAGCGCGAGGATATTGTATCCACGGAAGGAAAAGCCGAACGCATAATGATCTGCCGTCTTGTCCAGCAGGCTCGCATTGAAGCGCGAGCGGATCTGGAACATCTCGAAATATTTCTTCGCGGTTTGAAAGATATACTGAAAGACATCGTTCTCCAGCAGCTCATCGGGAAAGCTGCCCCAGCCATCGAAGATGTCATGATCGTCCCACATCATGACCGAGGGGATGCTGGCCAGCATCAGGCTCATGGACGGGTCGGTCCAGCGGGTCTGGTAGAGCTTTTCATAGAATTTGTCGATCTGCGGGCGCATTTTGATATTGGCCACGCGGGCGAGCTTGTCGTCCTGGGGCAGCGCGTTCCAGTCCTGCAACTCCGGCACCGAGGTCCAGATGCTATCTGCATAGAGCTGATCCCCGCCCATGAGGAGGAGGGAGAAGGGCGCTTTCACGTGATCCGTTTCCATCTTCTGCCAAAGGCAATAGGGGTTTTCCGTCTTGTGCATGAGGGCGAGATCGGAAAAGCCGTTGCAGGAGCCATAGGCGAATGTCGGCTGCTCCCCTTTGCCGGGCACATAGAAGGTCCATTGGGTGCGGCCATTGCCACAGCTTGCCACCGCGCCATCAAGCTTGATCTGGTAGGAAACCTCTTTGCCGCTCTCGCCGGTGGGCGCAGCTACCGTTTGCTCTCCCCGCCAGACGGTGGAGCCTGGGGTGCTTCCGACGATCTTGCAGGGTTTGGCCGTGCCGCCAACCACCCATTCCGCCGCCTGTATGTCCGTCGCGGTAGAAAAGACAACCGTATAAGCCGTCTCCGCCTCCACCCCCAGAACCGGCCCAACCTTCAGATTTGCCATCGGGAACCCTCCTGATTTTACGCGATACAAATGTTGAGAGGAAGTTTAGGCATAGATGACGCGAGCCGCAAGGCCGCAAAAATCCGGCATTTATGCCTTAACTTATTCAAATTTTAGGGAAAGTTGAAAATAGGTTATAGGAAAATAAGCTCTATCAACTCTTGAGCCAGTTCCCTTTTAAGAGGCGGCTTTCCATCACCAGAAAATACAGCAGGCAGACAATTATCCAGCTGAGCAGCATTGTGACGAGAGTATGGGAGAGGAAGTGTCTGCCATTCAGCATCTGGTAGCCGCCCATGATCCATCCGGCTGCCATTGCTCCCACCGTGGCCGTGATCATTCCCTTTCTCGTCCGGGCGAGGGGGATGAAGAGCAGCAGCGCAAATCCGGCGGACGCGTGGCCGGCGGGGAAACATTTGCCGCTATCGCCCGAAACCCTCTCTTGAAACGGCCAGAGATGCGGTTTGGTGCCGCCATATTCCGTCAGCTGATAGGGGCAATAGACGTTGGAGATCTTCTTGCCGGTGCCGACGGTCAGCGGGATGAGAATGGCGCAAAGAATGATAAAAAGAATCCTGCGGGTCCGGAACTTCTCACAGGGTTTCAGGACAAAAGAGAGCAGGAACAGGATGCAGAGGCTGCTCCCATAGGCGATCAGCAGCCATCTTGGCAGATCATAGAAGAAAAACCGTGTAACCGGCTGATCTGCATCGACAATCCATGCTGTGCCATCATAAAAATTATCGGAAATCTGAAAGTCGAGCCCGGTATATTCGAACAGAAACATCACGAGCGCGAGGAGCAGTGCCGAGATCGCTAACTGGCGTCCGGCCCTGAAACGGCCACCGGGGTTTTGCGCATCGCACGCCATCATATCGCCCTCTTTTTCAGGCTACCCGGCCTTGCCGGGCGGTACATCCTTATGTCTGGGAACAGTAGGCCCGCGTGGCGGAACTGTCCACCGGCATGTGAAGGGAGGCTGATTTAGAAGAAAAAATGGTCGGGGTGAGAGGATTCGAACCTCCGACCCCGTCGTCCCGAACGACGTGCGCTACCAGGCTGCGCCACACCCCGACCGTGCCGTGCCCGTGGAAAGTTGGGTCCGGCGAGAGCAAGTGGGTTATAATCGGGTTTGGGCGGCTTCTGCAAGGGCGAAATGACCTCGCCGCCCATTTTCCCGCAAATTTCTAGAAGGCCCGCTCGATGGAGAAATCGACAGCCTCCAAAAGGGCCTCTTTCGTCTCGCTCTCCTCAAAAATGCCGAGGGCGTCCTTGGCCATGGCGCCGTAGTGGCGCGCCCGCTCGATCGTATCGTCGAGGGCGGCATGTTTTTTGATGATCTCGAGCGCCTGTTCAAGGTCGCCTTCCTCCTGCTTGCCGTCTTCGACCACCCGTTTCCAGAAGGCGCGCTCCTCCGCATTGCCGCGGCGGAAGGCGAGCAGGATGGGCAGGGTGACTTTCCCCTCGCGGAAGTCATCGCCGATGGTCTTGCCGAGGGCTTCTTGCTCGGCGGAATAGTCAAGCGCGTCATCGACAAGCTGGAAAGCAATGCCGAGATTGCGGCCGAAGCTTTGCAGGGCCTGCGCTTCCGCTTTCGGGCGCTCGGCGACCACGGCACCGACCTCGCAGGCGGCGGCGAAAAGCGCGGCGGTCTTGGAGGAGATGACCTGAAGATAGCTGTCTTCCGTCGTGTTGGTATCGCCGACATTCATGAGCTGCATCACCTCGCCCTCGGCGATCACGGCGGAGGCGTTGGAGAGGATCGAGAGGACTTCCAGCGAGCCATCCTCAACCATCAACTGGAAGGAGCGGCTGAACAGGAAGTCGCCGACCAGCACGCTCGCCTGGTTGCCCCAGAGAACGTTCGCCGTCTCGTTGCCACGTCGAAGATCGCTCTCATCAACGACATCATCGTGAAGAAGTGTAGCGGTATGAATAAACTCGACGCAGGCCGCGAGTTTCTTCGCGCGATCACCCTCATAGCCGCAGAGCTTCGCCGAGCCGAGGGTGAGAACAGGGCGCAGGCGCTTGCCGCCCGCCGCGATCAGATGCCGCGCAAGGGTGGGGATCAGCTCCACCTCGCTATGCATGCGATCGAGAATGATGTCATTGGTGTCGGCAAGATCCTTTTCGACAATTTTCATCAGCCGCGTGATCGACGCCTTTGTCCCGCGGTCTTTCTGTCTGTCGAGATTTACGATAATGGCCAATTTTCCCTCATTCGTCGGATCGCCAAGAAACTTGTTTAATTAAGAGCATAGCTTAAGATTGCGAAGGGTCAAGTAAGCGCGATATATTCGCCGGTCAAGGAAATTGTGAGGATTTGAGGGGCAAGTGAAGGAACTGATACGAAGTAATGATCCGGTGCTGCTGTCCTATCTGATGAGCGTGCTGGAAGAGGAGAATATCGAGGCGATCCTGCTCGACGAGCATACCTCCGTTCTGGAGGGGAGCATCGGCGCGATCCAGCGGCGGGTGATGGTGCTGGCCGAGGATCTGGCCCGGGCCAAGCAGATACTGGTGGATATCGGGGAGGGGCCCGCCGGATGATATGGACAAGCTAATGGTTCAGCCGGAAATAGGGGAAACCCTGACGACGGACCGGTTTCTGGGCGGCGCCCTTTCGGTGATGCAGCCACGCGACGGCTTTCGTGCCGGTTCCGATGCGGTGCTGCTGGCGGCGGCGGTCGAGGCGAAGCCCGGCGAGACGCTTCTCGATGTCGGCGCGGGGGTCGGCACGGCGGGTCTCTGTGCGCTGCATCGTCTCGGGGACTGTGCGCTCTGGGGAATTGAAGTGCAATCGGAACTGGCTGCTCTTGCTGTCCAAAATGCGGCGGAGAACGGCTTTTCAGGTCAAATGCGCATCATCGAGGCGGATATCGGCGCGCGCAAGTCATTCGCTGAGCAAGCGGGCCCCGGCGGCAAATCCTTCCTTGAGGCCGGGTTCGACCATGTGTTCACCAATCCGCCCTTTTACGGCAAGGGCCGGGGGCGCGATGCCAAGACGGCGGGGCGGACCCTCGCGCGGATAGAGGGGAGCGTGCCGCTGCAGGACTGGCTCCAATTCTGCGTCGCACGGACAAAGCCGAAGGGCACGGTCACGGTGATCCACCGGGCAGAACGGTTGCAGGAGATACTCTCGCTGCTCTCAAGCGGTTGCGGCAGTCTCAAGGTCATTCCGCTCTGGCCGGAGGCGGGCGCGGCAGCCAAGCGCGTCATCGTGCAGGGAATAAAGGGCGACAAGGGGCCGCTGGAGCTGACGGCGGGGCTTGTCCTGCATGAAAGCGGCGGCAAGCCGACCGAGGCGGCGGAACGCATATCGCGCTTCGGCGCAACTTTTACGGATGTCCTGTCGCAATAAAGACTTGTACAGAGCGGTTAAATCCTTAACTTAACGCCATGAAAATGAAAGAACTGATCAAGAAGACGCCGCTCAAGCGGTTTTTCGACAAATCGCCGCTGGTGGCCGTGTTGCCGCTGCACGGCGTGATTGCTTCCGGCGGCAGCAAGCTGCGCGGGGAAAATCTCAATCTGGCAAGCCTGGAAGAGCAGATCGAGACGGCGTTCGAGATGAAGGGCGTGTCGGCGGTGGCGTTGCTGATCAATTCGCCGGGCGGCTCGCCGGTGCAATCCTCGCTGATTTTCGATCGCATCCGGCAGTTCGCGGACGAGAAGGAAGTCCCGGTCTATGCCTTCGCCGAGGATGTAATGGCGTCGGGCGGATACTGGCTCGGCCTTTGCGCGGATGAGATTTACATCAACAAGAACTCGGTCATCGGCTCCATCGGCGTTGTCTCCGCCGGGTTCGGTTTTCCGGGACTGCTGGAAAAACTCGGCGTCGACCGGCGGCTCTATTCGGCGGGAGAAAACAAGGTCAAGTTGGACCCGTTCAGCCCGGAGAAGGAGGACGATATCCTCTGGCTGAAGAAAATCCAGGGCGAAATTCATGACAACTTCAAGGATCTGGTGAAAACCCGCCGCGGCGAGCGGCTGAAAAAGCGCAAAGACAAGGAGCTGTTTTCCGGTGATATCTGGGTTGGCGAGAAGGCGGTCGATCTCGGCCTTGTCGATGGCATTGCCGATATGCGATCCTTCTGCCGGGAAAAATACGGCGACAAGGTGCGTTTCAAGAAACTCGGCGGCCGGCGCGGCTTCCTGGCAAGGAAGCTTGGCCTTGAGAAGCAGACCATCGGCGCGGATGCGGTCGAGGCCCTGACCGAGGCGATCCGCAATCAGGGGGCCTGGGGCCGGTTCGGCCTGTGATTCGCGGGCTTTAGTAGAGGGGGAAGCGGCAAATGTTCTCACCAATGAAAATCATCCTGATCCTGCTGGTGATCGGCGCCGTCTTCCTTGCCCATCGCATTTACCGCAATTCGATTGCCCCGAATCTTGAAAAATCGAGGAAGAACAAGGAATTCAAGGGCAGTTCCGCCGACAAGATGCTCGATCTGGAGGAATGCCCGCGCTGCGGTTCCTTCGTTGCCGACCTCGGTGAACATTCCTGTAAGGATAAATAGCCGAAAGCCGCCTGTGGCCGGTTGACCCGTCAACTTCTGCGCTTTATGTTGCGGCGCAACTCTTCTTACAAGGTCAGTAGTAGCATGGCGGATAATGTGGCGTCCGCGCCGTCCAAT
Source organism: uncultured Sneathiella sp. (assembly GCF_963976355.1). Lineage (NCBI taxonomy): Bacteria > Pseudomonadati > Pseudomonadota > Alphaproteobacteria > Sneathiellales > Sneathiellaceae > Sneathiella > uncultured Sneathiella sp. Next base: position 314,924 of record NZ_CAXBKA010000002.1, read on the forward strand.
TCCCTTCAGGATCTTATCCTGACATTACAACATTTCTGGTCCTCCAAAGGCTGCGTGATCCTGCAGCCCTACGATATGGAAGTGGGGGCGGGTACCTTTCATCCGGCCACGACCCTGCGTTCTCTCGGCCCCGAGCCGTGGAAGACTGCCTATGTGCAGCCCTGCCGCCGCCCGACCGATGGCCGCTATGGCGAAAACCCGAACCGCACACAGCATTACTACCAGTTTCAGGTGCTGCTGAAGCCGTCCCCCGACAATATTCAGGAACTGTATCTCGAGAGCATCTACGCGCTCGGCATCGACCCCAAGAACCATGACATCCGCTTTGTCGAGGATGACTGGGAAAGCCCGACCCTGGGCGCCTGGGGCCTCGGCTGGGAAGTCTGGTGCGACGGCATGGAGGTGAGCCAGTTCACCTTCTTTCAGCAGGTCGGCGGTTTTGAATGCAGCCCGGTATCTGGTGAGTTGACCTACGGCATCGAAAGGCTGGCGCTCTATGTGCAGGGCGTGGACAGCTTCTTCGATCTCAAGTGGAATAACGACGGGGTTACCTTCCGCGATATCTTCCTGCAGAACGAACAGGAATTCTCCGCCTATAATTTCGAGCATTCGAATGTCGATATCCTGCTCCGTCATTTCGAGGATGCGGAAATCCAGTGCCGGGAAATTTTGGACGCAGGCTTGGCGCTGCCGGCCTATGACCAGTGCATGAAGGCGAGCCATATCTTCAACCTGCTGGATGCGCGCGGCGTGATCAGCGTGACCGAGCGCGCGGCCTATATCGGGCGGGTGCGGGCGCTGGCGCGGGCTTGCTGCGGCCAGTGGCTGAAATCCCGTGGTCACCTCAAGGAGGAGGCGTAAATGGCGGAACTGCTGCTGGAGCTATTCTCCGAGGAAATTCCTGCGCGCATGCAGAACAAGGCGGCTGAGGATCTGGCGCGCTTGGTAAGCGCCGGTCTGAAGGATGCCGGGCTCGAATTCGAGTCGGCGCGCGGCTATGTCAGCGCCCGGCGGCTTGCCGTCGCGGTCGAGGGCCTGCCGGCGGAACAGCTGGATACGTTTGAGGAAAAGCGCGGTCCCCGTGTCGGCTCACCGGACAAGGCGATCGAGGGTTTCATGAAATCCGCCGGGCTCACCCGCGATCAGCTGGAGGAGCGGGAGACGGAGAAGGGCGCCTTCTATTACGCGGTGATCGAATCCAAGGGACGCGCGACCATCGAGGTGCTGCCCGATCTTCTGAATAACGCGATTTCGGCGCTGCCCTGGCCGAAGCCGATGAAATGGGGTCCGTATTCCGCGCGCTGGGTGCGACCGCTGCATAATATACTCTGCCTGTTCGACGGAGCTGTTGTGCCGCTCAAATGGGAACATCTCAGCGCCAATGACCAGACCTTCGGCCATCGTTTCATGGCGCCAGAGGCGATCACGGTCAAGGACTTCGCCGATTATCAGGCGCGGCTCAAGAATGCCTATGTGGTCCTCGATGCGGCGGACCGGGCACGGATGATCAAGGCGGACGCGACCCGTCTCGCGGAAGTCGAGGGGCTCTCGCTCATTGACGATCCGGCGCTACTCACGGAAGTGGCCGGTCTTGTTGAATGGCCGGAGAGCCTGATCGGGTCGATTGACACCAGCTTCCTTGAGGTGCCGGAGGAGGCGCTGATCTCCGCCATGCGCAGCCACCAGAAATATTTCTCGCTTCAAGGGCCGGACGGCAAGATGGCGCCGCGCTTTATCGTGGTGGCGAACCTGCGTGCCGAGGATGGCGGGCGGATGATCACCGAGGGGAACGAACGGGTGTTGAGCGCCCGGCTCTCGGATGCCAAGTTTTTCTGGGACAAGGACCGCGAGACGAGCCTTGAAAGCCGCGTACCCGCTCTTGAGAAGATCATCTTCCATGCGAAGCTTGGTACGGTGCGGGAGAAGGTCGCGCGGATCAAGACGCTCGCCGCCGAAATTGCTCCCTATGTGCCAAACTCGGATGTCGAGCTTGCGGACCGGGCGGCGCTGCTTTCGAAGGCCGACCTGACGACCGAGATGGTGGGTGAGTTCGCCGATCTGCAGGGGTTGATGGGCCGCTATTACGCTCTCCATGACGGAGAGAACGACGCCATCGCCACGGCCATTCAAGAGCATTATTCGCCGCTCGGGCCGAATGACAGCTGCCCGTCGGAGCCGACCAGCGTCATTGTCGCGCTGGCCGACAAGATCGATACGCTGACCGGTTTCTTCGCCATTGACGAAAAACCGACCGGATCGAAGGACCCCTATGCCCTGCGCCGCGCGGCGCTCGGCGTCATCCGGCTGGTGCTGGAGAATGACCTTCGCCTGCCGCTTCTGGAAATCTTTGAAAAATCCGGCGCCCTGCATTCGGTAGAAGAGAAACTGGATGCGGAGGAACTGCTCTCCTTCTTCGCCGACCGGCTGAAGGTGCATCTGAAAGAACAGAATGTCCGACATGACTATATCAGCGCGGCATTTGGTGACGGCGGGGAGGATGATCTCGTCCGTCTGATGGCCCGGGTTGCGGCGCTTTCCGATTTCCTCACCTCCGATGACGGCGCGAATTTGCTGATCGCCTATCGCCGCGCCGCCAATATCCTCCGGATCGAGGAAAAGAAGGACGGCGTTTCCTATGACCAGCCGGTCGATGAAACCCTGCTGGAGGATGGCGCGGAAAAAGCGCTGCAGGAGCGGATCGGGGAAGTCTCGAAACTTGTTTCCGGGGCCATCTCCCATGACGAGTTCGAGGCGGCGGGCACGGCGGCGGCGGCGCTGCGTAAACCTGTCGATGCCTTCTTCGACAAGGTCACGGTCAATGCCGACGATGCGAAGCTTCGCGAGAACCGGCTCCGGCTGCTCTCCACCATCCGCAATTTATTGGATCAACTTGCGGATTTATCGAAAATAGAAGGCTAATTTTTACTTTTGGCGCGTACAAAGAGTTGAGACAAATATTAAGAAGGACGATTTGACGATGACGAAGTGGGTATATTCTTTCGGCGATGGCACGGCGGATGGCACGGCAGACATGCGCAATCTGCTGGGCGGTAAAGGGGCCAACCTGGCGGAAATGAGCAATCTCGGACTGCCGGTGCCTTCGGGATTTACCATCACGACGGAAGTCTGCACAGCCTATCTTGAAAATGACAAGACCTATCCCGACACGCTCGCCGAGCAGGTCGACGCGGCCATTGACGCGATCGAGAAATCCGTCGGTGGTGGTTTCGGCGATGCGGCAGAGCCGCTGCTCGTTTCGGTACGCTCCGGTGCCCGCGCCTCGATGCCCGGCATGATGGACACCGTCCTCAACCTCGGCCTCAATGACGAGACCGTGCAGGGGCTGGAAGCCCAGAGCGGCGACAAGCGTTTCGCCTATGACAGCTACCGCCGCTTTATCCAGATGTATTCCGATGTCGTCCTCGGGGTGGAGCATTACCATTTCGAGGAACTTCTTGAAATCATGAAGGAAGAGAACGGCTATCTGCTCGATACCGATCTGACCGCTGATGACTGGGAAGGGCTTGTCGGGCAGTACAAGGCGAAAGTCGAGGAGGAACTCGGCCGTCCGTTCCCGCAAAATGTACAGGATCAGCTCTGGGGCGCCATCGGTGCGGTCTTCGGTTCCTGGACGAACCAGCGGGCCATTACCTATCGCCGCCTGCATGATATCCCGGCAAGCTGGGGCACGGCGGTGAATGTGCAGGCCATGGTGTTCGGCAACATGGGTGATGACAGCGCGACCGGCGTTGCCTTCACCCGTGATCCGTCGACCGGACAGAAAATCTTCTACGGCGAATTCCTGGTGAATGCGCAGGGCGAGGATGTGGTCGCCGGTATCCGTACGCCGCAGAACCTGACCAAGCAGTCCCGTATTGACGCCGGGGCCGAGGCACCGTCGATGGAGGAAGTCTTCCCCGAGGTGTTCGCGCAGCTTGTCGATGTCTACAAGAAGCTCGAAGCCCATTATCATGACATGCAGGATATCGAGTTTACGGTGCAGCAGGGCAAGCTCTGGATGCTTCAGACACGTTCGGGCAAGCGCACGGCGAAGGCCGCGCTCAAAATCGCCATTGATATGGTGAATGAGGGGCTGATTGACAAGAACGAGGCGGTGAAGCGCATTGATCCGGCCTCTCTCGACCAGCTTCTGCACCCGACGCTCGATCCCGACGCGGATCGGAACGTCATTGCCCGCGGCCTGCCGGCAAGTCCCGGCGCCGCCTCCGGCCAGATCGTCTTCAACAGTGACGAGGCGGAAAAGCTCGCGGGCGAGGGGACAGCCGTCATCCTGGTGCGCGTCGAAACCAGCCCTGAGGATATCCACGGCATGCATGCGGCAAAAGGCATTCTGACCAGCCGCGGCGGCATGACCAGCCACGCGGCGGTGGTTGCCCGTGGCATGGGCCGGGCCTGTGTCTCCGGTGCTGGATCGCTCAATATCGATTACAAGAACGAGACGTTGAGCGTCCTGGGTGAAACCTACAAGAAGGGCGAGATCGTCACCATCGATGGCGGCAGCGGTGAGGTGATGCTGGGCGCAGTCGACATGATCATGCCGGAGCTGTCCGGCGAGTTCGGCGAGCTGATGTCCTGGGCCGATGAAATCCGCCGCATGAAAGTGCGCGCCAATGCGGAAACGCCGCTGGATGCGGAAACCGCCCGGAAATTCGGCGCGGAAGGCGTCGGCCTCTGCCGGACCGAGCATATGTTCTTCGATGCAGAACGGATTGTCTCTGTGCGCCAGATGATCCTCGCGGAAACCACCGAGGAACGGCGCGAGGCGCTCGCGAAACTGCTGCCATATCAGCGCGGCGATTTTGTCGATCTGTTCCGGATCATGGCGGGCCTGCCGGTCACCATCCGGTTGCTCGACCCGCCGCTGCATGAATTCCTGCCGAAAACCGATGAGGAGATTGCGGAACTGGCGGAGGCCCTCGGCGCCGATCCGGGCAAGCTCCGTCACCGGGCTATGCAACTCCATGAATTCAACCCGATGCTCGGCCACCGTGGCTGCCGTCTCGGCATTTCCTATCCGGAGATTTATGAGATGCAGGCCCGCGCCATTCTGGAGGCCGCAGCGGAAGTCAGCAAGGAGCTCGGCGATACCGTGATCCCGGAAATCATGATCCCGCTGGTCGCCACGGGGCGGGAGCTGGAAATCCTCAAAGGCAAGATCAAGGCAGTCGCCCGCGCCATCTATGGCGAGACCGGCAAGGATATCGAATATCTGATCGGCACCATGATCGAACTGCCGCGCGCAGCGCTCAGGGCCGGTGATATTGCCCGGGATGCGGAGTTCTTCTCCTTCGGCACCAACGACCTGACCCAGACGACCTATGGCATCAGCCGGGACGATAGCGGCTCCTTCCTTGAAGACTATGTCTCGCAGGGAATTTACGAGACCGATCCCTTCGTCTCTCTCGATCAGGACGGGGTGGGCGAGCTGGTGCAGATTGCCGCCGAGCGTGGGCGCGCGACGCGCGAGAATATTAAGCTTGGCATCTGCGGCGAACATGGCGGCGATCCGTCCAGTATCGATTTCTGCGAACGGGTCGGCCTCGACTATGTGTCCTGCTCGCCGTATCGCGTGCCGATTGCAAGGCTCGCCGCCGCGCAGGCCGCCCTCGGGTTGCAGCGCGTCTCTGAAGCGTAAAAATAAAAAGCCCGGATCACTCCGGGCTTTTTTTTGGTTTTTGAAGGTCGCTTCATTTAGCGCAAATATCGAGCCTTCCTTTTTTATCTTCCAATAGAGTAGAATGTATAAGTGCAAATTTCTAATTGGGAAGAAAATGACAACGGACGTTAGGTATCAAGTATTTGTTTCATCTACATATGATGATTTGCGGGAAGAACGTCAGCAGGCGACACAAGCAATTCTAGATACTGGATGGTTTCCTTCTGGAATGGAGCTTTTTCCTGCTTCTGATAATAGTCAGTGGGAATTAATTAAGAGAGTAATTTCAGAATGTGATTATTACCTACTAATACTTGGGGGTAGATACGGAAGCATTGGTCCAGAAGGTAAAAGTTATACTGAAATGGAATATGACTATGCGGTTTCGCAAGGCATACCAATCCTCGGATTTGTAAGAGGAAATCCGGATGAAATTCCAGGAAAATTTTTAGAAAATACTGAAGAAGGTAAAGAAAAACTTCAAGCATTTCGAGATAAAGTTATGGCTCGGCATTGCAGAAAATACAACGATGCTTCTGAACTCGGTAGGCATGTAATGCAGAGTTTGATTCAGGAAGCTAGACTTAACCCAAGAGTAGGGTGGATAAGAGCGGACAGAGCTAGATTGAATGAAGATATCCAAAGAGAGAATAGGTTGGTGGACGATTTAGCCGATGCGAACGATACGATACGGAAGTTAGAAAGAGAAATTCGCGATAAAACTATCTTAGACGACGAAATTCCGAGAGATAAATTGGCTCAAGGAGAGGATTTATTTGAGTTTTCAGTTTCCTTTCAGAGTAAGGATAATGAATTTGTCTCTGAGAGCGTAAAGGTCTCTTGGAATGAAATATTTAGAACAATTGGCCCTTCTATGTACGGATTCATACTTAGAAAACATGGTCATTATAATGAGGTCCCTTGTTATTCTTTTCGTCGTGATATTGAAGCAATGCTACGCACCAGAATTTCAGAAAAAGTCGGCCGACGTAAGATGTATTTATTAGAACCTCAAGTAGATACCTGTGTATTTCAGTTCAAGGAACTTGGTCTATTGGAGTATGTAGAGCAAACAGCAGACGATGGCGGTACATATAGAGGCATAACGTTGACACAACATGGAGAGCGTCAGCTAACTATACTAAAAACCCAACTTCGATAACCTCGATTAATGTATAATTTGATTGAGAGCTCCTCGATTGGGTTATTTGAGTATTACTCGATCACGATTTTGGGGCCGCTGGCACCGAGGCCCGCCTCGATCTTCTCCTGCACCCTGGCGGCGAGATCGCGGTAGATTTTGGCATGGGCGCTGTCGGGTTCGGTCGCCGTGATCGGCGTGCCGGCGTCCGACGTGGTGCGGATATCCATATGCAGCGGCACTTCGCCGAGGAAATCGACGCCGAGTTCCTTCGCCGTTTCCCGCGCGCCGCCATGGCCGAAGATATCGGACTTCTCGCCGCAGGACGGGCAGAGGAAATAGCTCATATTCTCGACGATACCGAAGACCGGCACATCGACTTTCCGGAACATATTCAAACCCTTGCGGGCATCTATTAAGGCAATATCTTGCGGGGTGGAGATGATCACCGCGCCGCTGAGCGGGACCCGCTGGGCGAGGGTGAGCTGCGCATCACCGGTGCCGGGCGGCATATCGACAACGAGCACATCAAGCTCGCCCCACTCGACATCGAAAACCATCTGCTGCAGCGCACTCATGATCATTGGGCCACGCCAGATCATCGGCGTGTCTTCCTCGACAAGGAAGCCCATGGACATGACCTTGAGGCCCCATTTCTCCATCGGGATCAGCTTCTTGCCATCCTTCGACTGCGGCTTACCCTTGAGGCCGAGCATGCGCGGCAGCGACGGGCCGTAGACATCCGCATCCAGCATCCCGACCTTGAGGCCGAGTGCTTCGAGTCCGAGCGCGAGATTGACGGCGCAGGTGGATTTGCCGACGCCGCCCTTGCCGGAGGCGACGGCGACGATGGCGGCAACACCCGGCACCTCGGGTTTCTGGGCAGGCTGCTGCTGTTGCGGCTGGGCGCGGGACGGGCTTTGCGGCGGAGCTTCGGCGGCCTGTTCCGCCGTCAGCACGGCGCTCACCGATTTGACGCCGGGCAGGGAGAAGACCGCGTCCTCGCATTTCTTGCGGAGCGGTTCCATCTCGCCCGCATCCTTCGGGTCGATCTCCAGCGCGAAGCCGACATTGCCGTCTTTTACCAACAGTCCGGCGATCAGGCCGAGCGCGACCACACTCTTGCCTGTCTTCGGATCGATTATTTTTTCGAGGCAATTGAGGATGGTTTGCTCATTTATCGCAGACATGCTTGAAAACTCCCGCTTCGGACACAAAATGGTAGGCATAGACTAATAATTTCGACAAACGCGCACGACGGCAGAAAATAACGGTTTCCGGCGCGTGTTACGTTGCAGAAAGTTACAGGGTGTCATATAACGCGACTACGCAAAGTTAGCAAACGCGCAAAGTCGGCGCAGGAACATAAGGAGAGGCGAACATATGCCTTGGAACAATCAGGGTGGCAATGACGGAGGCTGGCAAGGCGGCGGTGGTAATCGCGGACCTTGGGGGTCTGGACCCAGCGGCCAGCAACCCCCGAATCTGGAAGACATCATCAAGAAGGGCCAGGACCGGCTGAAAGACATCATGCCTGGCGGCAGCGGCGGCAAGATCGGTATTCTGATATTGCTGCTGGTCCTTCTGGTCGCCTGGCTGGTCAGCGGCTTTTATAAAGTCGAAACCACCCAGCAAGGTGTCGTGTTGCGCTTCGGCGACTGGATCAAAACGACCCAGCCGGGCCTCAACTATCATCTGCCCTATCCGATTGAAACGGTTCTGACGCCTGAGGTGACGAAGGTCAACAGTGTCGAGATCGGGTTCCGCCCGACGCGCGGTGGCGGTTCCACCCGGGTCGAGGAAGAAAGCCTGATGCTGACCGGGGACGAAAATATCGTTGAAGTCAGTTTCACGGTGCTATGGCGGATCAATGATGCGGGTGAGTATCTCTTCAATGTTGATCAACCGGACCTGACCATCAAGGCGGCGGCGGAAAGCGCCATGCGCGAGGTTATCGGCCGCACCGACCTGACCGCGGCGATCACCGAAGGCCGTCTGTTGGTCGAGACCGAGGTTCTGGAACGTCTCCAGCAGGTCCTGAATGATTACGGCGCAGGCGTGCAGGTATTGCAGGTGCAGTTGAAGAATGCAGAGCCACCAGCCCAGGTTATTGCGGCGTTCCGGGATGTGCAGGCGGCGGAAGCCGACAAGGAGCGCGCCCAGAATGAAGCTTTGGCTTACGCTAACGACATTATTCCCCGCGCCCGCGGCCAGGCAGAAATGATCCGTCAGGAAGCTGAAGGTTACAAGCAGCGCGTGATTGCCGAAGCCGAGGGTGAAGCTGCTCGTTTTATTTCCATTTATGATGAATATGCCAAGGCGCCCTATGTGACCCGTCAGCGTATCTATTTGGAAACGCTGCAGGAAGTCTTCACCGGCAAGCAGAAAATGATCATTGATAGTGGGAAGAACGGATCGCAAGGGGTCGTCCCCTACCTGCCGCTTAATGAACTACAGAAAGGGACGGCCAACAAATGAGTAAGGCAATTGTAACGGTCATCGTTGTTCTTCTGGTGGCCGCCGGTATCGTGGCATCGAGTGCCCTCTTTACCGTTCATCAGACGCAACAGGCCATCGTTATGCAGTTTGGTAATCCGGAGCGGGTTATTCAGGAACCGGGGCTTCATTTCAAGCTCCCCTTCGTGCAGGACGTGGTTTATGTGGACAAGCGTGTCCTGTCTGTCAGCACGCAGCGTGAAGAGATCGTGACACGCGACCAGAAGCGCCTGATGGTGGACAGCTTCGCGCGGTTCCGTATCGCCAACCCGCTGCTGTATTACCAGTCCTATGGCAATCTGAATATCGCCTATCAGCGGCTTGAGACGATTCTCAACTCGCAGCTCCGGCAGAACCTTGGTCGCCAGATCCTGAACAATATTGTGTCGGGGGAACGGTCGAACCTGATGCTGCAGATCCGCGAGCAGGTGAACAAGGAAGCGGAAGCCTCCGGTATCGATGTGATCGACGTGCGGATCGTCCGCGCCGACCTGCCGAAGGAAAACAGCGAGAAGGTTTTCGACCGCATGCGGTCGCAGCGTGAACAGGAAGCCAAGGAAATCCGTGCAACAGGGGCGGAAATCGCCCAGCGGATCACCGCCAATGCAGACAAGGAACGTACGGTCCTGATCGCCAACGCGCGCAAGGATTCCGAGATTCTCCGGGGTGAAGGGGATGGGGAAAAGAACCGTATCTTCGCGGAGGCGTTTGGCAAGGATGAAGGCTTTTTCTCCTTCTACCGCTCCATGCAGGCCTATCGGGAATCGATCTCGGATAATGACACGACCATGGTCCTGTCTCCGACATCGGAGTTCTTCCGGTTCTTTGACCAGCAGAATGTCGAACCTGCAACCGGTCAGTAAAGTTGAAATGAAACGGCCCGTATGACACATGCGGGCCGTTTTGCTTAAAGGGCGAATTTGTTGTGGTAACGGATTTCCTGCTGGCGCTGGCGCTGGTGTTGTTTATCGAGGGCACGCTGTATGCCCTGTTCCCCGACGGGATGAAACGGATGATGATATCGGTGCTGGACACGCCCAGCCACACTTTGCGCATATTCGGTCTGGTCGTGTCTGTGCTCGGCGTCTTTTTTGTCTGGCTTCTCCGGGGGTAGTGTGTCTTGATCCTTGAAATTGAAGAGGTTTTGCAATTAACCAACAAAAATCAAAAAACGGGTTTCAATTGCACATTTCTGCCTTATTTGATTTCTAGGTACATACGGCGACATGCGACGGGCGAGGGGTCCGGCGGATGAACCAGAGGGGTTAATATTGTCAGTTGATTCTCTGCCCGTGATCTTCAGGATGAGGCAGGGAATCGAATTATAGAAGGAAGATAGACTTGTATAACCGATACTCAGCACGGCCGAAATCGGCAGAGATTGGCGCTTACTCCGTGCCCGCAAACGCAAATCGAGCGCGCAGATATGGCGTTCTCGTTGTTTCAACCCTGACGGTGTTTACCTTAATGGCGCTCATGGCGGTCAACGCCAATGCCCGGCCTGCGCCCGACAGCTTCGCCGATCTTGTGGAAAAACTGTCCCCCGCCGTTGTCAATATTTCAACCACCCAGACCGTCAAGGCCCCAAGTGGAGAGCTTCCGCAATTGCCGAAAGGCCATCCGTTCGAGGATTTCTTCAAGGAATTTGGTAATCGCGATAACGGGCAGGAGCGCGAACGCAAGGCGACATCGCTCGGCTCCGGCTTTGTCATTGACGCTGATGGCGGCTATGTCATTACCAACAACCATGTGATCGACGGCGCGGACGAGATCAAGGTCATCTTCAAGGATGGCGAGGATCTTCCGGCAACGCTGGTCGGCACGGACCCGAAAACCGACCTTGCGGTTCTGAAAATCGACCCGACGGCACGCCCGCTCGTTGATGTGGACTGGGGCGACAGCGACAAGTCCCGCGTTGGCGACTGGGTTCTGGCCATCGGTAACCCCTACGGCCTTGGCGGCACGGTCACCGCCGGTATCGTCTCGGCCCGCGGCCGCGATATCCGCTCCGGTCCCTATGATGACTATATCCAGACGGACGCCTCCATCAACAAGGGCAACTCCGGCGGTCCGTTGTTCAACATGGACGGCGAGGTGATCGGCATCAACACGGCGATCTTCTCGCAGTCCGGCGGCAGCATCGGTATCGGCTTCGCGGTTCCCTCGGAACTTGCCATGCCCGTGGTCGCGCAGCTGATCGAGTTCGGCAAGACCAGCCGTGGCTGGCTCGGCGTGGTGATCCAGCCGGTGACCGAGGAAATTGCCGAAGGACTTGACCTCAGCGATACAGACGGTGTGCTGGTTGCCGGTGTTCCGGAAGACGGACCCGCCTTCAAGTCCGGCATCAAGGCCGGGGACGTGATCCTGAAATTCAATGGCGAAGAAGTCACCGAGCCTCGGGAACTCTCGCGTCTGGTGGCGGAATCGAAAGTTGGCTCCAAGGTCAATGTCGAGCTGTGGCGGAGTGGCAAGACCATGAATGTGGAAGTTGTCCTCGGCGAGCTTGAAAAGGCCGAAACCGCTATGAACGGATCGTCCCCCGCAGAGCCCGGCAGCGACAAGAGCGTTGATCTGCTCGGCATGGAACTTTCCAGCATCAATGATGCGGCCCGTGAGCAGTTCAGCATTGCCGAGGATGTCGAGGGCGTCGTCGTGACCAATGTGGACCCGAATTCGGAAGCAGCCGAGAAGGGCATTCGCGCCGGTGATGTCGTGGCGGAAGCGCAGCTTGAGCCGGTCACCACACCGGAGCAGATGAAGGAGCGGATTGCCGAAATCCAGGAGACGGACAAGAAATCTGTCCTGCTGCTCCTGAAACGCGGCGACAACTCCCGCTTCATTGCCCTGAAGCTGAACAAGGAAAGCTAAGGCTTAGTGGACTTTGAGAAGATGGCGCCCCTCCCCGGAGGCGGCGCCATTTTTTATGCACTGACGAAATCGCTGTCGCGGTAACCCTGATAATAGAGCAGGGTGGTCAGGTCGCCGAAGCGGATCGCCGCATCCGCCGCCGCCACGGCCGCCTGCTTGGCGTGATAGGCAACGCCAAGACCTGCCGCCTCGATCATCGGGATATCATTTGCCCCGTCGCCGATGGCCAGCGTCTCGGCGCGCTCGATCTTCTTCTCCGTCATCAGCCGTTCCAGCGTCGCAAGCTTCGCGCCGGAATTCAGGATCGGTTCTGCCGCGATGCCGGTGAGCGCGCCATTCTCGAACAGCAGCTTGTTGCTCATATCCATATGAAAGCCCGCCTGATCCCGCACCCGGCTGGTGAAGAAAGTGAAGCCGCCGGAGACAAGCGCGGTATAAACGCCGCCCGCGCGCATGGTCTGCACCAGCGTCCGGGCGCCCCGGGTGAGCCGGACCCGCTCGTCAAACACCTGCTGCAGGACGGGTTCCGGCAGGCCTTTCAGCATGGCGACGCGGGCGCGGAAGGCATCGTTGAAATCAAGCTCCCCGTTCATCGCCCGCTCGGTAATGGCGGATACCTCCTCGCGGAAGCCCGCGAAATCCGCGAGCTCGTCAATGCATTCGACGGTGATCATGGTGCTGTCCATATCGGCGAGGAATAGCTTCTTTTTCCGGTGCAGGGTGGGTTGCAGGCAATAATCTATCTTGTCCAGCAGGCCGGAGGCGGAGAGGCGGGCCTCGGCCTCCTCGCGCCACGGGCCGGAGAAGGCGATATCGACCGCGCGGCCCTCCGACAGCCAGTCCGGTTCGGCGCAGGTTGCGCCCGCGTCGGTCAGTTCCCGCACCGCGGCGTCCATGATATTGCGAATTGACGCGCCCGCTGTATGATCAGCAACAAGTGTAAGGACAGAAGTTTCAGCCATGATAATCGACAGACATTCCCGAAATGGATAAGGACCAGCCAGATAGCCGCCGCCAGAACGGCTGCCTCCTGCTTGCAGGGCCGACCGCCAGCGGCAAATCCGCGTTGGCCATTGCCATAGCAGAGGAATTTGACGGTGTCATCATCAATGCGGACAGCATGCAGGTTTATGACGGTCTGCGTGTCCTGACTGCCCGGCCGAGCGCGGAAGAGGAAGCGAGTGCCCCGCACCGTCTCTATGGCGTGCTCGATCCGGCGGACTACTGCAATGCAGCGCGTTGGCGCGATATGGCGCTGAAAGAGATCGAGGATGTGCGAAGCTCAGGCAAACTGCCGATCCTCGTCGGTGGCACCGGCCTTTACTTCGATATCCTGACCAAAGGCATCGCGGAAGTCCCCGATATCTCGGACAAGGTGAGGGGCAGCCTGCGCGCGCTTCACAAACGCGAGGGGAATGCGGTCATCCATGCGCGCCTCCGCGAGAAGGATCCGGAGATGGCGGAAAAGCTCAATGAAGGTGACAGCCAGAGGCTTCTCAGGGCGCTGGAGGTGGTGGAGGAAACCGGCGTCCCCCTCGGCGAATGGCAGAAACGGGCGCCGACCGGCGATATTCTGGAAGGGCCGCGCCTGTGGCTGGCGCTGACGCCGGACCGCAACTGGCTCTATGAGCGCTGCGACCGGCGGTTCGACTGGATGATCGATGAAGGTGGTGCGCTTGAGGAAGTGGCGGAATTCCTGAAACGCGACCTCGATCCGGCTCTCCCGGCGATGAAGGCGCTCGGTGTGCCGGAACTGGCGGCGGTGCTCAGCGGTGAGATGATGGAAGCGGCGGCAAGGGAGCGGGCAAAGATGCTCACCCGGCGCTATGCGAAACGGCAAATGACCTGGGTTCGGAATAAGATGTGCGAAGCAAATCGCTCTTCTGCGCAAGATTTGGAAAGTTTAAAGGGCGAATTCTTTCCATTTATTCGTCGATTTTTGTTGACGGAGGCGAAATGAAGGTCTAGGTTCACCCAAATTGGCGGCTTTCCGCGAGGGAAGCCTGTTTTTGACCGCCCGGTATCGTGCCGGGCGTCTTTTTTCTATTACTCTTTAAACACCGATTGATCTTTGATCATAACGAGCCGAACGCAGAATTGGGATAGTGAGATGGCGAACCAGGAATTGACAGGAGCGGGAATAGTAATCAAGGCGCTGAAGGATCAGGGCGTCGAGGTGATTTTCGGGTATCCTGGGGGCGCTGTGCTTCCGCTCTATGACGAATTGTTCAAGCAGAACAGCATTCGCCATATCCTCGTCCGTCAGGAAGGCGGCGCGGTGCATGCGGCGGAGGGCTATGCGCGCTCCACCGGCAAGCCGGGCGTCGTTCTCGTCACCTCCGGCCCCGGCGCGACCAATGCGGTGACCGGCCTTGCCGATGCGCTGATGGACAGCATTCCGATCATCTGCCTGACCGGGCAGGTCGCCACCCATATGATCGGCAACGACGCCTTTCAGGAGGCGGACACAGTCGGTATCACCCGCCCCGTCACCAAGCATAACTATCTGGTGAAGGACGTGAACGATCTCGCGCGCGTCATGCATGAGGCCTTTTATGTGGCGACCAACGGTCGTCCGGGCCCGATCGTCGTCGACCTGCCGAAGGATGTGCAGCTGGCGACGGGTCCCTATACGCCGCCGTCCATGGTCAAGCACAAGAGCTACAAGCCGCAGATCAAGGGCGACCTCAAGGCCATCAAGGCAGCGGTCAAGCTGATCTCGAATGCGAAACGTCCGGTTTTCTATACCGGCGGCGGTGTCATCAATTCCGGACCCAAGGCCTCGAAGCTGCTGACGCAGTTCGTGCGGCTGACCGGCCATCCGATCACCAATACCCTGATGGGCCTCGGCGCCTTTCCGGCGAGTGACAAGCAGTTCCTCGGCATGCTGGGGATGCACGGCACCTATGAGGCGAACCACGCCATGCATGACTGCGATGTCATGGTCTGTATCGGCGCGCGCTTTGATGACCGGATCACGGGGCGGCTCGATGCCTTCTCGCCGAAATCGAAGAAAATCCATGTCGATATCGACCCGTCCTCAATCAACAAGAACGTGGCCGTTGATATCCCGATTGTCGGCGATGTCGCCCATATCCTGGAAGACATGATCAAGGTCTGGAAATCGGAAGTGCACAAGCCTGACGCGGCGGCGCAGAAGAAATGGTGGGCACAGATCGAAGACTGGCGCGCCAGGGACTGCCTGAAGTTCGAGCAGAAGGGCAAGGCGATCAAGCCGCAATATGCGCTGCAACGGCTGAACGAGCTGACGAAGGGCATGGACCGATATTTCACCACGGAAGTGGGGCAGCATCAGATGTGGGCGGCACAGTATCTGCAGTTCGAGGAGCCGAACCGCTGGATGACCTCGGGCGGGCTCGGCACCATGGGCTATGGCCTGCCAGCGGCCATGGGTGTGCAGATCGGCCATCCGGACGGACTGGTCGTCGACGTTGCGGGCGAAGCCTCGACCATGATGAATATCCAGGAACTCTCGACGATCCTGCAATACCGTTTGCCGGTGAAGGTGTTCATCCTCAATAACGAATATATGGGCATGGTCCGCCAGTGGCAGGAACTCTTGCACGGCGGGCGCTATTCGGAAAGCTATATGGAGAGCCTGCCTGATTTCGTGAAGCTGGCGGAGGCGTTCGGTTCCACCGGCTTGCGCTGCACCGATCCGGACAAGGTCGATGACTGCATCAAGGAAATGCTGGCCACCAAGGGACCGGTCGTCGTCGATATGATTGTCGACAAGGCGGAGAATGTCTTCCCGATGGTGCCCTCGGGTGCCGCGCATAACGAGATGCTGCTGGGGGACGAGACGGACGATTCCGGGCCGAAAGTCACCTCGGACGGGCTGTCGCTGGTATAATCACCCCTGATTTCCTTCGAAAAGCTATGGATTAAACGCTAATGCTGGTTTAAAAGAGACCGCGCTTGCAAAGGATATGTCTGGACCATGACTGAAAACACCGAAATTTTCCGCCATACCATTTCCGTTCTCGTCGATAACGAGTTTGGTGTGCTGGCGCGCGTCATCGGGCTCTTTTCCGGGCGCGGATATAACATCGAAAGCCTGACGGTGGCCAAGGTTGACGAAACCGAGAACCTCTCGCGGATCACCATTGTGACCACCGGCACGGCCATGGTGATCGAGCAGATCAAGGCGCAGCTCAACCGGCTGGTTCCGGTTCACAAGATTGCCGACCTGACCATCGACGGCCCGAGCGTCGAGCGGGAGATGGCGCTGGTAAAAGTGATCAGCAAGGGGGAGAAGCGGGTGGAGGCCCTTCGCATGGCCGATATTTTCCGCGCCCGCGCTGTCGATACCACGGAAGACTCCTTTGTCTTCGAGGTGACCGGGGTGCCCGACAAGGTGAAGGCCTTCATCGGGCTGATGGAACCGCTGGGCAAGGCGGAGGTCTGCCGGACGGGTCTCGTGGCCGTACATCGCGGCACGGACGTGATCTGAGACAAACACGTAATTATTGTATTTGAATGGACGAGAAGTTTTAATCGAGAAGGAACGATAGGATGCGCGTATACTACGACAGCGATGCCGATGTTAATCTGATCAAGGGCAAGAAAGTTGTCATCGTCGGCTATGGCAGCCAGGGCCATGCCCATGCCAACAACCTGAAGGATTCCGGTGTCAAGGACGTGGCCGTCGCGCTGCGCGAAGGCTCAAGCTCCGCCGCCAAGGCGGAAGGCGCAGGCCTCAAGGTCATGACCCCGGCGGATGCCGCGAAATGGGGCGACGTGATCATGATGCTGACCCCGGATGAGCTGCAGGCGGAAATCTATGAAGAAGACTTCGCCCCCAACATGAAGGACGGCGCGGCGCTTGTCTTTGCCCACGGCCTGAATGTACATTTCAACCTCATCGTTCCGCGCTCCGACATGGATGTGTTCATGATCGCGCCGAAAGGCCCGGGCCACACGGTTCGCTCCGAATATCAGCGCGGCGGCGGGGTGCCCTGCCTTGTTGCCGTGCATCAGGATGCCTCCGGCAACGCGCTCGACATCGGGCTCTCCTACGCTTCCGCCATCGGCGGCGGCCGCGCCGGTATCATCGAAACCAGCTTCAAGGAAGAATGCGAAACCGATCTCTTCGGCGAGCAGGCGGTTCTCTGCGGTGGTCTCGTGGAGTTAATCCGTGCTGGTTTCGAGACATTGGTCGAGGCCGGTTACGCGCCGGAAATGGCCTATTTCGAATGTCTGCATGAAGTGAAGCTGATCGTCGACCTGATCTATGAAGGCGGCATCGCGAACATGAACTACTCTATCTCCAACACAGCGGAATACGGTGAATATGTCACCGGGCCGCGGATCGTGACGCCGGAAACCAAGGCGGAAATGAAGCGGGTTCTGGACGACATCCAGAGCGGTAAGTTCACCCGCGACTGGATGCTGGAAAACAAGGCCCGTCAGACGAGCTTCAAGGCCACCCGGTCCCGTAACGACGCCCACCAGATCGAGGAAGTCGGCGAGCGCCTGCGTGCCATGATGCCCTGGATCGCCGCGGGCCGTCTTGTCGACAAATCCAAGAACTAGGGCTTGCCCTCGCACGCAAGTGTGATAAAAAGCCGGCCACTGCGCCGGCTTTTTTTATGCCGGGCTGTTGCGGCTCTCTTATATATTAGAGAAAAATATTCGATTGCTTCCCGTAATTTATGGTTAATGACGTTTGCGTATTTTTCGCATCTGCTTTACAAATCAATTGCCTGCAGGCGGGGAAAGATCGTATTTATCAACTGATGGTGGGAAAATATTAACTATCTTCTGCAATAACTGCTAAATGCTGCTCAGGCATGTCTCGACAAATGTCTCCGGCGGCACAAATACGCGGATGTTGGCGTGGGTAGGCGAGGGTTAATTTTGAACCGGTCTGCAGCGGAAACAGGATGTCAGATGCGCGTTCTAACGTAATTGCGGGGCCCGGGGCCGGGTCCCATTTTGGGTATGTGAGGCAGCTTAATGTTAAACGGATTACTCGGCTGGATGTCAGCCGATATGGCCATCGACCTTGGAACCGCGAACACGCTGGTTTATGTGAAGGGCCGCGGTATCGTACTGAATGAGCCATCGGTTGTGGCGATCCTTCATAACAAGGGCAAGAAGCAGGTTCTGGCCGTTGGTGATGAAGCAAAAATGATGTTGGGCCGGACCCCCGGCAATATCGAAGCCATTCGCCCCTTGAGAGACGGCGTTATCGCCGATTTCGAAATTGCCGAGGAAATGATCCGGCATTTTATCCATAAAGTTCACCATCGCCGCAGTTTCGCCCGTCCCCTTATTATTATCTGCGTTCCGTCCGGTTCCACCGCCGTTGAGCGCAAGGCGATCAAGGAGGCCGCCGAAAATGCAGGCGCCCGTCAGGCGATCCTGATTGACGAGCCGATGGCCGCCGCAATCGGCGCTGGCCTTCCGGTGACCGAGCCGACCGGTTCCATGGTCGTTGATATCGGTGGCGGTACGACGGAAGTCGCGGTTCTGTCGCTTGGCGGTATTGTCTATTCAAAGAGCGTCCGCGTCGGCGGCGACAAGATGGACGAGGCGATCATCGCTTATATCCGCCGCAACCATAACCTGCTGGTCGGCGAAAGCTCGGCCGAGCGGATCAAAAAGCTGATCGGATCGGCCTGCGCGCCGGAGGACGGCGAGGGCGAGACCATGGAAATCCGCGGCCGCGACCTGATGAACGGCGTGCCGAAGGAGCTGGTGATCAGCCAGCGGCAGATCGCCGAGAGCCTCGCCGAGCCGGTGGGCGCGATTATCGAGGCGGTGAAAGTGGCCCTCGAACATACGGCGCCGGAACTGGCGGCGGATATCGTTGACAAGGGGATCATCCTGACCGGCGGCGGATCGCTGCTCGGGAATTTCGATCATGTCCTCAGGCAGGCCACGGGTCTGCCGGTCTCCATCGCCGAGGAGCCGCTGTCCTGCGTCGCCATCGGAACAGGCCGCGCGCTTGAGGAGATCAAGACATTGCGCCATGTTCTGAGCGGTGAGAACTGAGCCCGACAGATGAGTGTTGGTGAAACCGGAGTGTAGCTAGATGGCTCCAAGGCAGAGCTCGGTATTCAAACTGACCTGGCCGCTGAAGACAATTCTTCAGCGTTCTGCCTTTCTTTTGCTTATTTCACTGGCCGTTGCCCTGCTGTTTCTCGGCAAGGCGAATATCGGCGTGGTCGAACGGATGCGGACGGCGACGACCGATGTGGTCGCCCCGATCCTTGCCACCATCTCCCAGCCCGTCGACGCCTTCCACAAGGCCGTTGGCCGGGTGCAAAAGCTGACCAGCCTGATCGAGGAGAACGAGCGGCTGCGCGAAGAAAATGCCCGGCTTTTGAAATGGCAGGCCGTCGGCCGCACGCTGGAGCAGGAGAACGAGAATTTCCGTCAGCTCCTGAACGCCCTGTCCGATCCGCTGGTGCTGCCGATTACGGCGCGGGTGGTTGGCGATAACGGCGGACCCTTCGTCCGCACGCTCTTGCTCAACGCCGGTCGCCGCGATGGTGTCCGCATTGGGCAGGCGGTGGTTGCGCCGCTCGGCCTTGTCGGCCGTATTGCCGAGGTTGGGGAACGCTCGGCCCGCGTGCTGTTGCTGACCGACCTTAACTCCCGCATTCCCGTGGTGATGGAGAAATCCCGCCACAAGGGCATTCTGGTGGGCGATAACTCGACATCGCCGATCCTTGACTTCCTGCCGACGAACGCAACTGTATCGGCGGGCGACCGGATCGTGACCTCCGGCGATGGCGGCATGCTCCCGGCCGGACGGCCCATCGGTATCGTCTCCTCGGTTTCAGAGAGGAGCATCCGGGTGAAGGCATTCGCCGACTGGACCCGTCTGGAATATGTCAGCGTGCTGCGCTATGATCTGCCGGGGATGAGCAACCCGGATGAAAACCCGGGTGATCTTGGCGAAAGCAGATTGGATGCAAAGTGAGCCCGACACTCGCCTATCAGTTTAACCGTTTCCTGAGAGGCAGCGTACCGTTCGCCCTGACGGTGCTGCTGGCGATGATGAGTGTCGTGCCGATCGGGATCAGCGGCTATGCCAATGTCACCCCGGCCTTCGTTGCGATTTCCGTCTTCTATTGGAGCATTCACCGGCCCTATCTGATGAACGCGCCGCTCTGTTTCCTGCTTGGCGTCATTTCCGACTGCCTGACGGGAACGCCGCTTGGCCTGTCGTCGCTGCTGTTGCTGCTGACCCATGGCATTGCGCTGTCGCAGCGGCGGATTTTTATCGGTAAATCCTTTTTTCTCACCTGGTTCGGCTATCTGCTGATCGGCTTCATCATCGCGATGCTGAGCTGGGTTATCGCCTGTCTCTATTCGCTGGCCTATGTGCCGATCGCGCCCATCCTCGCGCAATATGGCCTGTCGCTTCTGGTGTTTCCGTTCTTTGCCTGGCTGTTCGGCATGCTCCAGAACAACCTGTTGAGGCTGACCTGATGGCGAAGGACCAGCATAAGGAAAAAGGCAAGGTCTTCTCCCGCCGGGCGCTGTTGATGGCGGGCGGGCAGGCGATGCTGATGTCGGCGCTGGCCGGACGGCTTTACTATCTTCAGGTCATTCATTCCGACGAATATTCAATGATGGCCGATGAAAACCGGATGAACCTCCGGCTGTTGCCGCCGCTCCGGGGCCGGATCGTCGACCGCTTCGGCACCGAGATTGCCAGCAACCGCCATAACTACCGCGTCATCCTGATCCCCGAACAGACGGGCAGTATCGAGGCGACACTGGATGCGCTGACCCGTTTTGTGCCGGCAGAATCGATTGATCGGGAGCGGGTACTGAAAGACGCCGCGCGCAAGCGCAGCTTCGTTCCCATTCCCGTCGTCGATAACCTGACGTGGGACCAGTTCGCTCGGATCAATGTCAATGCGCCGGATCTGCCAGGCATCCAGATGGATGTCGGCTCCACCCGCGATTACCCCTACGGCAAGCTGTTCGCCCATATCGTCGGCTATGTCGGCGCGGTATCGGAAAAGGATCTGCAGGATCAGGAGTATGATCCGCTTCTGGAATTGCCGGAATTCCGCATCGGTAAAAGCGGGGTCGAAAAATATTACGACCGGACACTCCGCGGCAAGGCGGGACTCAGCCGGTTGGAGGCCAATGCCTATGGCCGCGTCATCCGCGAGCTCAACCGCGAGGAAGGCATCCCCGGTAACGATGCGGTACTGACCATCGACAAGCAGCTTCAGGAATTCGCCGTCCGCCGCATGGGCGAGGAGAGCGCCGCTGCCGTTGTCATGGACATTCACTCGGGCGATATTCTCTCGATGGTGTCGGTGCCGTCCTTCGATCCCAATGATTTTGCGAGCGGGATCAGCTCCGCCGACTGGAAGGAGCTGGTGGAAAACCCGAAACGACCGCTCGGCAACAAGGCGATTGCCGGACAGTATCCGCCCGGGTCGACCTTCAAGATGATTGTCGCCCTTGCGGCGCTGGAGTCAGGGGTGATCACCGCCCGGCATCAGGTGTTCTGCGGTGGCCATACACAGCTTGGCAAGCATCGCTTTCACTGCTGGAAGCGGGGCGGGCATGGCAAGCTCGACATGGAAGATGCGATCTCCCAGTCCTGCGACATCTATTTTTACGATATCGCCCGCAAGGTCGGCGTCGACAAGATCGCCGACATGGCGCATCGCTTCGGCCTCGGGGAAAAACTCGGCATCGACATACTGGGCGAACGGGCGGGCCTGATCCCGACGCGGGCCTGGAAACAGGCGGTTCAGGGCGTGTCCTGGCAGCTTGGCGAAACCTACAACACCGGGATCGGGCAGGGCTATGTGCTGACGACGCCGTTGCAACTTGCCGTGATGACAGCACGCCTTGCCAATGGCGGCAAGAAGGTGAACCCGCGGCTGATCCGCTCGGTCACGGGGGAGACGCTGGAAGGCGCCGTCCTGCCGCGGGCGGAGGAAGAGGCCGCCAACCGGGACATCGGTATCAGCCAGAGTGCTCTCAGAACCGTCCTGAGTGGCATGAACAAGGTGATGAACGGCCCGCGTGGTACGGCCCGGGCCGCGAAAATCGAGGTCGAGGGCTGGGAAATGGCGGGCAAGACCGGCACCGCGCAGGTGCGCCGCATCTCCCGTAAGGAACGTATTGAAGGTGTGCGCAAATCGGATGAAAAGCCGTGGGAGGAGCGGGACCACGCCCTCTTCGTCGGCTATGCGCCCTATAACGATCCGCGCTATGCGGTTTCGGTCATTGTCGAGCATGGCGGTTCCGGCTCCAGTACCGCCGCGCCGATTGCCCGCGACTTGTTACAGGAAACGCTGCGCCTCGATCCCTTGCGCCGGCCCAGCTATGACATCGCCATCCGCCGTCCGGCAGGAGGCGGGGATGTATAGGGAGCTGGGGCAGAAAAATGTCACTATTCCGCTGACCCGCAAACTTTGGGATATCAACTGGGGCTTTGTCCTGCTGATCTGCGCGACCGCGTCGGTCGGCTTCCTGATGCTCTATTCCGCCGCCAACGGTAATCTGGAGCCCTGGGCCTCGCGCCAGATGATACGCTTTGGCGCGGGTCTTGCTCTGATGTTCATGGTGGCACTGGTCGACATCCGTATCTGGCTCAATCTTGCCTATCCCCTGTATGCCGTCGCCCTCATACTGCTGGGCGCGGTCGAGGTGATGGGTGTGATCGGCATGGGCGCGCGTCGCTGGATTGACCTCGGGCCGTTCCAGCTGCAACCCTCCGAGGTGATGAAAATCGCCCTGATCCTGGCCCTTGCCCGATATTTCCATAATATCGGTCTGGAAGATGTCCGGCGCATCCGCTGGCTTCTGCCGCCGCTTCTCATGGTGCTGCTACCAGCGGCACTGGTCCTGCGTCAGCCGGATCTCGGGACAGCGCTGATGCTGATCGCGGGGGCGGGGATCATCTTTTTCGTCGCCGGGGTGCGGCTGTGGAAATTTGCGCTGGTCGTCGGCACGGCGATCCCGGCGGGCTTCTTCGCTTTCCAGTTCCTGCATGACTATCAGAAGAAACGCGTGCTGACCTTCCTCAATCCGGAGAATGACCCGCTCGGCGCGGGCTATCACATCATGCAGTCGAAGATCGCGCTCGGCTCGGGCGGGGTGTTCGGCAAGGGGCTGCTCAATGGCACGCAAAGCCATCTCAATTACCTGCCCGAGATGCGGACCGACTTCATCTTCAGCATGCTGGCGGAGGAGTTCGGCATGGTCGGCGGGCTCCTGCTGTTCGCACTCTATATCCTGCTGATCGCCTATGGCTATGCCATCGCCTACCGGTCGCGCAATCATTTCGGCAAGCTGCTGGCCATCGGCATGACCGGCATTTTCTTCCTTTATATCTTCATCAATGTCGCCATGGTCATGGGAATGGTGCCGGTCGTCGGCGTGCCGCTGCCGCTGATCTCCTACGGCGGGACGGCGATGCTGACCCTGATGATCAGCTTCGGCCTGGTGATGAGCGTCTATATCCACCGCGACATCGATATTCCCGGCAAACGCTAGCGGATGGGTTCGCGGCTGTCCATGAGCTGGAAGATATCCTGTTCGTCGAAGCCGCGGACCTGCTGCTTGCCCCGGTATTCAAAGCGGAAAGAGTCCCGGAGCACGTCATAGACCGGACCATTCGTCGTGATCTCCATCGCTTCCGACAGGTCCTGCAGGCGGGAGGCGAGGTTCACGGCGGGACCGAAGATATCATAGACATATTTCTGGATGCCGACGACCGAGCCGACGACGGGTCCGCTGGTAATTCCGATGCGGCAGCGCCATTGGTTCGGATGGCCTTCATTCCGCCGTTCCAGATAACGGATGAAGCGGATGGCGGCATTGGCGACGGCGCGGGCATGGTCCGGCGTCGGATCGGGCAGGCCGGCGACCGTGATATAGGCATCGCCCATGGTCTTGATCCGCTCGCAGCCATATTGCTCGCCGATACGGTCGAAGGCGCTGTAGATGTCATTGAGCTCGCTTACCGTCACCGCCGGATCGGCAGAGGCGGCCATCTGGGTGAAGCCCACGAAATCGAGCATCAGCACGGACACCGGATCATAGAGCTTCGGGATGACCACGCCGAAGGTCTTGAATTCCTCGTAAACCGAGCGCGGCATCATGTTGAGCAGGAGCTTTTCCACCTGCTCCTTCTCGCGCTTGATCTCGCGGGTGTTGCGCTCGACCATCTGGGAATAGCTGTCGATCATCGATTCCAGCTCGCGGATGCGGGAAATGTTCTGGCAGACCAGGATGATCATGCCGCCGCCATTTTCCTCCGACAGGGTGAAATCCGCGGCGTAGATCTTCTCCCGCCGCCGGGCCTTGCGCTTGATCTCGATGGTAAGGCGGCCGCTCTCCTGCAGCTGTGTCATCAGGTCCGCTATGTCGAGATCGGGAAACAGGCCGCCAAGATTGGTCTGTGGCGCCTCCTCATCGAACCATTCATGGAAGGTTTCGTTGCGAAAAACGAACCGCAGGTCCTCCGCCGCGAGGACGGCAACGCCCACACCAATGGCGCGCAGCAGCTGCTCATTGATGGCCTCAATCGACATCGCGACAGACAATGACTGATCTCCTCCGTTCAAGCGCCTCGTTGACGAGGGCGAGATCACCGGCGCTGAAGCCGTGCCGTTTCAGCGTATCGCCGAGGGTATCCAGAACCTCGTCGAAATGGCTGTTTTTGAGTTCCAGCCGTTCATGAAGCCGTTTCAACTGTTCATCCGTATAGGACGCCGGTCCGCCCAGCAGGGAGGCAATGAATTTCGTCTGGTGGTCGATCAGCCGGGGCATGTCGACATCATCGAAAAACGGTCCGACTTCATCGCTGTCGAGCAGGACATCGTAGAAATCGAGCACAATTTTACTGACGGCGGAGAAACCGCCATATTTTTCAAAAAGGGTCTGCTTGGCCATTTTCGAATTCCCAATGTGATAGGTATGTGAGGTAAGGCACAAGTCGTTGGTGTATCTATGATAAAGCCGCGAAAATGGGTTGTCGAGCGATTAGTGCCTCTCTCGCCTCTTGTCGGGCGGGAATTCCTGTGCTACACAGTCGCTCCCGGCGCGGAACCATGCGGTTTTCGGGCTCGGGAATACCTTTCGAGAGGCCGCGCGCCCTTCGATAAACCGCGATAATGAATGCTTATTGTGGGCGCTTAGCTCAGTTGGTAGAGCAGCTGACTCTTAATCAGCGGGTCACAGGTTCGAACCCTGTAGCGCCTACCATTTAAACCCTTGAAACCGGACGGCTTTCGAGGGTTTTTTAATTTGATATGTAATACTTGGAATTCTGAGCAAGCATTCGTGGGACAATTTGGGGCATATTTTATGTGAACCTGCCCTCTTAAGACTCCGAAATATACCAAAATGGTAACTTTATTCTTGCGAATAAATGCACATTTTTGCATAGTCAAAAAAACAGAGCGACCTCCCCGCTAAGAAAAGACCGCTCTGAAACCTATTTATTATTTAGGTTTTTTAATCGTCTCAACGACATGCGTATTTGCATATTTTTGAGCCTTTTTGACCGTGGTGAAGCGACCAGTTTTGGCACTCCGCCCGATCTTGCGAGTTCCTTTAGCCATCAGAATTTCCTTTAGCTTAGAAAGACAGGTTGGGCCTGTCGCCCTCGATGCTGAATTACACCGCCCTTTTCAGTGCATCATCATATCGAGGCCTCACATCAGTAAAATATTATACTCCTGTATGTTGAGTCAAATGCCTTTGTTCCGTTTTTGTTCGAATTTTGTTTTTAATTTTACAAGGACGGCTTTCGAGGGTTTTTTTAATTGCCCCCCGCGCGATCCTTCAAATTTATGGCAAAAGTTTGGCGTCCGGTCCGGTTGCTGCTTGACTTATAAAAAAGCCTGATGCAATTTCAGCCACAGCGATGGTTCCAGTTATGGATGAAAAAGGGAACAGGAGCTGAAAAGCCCTAAATTTCGGGATTTTCAAAGCCCTGGCTGCCCCCGCAACTGTGAACAGAGAGCGCCCCCGTAAAAGCCACTGGGAAACTGGGAAGGCCGGGAGGTGCAATGACCTGTGAGCCAGGAAACCTGCCGTCGCAAGCGCTGCTCGACCACTGTACGGGGTGTGCTCGTGGGACGGAATGCCGTTTGTGGTGGCGCGCGGAAATGCGTTGCTGTCAGGGGTCGGGCTGAAGTTTTTTCCTCATCCATTGAAGGCGATAAATCCCGGGTACCGGGCTTTGTGCTTTTATCTGATCGCAGCCGTTTCTTCGTCGTCAGGCGCAAGCGGCCGGATCGCTGTTTGGCCTTACTTGTCTTTATTGAAACAAGAAGGATCAGCAATGTTTGATTATTTAGGAAAGAAAAAAACGACCTCCCTTCATCTTGCCACCGGCGGGCTGCTCGCGCTCGGCCTGACGGCACCGGCTGTGGCGCAGGCGGATGACGCAGTCCGGAGTGAGCCGGAGCTTGTTATCTCGGCAAGCCATACGCCTTTGCCATCGAAGGAAATCGGCAGTTCCGTCACCGTCATCACGGCGGAAGAGCTGGAACAGCGGCAGGTGCGGGTGGTCTCGGATGTGCTTCGGGATGTGCCGGGCGTCGCCGTGAACCGGGCCGGATCGGTCGGCCAGTTGACCCAGGTGCGTATCCGCGGAACCGAGGGCAACCAGACCCTCGTCATGATCGACGGGATCGAGGTGAACAACCCTGCCGCCCAGTCGGAATTCAACTTCGCCAATCTGCTGAATGCCGGGATTGCCCGGATCGAGGTGTTGCGCGGGCCGCAGAGCGCGATCTATGGCAGCGACGCCATCGGCGGCGTGATCAACATTATCACCAAGGATCCAGAGCCGGGCTTCACCGTCACCACCCGTGGCGAGCTGGGCTCCTTCTCCACCCGGGACGGGCAGGTCGGCCTCGGCTATGGCAGTGACAAATTTACGGTGTCCGCAACGGTCGAGCGCTTCATCACCGATGGCATCTCCGCGGCCGATGAAGACGATGGCAATACGGAAAAGGACGGCTATGACAATACCACAGGCCGCATCAAGATCGGCGTCAAACCCGTTGAAAACCTTGAGCTAAAGGCCGTCGGAATGATCATCGACAGCGATCTCGATGCCGATGGCTCGGCGGTGGTCGTCAATGCCGTCGACAGTCTGGATACCTCGCAGTCGCTGCAAAGATACGGCCTTGTGAGCGGCAAGCTCAGCCTCGCCGACGGGGCCTGGGACCAGCTTCTGAAGGCGAGCTATATGGATGATCATACGGACTTTCTGGACGCAACAGGCGCGACAACCTTCACGACCGAGGGGAAAAGCATCACCTATGGCTATCAGTCGGACTTCTATTTCTCAACCCCGGATGTCGCCGCGGCGGAGCATACGGTGACGCTGGCGGCGGAGCGCAAGAAGGAAGAGCAATATACCAACAGCGGCTTTTCGGGGCCGAATACGGTCAGTATCGTGAATTACGGCTATACGTCGGAATATCGGGTGAGCCTGTGGGACAGCCTGTTCCTCTCCGGTGCCGTGCGCTATGACGACAATGACGATCTGTTTGACAACCAGACCACCTATCGCGGCACCGCCGCCTACCTGTTTCAGGAAACGGCGACGCGCCTGCACGGCAGCTTCGGTCGCGCGGTGAAGAACCCGACCCTGTTCGAGCTGTATGGCTCCACGCCCAGCTATACAGGCAATCCCAATCTGGAGCCGGAGAAAGGCTTCGGTTGGGACGCGGGTGTCGAGCAGTCCTTCCTCGATGACCGGCTGATCCTCGATGTGACCTATTTCAACAACCGCATCGAGAACCTGATTCAGGGCAGCGGCACCACCGCCGTCAATACCCCGGGCACCAGCCGGATCGACGGGATCGAGTTCACGGCCTCGACCGAGCCGTTCGAGAATGTCCGTCTGGACGCCGCCTATACCTACACGAACGCTGAGGATTCAAACGGGGTACAGCTCACCCGCCGCCCGAAGCATATCGCCAGCCTTGTCGGCAATTACGACTTCGACGTGATGGAGCGTCCGGCGAACGTCAATCTGAGCATCCAGTATAACGGCAAGCAGACGGATACCGTCTTTGACAGCTTCTTCCCCGTGGCGACGCGGACGGTGGAGCTGGGCAGCTATACCCTCGTCAATCTGGCGGGCTCCTATGAGTTCGCGGAGGGCGCGAAGTTCTATATGCGCGGTGAAAACCTCCTGAATGAGGATTATCAGGATGTCTATGGCTATGGATCGCCGGGGATTTCCTTCTTCGCCGGTCTTCAGATCAAGTTCGGGCCGTACTGACCGTGGCGGCGCAGGGCCTTCATAGATGGTGTTTGCGGGCGGCGCTTGTCCTCCTGATTGCCGGGTTTCTGCCCGGCATCGGAATGGCAAAGCCCGCGCGCATCGTCTCCATGAATGTCTGCGCCGACCAGCTTCTCCTGCTGCTGGCGGATCGGGAGCAGATCGCCTCATTAAGTTTCCTCGCGACGGATATCTCGACGTCGATGATGACGGAAGAGGCGGCGGGCCTGCCCCAGAATCACGGCCGGTCGGAGGAGATCCTGCCGCTGGAGCCGGATCTCATCCTGGCCGGGGAGTATACCGCCCGGCCGACCGTCCATCTGCTCCGGAAACTCGGCTTTGAGGTGATCGACCTTCCCGTCGCCCACAGTCTGGATGATATTCGCGCGAATATCCGTACTGTCGCCGGGGCCGTGGGAGAGCCAGAACGCGGCGAGGCGATGATCGCGGCGTTCAATAACAAGCTGCCGGAGCCGGAAGAGAGCGGCTACCGGCCTTTGGCGGCGCTTTACTGGGCGAACGGCTTTACCTCGGGCGTCGGCACATTGGCGAGTGCGGTGGTCGAGGCGGCGGGCTTTCGCAATCTCGGCACGGAAATCGGCGTGCGGGGGATCGGTCAGGTGCCGCTGGAAACGCTGATCTCGGCGCGGCCGGATATCCTCATCGTGAACGAGCCGGTGGAGGCGCCCGCTATGGCGACGCAGAAGTTCCGCCATCCGGCACTGCAAACCGCGTTTCTGGATCAGGAACGGCTGATCCTGCCGCCGAACCTCTGGGTCTGCGGCACGCCCGATATCGCCGATGCCGTTGCGGCGCTTCATGAAACCCGTGCTGCGATCATCTCCTCCACGCTCGCCAATGCCGAATGAAGCGGACGTGATGCGCAACAAGAACTATCCTGTCCCTTTGCCCCTCCTGTTCTCGCTGCTGGGGCTTGCCGTGGTGGCGGCCTTCGTGGGTTCGCTGCTCGTCGGCCCCGCCGAGATTGACATCGGCGAGTTGCTGGCCGCCGTCCTCGCGGGGGAGGAGGGGAGCACGACCCTGATCTTTTATGAAATCCGGCTGCCGCGCGCCATTCTCGGGCTGATGATCGGTGCGACCCTCGGCCTGAGCGGCGCCGCGCTTCAGGGATTCCTGCGCAATCCGCTGGCGGAACCCGGTATCATCGGCGTGTCTGCGGCTGCTTCGCTTGGCGCGGTGCTGGCTTTTTATTTCGGCCTTGCCAGTCTGTTCGCGCTCGCGCTGCCGTTCGGCGGGATGCTGGGCGCGGCGCTTGGCGTGCTGGTGGTCCAGCTTCTGGCCGGTCGGTCGAACAGTCCGCTCACCTTTATCCTGGCCGGGGTTGCGGTGACCAGTTTTGCCGCCGCCCTGACCTCGCTCGCCCTCAATATGGCGGAAAATCCGTTTGCGGCGCTCGAGATCATGTTCTGGCTGCTCGGATCGCTCGCCGACCGGAGTTTCGAGCATGTCTGGCTGTCCGCGCCCTTCATCCTGCTCGGCTGCCTGATCCTGATGACGGTCGCCCGCCCCCTCGATGCCCTGACGCTGGGGGAGGAGGCGGCGCAGACCATGGGCTTCGATATGGGCGCCGTGCGGCGGCGGCTCGTCTTCGGCACCGCGCTCTCCGTCGGGGCGGCAACCTCGGTCGCGGGGGCGATCGGCTTTGTCGGCTTGATCGTACCGCATCTGCTGCGCCGCCTGACCGGTAACCGGCCCAGCCTGCTGCTGCCCGCGAGTATGCTGGGCGGTGCGGCGCTGCTGCTGATGGCGGATATCGCCGTGCGCCTGCTGTCGCCGGGGCGGGAGCTGAAAATCGGGGTGCTGACGGCCCTGATCGGCGCCCCCTTCTTCCTCTATCTCGTCCTGCAACAGAGGAGGCGGCTGCTGTGATCCAGCTTTCTGTGTCCGCCCTCTCGAAATCCTTCGGAAATCGCCGGGTGCTGGAGAATATAAGCCTGGACGTCAGGGCCGGAGAGATGATCGGCCTGATCGGGCCCAACGGCTCGGGCAAGTCGACCCTGCTGCGCTGTATCGCCGGTCTTCTGACGCCGGAGGCGGGGGACATCCGGATCAAGGACGAGTTGCGCGACAGGATCGATCCCGGCCTGCTCGCCCGCCAGCTTTCCTATCTTCCGCAGTCGGGAGAGGTGAACTGGGACGTGACCGTGGAAGTGCTGGTCGCGCTCGGCCGGCTGCCGCATCAGGGCCGCTGGCGCGCCCTCACCGAGACCGACCGGGAGGCCGTGACACGGGCGATGGAGGCATGCGATATTGCCTCCTTCCGCGACCGGCTGGTGACGGAGCTGTCCGGCGGTGAACGTTCCCGTGTCCTGCTGGCGCGGGCCATGGCGGGGGAGCCGGATATCCTGCTCGCAGACGAGCCGATCAGCGGCCTCGATCCCGGTCATGCCATCGATGTCATGGACCGGCTCGGCCGTCTCGCGCATTCGGGCAAGAGCGTCATTGTGGTGATCCATGACCTGACGCTGGCGGCGCGTTATTGCGACCGGCTGGTGCTGCTGCATGAGACACAGATTGCCGCCGACGGCCCCTCGGAGACTGTGCTGACCGAGGAGAATCTCGCCCGCTGCTATGGCGTGAAAGCCTTTCGCGGCATGGCGGAGGGGGGCGCCGTTATCGTCCCGATCCGTCGAACCAGACGCGCGGAGAACAGTGCCGAACCCTCAAATGAAGGGCAATAACTCCGTTTCAGGGGAAAATTTTCAAAATAATTTCGCAGTTTACCCCGGTCGTTTCATAACACGCTGACCCAATTTGACGGCGTTTTGATCGGCGCCCTTCTCCGGTGAGGAAGAAGGACGCCGCCCGCAAAGCCGTGCAGCTCTATAACTTTGTAATCATTACCGCCAGTTACGTTTGTGGCATGACGTGGATCACGGCGAAGGATGTCCCCATTTTCTTGTCCTGGTCTTCCCAAATCGCTTCATCCATCACTGCCTCGGGACGGAACAGGTATCCCGTATTTTTGTCGATGTTTTTATCGTTCAAATTATCGTCCGGCTGTGGCGCATAGAGCGGTATGCTGACATATGGTATTACGTCTGCATCCTCAATTTCATAGTCTTTCTTTAACGACTCTTCGTCCGGATCATCATTATCATCATTGTCATTCTGCGGCGCCGGGACAAGGTCGATATCCTTGCGTTTTTTCCAGCGATGGATAGAGATGCAAAAAAGCGCTCCTTCCGTATTTCTGCTTGTTTGCGTCACATAATAGGCAAGGCATTCATTGGGCAGCAGTACCCGGGAACAGTCGAGAAATTGTATTTCCTGGTCATATATGAATGACCGATTATGGAAATAGTCGATGCATTCTCCCCAAAGGTCATCAATGGGCTCAACCTTGACCCGACCGCCCTGGTTCCGACCCTCCGACAGCCTCTCCTTCCTGGCCTGGCTTATGACTCTGTCAAAAAAGGACTGAAGCTGACGGGCACGCAGATTTTCAGATTCTATTTGCTGCTGCTGTTGCTGAACGGATCGGACTTGTTGCCTGTGCGTGTTGACGATTTGGGCGCATTTTTTGTAGACGCGGTCGTTTAACCCGTCGAAAGCATCTGAGAGCTCGGCGATGTTCTTTTCATTCGTTTTTTCGATCCCGGCACGAAGCGATGTTATTTCCGCCGAAAAATTATTTATTTCCGCGCTGCTGTTCGTATCGAGGTAAGTGTTTTTTAGAAAAAGCGTACATTTTTCCTCCATGTCATTTAACGCACCCAGGATATAGGTTTTGAACGCATAGATTTCCGGCTCGGAAATTGTAGGCTTATCCTGCTTTTTCTTGATAACAGGCGTTTTTGAAGGCGTCTGATCATCATTGTCATTCAGATCCGGGGCGGACTCTTCGAGGGATTTTATTGCCAGGGTTCTGAGCTTTGCCCCGGTATAAACTTTAAAGGCCCTGAAATTAGACACACCGCCCGAAGATTTATTCGGTTTTTTAGGTGGCTTAGAACGCTTGCCGCTTCTTTTGCCCGGTTTTTTCGAACTCGAGGGGGCGTCCGTTTTTTCGTCTGCAATTGTATTGTTTTCAAGCGCGTCATAACGGGCCTGAAAGTTACCGGCGGTTAAAAATTTTTGTGATTTTTCAAAGACTTTGCCGACCCTGGCTGAACTGTTTTCCTTCAGTTTATCAAATAAATCCTGCCCTATTTTAGCCTGCCCACCAAAATACAGTTTCTTTTTTGCTGCATACTCCGCCACGTCAAAGGCTCTTCTGTAGAGGATAGTGTTTCTCTGGCATATTTTATCGAGATAATATAGCTGAACAAGGAGGGTGGAGCGCGGATTTCGTATTAGATCGCCGAGGAATTGCAATAAGTCAAACTTGGTAAAAAATTGCCCACGCTCTCTAAGTTGAACTTCTAACTGCTCAAGCAGATTAAAGGCCTCGACAAAATTATCCTTATAAGCATCATCGGTAACTTTAAATGCTGTGTTGAGCTGTGAGGGCAGTAGGCCTGAAAATATCTTTTGTGTTTTGTTAGACGCCTTTGAGTTTACCGAAGTTCCAAGCAGTTCATATTTAGAGAAGGCTGTATAAGCGGTATAGGCTTCCTGGCTAAAATTTTTACCGGTTTCCAGCGGTATTATTTCCGGCATGCCAATTTTGTCTATATCAACATCCAGGGATTTGATGGTATTGATGTCCTTATCATTTACTTGCATAAATGATCCTGAAATGGCTTCTTGAACCTTGTCGGTAACTGTTTCGATTGCCTGGGTCGCCCGGATTTCAAGAAAATCGGTAGGGGTAACGAAATAGTATTTTTTAAAGAAATTTGCAAAATTGTTGCGTGTTGCTTCATCTCCGACAACCCGTACAACGCGATCAATTATAGCATTTCGTTCGTTTAACCGTAGTAGATGCCCGTATTTCTTTTTGAGACTGGGCTCAGTGTAAAAAAAGTACATTTGCGTTGCGTAAATCAAAATTTTTTTGTCGAAGTAATGCCGGTATTCTTCGTTAAAATTGTCCAGCTTACTGACACAGTTTGTACCGTGCTTTTTATCGAATTCCGCTAAATTTTTCTGTTGTAACATATTAATTATTTGCTGGCTTTTTGGTATTTCGGCGGCAAACCAGTCCTCCGGACTCAGTCTTGGCTTAATAAATTCAATATCTATCTTGTTATTTGGGCGCAAACTCATTACCGGTATCATTTCTTTTCCTCCATATATTGATTCATAGAGACGCTGCGGTTTACCGGATTGTGACAAGGGCTTTTGTGCAGAAAGGGCATATTTGAAGATACAGGCCGAGCCTGGCCAGCATCTTCGATACCCGCTACTCTGGTCCCGATCCGCCTGACCAGGCGCGCGGGAGGGCAGGGCCGCCCCCTCAAATGAGCGGTAATAAATCCGTCTCGGGAAAAATTTTCAAAATAATTCTGCTTCTTTCTCCGGCCATTTCGCCACATTTCTGACACAATCTCCCGGCGATTTTAGCGCGGTATTTCTCCGGCGGGGACGGGGAGCACTGCCCGCAAAGGCGCGCATTCCCGTCGCGGAAAAGGCGAGATTAGAATATTTCTGAACAATATTCCGCCGCCTTGTCAGGCCTTCCCTCTTCCCGTTTTGCGCGGGGAAAATGGGCATAATTTCGCCCTGATTTTCATAAAATCTCTTGTAATGCTATTGATAATCATTATTAACTACGGCCAGTTAATGAGAATGATTCTTAATTGCAAAATGAATCATTCCAAGGCAAGAACCAAAACCGGAGTGAGTTAAATGTCCAGATCTGTTCGAACGGTCGCCCTGACGACCTGTTGTTATTTTGCATTGATAACAGCGCCTTACGCGCAATCGGCCGAGCCGAAGCAGGCATTGGACGTGGCGCAATCCTCAGGCACGGCCGAACCGGATCAGGAAGGGGACGAATCGCAAGACTCATCCTCGGCACCCGCACAGGCGCCCAACATGTTGACGATGCCGCCGGTGACGGTGACGGCGGACCGCAAGCAGAAGACCCTGATGGAAACCCCGGCGAACGTGTCCACGGTGACGCGCGAGGATCTCGACCGGCGCATGGATAACGTGATCGAAGAGGTGTTCAAATATGAACCCGGGATCGAGGTGCCGAAGCAGACGACGGGCACCGATCCGTTCTCGAGCTCCGGCGGGATCCGCATTCGTGGTGTCGGCGGCAACCGGACCCAGGTGCTGGTCGATGGCAACCGGACGATCGAGCGGATCACGGATTCAACCCGCGATATCGTCGAATCCTCCAACGTCAAGGCGGTAGAAATCATCCGCGGGCCCGGCTCGGTGCTGTGGGGGAGTGATGCGCTCGGCGGGACGGTCAATTTCGTGACCAAGGACCCGTCGGACTATCTGACCGGCGGCAAGACGGTCGGCGGCTCCGCCGATTTTAGCTATGGCACGGTGGATGAGGCCTTTACCGAATCCGTTACCGGCGCGGCCCGGTTCAGCCGCAAGTTCGAAGCCCTGCTGAGCTATACCCGGCGGGACGGGCGCGAGACCGATCTTGATAACGCCCGGATCGGCCCCTACGCCATTCAGGACTGCCCGCGCAACCCCGAGGCGACGCCCTGTAACGAGTTCGACCCGACGATCAGCCAGTCGAACAACCTGCTTTCCAAGCTGGTATGGCATCCGTCCGATACCAACCAATTCCGCCTGACCGGTGAATATTTCAATCGCGACACCTCTGTCGATCAGAATTCGGTGCTGGGGTCTGACGGCACGTCCGACATCCATCTCTATCACCATGATCAGGAGATTGAGCGCTACCGCCTGTCCCTTGATCAGGACTGGCTGGTGCAGCAACAGGACTGGTTGGACCGGGTGAAGTGGCAGGTGACCTACTCCCCGCAGAAGGTCAACCGCTTCAACGAGCGTTACCGCACGGTGATCGCCAGCGGCGATGAGGAGCGGCGCGACATCAGCCAGTATTATGAGGAAACCTTCTATGAAGGGGACTTCCAGCTCGAATCCTCCTTCAACTGGGGCGATAGCCTGCATACCCTGACCTACGGCATCGACGGTGATTATACGACAACCGATTATCAGCGGGAGGACATCACCTATAACTACACGACGGACACGACGACCGTGGCCCGCGCCGGTGGTTTCAACTTCGCCGATGCGTCGACGACCCGCCTTGATGGTTATCTGCAGGACGAGATTTCCCTCTATGACGGTCGGCTGAAGATCACGCCGGGCGTGCGCTACACCAATTATTCCATCAATCCGAAAACCGACAGCGACTATCAGCTGGTGCCGGGGGCGGAGCCGAAAAAAGTCACGGCGTCCGATTTGCAGTTCAAGCTCGGCACGATTTACGAACTGACCGATACCTATTCGATCTACGGCCAGTTTGCGCAAGGCTTCAAGATGCCGACCGCGCAGCAGCTTTACCAGTCCCTCGACAGCCTGCCTGCCTTTGCGCTGGTACCGAACCCCAATCTTGAGCCGGAATCGGTCGATAGCTATGAGCTCGGCTTCCGCGGAGACTATGGCAACAAGGGCTATTTCTCGATCAACGGCTTCGTTGCGAAATACAAGAACTTCATCGAGAATTTCGTTGATGCCGACCCGACGCAGTACGGTCTGCCGCCGGGGACGATGACCCTGACATATGACAATGCGGATTCCCTGCTGATGTACGGGATCGAGGCGACTGCCGCCATGCAGCTCTCCGATAATTTTTCGACCCGGGTTGCGCTTTCCTACCAGAAGGGGGAGATCGAGGATGGCGGCGTTGAGAGGGTCTATAACGGCGCGCTGCCGCTACAGCTTGTGACGGGTCTCAGATATGTGCATCCGAGCACCGGCATCGATATCGAGCTGGTCGGCACCTTCCAGGATGGTTCCGCCGAGGTGGATGATCCCGCCACCGAGTTCTCACCGGCCGGATATGCGGTGTTCGACATTCTCGCCGGTTGGCAGGCGTCGGAAAACCTCACTTTCCGGGCGGGTCTGACCAACATCTTCGATACCCGCTACTTCGGTCCGGAGACGCGCGGCTTCCCGATCAACGGATCGGACGCGGTCAAGAGAACCAACCCGATCGAGCTTCAGACTGCACCGGGGCGCAGCCTCAAGGTCGGTC
The DNA here is from genome assembly GCF_963976355.1 of uncultured Sneathiella sp. NCBI lineage: Bacteria > Pseudomonadati > Pseudomonadota > Alphaproteobacteria > Sneathiellales > Sneathiellaceae > Sneathiella > uncultured Sneathiella sp. The sequence goes on from NZ_CAXBKA010000002.1 coordinate 351,468, forward strand.
TCAGCTACAAATTCTGAACTAGGTGAATTCCACCCTTTTCCTTAACCCGATGGCATCGGACGGGGCGCAGGCGCGCTCCGTCCGGAAAGTTTGTGAATAATGGAACTTGCGCGACAGCTCTGGATGATCCTGCGCATCAGCTTTTTCAACCTGCAAAGCAGCCGCAATGTCTTTCTGTACATTGTGGTTTTGCTTTTTGAACTGGCGAACATCCCGGTTTCCGTCCGCCTGATCCAGTGGACGAATGATTTCTACAGCGCGCTTGAGCAGTTCGACGGGCCGGAGGCGGCACGCCAGGTCGGGGTCTATGCGCTGCTGATCGCCGCGATTTCCGGTCTGGCTTTGGCGAGTGACTATCTGCGCAAGTTCCTGGTCATGCGCTGGCGGCAGGACCTGACGGCCTCCGTCCTGACGGACTGGCTGTCGGACAAGACCTACTGGCGGCTGCAGAACGGCTACGGGATCGAGAAAATCGACAATCCCGATCAGCGGATCGCCGAGGATTGCCGCCTGTTCGTGAAGAGTTTTGTTGAAGAAACGCTTGATCTGATCACCTCGGTCACCGGGCTGTTCACCTATATCGCCGTGCTCTGGTCGCTCTCCAACTTCCCGCTGGAATTTACGATGCTGGGCTGGGAAGTAGCGATCCCGCGCTATATGGTCTGGGCGGCGTTTCTCTATGTCTTCCTCTCCAGCGCGCTTACTCACTGGCTCGGCTATCCGTTAAAAGGGCTGACCTTCAATCAGCAGCGGAAGGAAGCGGATTTCCGTTTCGATCTGGTCCGCCTTCGCGAGAATGCCGATCCCGTTGCTGTTTCGGGTTTCGAGGGGGCGGAGCGGCGGCGGCTCGATGGCAAGTTCGACGCCATCGTCGCCAACTGGAAGCGGCTGATCCTGCGGGAATTCTATCTCGGCTGTTTCAAGGTGCCCTATTTCCGGACCATCCTGCGTATTCCGCTGTTGCTGGCGCTGCCCGCCTATTTCGCAGGCCATGTCACCTTCGGCGGGCTGATGCAGCTTGCCTCCGCCTTTCAGCGGGTGGTGACGACGCTGTCCTGGTTCATCTTTGCCTATAACCGGCTCGCGGAACTTGCGGCGACCACCAGCCGCCTTGGTGATTTGCTGGATGCAATCCGGAAATGCAAGAACGCCCCGCCGAGCGAGATTTCAGTGACCAACCACGCGAAAGGGACGATCGAGGTGCGGGACCTTGTCCTTGAAAGCCCGACCGGCAAGCCGCTGCAGATCCCGGCGGACTGGGAGTTCAAACCCGGGGAGCATGTCTGGATTTCCGGCCCGTCCGGCCTCGGCAAGAGCACCTTTCTCAAGACACTTGCAGATATCTGGCCCTACGGCCATGGGGAGATTCATATCCCCGCGGACAAGTCCTGCGCCTTTATTCCGCAGCGGAGCACGATCAATGGCACCCGGCTTGCGGAAGGCGCCATCTATCCGCGGGATGCGGGCAGCATCGATCCCGAAACGATTTCAGAGTATCTGGCGGCCGTTGGACTGCCGGATCAGGCCCAGGCGTTGCAGGAGGGGGGCAATCCGGATATCACGGGCTTCTCCGGTGGTGAACTGCAACGTCTGGCGCTTATCCGCCTGCTCATCGAAAAACCGGACTGGGCCTTCCTCGACGAGGCCAGCAGCGCCATCGACAGCGAGAGCGAGGCGGAAATCTTCACGCGGCTGCGCGCCCTGTTGCCGGAGACCACCTTTGTTCTGGTGGCGCACCGCCCGCCCGGTGGTTTTGAGTCTCTGCGCCATGTTCCCCTGTTTCCGGACCCGGAAACACCCTTTATTAGTCCCCCAACAGAAGGAAAATAACCCGGATGACCGCACCTTACCCGCACCCCGTTTCAAGCTGGCTCGATCCCGATACCGGCGCCCTGATCCCGCATGACGAACTGATGGCCGAGATGGCGCAGAACCGCGTCGTGCTGCTGGGGGAGACCCATGACCAGTATGATGTCCATCGCTGGCAGCTGCATGTCATGGCGGCGCTTCATGGCCGGAACCCGAACATGGTGGTGGGGTTCGAGATGTTCCCGCGGAGCACCCAGCCGATCCTCGATGAATGGGCAGCGGGCGACCTTTCGGAGGAAGCATTCTTGGAAAAGGTCGACTGGAAGACGGTCTGGGGCTTTCCGCCCGAAATGTATTTGCCAATTTTCCGTTTCTGCCGCGAGATGGGCGTCCACATGATCGCGCTCAACTGCTATCGCGCGCTGGTCACCCGGGTCGGGAAAGAGGGATGGGACGCCATCCCGGAAGAGGACAGGGATGAACTGACCCCCGCCAAGCCCGCGACAGACGCCTATCGCGATTATCTCTTTTCGCTGGTCTCCGGCCCGGACGGGATTTTCCAGCAGCAGACGGAGGAGGCCAAGGCCCGAAAAGATCACTTTACCCGCGCCCAGCAGACCTGGGATCGCGCCTTTGCCTGCAACATCGCGAAGACGCAGACCGGCGACAATCCGCCGCTGGTGATCGGCATTATCGGCCGCGGGCATCTGGAATTCGGCCATGGCACGCCTTATCAGCTTGACGATCTCGGTATCGAAAAAGTGTCCGTCCTCTTGCCGTCGGGCGGAGAATCCGGTGCCCGTGAGCAGCAGCCCGGCATCGCGCGCGCCTGTTTCCGCCTGCCGAAAGTGCATGGGACGCCAGCAAACCATGCGACCGCAACCGATCGCTTCGTTCGTGAGGACCGGATCAGGAGCTAGGGCTCAGCCCTGAGGCATTCCCGCAATTTTGACACAACGAAGGTTTCCGCTTCGTCATGGTTGGTGGTCGAAATCAGCTCAACCTCGAAATTGTGGGCCTTCGCCTTCGCGTTGGCCATGGAGACAAGAATGCTGTAGGCGTCGTCGCTGGTGATGACGGCACCGCGCACATAATTTATACCGCCGGTCATCAGCAGATTGTTGAGGACATCCATATCTTCCGGGCTCAGTTCAATCTCATGGCCGCCGCGGTTGTCGAGAGTATAGAACAGCTTCCCGGAGCTATTGATTTTCAGAATATGCTCAAAGATGGGGATCCGTTCCCGCCGGCCCAACGGCCCGGTCGTGCGGAGAATATGCAGCTGCTCGCTGCCATAATCATAGCTTGTCAGCACGCAGTTTCTGAATGTTGTTTCAGACGTGGTTTGATATTCCCGCTCCATCCCCGTCAATCCGCTATATTAGCATTTCATTTTTTTGTAATATTACCCCGATTTCTTTTAATAGCAATGCCTTGGCTGAAAAAGGAATGGTCGTAACACAACCCTTGAATAATCAGTTGGAACGGGACAGCTATGATGGGTATGCTTAAAACAGCAGATTGGTGACGGGCGAGTTAAATCCGGCGCCGCAAGTCAGTTCAATGACGCCCGAGAGGCCATAACAATGCGTAAGCTAGGATGAATTTCAGATTTCTTCGACATCCGTTCGTGATGCTGCAGACCGTGCCGGCGGGGATCGCGCTGGCCATCGGCGCGCTGTCGCTGATTGTCGCCTATGGGGAGACCTATTTCGGCACCGACAGCATCGACCCCTTTCTGCAGCTGCTCGCGCCCGAGACGGCGCGGACGATCCTCTCGGTCATCGCGGGCGGGGCGATGTCGGCCCTGACGCTGACCTATTCCATCGTTCTCGTGGTCTTCGCGCTGGCGGCGGGAAACCTGGCGCCGCGCATGCTCAAGCGCTTTACTTCCGATATCGTCAATCAGGTGACTGCGGGCATCTTCGGGGGTACCTTTCTCTATGCCATTCTGGCGATCACCTTTGTCGAGCCAGATTTCGTACCGAATCTCACGATCCTCGGAGCGGAGGTGCTGGCCACGCTCTGCGTGATGCAGCTCATCTATTTTGTCCGCAATGTCTCGGAAAGCGTTGCAATTGATGATGAAATCGCCGGTATCACCAGGAATCTGAAGACCGCGCTCGACGACCGGAACAAGAGCCGGGGGAAGGAAGAGAGGAAAGAGCGGAAAAAAGCGGTGGAGAAGGTCGATGACTTCGTCTTCGACATCACCGCCGGCAAGCCGGGCTATCTCGGCACTCTTAACGAGGACAAGCTGACGGAGATCGCAACGAAGGCCGAGGTGACGCTCGAAATCCAGAAACCGCGCGGTGCCTATACGCTTGGCGAGGAAGTGATGGTCAAGGCAACGAAGGAGCTGGATGAGGAAACCGTCGATTCCATCCAGAAGCATATCTTTATCCAGCCCTCCCGTTCTGAGGACAGCCCGATCGAGTTTTCCGTCAACCTGCTTCTGGAGATTGCGCTCCGCGCCCTGTCGCCCGGAGTGAACGATACCTTCACGGCGATTGCGACGGTGGACGGTATTTCCGATGCCTTGTCGCAGGCGGAAACGCAGGAAGCGGCCACGGCCTCCATCCACAAGGATGAGGAGGGCCATATCCGTCTGATGGTGCCACAGCTGTCCATCGGCAACCTGATCAACCAGGCTTTCCATCCGCTGCGCCAGGCGTCGGGCGGGAATATCCTGATGGCGATCTGCATCGCCCGCGCCTATGCGCGCCTCTGTGCGACCTGCGGCAAGGAGGTGCAGGACATCCTGAAGGATCATGCGCTTCTGCTCATCCGGGAGATCGAGAAGGGTGGCCATCTGCCCGAGGATATCGTGAGCGTGATTGACGTGCTGCCGCCGGCTTTTCGCAAGGCCAACCGGGAACGCAGGAAGGACGCGAAGGATGAGTGACAGCGAACCCCTCTCCACCGGCGTCGCCCTTGCGCAGCAAACAATCGAGGACTGGGGGAATTCCTTTTATGCGATGATCCCGAACCTGGTCGTCGGCCTGCTGGCCATGGTCCTGTTCGTGCTGCTGGCCTATGCGGTGAAGCGGCTGGTGGCGGCCTATTTCCGGCGCATGGACCGGGCCGATCTCGGGTTGATCCTCTCCAGTTTCGGCTTCTGGGGGATGACCTTGTTCGGCCTGCTGTTATCGACGACCATCGTCTTTCCCTCGGTCCAGCCGGCGGACATGCTGGCGAGCCTCGGGATCGGGTCGCTCGCCATCGGGTTCGCCTTCAAGGATATATTGCAGAACTGGCTGGCCGGGCTGCTGATCCTGCTGCGCATGCCGTTCCGGCGCGGCGACCAGATCAAGATCGGCGAGGCGGAGGGCGCCGTGCTCCGGGTAGAGCCGCGGGCGACGATCATCCGCACCTATGACGGCCGCGATATCGTCATTCCCAACACGACCATCTATACCGGCACGGTCATCGTCAATACCTCCCAGAAGGTGCGCCGGATCGAGATCGACCTCACCGTCGGCTATGTCTATGACATCGGCAAGATGACCGCCATCATCGAGAATTCCCTGAAGCAGGTGGAGGAAATCCTGACCGACCCGCCACCGCAGATCCTCTGCTGGGAACTCGGGGCGACCTCCCTCGGGATGAAGGTCCGCTGGTGGATCAATTCCGAACGCGCCGCCGAGGTGGTGACCCGCTCCCGCGCGGTCCGGGCCATCAAGGAGGCGTTCGAGGCCAATGACATCGACCCGACCGATCCGCAGCTGATCTATTACCAGAGCACCGACGGTGCGCCGCTTCTGCCCGCCGAAAATCGCGCCGCACAGGCCACCCCGGCGGAGACCGAAGAGGTTGTCGCCGGTCCGCCGCCGCCGAAACTGACCATCAGCCGCGACGACCCGGAGACGGAAACGCTGGAAGACGCGTCGAAAGCCGGGACTTTGCTGGTTGATAAATAGCCGGAAAAGCCCCATAGAAGAACGCAGGAAAAATCAACGTAATTACAGACGGAAGACGTGAGGCGAGTTCCATGAAAATTCTGATCGTAGGGGCCGGCGGCGTCGGCGGGTATTTTGGCGCAAAACTGATGGCGGCGGGGGCGGACATCACCTTCCTGCTGCGCGAGAAGCGCCGCGCGTTGATCGAGGAGAACGGCCTCACCATCGAAACGGCGGAGGGCAGCAGCACGGTCCAGCCGCGAACCGTTGACGCCGAACAGCTGACCCCGGAATATGACCTGATCATCCTCGCGCCGAAGGCCTATGACCTTGCGGATTCGCTGGCGTCCCTTGAAAAGGCGAGCGCGCGCGGCGTCTTCCTGCCGTTCCTCAACGGTTTCGATCATATCCAGACGCTGGACAAAAAATTTGGCCGGGACCGGGTGATGGGCGGCGTTGCCCAGATTGCCGCGACGATCACCGAGAGCGGCGCGGTGAAACGCATGGGCGACATGGCGGGGCTGATCTCGGGCGCGCGCAGCCCGGCCCATGCGGAGATCGCCCGCACTTTCGCCGACTATTGCGAGAAGGCCGACTTCAATTTCACCAACGCTGCGGATATCGAGCAGGCGCTCTGGGACAAATGGGTGATGCTGGCGACCCTTGCGGGCATGACGACGCTCTGCCTTGGCTCGATCGGCGAGATTGTCGCGACGCCCTATGGCGCGGAAATGTCCCGCGGCATGTATGGCGAGGCCTGCGCCATCGCCGCCGCCAACGACCATCCCATCGCCGAAAAGGTCCAGTCGGGACAGAGCACCATGCTGACGAAGGAAGGCTCGATCTTCACCGCCTCGATGATGCGCGACCTCACCGGCGGCCTCAAGACCGAGCATGAACATGTCCTCGGCGCGCTGATTGCGAAGGGCGCGCCCGGAAATGTCGACTGCCCCCTCCTCAAAATCGCCTATACCCATCTGGCCGTGGCGGCAGGGCAGGGGAGTTAGGTTTTACGCCGAATTTTTCGCCAGGAACTCTTCCAGCGTATCGAAGGTACCGGTCCAGCCCTGAGTCATATCGGACGCACCGTTTTCGAAGGCTTCGCTTTCGATATCCGTGGCTTCATAGGCGGTCCAGCGGACGGTGATCCGGGTTTTCTCGCCTTGCTCCTCGAAGGTGATCGTGCTCAGGATCTTGAGTGGCCAGTTCGGCATGCCCGGATGCTCGACAAGCGCTTCGCCCGTCTCGTCGGAGAAGGAGACGATGGAGACGAGCTTTGTCGGCGGGACAATTTCCAGAAATGTCCATTTGCCCCACACTTCCATCCCCTCGAAGGCAATCAAGCAGTGATAGCCGCCGCCGACAGTCATATCGACGGTGCAGTGGGAGAGGGTGCAGCCTTTCGGGCCGAACCACTGGCTGAACTGATCGACATCGGTCCAGGCCTGCCACATCCGCTCAATCGACGCATCGAAGTTGCGGGAAATAACAAACTCAAAGGTATTGAGATTGTCAGATCGTGCATTTTGCATCTTATTTTCCTCCGTCTTTAAGAAATTGTTCCAGAGCGTCGAAACGTGTGTTCCAGAAACTGCGCATTTTGCCGAGCCATTCCCACATCTCGTCCACGCCCGCCGGATTGATGGAATAGATGCGCTGCTGGGCGCGTTTTTCCATATTCAGAATCTCCGCCTCTCGCAGCACCTTCAGATGCTGAGAGATGGCAGGGGCGCTGACAGTGAACTTCTCGCTGATTTCCCCGGCCGTGAGTTCACCTTGAGCCGAGATCATCTCGATAATGCGGCGACGGTTGGGGTCAGAAAGGGCGGCAAATTTATCCATGCACAGGATATTAACTATTCACTTAATTAAGTCAATAATTAAATTTAATGGCGACGCATTTCAAGTGGGAGAAGGCATGAAAAAAAGGGGCCGGGCTTTCCCGGTCCCCTTTCTCTGGTGCCGTGTTTCGCCTAGTAGAGCGCGACCGGGTTGATGATCATCTGCACCGTGCCGCGCACGCGGGCCTGGCCGAGGACGAACATGAACTCCGTCACCCCATCCCTTACCAGCGGGCCGGTATTCATGGTCTCAAGGATATAGATCCCGTGGTTCTTCAGAAGAACCACATGGCCATAGAAGGGACGGCCCTCCTTCTCCGGTGGCACCACATCGACGCCCCAGGTGTCCGCGCCGACCGCCATCACATTCTGTGAGGCGAGCCATTCCGCCGCATCTTCCGAGGTGCCGGGCTCGCCGCTCGCCCAGGCCATAGGATCGCTTTCCAGCTTGGCATCGGTCCAGCCGGTATAGAACAGCACGATGTCGCCCTCGCGGATTTCAACGCCCTGTGCCTTTGACGCGTCCTGGATGTCCTTGGCGGTGAAATACTGTCCGGCCTCCAGTGCCTCGACACCGAAATGCTTCGTCATGTCGATGACCACACCACGACCGACCAGCGGCGGGATGTTATGGGTGCCGAGCTTGGTCAGGCCGGTGATCTGCGAGATTTCCTTCTCGTCCAGACAGTTGTAGTAGAGGCCATTCTCCCCGAGATGGCCGAGCCCGTCGATCTGCGAGCCGATGCCGAGCCAGAGCTGCATCAGGTCATCGTTATAGTTGCCGTTGAAGGCAAACAGCTTCTGGCCGCCCTGCTGGTTCGGCTGCACGACCTGCAGGCTGAGGCCGCGCGGCGGGAAGGCGGGGGTCGTGGAATCGATCACGATCCCGAGCGGAACGCTCTTGCCCTGCTTGATCAGTTTGCTCGCTTCCAGTGTGCGCTCCGGTGTCACGAGGTTGGCGGAGCCGATTTCATCATCCGCGCCCCATTTCGAGGGCTGGCATTCCTGCGCCAGCGCTGTGCCCGCAAGAAACGTCATTCCCACCGCGGTCGCGGTGAGGGTTTTCCAGATTGTCATGAGTATCCTCCCAGATATTCTTATAGTTAAGGAGTTTATAATATGAAGACTTTGCGGGATTCGCAAGCGGCCAAATTCGTGCATCGCCTGCATGCGGAGGACAGGGTGGATGAAATCGCCTGTTGCATCATCGCCCGAAGGTCGTATTCTCAACGGATAATAATCAAAAACGGCTAAGCCGGAGGGGGAGGAAATGAGCGATACCTGGGAAATCTATGCACTGCGCTATGCCGCGAAGGAAAACCGCACGCGGCGGGAATCCTTCCTGTTCGCCGATGATCACCATGCGCCGCATCCCATCGATTTCTATGTCTGGGTGTTGAAGAACGGCTCGGAGACGATCCTCGTCGATACCGGCTTCGATGCGGAGGAGGGGAAGCTGCGCGACCGGCCCATCATGCAGACACCGGCGGACATGCTGACGGACTTCGGCCTGCCGCCCGCTAGCATCGACAAGGTGATCGTGACCCATATGCATTACGATCATGCGGGCTCGCTCCATGAATTCCGCGGCTCAAAGCTCTATGTACAACCGGCGGAGATGGAATATGTCACCGGCCCCTGCATGTGCCATGGCGTATTGCGGCATCCCTTCACCGGGGAGCATGTAATCGAGATGGTGCGTTCGCTTTATATGGGGAATGTGGTTTTCTGTGAAGGATCGAGGGAGATCGCGCCGGGGGTCGAGGTGCATCTGATCGGCGGCCATACGCGCGGCCAGCAATGCGTCCGGGTGCGGACCCGGCGGGGATGGGTGGTGCTGGCCTCCGACAGCAGCCATTTCTATGAGAATTATCGCACCGGCAAGCCGTTCCCTATTGTTGTCGACATGGAGGCGACGCTGAAGGGCTACGATACGCTCCGGGCGCTCGCCGACAGCGACGATCATATCATTCCAGGGCATGATCCTTTGACCCGCGCCTGGTATCCCGTCATCGATGGCGGATCGGAGAATATCGTCCAGCTGCACGCCGACCCGACTGGGTAGGAAACGCCGCCGCTCTGCTTCGCGTCCGTATCGCTGTCGGACTCGATGATATCGAGCTGCATTCCGGCTGTATTGAAGCCCGGCAAGGACGGATCGTCCGTATTCCCAGCGGTCTCTGGCGCCTCTTCCTGCTTTTCCTCCGGGTCATGCTTGTCGTCATCGGATGAAAAGGTAATCTCATGGCCAGCCGACCGGGGATTATATTGGGCGCCAACGGAAGCCGCGAAAATAGGCATCAAATCGGGCGGATAGACAAACGTGGCTGTCAGAAGCACAAGGTCCCGTGAAAATTCCCGATCCAGTGTAATAAGGAAATTTGCAATGCCCGGTAAGTTGACAACCTCCCTGATCCGGGCCAATGCGGTCAGGTCCAGTTCATCTTCTTCGTCGGGGACTGCCTGAAGCCGTGCGTTAAGGTTCGAGTAACCCTGTCCATAGATGTTGTCTTTCAGGACCTGGCGCATTTGGTTTTCCAGAATATCCCTGGTCCAGCGATTAGTCGAGCTCACAACGCCTGAAACACAAACGCATCCGCAGCATATAATACTGAAAATTATGATCAAGGTAGCGAGAATAGGAAGATCCTTGGACAGATAAACGAGGGCAAGGACAATAATGATAGTAAGGAGAGCGAAAAGCGCCAGGGACTTGCTGCTGCACCCGTATTTAAAACTCTTTCGCCAGTTCAAAGTTTTATATTGACTGATATTGCCCACAAGATTTGCATCATTTGCATTTTGAGTGATGCCAAAATTAAAATGATCCATATCAACATATTTGTTAATCCTGATAATGCACTGACGTGAAATTTCATTGATGAAAGCGGTTTTTATCTCTTCCTGTTCAGCATTGCTGCGTTTCTTGTCGCCAAATGTAGTACAGTAATTTTTATATGCGGTGTTCAGCCCTTCGTTTATTCGCTGGGCCTGATCTTGCGTAAAAATTGTATTAACGAAGTAATCTGCAGCCTCAGCCGACAGGCTTATCCGAAATTCTGAAAATTCGGGATATAATACATAGTCCTCCTTTTCTGTAATTTCTTTAAGAATATTGCTAATAATTCTATCAAGCATAAAAATCATCCTTTAATCGGAAAAATGTAAAACTGAATTCTGAGAGAACATGATGACGGCCGACATTGATTGGCGTGAAAAATAGTTTCCGGGGATTGCCTGCTATTTCGGGTGCAATTCGCGCTAGGTCGGTGGGGGGACTTTTGCTAAAGTCCCTGCAAATGGAAAAAACAATAATAAAACAACCCTTTCCGCGCTGGGCGCTTGTCTCGCTCAGCTCCGCCTATTTCATGGTAGGGACGTCCAGCCTGTCGGTCATTGCGCTGACATGGCAGATATCGGACGGCCTTGAGGTGCCGCCCGCCGACATCGCCTTTCTGGTGACGGTGTTTGCGCTCGCCTTTGCCATTGCCGCGCCGCTCACCCAGGTGTTTTTCAGCGGCTTCGCCCGCATCAAAATCCTCTGTACGGGGCTGGGGCTGCTGGCGCTTGCACTGATCCTCGGCGCGGCGTCGACCAGCTACGAGATGCTGTTCATCTCGCGCGGTTTGATGGGACTGAGCGCGGCGGCGATCAGCCCGATGTGCTCGGCCATTGGCGCCGGTATGGTCCCGCCGGAGCAGCAGGGCCGCGCCATGGGCATCGTCTTTGCCGGGCTGACCTTCGCTTCTGTGCTCGGGACGCCGATTTCCGCCTATCTCGGCACGCTGATGAGCTGGCGTCTGGTGTTCCTCTTGATGGCGCTGGTGGCCTTGAGCTCGATGGGATCGATCCTCTATCTCGTGAAGGACCGGCAGGTCGGCGCGCCGATCTCCTTCGCCCATATGTTCGAAGCTCTGACCCGCATCCGTTCCTCCTTTGCGGTGCTGACCACCTTTTTGCAGATGACCGCGATTTTCTGCACCTATGCGCTGATCGCGCCCTTCATGTTCCACAAATTCAGCCTCGCGGAAAACCTGATCGCGGTGGTGCTGCTGGTCTATGGGCTTAATGGCGTCCTCGGCAATGTGATCGCCGGACGGATGAGCGATCGCTTCAGCCCCAACAGGGTGATCTTCGGGAGCCTGCTCGGGCTTGGCGCGGGGCTACTGCTGCTCTGGGGCATCGGGCCCAAGGATCTGTGGCTTGCCTTTGTCGCCATTGTCATGCTGGCGGCCTTCGGCATGATGTTCCATTCCCCGCAGCAGCAACGCATGGCCAATATCGATCCCGAGCGGCGCAGCCTGCTGCTGGCGCTGAATGCGGCGGCGCTGTATCTTGGCATCTCCGTCGGCTCGTGGATTTCGAATTTTGTCTCGGTGCGCTGGGACTATGATGTGTTGCCGCTGGTCTCGCTGGCTGTGCTGGCATGCTGTGCCCTGATCTTCTGCCTGTCCGTCCTCGGGATGCGGACCGGCAACCATTCGTCGCAAGGAGGTGCATAATGACAGGAAAATCAGACCCGGTGCGCGCTGCGTTCCATCGGCAATATGAGGCCTGCGAGAAGTTGGGCTCCCCCTTTACCGCCCGTCTTTGCCGCCTCGCGGGACAGCGCCTGCATCCCGGCGGGGCCGTGGCCGATGCCATTCTGGGATGGCAGGGGGATGCTTCCGCGCTCGGCGATTCCGTGCCGCTTCGGCTCTGCGGCGCGCTGCATGCGCTGGTCATGGCCGGGAAAAGCGAGGCACTGGCCGCGCTTTATCCACCGCATCACGCGGATATTTCCGATGAGGATCTTTGGGGTGCCGTCGCTGCGGCGCTCAAAGAGCATGAGGCCTTTATCCTGGATCGCCTGACGGGCCCGCCGCAGACGAACGAGGTGCGCCGTGTCGGCGCCACCCTGCCGATGTTTCTCGAAGTGACGCGCCAGACCGGCCTGCCGCTGGTCCTCTCGGAAGTCGGGGCGAGCGCCGGTCTCAACCTGCATCCGGATCACTATCATGTCGATCTTGGCGGGCTGAGCCGGGGGCCGGAAAGCTCAAAGGTGCATCTCGCGCCGAAATGGCCGGGACGGGCGGCGCCGGATGTGCCGCTTTCGATTGCAGGACGGGCGGGCTGCGATCTCTTGCCGATCGATCCTGGCAATCCCGCCGATCGCGACCGCATGCTCTCCTTTATCTGGGCGGACCAGGCCGACCGGCTGAGCCGGACCCGTGCCGCGCTCGATATCGCCGCGGCAAGCGATGTCCGGGTGGAGAAGGCCGATGCCATCGACTGGCTGGCCCGCCGCACGGCCGAGCCGATTAACGGCGCCGCCCATGTCATCTACAGCACCATCGCCTGGCAATATATTCCGGAAAGCGCCCGCGCAAAAGGGGAGGAGATTATCCGCGCCGCCGGAGCCCGCGCAACTCAAGACGCACCGCTCGCCTGGGCCCGGATGGAGATTGACGGCAAGACACCCGGCACCGGCCTCACCCTCATCCTCTGGCCGTCGGGGAAGGAACATCTGGTTGGCCGTGCCGATTTCCATGGTCGCTGGGTCGACTGGCACGGCTGGCCTGAATAGGATTTTAAGTCAGCTCCTTAGGCCATTTTTTCGATCCAGGGCCTTAAGTCCATCTCATGGGTCCAGGCGCTCCGGTTCTGGATATGCAGATGCCAGTAATTCTCGGCGATATCGTCGGGCTGCAGGATGCCGTCCTGTCCCTTGAGGGCATAGCGCTCGGGGAATCGTTCCTTGATAAAGGCGGTATCGATCGCGCCGTCGATAATCACATGGGCAACATGGATGCCTTGCGGGCCGAGTTCCCGCGCCATGCTCTGGGCGAGGGCGCGAAGGCCGTGCTTGGCCCCGGCAAAGGCGGAAAAACCGGCCCCGCCGCGCAATGACGCCGTCGCTCCGGTAAAGAGGATTGTGCCGTTCCCGCGCGGCAACATCACCTTCGCCGCCTCCCGTCCGGTGAGGAAACCGGCGAAACAGCTCATCTCCCAGACCTTGCGATAGACCCGGCTCGTCATCTCGGTAATCGGGAAATTGACATTGCCGCCGATATTGAAGACGACAACGCCGAGCGGGGCGATATCTTTTTCGATCTTCGCGAACAGATCGACCATCTGGTCTTCATCGCGGGCATCGACACCGAAGGCATGGGCACTGCCGCCGTTCTTTCTGATGTCCCCGGCAAGGGCGTTGAGATCGTCGATATGCCGCTCCCGCCGGACGATGCAGGTCTCGAAGCCTTCTTTTGCAAAGCGTCTGGCGATGGCGCCGCCGGTGGCATCTCCCGCACCGATGACAAGACAGGATTGTTTGCTCATTCTGTTATCCTTTTCCAACAATTCTGCGCATCAAAAAGGCTAGGACCGCGGACGGCCAAAGTCAATCGGCGTCATTTGGCATGGGGGGACAAAAAAGAAACATAATCCTGTGTAGAAATAAGCCTGTCCCTTCTGCTAGTAAAGGAGTGACAAGGGGGAGTACGGATGGCGCGTATCTGGCCGTTTACATTGCGACATATTACCGGCCGCCGGGCCGCCGGACAGCGGATCGGCGGCGGTATGATCGACCGGGAGCGCCCCCTTGCGTTTCGCTTTAATGGGGAGCTACTGCATGGCTATGCCGGGGATACGCTGGCCTCCGCATTGCTGGCGAATGGCCATCTGACCCTCGGGCGGAGCGCGGTGTACCGCCGTCCGCGCGGCCTCGATGCGACCGTCCTGATCGAGCGGGATGGCAAGGTCACGTCCGTGCGGGCGAACGAGCAGGAGCTGTATGACGGGCTGGTGGCGCGGCGCGCCGTCTCGATTTTTCCCTGGATCAAAACGGCGGTCGCGGACCCCGGCGAGGTCGAGCATGTTCATGACCATACGGATGTCCTGATTATTGGCAGCGGTCCGAAAGGTCTGCGCCGCGCCGTTCTGGCGGCGGAAAGCAGGGCGGATGTCATGCTGATCGAGCGGGATTTCGAGCCCGGCGGCCGCCTGTTATATGAGGCGGGAAGCTATTCCGGGCTTGAGGCCGCCGATTGGCGCGCGCAGATGATCACGCATCTGAAGGCGCAGCCGAATGTCCGCCTTTACCCGCGCACGACGGCGATTGCCGAGGACGGCAGGGCCTCCGTGCTGCTGGAAGAGCGGGTGCAGGACCATCTGCCGGAGATCGATCCGGCGCTGCCCGTCCGCCGTCTCCGCTATATCCGGACGGCAAAGACGGAGCTGGCGACGGGACAGGAGGAAATTGGGTTCGTCTTTCAGAATAATGATTTACCCGGTATTTTTGATCTCAAAACGGCGCTCTCGCTGGTGCGGCGCTACGCCGTGCAGCCGGGGGAGCGGATCGTGCTTTATGGCAATGACGAGATTATCTACGCCCTCGTGCCTTCGCTGATCGAGGCGGGGGTGCCGATCACGGCGATTGTCGATCCGCGCCCGATGGTGCCGGCCCGCTGTCACCAGCTTGCGCGCTCCGCCGGTATCCCGCTTTATCCCGGCCATTGCATCGTCGCGGCGCGCGGGAGGCATTACCTCAGCCGTCTTATCCTGCGCAAGACCGGCGATGATCCGCTGCAGCGGGATATCCATCTTGATTGCGACGCCCTGATCCAGTCCGCCACGATCATCGAGGAACAGCCGCCGGTGCCCGCCAAGGGGCGCGGCAAATGCTTCGCTGACCCTGAGAAGGAAACCCTCTGGTCGCCGGACAGCCCGGCCTACAGCCTGCTGGGGCGGCCGCATCCGCTCGATGGCGAGGTGATTGTTCCGGCGGAAAAACTGCCCGCGCTCCGCATCGGATCGATCAAAAGCGCGCAGGAACGCGCCGGAGCGGTTTTCCGAACACAAGGCGACTGGCACCTCGCGACCGCCTTTCCCGCAGCGGATGAGGAGGAGGGCGCCGCCGCAGAGCGTGAGGCCCTTGCCGTGCGCTCGGGTGCCGGTCTTGGCGATATCAGCCTTCTCGGCAAGATCGATGTGCAGGGCCCCGATGCCGCTGCGTTCCTTGCCCGCCTGTTCGGGGAGGGCTGGGCGGAACTGCCTGTGGGCAGGCTCCGTCACGGGATCCTCAGCCGGGAGGAGGGGCAGGCGCTCGCGGGTGTTCTCGGCTGGCGGCTGGCGCCGCATCACTATTGCCTCACCACGGCAGCACCATCGCAGGCCGTCGTGCTCTCGCGACTTCAAGAAGGCGCATCGGAGGAGGAGAGGATTGCCGTCACCGATATCACCGACGGCTGGGGTGCCGTCGCGCTGGAAGGGCCTGCCGCCCCGGCGATCCTGGCCGGGAGTTTCCCGGCACTGGCGCAGGAAAGCTCGCTTCCGGCCATGGGCTTTGTCACCTTCGAGCAGGACGAGCTCCCTCTCCGCCTCGCGCGGCTCTCCCTCTCCGGCGGGGCGGGATATGAAATCATGACCCCGGCGGGCTATACGGACATTCTCTGGAACCTGCTGCGGGAAAAGGGGAAATCCCGGGGCCTGATCCCGGTGGGCACGCGGGCGCGAAATATCCTAAGGATCGAGGCCGGGCATATCGGCCCGGCGGAGATGATCGCCGGGGCGACGGCGGCGGGGCTAGGCATCGGCAGTACCTCAAGCCCGGATCACAAGAAAGAGAAGCAACTCGTTGGCCTGAAACCGGTTTCCGGCGCGGAAGAGGGTAAGGATATCGCGCGCCTCAACGCTGGCATGACGCTCTATGAGGGCGACGGCACTCCGCCCGGCGGGCCCGGCATCGGGACGGTCACCTCCGCCTGCCACAGCCCGACGCTTGGCCATGATATCGCGCTCGCCCTGCTGACGGAGGGACGGGCGCGGACGGGCACCCTGATCCGCGCGGTCGGCGAGGGCGGCAAACCCGTTATCGATGTGAAGGTCGGGCCGCCACGGCATCTGGACCTTCAAAAGGAGCGCGCCGATGCTTGAACGCAACTCCGCCCTCAAGGGCCAGCGCATCCATGGACGGTTTGGCAAGCCGTCTGAACATCCCGGCGTAACAATCGAGGAAATAAGGGAATTTTCCTATCTCGATATCACGCTGTGGGAGAGCGAAGCGGCGAGCCTGCGCTCCAAGCTCGCGGAACTGCTGGCGATCCAGTCTCTGCCCGCACCGGAACAATCCTCACCGCTTCCCGGTGGTCGGCTGTTCAGCCTCAAGGCCGGGCATCTCGGTTATCTCGGGGAGGCGGGCCCGGCGGACATTCTCGCCGCCGCCATCGCACCGGAGGAAGGCAGCGTGGTCTCGCTCGGCCATGGCTATTGCTGCCTGCGCCTCGGCGGACCAAAGGCTGTCAACCTGCTGCGCCGGGGCATCCGGCTGGACCTCCGGGACCGGACCTTTCCTGTCCATCATGTGGCAAGGGCGGATATCGGCGGGATCGGTCTTCTGCTGCTCCGGCGCGATGGCGGTCATTTCGATCTGCTCATTCCGCGCAGCCAGGCAGTGGAACTCTGGCGCTGGCTGACCCGGCGGGCGGCGCAGTTCGGCTATCAGGTGTTATAACCCGTCAAGCGCGTCGCGGATCTGACGAAGGCGTTCTTCTGCCTGAGCGGCCTCATAGGGCACCGCGTCGCCCTTGCCCCAGACCGGCGCGGGCCAGGCGGCATCCTCGGGCTGGCGGGCGATCACATGGACATGGAGCTGCGGCACCATATTGCCGAGCGCGGCGACATTCATCTTGTGTGCCCTGAAAAGCGTCGCCATCCGGGCGCTGGCATTCCGTATTTCGCCGCTCAGGACCGCATAGTCATCGTCCGTCAGATCATGCAGCTCGACAAGGCCGGGCCGGGCGGGCACGAGGATGATCCAGGGATAGCGCGCGTCGTTCATCAGCAACACGCGCGAGAGCGGCAGCGCGCAGACATCAAACGTATCACTGGCAAGCCGGGGATCAAGGTCGAACATTGTCTTTCTTTCCTGTTATCGCCCATCGGGCGGTCTGCGCTCAGGGTAGGGGCTTTACGCGAAAAGACCAGCGGTTTTCGCAATCTTTCGCTTTGCCTTGGTGGCGCTCTGTCGTTAAATTGCGGCAAAACCATCCATGGCGCGCTTTGGCGGCCAAAAGACAAGCATCGGAGAGACCATGAGCCAGACGATCCCGGCCCCCGGCCGCAGCGGGAACTTCCTTCATTATGCAGCGCGCATTCGCGAGGTGGCCGCCGCCAACCCGTCGCTGGAGGTGATCAAATGCGAAGGCGAGGTCCGGACCTGGGCCGAGTTTCTGCCGCGCACCAACAAGGTCGCCAACATGCTGCACGCACGCGGGCTCGGGCGCGGGGATATGGTCGCGGTGCTGGCGCGCAGCAGCGTCGAGTATCTGGAGGTATTCCTGGGCGCGCTGCAGGCCGGTCTCTGCATCGTGCCGCTCTCGGGCATGGCGTCGTCGGAACAGCTGGAAGTCATGATCCGCGACAGCGGCTCGCGCCTTGTGTTTGCGTCCCAATCGACGCGCGACCTGATCGAGCCGTTCCGCGGCAAGATCGACGGGGTCCTGGCGGATGGCTATGTCGCCTTCGATTTCGAGGGCGACGGCTGGACGGCCTATGAGGATCTGATCAGGGACGCCTCCGCCGATCCGCTCTATGTCGATGTCCAGCCCGAGGACGGTTTCAACCTGATCTATTCATCGGGCACGACCGGCGTTCCCAAGGGCATCGAGCAGAGCCAGAGAATGCGCAGCAACCATATCGAGCGGTTCGTGAAGCTCGGCCTGCATGACAAGGCGGTCACCATCGTCTCGACGGCACTCTATTCGAACACGACGCTGGTGCTGATGCTGCCGACGCTGGCGATCGGCGGGCGGATCGTGCTGATGCCGAAGTTCGACGTGGTCCGCTTCCTTGAACTCTCCGAGCAGGAGAAAGTCACCCATGCGATGCTGGTACCGGTGCAGTATCAGCGCATTCTCGCCCATCCGGATTTCGATAAATACGACCTCAGCGCCTATGAGGTGAAGCTCTCCACCAGTGCGCCGCTGCGCGAGGGGGTGAAGCGGGACATCCTCGACCGCTGGCCCGGCAAGATGTTCGAAAATTATGGCCTGACCGAGGGCGGGCTCGGCACCATCCTCGCCTGTCACGATTTCCCGGACAAGCTGGCCTCCGTCGGGCAGGCGGGCCTCGGCGTCGATCTGCGCATCATCAATGACGCCGGGGAGGAACTGCCGCAGGGGGAAATCGGCGAGATCGTCGGCCGCTCCGGCGCGATGATGACCGGCTATAACGGCCGCCCGGACCTGACCGAGGCGATCATCTGGCGCTCCCCCGAAGGCGAGGTCTTCTTCAAGAGCGGCGATATGGGACGCCTCGACGAGGATGGCTTCCTCTATCTCCTGGATCGCAAGAAGGACATGATCATTTCCGGCGGGTTCAATATCTATGCCGCGGATATCGAGGCAGAACTCTCAAACCATCCGGAGGTGGCCGATGTTGCGGTGATCGGCGTGCCCAGCGAGGAATGGGGCGAAACCCCGCTTGCGCTTGTGGTGGTGAAGCCCGGCGCGGGCATCACCGAGGTCGGATTGACAAAATGGGTCAATGATCGCCTTGGCAAAACCCAGCGGATCAGCGGCGTCGAATTCCGCGATGAACTCCCGCGCAGCACCATCGGCAAGATCATGAAACGCGAATTACGGGAGTCCTACTGGAAGGACGCCCCGTCCTGATCCGCCATATCCGGGTACCGGTTCCGCGCAAAGCTTTTTCTATTAAAAAAATATCAACTATGATAATTCAGTCTTAGGTTTTATTATAGGCCTCTTAACTGCGTAAGGAACCCTGGATATTGTATGAACGCCGGAATGGATGATCCCGAAACGGGAGGAAAACCGACTTTCAAAAGCAGGCTGAAAGCATGGTGGAACGGCTATGAGATTGAGGCGCAGGACAGCACCGTAGAACCCGCAACGGAAGAGGCGGAGCGGGCGGCGGTTGCCGAGGACGGACCGCCGACGGTCAAGGGCTGGAGTATCAGCCGTCAACGCTCGGTCGTGACCCTGTTCGGGGAAGGGATAACCCGCTGCATTCCCGATGATACGAAAATGAAGCTGACCAAGCCGCTTGGCATTAACAGAAAGCTGAGCGTGGCCGAACTCGGCGCGGGCCTCGGCGGTTTTGCCCATTGGGTCTCAAACGAATATGACGCCTATGTCACCGGCTATGACCAGGACCAGATCCTGCAGGACGCCGCCATCGAGATGACGACAATGGCCGGGCTCAACCGCAAGATCAATTTCTTCCATTGCGATTTCGAGAATTTCGGCCCCAAGCCGCGCTCCGCCGATGTGGTCTATGCGTCCGAGGCGCTGTTTCCGGTGAAGAACAAGGCGCAGTGCTTTGCAGCCATCTACAACATGCTGAAACCCAACGGGCAGTTCATGATGTCCGATTATATGCTGGAAGATGCAGGCGAGGAGACGGCGGGCGTCAAGGACTGGATGGCGGCGGAACCGCTGACGCCGCATCTCATCGATGTACAGAAAACCCGCAAGCTGCTGACCGACGCCGGGTTCGAGGTGAGTATCGCCGAGAATGTCACGCTTGAGTATAAGTCGAATGTGCTCCGGGCCTTCGCCGATTATGCGACCCGCACCAGCAATGGCGAGAAGAGTGGCCATCTGCATGAGTGGATCCTGAAGGAAGGGGAACTCTGGATGCGGCGGATCAAGATGATCGACGCGGGCTATCTCAGGGTTTTCCGCATTTATGCGCGCAAGGGCGCGGAAATCAAATGATTGCTGGTGCTTTGTAACCGGCGCCAATTTCTTCCGAAAAAGGGCCCTTTTCTGGATTGACAGGGCGGGACGGGGCCAGTATGTTCCGGCCTTCGAATTCACCAAGTTGTTAGGATCTGGACAATGAAAGTCTTGAACTCGCTCAAGTCCGCGAAGAAGCGTCATCGCGATTGTCGCGTGGTGCGCCGCAAAGGACGCGTATATGTTATCAACAAAACCAACCGCCGTTTCAAGGCGCGTCAGGGCTGATCTGCCGCTGGCGCCACTGGTTCTGTAATGTGGAAAAAACCGTAATGCTCCGGCATTGACGGTTTTTTTGTTTGCCAAAAGACGGCTTTCCGCCCTATGTCAGGGGAGCAGGGAACAAACCTGAAGGGGAGCCGCGATGTTAATGCCGAAGCCGAATGCCGATGTGCTCGCCAAGCGCGACACGCTGGTGGCGGGTCTCCGGCGCATCATTTCCGATCCGGAAGGCGTGATCGACGACAAGAACGATCTCCGCGCCTTCGAATGCGATGGCCTCAGCGCCTATCGCCAGCTGCCGATGATCGCGGTGCTGCCCTCCACTGTCTCCGAAATTGCCGAAATCCTCAAATACTGCAAGGCCGAAGGGGTCAATGTGGTGCCGCGCGGGGCGGGCACCTCGCTCTCGGGCGGAGCCTTGCCGCTCGCCGATGGCGTACTTCTCGGCCTTGGCAAATTCAACAAAATTCTTGAAGTCGACTATGACAACCGCTGCGTCGTCGCCCAGCCCGGCGTCACCAATCTCGCCATCACCGACGCGGTGAAGGCGGACGGCTTCTATTACGCGCCGGACCCTTCCAGCCAGATCGCCTGCTCCATCGGTGGTAATGTGGCCGAGAATTCCGGCGGCGTGCATTGCCTGAAATACGGCCTCACCACCCATAATGTCCTCGGGATCGAGATGGTGACCATGGACGGGGAGATTATCCGCCTCGGGGGCAAGCATCTCGATGCGGAAGGCTATGACCTTCTCGGTGTCATGACCGGCTCGGAAGGGCTTCTCGGCGTTATCACCGAGGTGACGGTGCGCATCCTCCGCAGCCCTGAGCATATCTCGGCGCAGCTTATCGGGTTTCCCTCCAGCGAGCAGGCGGGGGATTGCGTCGGCAAGATCATCGGTGCGGGCATCATCCCGGCGGGCATGGAAATGATGGACCGCTACGCCATTCAGGCGGCGGAGGAATTCTGCCACGCGGGCTATCCGCTGGATGTCGAGGCGTTGCTGATTGTTGAGCTGGACGGGCCGGAAGTAGAGATCGCCCATTATCAGGAACAGATCGACAGAATCGCGAAGGACTGCGGCGCCACGGTCAGCCGGACCAGCGAGAGCGAAGCCGAACGCATGACCTTCTGGGCCGGACGCAAGGCGGCCTTCCCGGCGATCGGGCGGCTGTCGCCGGACTATATGTGCATGGACGGAACGATCCCGCGGGGGAAACTGCCGCTGGTGCTGGCCCGCATGAATGAACTCTCCAAGCACTATGGCCTCCGGGTCGCCAATGTCTTCCATGCAGGGGATGGCAATCTGCATCCGCTCATCATGTTCGATGCGAATAACCCCGGCGAGCTTGAGAAATGCGAGGCGTTCGGCGCCGATATCCTGAAACTCTGCGTCGAGGTGGGCGGCGTGCTCACCGGGGAGCATGGCGTCGGCATCGAGAAACGCGATCTCATGGGCGAGATGTTCTCCGAAGACGACTTGAAGCAGCAGCAGCGGCTCAAATGCGCGTTCGATCCGGACGGGCGGCTCAACCCTGGGAAGGTCTTCCCGGTGCTGCACCGCTGCGCCGAGCTTGGCAAGATGCATGTCCATAACGGCGAATTGCCGTTCCCGGATATCCCGAGATTCTAGGCCGATATGCAAATCACAAAGATAACAGAAGAACAGCAGATCAAGGACATGCTCGACTGGGCGCTTGCGGGCAAGCACGGCCTGACCGTTCAGGGCGCAGGCAGCAAGGCCGGGATCGGCCGCTCCGCTATGACGGAGCATGCGCTCGATCTTTCCGGCCTCACGGGCGTCGAGATGTATGAGCCGGCGGAGCTGGTGATGCAGGCAAGAGCGGGCACGAAGGTGAGCGAGGTGCAGTCGGTTTTGCGCCAGAGCGCGCAGCGCCTCGCCTTCGATCCGCCCGATTACGGCCCGCTGCTCGGCACCGGCGCAGGCGAGGGGACGCTCGGCGGCCTGTTTTCCTGCAATCTCTCCGGCCCGGCGCGTATCAAGGCGGGCAGCGCCCGCGATCATCTTCTCGGCGTTACGGGCTTCACCGGCCGGGCGCAGGCCTTCCGGACCGGCAGCCGGGTGATGAAGAATGTCACCGGCTATGATCTCTGCAAGCTGGTCGCAGGCAGTTACGGCACGCTTGCGATTGCCACCACGCTCACCTTCAAGGTCTTGCCACGGCCGGAGAAAACCCGCACAGTCCTTCTCTATGACGTGCCGCTGGAACAGGCGCAGCCGATCATGAATAGCGGTTTGTCTTCCGTGCATGATATTGCCGCCGCGGCGTATCTGCCGGCCGATATCGCGCTCCTCTCGCCGCTTGGCTATATCCGCGATCCGGAAAAATCGGTACTGGCGCTCAGGATCGAGGGGCCGGGCCCCTCCGCCGAGTTCCGCTGCAACGCCGTGCGGGAGATGCTGGCGGGCGAGGGCACATCGGAAGAACTTCACGGTCAGAATTCCGAGACTTTCTGGGAGTTTGTCAGCAATGTTTCACCCTTTGTCGGAACCACGGGGGTGATCTGGAAACTCTCCCTCCCGCCCGCCAATGCGACGACAGTGATCACCGCGCTTCAGGAGAAAGCGCCGGAGATGCGCTATTTCCTTGACTGGGGCGGCAGCCTTCTCTGGATCGAAATGCCGGAGAAGAGTGCCGACGGTGGCGAGGGGGGTGTGCGCGGCGCGCTGGGTGGCGCAGGGCATGCGACGCTGATCCGCGGGCCCGAGGCACTCCGGGCGAAGATCGCGCCGTTCCAGCCGCAGCCAGACGCTATCCGCAAGATCAATGCCCGCATCAAGGACGGGTTCGACCCTGAGAATATCCTCAATCCCGGGCGTATGTATGCGGATGAAGACATGAAGGCAACAGCTTGATATGAAAACGGAATTCTCCATTCTCCAGCTTGCCGACCCGAAGATCGCCCGCTCCAACGATATCCTCAGGGCCTGCGTCCATTGCGGCTTCTGCACGGCGACCTGCCCGACCTATCTGGAGCTGGGTGATGAGCGTGACAGCCCGCGCGGGCGCATCTATCTGATGCAGCAGATGCTCCAAAGCGGGGAACCGGCCCCGGCCTCGACCGTGCAGCATCTTGATCGCTGTCTCTCCTGCCTGTCCTGCATGACGACCTGCCCCTCCGGCGTCGATTACATGCATCTGGTGGAGCATGGCCGCGATTATATCGAGGAAACCTACAAGCGCCCGCTGTTCGAGCGGATGCTGCGGGCCGTGCTCGGCATCGTGCTGCCGCGCCCTTTGCTCTTTCGCGCCTCCCTGTTCGGCGCGCGTCTTGCCCGGCCGTTCAAAGACGCCTTCTCCGGCCCCCTAAAGGCAATGCTGGACATGGCGCCCGCAAGCTTGCCGCCCGCATCCCGCCTCGATGGCAAGCGGCTGCATCCGGCAGGTGGGCACCGGAAGAAGCGGGTCGTGCTGATGACCGGCTGCGCGCAGAAGGTGTTGGCGCCCGAAATCAATGACGCGACCATCCGTCTTTTGAACCGCCACGGGGTCGAGGTGGTTATCCCGAAAGCTACCGGCTGCTGCGGCGCGCTGCCGCTGCATATGGGCAAGGAAAAGGACGCGCAGGGCTTCGCTCGCGCCAATATCCGCGCCTGGGCACAGGAGATGGACGGCGAGGGGCTGGACGCCATCATCATCAACACCTCGGGTTGCGGCACGACGGTCAAGGATTATGGGGAGCTGTTCGCCCATCAGTCCGACAAGCGCCTCGCCGAACAGGCCGAACAGGTCGCGGATCTTGCCTGCGACATCACGGAATTCCTGAGCGGGATCGAGATGGAGCCACCGAAGGTGAAACAGGCACTCAAGGTCGCTTATCATTCCGCCTGCTCGCTCCAGCATGGACAGCAAATCCGGGAGGAGCCGAAAGCCCTGTTGCGGCGCGCCGGATTCGAAGTGACGGATATTCCCGAATCCCATATCTGCTGTGGTTCGGCGGGAACCTACAACCTGTTGCAGCCGGAGCTGTCGGCGAAGCTGAAGGCGCGAAAAATCAGCAATATCGCGAAAACCGATCCCGATCTTGTCGCCGCGGGGAATATCGGCTGCATTGCCCAGATCGCTTCCGGCATGAAGCTGCCCGTGGTCCATACGGTGGAACTGCTTGACTGGGCGACGGGCGGGCCGAAACCGGCGGCGCTGCCTTAAGCGCCCAAAAAACGACCGCTCACAATTTTGTGTTTGAATGTCCTGCTACCAATTTTTGAAAAATCGACTATATTCAAGGCATGGGACGACGACTACTCAGCATATTAGTCATCATTGGCCTCCTCGGCTGGGCCGCCCCCGCGTTCGCGCGGCAGGATGATCCCAAACTGGACGATCTCTTCTCAGAACTTGCCAAGACCGAAGATGCCACCAAGGCCAAGATGATCGAGGGCAGCATCTGGAAGATCTGGCTGACCTCCGGCAGTGATACGGTCGATTTCCTGATGCTTCAGGGGATCAGCTATATGAGCCGCGGGGAATTCGCCAAGGCGCTGTCCATTTTCTCCACGGTGATCAAGGTCGATCCGGAATTTTCGGAAGGCTGGAACAAGCGGGCGACGGTCCTGTTCATGATCGGCGAGTATGAAAGCTCGATTGAGGATATCGGCCGCACGCTGGAGTTGGAGCCCCGGCATTTCGGCGCGCTCTCCGGCCTCGGCCAGATATACGATATCCGTGAGAGCGAGGCGGGTGCCCTTTCCGCCTATGAGAAGGCCGTCGATATCAACCCGCATATGAAGGGCGTCAAGGCCCGTCTGGAGCGGCTCCAGATCGAGCGGGACAAGAAGAACATCTGATCCGCCGTCCGGCCTTTCCCTGAACGACCCTTCCCGAATACTCTTGAAACAGCTTACTGTTCGCCGACCCAGGCAATCCTGAGGATATTGGTGGAGCCCGGTGTGCCGAAGGGAACCCCGGCCATGATCACGACCCGGTCGCCCGGCCGCGTGAAGCCCTCGGCGAAGGAAATCTTGCAGGCCTTGTCCACCATCTCCGCGAAATTCTTCGCATCCGACGTATGCACGCAATGCAGCCCCCAGACGAGGGCGAGGGTGCGCGCCGTCTTTAGCTTCGGCGTCAGCACCAGCACCGGCGTCTTGCCGCGTTCGCGTGCGGCGCGGAGCGCGGTCGAGCCCGACGTGGTGTAGGTCACGACGCTGGCCGCGCCGATGGTGCTCGCCACCTGGGTGGCGGCGGCGCTGATCGCATCGGCGGTGGTCGCTTCCAGCGTGCCATGCTTGGAATCGATAATGCCCTGATACATCGGGTCCTTTTCCGTCACCTCGGCGATATCATTCATCATCGAGACAGCCTCCAGCGGGTATTCTCCCGCCGCGCTCTCCGCCGAGAGCATGACCGTATCGGTGCCGTCATAAATGGCGTTGGCGACATCCGTCACCTCGGCGCGGGTCGGCACCGGCGCGGCGATCATGCTTTCCAGCATCTGCGTTGCGACGACGACCGGCTTGCCGGCCTCGCGCGCCCGGGCGATGATTTTCTTCTGGATCGCCGGGACCTCCTGTATCGGCATTTCGACGCCCAGGTCGCCGCGGGCAACCATGATCGCATCGGCAAGATCGATGATGCCGTCGAGCGCCTCGACGGCGGCGGGTTTCTCGATCTTCGCCATGACGGCGGCGCGCCCGGCCACGATCTTCTTCACCTCGGCGATATCATCGGGCCGTTGGACGAAGGAGAGGGCGACCCAGTCGACTCCGAGCGACAGCGCGAAATCGAGGTCCTTGCGGTCCTTGTCGGTCAGCGGGCTCATGCGGACCAGGGCGTTCGGGATGTTGACACCCTTGCGGTCGGAAATCTTGCCGCCGACGGTCACCTCGCAGTCGGCGAAATCCTTGCCCGCCTTCATCACCGTCAGCTTGAGCTTGCCATCATCGAGGAGCAGGATGCTGCCTTCCTCCAGGCTTTCAAGGACAGCCGGATGCGGCAGCGAAACGCGCGTCTTGTCGCCCGGGGTCTCGTCCAGATCGAGGCGGAAGGATGCGTCATTTTCGAGCATGACCGGCCCGTCCCTGAAGGTGCCGAGGCGGATTTTCGGCCCCTGCAGATCGGCGAGGATGCCGATGGGCCGTCCGCTGTTCTTCTCCAGCGCGCGGATCGTGTTGACCCGTTCCTCATGGTCGGCATGGCTGCCATGGCTGAAATTCAACCGGAACACATCCGCGCCCGCGAGATGCAGGGCCTCGATCATGCTGGCGCTGCTGCTCGACGGTCCAAGGGTTGCAATGATCTTCGTTTTTCTCAGTCGTCGCATAAAAATCTTGCCTGTCGATAAAACCGGGGGACGATACTCTCACGCCCATACTAACGGTTTTATGACAGTTAGGTGAGTGGTAATATTGACTTTTTTCAAATAGTAGGCAGGAGCTCCGCTTCACTGCCGGGGCCGTATTGTTTCTCTTTTCGCGGGCGGGGAGGGCGAGAATCTGCGTGCGCCCTGGCCCGCTGTCATTGTAAGCTGGCGGTAAATCGGGATACACTCCCGTCATTCTTTCACTTTGCTCTTGGGACCATGACCGACAGTACTACTTCCGCCTTTGACATTCAGAACCCGGAGAGCGACAGCCCGCTGCTGCTTTTGGTCGATCATGCCAGCCGCCATATCCCGCCCGAATATGACAATCTCGGCCTTGCCGATCCGGCGGTGCTGCACCGGCATATCGCCTGGGACATCGGTATCGAGGATGTGACCCGGCGCCTGTCCGAGAAGATCGGGGCGACGGCAATCTATGCGCGCTTCTCCCGCCTGCTGCTGGATGCGAACCGCTATCCCGACGATCCGGCGAGTACGCCGGTGATCAGCGATGGGGTGGAAATTCCCGCCAACCGCGACATGCCGGAGGCGGAGAGGAAACGGCGGGTGGACAGCTGGTTCACGCCCTATCAGGGGGCGATAACCGGCCTGATCGACCGCAAGCTTGAACATCACGCGGCGCCGCTGCTCGTCTCCATGCACAGCTTCACCCCGGTGATGAACGAGTTCGAGCGGCCCTGGCATATCGGCGTGCTCTGGGATGCAGACCCGCGGCTCGCGCTGCCGCTCCTGAAAATACTGCGGCAGAACCATTCCCTCGTCGTCGGCGATAACGAGCCCTACTCGGCGCGTGATCCCCTCGGTTACACGATGAACGAACATGGCATGAAACGGGGTCTTCCCAATGTCGCCATCGAAATCCGCCAGGACCTGATCGACACCCATCAGGGGGCCGAGAAATGGGCCTCGATCATGGCGGATGCGCTGCTGCGGCTGGACCCCGTGACGGGATGGGCAAAGGAGGCCGACGCATGAGCATTGCCGAACCAAGCTTCACCATCGGTATCGAGGAAGAGTATCTTCTCGTCGATCTGGAAACCCGCGCGCTCGCCATCGAGCCGAGCGAGGATATCCTTGCCGAATGCGAGAGAAGGCTGCCCGATCATCTGGTGACGCCGGAATTCCTCCGCTCCCAGCTTGAAGTCGGCACCCGCGTGTGCCGCAATATCACCGAGGCGCGGGCCGCCCTGACCGAGCTGCGCCGGACCGTGGCCGAGGTCGCAGGCAAGCACGGCCTTGGCGTGATGGCGGCCTCCGTCCACCCTTTTGCTGACTGGCACCAGCTCAAGCATACGCCCAAGGAACGCTATGACGTGATCGCGCGCGACATGCAGGCGACGGTGCGGCGGCTGATGATCTGCGGCATGCATGTGCATTGCGCGATTGAGGATCCGGAACTGCGCATCGATCTGATGAACCAGGCGAGCTATTTCCTGCCGCATCTGCTGGCGCTCAGCACCTCCTCGCCCTTCTGGCGGGGGGAGGAGAGCGGCCTTAAATCCTACCGCATGACGGTGTTCGATGCACTGCCCCGGACCGGCATCCCCGACCGCTTCGAGAGTTACGGCGAGTTTTCCCGGCTTATCGATACGCTGGTCGAGGCGGGGACGCTGGAGGACGGATCGAAGCTCTGGTGGGACATGCGCCCGTCGTCGAAATTCCCGACGCTGGAAATGCGGCTCTGCGATGTCTGCCCGCTGGTCGAGGACAGCCTCGCCATTGCCGCGCTTTATTCCTGTATCCTCAGGATGCTGTACCGGCTCCGGCGCAATAACCAGCGCTGGCGCATCTATCCGCAGACGCTGGTGGCCGAGAACCGCTGGATCGCGCAGCGTTTCGGGGTCGAGGGCAAGCTGATCGATTTCGGGATACCGGCGCCGGTGCCCGCCGCCGACCTGGTCGAGGAGATTATCGGCCTCACCGCCGAGGATGCGGCGTTTCTCGGCTGCGAGAAGGAAGTCGCCCATGCGCGCGAGATCGCCCGGCGCGGCACCTCCGCCGATAGGCAGATCGCCGCCTATCACAAGGCGATCGAGAGCGGTGCCAGCAAGGAGGAGGCGCTGGTCAAAGTTGTCGATCAGGTCTTGAAAGAAACGGTCAGCGGCCTACAGTAATAGGAAACACCCCACGGAAAGGGAATAGTATGGATCAGCAAACACTCGAACTTGAAGCGGCGGCTTATCGGCGCCTGCGCGATCACCTCAGGACCCGCACCGATGTGCAGAATATCGATCTGATGAACCTTGGCGGTTTCTGCCGCAACTGCCTCTCCAACTGGTATATGGAGGCGGCGAACGAGAAGGGCATCGAGATGGACAAGATGCAGGCGCGCGAGATCGTCTATGGCATGCCGTTCGATGAATGGAAGGCGAAATACCAGACCGAGGCGAGCGCCGAACAGAAGGCTGCCTTCAAGGAAAGCCACAAGGATCACTAAGGCATTCAGGCAGGGTCAAATTTTTTTGCCAAGGGCATAGATTTCTCCGGCGGAGAAATGCTAGAAATCCCACCCGGAAAAAATCCGGCCCATTGCATGATCATATTCACGGAGAAGAGACATTATGGCTGACGTCGGCGGAGTGGCCGCAGATCATCTGCGATCCTATATCGAGAGAATTGAGCGCCTGGAAGAAGAGAAGAAGGGCATTGCCGACGATATCAAGGAAATCTTCGCCGAGGCCAAGGGCACGGGCTTCGATGTCAAGGCCATGCGCGCCGTGCTGCGCCTTCGCAAGATGGACAAGGCCGACCTGCAGGAGCAGGAATATATGATCGACCTGTACAAGCATGCGCTTGGCATGGCGGCTGATGAGAATATGCCCGAAGAGGGCGCGGAGAACGAGAGCGAAGCCGCAAGTTTCTAGAGCGGAAATCCGTCCCTTATGAGAAAGGCTGATGCCGGGCCGTGCAGGCCGCGCGCATCAGCTTTTTTATGTCCTCTCAGACCGCGCCGACGAGGAAGGCCGCGCCAACGAGAGAGATGGCACCGCCGCCCGCGCGAATGGCAATATTGCCGATGCGCGAATTGCCGAGTGAACCGATCCCGATCCCGCAAAGATGCAGAAGGCCCGTCGCCAGCACGAACCCGGCGCCATAGGCAAGGGCGCTGGCCGCTGCGGGCAGCTCCGTGCCATGGGCATGGCCGTGGAACAGGGCGAAGAAGCCGACGATAACCCCCGCGACCCACATCGGCGGGCGCACCATGAAGACGATCAGCAGTCCCAGCACAACCGCCGAGGCGGCGATCCCGGCCTCGACCGCGGGAACGGGCATTCCGGCGATGCCGAGACCGGCGCCGATGGCCATGACAACCGGAAACACGATCGGCAGCAGCCAGATCCCGCGCGTGCCGAGGGACGCCCCCCAGAGGCCTACGGCGACCATTGCCACAAGGTGATCCCAGCCCAGCACCGGATGGGCGAAACCGCTGCTGAAACCGCCGGCGATGCCGGTGCCGGTATGGGCGAGGGCCGGGCTCGCCAGCAGCAGGGAGGAGGCGGCCAGAATACTCGCCGTTGTAAGGGGTTTGGACATCATATCTCGCATGTTCGGATTCTCTTTGATTGTCATCTTGTGGGCGGGGATCCCGTTTTACGGTACCGCAGGGCTCGCCCGCTTGCAAGCCTGACAATGCGCGTTCGTGTCATGCCCCTTGTATTCGGAATTGCAATAATTAAGTGCAGAAGATACCTGTTATTAATCCGCAGGTAGCTAGGAACCCTAATGCCGGTTTGGGGATATGACGGAATTTTCCACAGACGCCGCAGGCTTCGCGGCCCTCACCATCAGCGAGCTGATCCTGCAGCAATGCGTGATCAACGGCCTGTTCACGGCGGAGGAGGCGCGGCGGCTTCTGGCGACGGCGGCGGACCGCCATGCCTCTGCCGCCCATGGCGAGGAGGAGAAGATCGCCCTCAACCGGCAGTCGGCGGAACTCATCCGGGCCATGACATCGGGACTGGAGCCGCTGTTATCCAGACCGCAGGCAAAGGCAGAAAAGCCCGCGCCGGAGAAAAAACCGGCGACGCCGCGCCCGACCTGGGTGCGCTTTCCCGAGTGACGTTATGTTTTTGCGACGATGCGCTTCGTGCTCTGCGGGTATTTTGCCATCAGCGCGGCAGGGCGCACCGGACGGAGGGTGAAGTTGCCGCCGCAGTTCGGGCAGACGTCGCTATGGACACCTTTCGCGCAGCTTTCACAGAAGGTGCATTCAAAGGTGCAGATATAGGCATCGACCTCGCCATTCGGCAGGTCCACATCGCATGTTTCGCAGTTGGGTCTGAGTTCCAGCATGGTTCTCTCCTTTGCCTCTCTATAACCGAGATGCGACCGCCCGGACAGGTCCAATAGAACGCTGCCCGGGGAGCCACTTGTCCTTACTCCGCCGCTTGCTTCTGCGGCTCAGGGTTCTTGAAGGTGGCAAGCAGGTTTTCGAGATCACCGTGATAGAGCTTGATCGCCTTCTCTTTCACATGGCCATAGCCGCGGATTTCCATCGGCAGTTCGGCGATGGCGACAGCGGTTGCGTGATTTTCCGCCGTCAATCCGGCCAGAACCTCGGTCAGGGTCGCCTCATATTCCTTGATCAGCGCCCGCTCCATCTTGCGGTCCTCCTGATAGCCGAAAATATCGAGCGGGGTCCCGCGTAACCGTTTGAACTTCGCGAGGAAGCGGTAGGCCTTCATCATATATTGCCCGTATTCCTTCTTCTTGAGATGCCCGGTGTCCGGATCGCGCTTCGAGAAGAGCGGCGGTGCGAGATGGAACTTGAGCGAATAGTCGCCCTCCATCATATGCTCCACCTTTTGCATGAAGACCGGGTCCGCATAGAGCCGGGCGACTTCATACTCGTCTTTATAGGCGAGCAGCTTGAAGTAGGCGCGGGCCACCGCTTCGGAGAGGGAGGTATCGCCGGGTTTGATGTCGCTCTCGCTGAGCCGGACCTTGGCGACAAGGTCGCTGTAGCGGCGGGCATAGCGGGCGCTCTGGTATCCGGTGAGAAACTCGACCCGGCGGGAGATCATCTCGTCGAGGTCGTTCGTCGGTTCCTGAATGAGCGTCGGGCCCTTGAGCTCGTTCACTTCCTTCATCACCTTGTCGGGATCATGGGCCATGACGCGGCCCCAGCCGAAGGCCTTCTTGTTGAAGGGCACGGCGACGCCGTTGAGCTCGACCGCGCGGAGCAAGGCTTCCTCGCTGAGCGGGATCAGACCTTTCTGATAGGCAAAACCGAGCATGAACAGGTTCGTCGCGATGGAATCACCCATCAGCGTCGTCGCGATCTCGCTCGCCTCGATCAGGTCGCAGGCATCGGCGCCGACCGCATCGCGGATATGATCGAGCGTGTCCTGGACCGGGAAGGGGGCATCGGGATCGAGGGTGAAATCCATGGTCGGCGAGGGATGGGCGTTGATCACCGCATGGGCAACGCCGACATCGAATTTCGCCAGGGAGTCATAGGAGCCCGAGACCACCATGTCACAGCCGATCAAGAGGTCGGCGCGTCCCGCCGGGATGCGGACGGCGTTGATATCCTCCGGTTTCGGGGCGATATGCACATGGCTGGTGACGGCGCCGCCCTTCTGGGCGAGGCCAGCCTGATCAAGGACGGAAATGCCCTTTTCCTCCAGATGCGCGGCCATGCCGACAATGGCGCCGATGGTGACGACGCCGGTGCCGCCGATGCCGGTGATCAGGATACGGTAGGGGCCCGTCAGCTCGCGCGGGGCGGGGGCGGGCAGGCCCACGGCCGGGTTCTCCGCCGAATGGGTCTCGCCTTTACGCAGCTCGCCGCCCTCGACAGTGACGAAACTCGGGCAGAAGCCGTTGAGGCAGGAATAGTCCTTGTTGCAGGTGGACTGGTTGATGGTCCGCTTGCGGCCGAACTCGGTCTCCAATGGCTCGACCGACAGGCAGTTCGACTTGACCGAACAATCGCCGCAGCCTTCGCAGACGAGATCGTTGATGATCACGCGCTTGGCCGGATCGGGGAAGGTGCCGCGCTTGCGGCGGCGGCGTTTCTCGGCGGCGCAGGTCTGGTCATAGATGAGGATGGAGACGCCCTTTTCCTCCCTGAGATGCCGCTGGATCTTGTCGAGATCGTCGCGGTGATGGATCGTCGTGCCCTCAGGCCAGGGTGTGCCTTCCGCATATTTGTCGGGCTCATCCGTCACCACGCGGATCATTGAGACGCCTTCGCCTTCGAGCTGCTGGGCGATCTGCCAGGGGGTGATATTCCCCTCTGTCGGCTGTCCGCCGGTCATGGCAACGGCGTCGTTATAGAGGATCTTGTAGGTCATGTTGGCCTTTGCCGCGACCGCCTGACGGATGGCGAGGATGCCGGAATGGTAATAGGTGCCGTCGCCCAGGTTGGCGAAGATATGTTGCTCGTCCGTGAAATGCTGCTGGCCGACCCAGGGCACGCCTTCGCCGCCCATCTGGGTAAAGGTGTCGGTGTTGCGGTTCATCCAGGTGACCATGAAATGACAGCCGATCCCGGCGACGGCGCGGCTTCCTTCCGGCACGACGGTGGAGGTGTTATGCGGGCAGCCCGAGCAGTAGAAGGGCGTGCGGACCAGCTTCGCCGGTTCCGCTTCCAGCTGCTTTTCCTTGCGGTCAAGGAAGGCGAGGCGGTTCTCGATCGATTCGGAAGTATAGAAACGGCGGATGCGGGCGGCGATGACGCGCGCCACCATGGCCGGGGTCATTTCCCCGGTCGATGGCATGATCGCATGCTTGTCCTCATCGAACTTGCCGATGATGCGCGGGCGCACACCGGTGTCCCAGTTATAGAGCTGCTCCTTCATCTGGTTTTCGATCACGGCGCGTTTCTCCTCGATCACCAGCACTTCCTCCAGTCCTTCGGCGAACTGGCGGATGCCGTCGGGCTCCAGCGGCCAGGGCATGCCGACCTTATAGACGGTCAGGCCGATTTCCGCCGCGAGGTCATCGTCGATGCCAAGGTCGCGGAGCGACTGGCGCACATCGTAATAGGACTTGCCGACAGTCACGATGCCGAAACGGCGCTTCGGGCTGTCCATGGTCACCCGGTCGATATTGTTGGCGCGGGCGAAGGCGCGGGCGGCATAGATCTTGTGCTTGTTGAGGCGCACTTCCTGATCGAAGCGGTTGTCATGGGGCTGGATATTGAGGCCGCCTTCGGGCATTTCGATATTCGGGCGGATGAAATTGCCGCGATCCGGCGCGACATAGACGGAGGCCCCGCCCTCCACCGTCTCGGAAATGCATTTGAAACCGATCCACAGGCCGGAGAAGCGCGACATCTCGATCCCGAGCAGGCCGTAGTCGAGAATCTCCTGCACATTGGCGGGATGCAGCACGGGCATCATCCAGCCGGCGAAGCTATGCTCGCTCTGATGTGCGATGGAGGAGGAGACGATGCCGTGATCGTCGCCGGCGAGCGCCAGCACCCCGCCATATTTCGAGCTGCCCGCGCTGTTGGCATGGCGGAAGACGTCGCCGGAGCGATCGACGCCGGGTCCCTTGCCGTACCACAGGCCGAACACGCCGTCATAGCGCGCACCCTTGAACATATTGAGCTGCTGGCTGCCCCAGACGGCGGTGGCGGCGAGGTCTTCATTGACGCCCGGCTCGAAATGGATGTCATTCTCTTTCAGGATTTTGGACGCCTTCCAGAGCGACTGGTCATAGCCCGCCAGCGGTGAGCCGCGATATCCGGAGATAAAGCCCGCCGTGTTCAGCCCGGCGGCGCGGTCGCGTTCCTTCTGCATCAGCGGCAGGCGCACCAGCGCCTGAATGCCGGTCAGGAAAATACGCCCTTCTTCAAGCGTATATTTGTCGTCCAGCGTCACATTTGCCAACTGCATCTCTTAACCCTCACTCCCATTCGAAAAAAAGACATATTCAGCGTTAGATATAAGGATATTATCATGAAAGGCAAAAAAGGTCAATAATACTGACATATATATCTTTTCATGAAATTGCCGTCCGATTTTTTTTGACTTTTCCGGGGCAAAAGTGCTTTTGGATAAGGGACGGGTAGACTTTTTTGTAAGGGGTAAGCATGACCATACTGGTGACGGGCGTAGCAGGATTTATCGGAATGCATGTGGCCGAAACCCTGTTGGCCGGCGGCAGAAAGGTGATCGGGATCGACAACCTCAATCCCTATTATGACGTGAAGCTGAAGAAGGACCGGCTGAACCGCCTCGATTTATACAGCAACTTCACTTTCTATGAGCTTGATATTTCGGACCGCGCCGCGCTCTACAAGGCGCTCGGCGATCATTCAAAGATCAGCCTCATCGTCCATCTGGCGGCGCAGGCCGGGGTCCGTCACAGCCTGACCCGCCCGTTTGACTATACGGCGGCGAATATCACCGGCTTCCTGACCATACTGGAACTCTGCCGCCAGCTTGAGAATCTCAAGCATGTGGTCTATGCGAGTTCCAGTTCCGTCTATGGCGCCAATACGAAAATGCCCTTCTCGGTAAGCCAGACGACGGACAGCCCGCTCTCGCTCTATGCGGCGACGAAGAAGGCCAATGAGCTGATGGCCCATAGTTATGCGCATCTCTATGATATTCCGATGACGGGCCTGCGCTTCTTCACCGTTTACGGACCCTGGGGGCGGCCGGACATGGCCTACTGGCGCTTTACCGAGCAGATCATGAAGGGCAAGCCGGTCCATATCTATAACCATGGCGATATGAAGCGCGACTTCACCTATATCGACGATGTCGTGAAAGGCATTCTGGAGGTGCTGGTAAACCCGCCGGAAATCAAGGAAGGCCATGTGCCGCACCGGGTCTATAACATCGGCAACAACCGGGCGGAGAAGCTCCTCGATTTCGTTGAGATTATCGAGAAAACCCTTGGCGTCGGGGCCAAGCGCGAGTTTATGCCCATGCAGCCGGGCGATATCAAGGAAACCTACGCCGATATTGACCCGATCCACCGGGATGTGGGATATGAACCCACCACCAGCCTTGAAGAAGGCCTGCCGAAATTCGTCAAATGGTACCAGGAATACAATAAGGGTTAGAGTTACTCATGTCGGACGCGTTCGATATTTCGCAGATACAGAATATTATTGATCATGGCATTCCCCATTGCGCGGACATCGGCGTGCGGGTCCATGACATGAATGCCGACGGGGTGACCTTCAGCCTGCCGTATCAGGACCGCTTCGCCGGAAACCCGGTCAACGGCGTGCTCCATGGCGGCATCATCACCACGCTGATCGATACGGCGGCGGGCATGTGCATCTACGCACGGCTGCAGAAATACATGCCGCTTGCGACGCTGGATTTGCGCATCGACTATCTGAAACCGGCCACCCCGGGGGAGGATGTCTATACCCATGCGACCTGTTACCGGACGACGAAGCAGATCGCCTTCGTCCGCGCCATCGCCTATCACAGCGCCCCCGAGGACCCGATCGCCAATGCCGTCGGCACCTTCATGCTGAAATCGAGTACGGGCAAGACGTTGAATGAAGCCGCGGACGAGAAGAGGACGAAATCATGACGACCATGACCTCCGAAGATTTCGTCGCCCGGATCGAGCAGGCGAAGCAAAGTAACGACTGGCGCCCCGTGTTCGCGATGATTCCCTATTTCACTTATCTCGGGCTGCGGCTGGAAAAGACCGACGGACGGCTCACCTGCATCCTGCCCGAGGATAAGAAATTCATCGGCAACCCGACCCTGCCGGCGCTGCATGGCGGGGTCATCGGCGCGTTTCTGGAGAGTACGGCGCTCGTGCATCTGTTCGCGACGCAGGAGGTGACGCGCCTGCCCAAGATCATCAATATCACGGTGGAATATCTCCGCTCCGGCAAGCCGATCGAAACCTATGCCGAGGCGGTGGTGACCAAGCCCGGCCGCCGGGTCGCCAACATGCGGATCGAGGCCTGGCAGAAGGACCGGGACCGGCCAATTGCCGCCGCCCATGCCAATTTCCTTGTCAGTTGACGGGAAAGTCCTAAATGTACAGGAACAATTTATTGCCGCTGGAGTTTGCTTTACATGACTGATGCCGCCCTTGCCAATCTGCCTGAATGGGACCTGAGCGATCTGTACCCGTCCCGGACCTCGCCCGAGCTGCGCGAGGATCTGGAAACAGCGGCGCAGGATGCCAAGGCCTTCGCCGCGCAATACAAGGGCAAGCTGACCGAGCTGGACGGGCAGGGGCTCTATCTCGCCATCGCCAAGTTCGAGGAGATCGGCGAGATCGAGGGCCGGATCATGTCCTATGCCTATCTCGTCTATGCGGGCAATATGTCGGACCCGGATATCGGTAAGTTCTTCCAGACCATGCAGGAGAAGATCAGCGCCATCGGCACCGACCTTCTGTTCTTCACGCTGGAGCTGAACGCGATAGAGGATGACCGGCTTGAGGCGATGTATGAGGGCAGCAGCCTGAAGAAATACAAGCCCTGGCTTGATAACGTGCGGGCGCTGAAACCCTATCAGCTCTCCGACGAGATCGAGAAACTGCTGCATGAGAAGGACATCGCCGGACGGAGCGCCTGGGTGCGGCTGTTCGATGAGACCATGGCGGGCCTCAAATTCGAGGTGGATGGCGAGGAAATGGCCTCGCAGCAGGTGCTGCACCTGCTTTCCAGCCCGAATGCGGAGCTGCGCAAGAAGGCAGCGAAAAATCTCGGCAAGGTGTTCGGGCAGAATGTCCGGCTGTTCTCGCTGATTACCAACACGCTGGCCAAGGACAAGGCGATCGAGGATGACTGGCGCGGTGCGCCGGAACCCGCCGCCATGCGCCATCTCTCCAACCAGGTGGAGGCCGAGGTCGTCGATGCGCTGTCCGAGGCCGTGCAGAGCGCCTATCCGCGCCTGTCCCATCGCTATTACGCAATCAAGGCGAAATGGATGGGGAAAGAGAAGATTGACTATTGGGACCGCAACGCGCCGCTGCCCGATTCCGATGACCGGATCATCCCCTGGAACGAGGCCCGCGACACCGTGCTGGAGGCCTATGGCCGCTTCTCGCCCGATCTCTCGGCGCTGGGCCAGCAGTTTTTCGAAAAGCCCTGGATCGACGCGGGCGTGCGTCCCGGCAAATCCCCGGGGGCCTTCGCCCATCCGACAGTGCCGAGCGTGCATCCCTATCTGTTGCTGAATTATCAGGGCAATATCCGCGATGTGATGACGCTCGCCCATGAGCTTGGCCACGGGGTGCATCAGCTTCTGGCGGCGCCGCAGGGCGGCCTGCTCGCCGATACGCCGCTGACTTTGGCCGAAACCGCGAGCGTCTTTGGTGAGCAGCTCACCTTCCGCGCGCTTCTGGAGAAAGAGAGCGATCCGGCCAAGCGCAAGATCATGCTGGCGGGCAAGGTCGAGGATATGCTGAACACCGTGGTGCGACAGATCGCTTTCTATGAGTTCGAGCGGCGCCTGCATGCGGCCCGGAAGGAGGAGGAGCTGTCCCCCGACCAGATCGGCGAAATCTGGATGGATGTCCAGCGCGAGAGCCTCGGCCCGGCGATCCGGCTGCATGACGAGTATCAGTATTTCTGGTCCTATATCCCGCATTTCATCCACTCACCCTTCTATGTCTATGCCTATGCGTTCGGCGACTGTCTGGTGAATGCGCTCTATGCCATCTATCAGGAGGCGGACAGCGGCTTTCAGGATAAATATTTCGACATGCTGAAGGCGGGCGGCACGCTCCGGCACAAGGAACTGCTGGCGCCCTTCAACCTGGACGCGTCGGACCCGGCCTTCTGGTCCCGCGGCCTTGATGTGATCGAGGGCTTCATCGACGAGCTGGAAGCGCTTTAACCTTTTTCAGCCATCTCATACGACATTCTGTTGCTCGACGGGCAGATTTCGGTATATTGCATCGCAACGTAATATAACGACGCGTGAGAAATGAAAGGTATATCATCATGAGCGAGCAGGGAAATATGAACATCGATGCGCAGAAGGATTCCTTCGATGCCTTTGTGAAGCTGTTCAAATACGGCACGATCGCGATTATCATTCTTCTGATCCTGATGGCGATCTTCCTGCTCTGACGTAGGCGCGGGCGCCACCCGACTTTGATTAGCGCAGTCAGCGGCGGGGGCAGCCGCCACATCACCGAAATTCACAACAATAAAAGGATCGATTATGAAAATCGCCATCCCAAGGGAGCGCCGGGAAAACGAGAAGCGGGTCGCCGCCTCCCCGGATACCGTGAAGAAATTTGTCGCTCTGGGCGCCGAGGTCATCGTTGAGGCCGGCGCGGGAGAGACAAGCTCCTTCAAGGATTCAGACTTTGAAGAGGCAGGCGCGACCATCGCCGCCGATGAGGCCGCGGCGCTGAAAGACGCCGATGTGGTCCTCAAAATCCAGCATCCGCTGACGAAAGAAGAGGGGACGGATGAACTGGCGCTGATGAAGAAGGGCGCCGTACTGGTCGGCCATCTCTCCGCCATGCAGAACCGCGAGCAGGTCGCCGACTACGCCAAAGCGGGCATTACGGCACTCGCGCTGGAATTGTTGCCGCGCATCAGCCGCGCCCAGTCCATGGACGTGCTCTCCAGCCAGTCGAACCTCTCGGGCTACAAGGCCGTGCTCGATGCCGCCGCCGAATATGGCCGCGCCATGCCGATGATGATGACTGCCGCCGGCACCATTGCCCCGGCCAAATGCTTTGTCATGGGCGTCGGCGTTGCCGGTCTTCAGGCCATTGCCACCGCCCGCCGCCTCGGCGCCATTGTGACCGCCACCGACGTGCGCGCCGCGACGAAGGAACAGGTCGAAAGCCTCGGGGCGAAGTTCATCATGGTTGAGACGGATGAGACCGGCGAGACCGAAGGCGGTTACGCCAAGGAGATGAGCGACGACTACAAGAAACGCCAGGCGGAGCTTGTGTTCGAACATATCAAGAAGCAGGACATGGTGATCACCACGGCGCTTATTCCGGGCCGGACCGCGCCGATCCTGATTACCGACGAGATGCTTGCGGTGATGAAGAAGGGGTCCGTCGTTGTTGACCTCGCGGTCGAGGCGGGCGGTAACGTCACCCAGTCGAAACCGGGCGAGATTGTCGTCACCGAGAACGGCGTCAAGATTATCGGCCATCGCAATGTGCCGAGCCGTCTTGCCAGTGACGCCTCGGCCCTGTTCGCGAAGAATTTATTCAATTTCCTGACCCCGATGATCGACAAGGAAACGGGGA
The DNA here is from genome assembly GCF_963976355.1 of uncultured Sneathiella sp. Taxonomy (NCBI): domain Bacteria; kingdom Pseudomonadati; phylum Pseudomonadota; class Alphaproteobacteria; order Sneathiellales; family Sneathiellaceae; genus Sneathiella; species uncultured Sneathiella sp. The sequence continues at coordinate 391,491 of NZ_CAXBKA010000002.1, forward strand.
ACTTGAACCTGAACTGGGAGGACGAGGTTGTCCTCGGCGCCGCGCTCACCCGCGACGGCAGCGTGATCCACCCGCAACTGACTGAGGGAGGGAACTGATTATGGATATGGTAGATCCAACTGTTTTCCGGCTGGCCATTTTTGTGCTCGCCATTTTTGTTGGCTATTACGTGGTCTGGAGCGTGACGCCCGCCCTGCATACACCGCTGATGGCGGTCACCAACGCGATTTCCTCGGTGATTATCGTCGGTGCCCTGATCGCCGCCGGACCGGCGGACATGACACTGGCGAAAGTCTTCGGCTTCGTCGCCATCGTGCTCGCCTCGGTCAATATCTTCGGGGGCTTCCTCGTGACCCAGCGGATGCTGTCCATGTACAAGAAAAAACAGAAATAAGGGGGACGCACCGTGTCTGCAAACTTTACGGCGCTTGCCTATCTGGTTTCCGCCATTCTTTTCGTTCTCGCGCTTCGTGGCCTGTCCTCTCCGGACAGTTCCCGGCGCGGGAATATCATGGGCATGGCCGGTATGGCCATTGCCATCATTGTCACCATCCTCCGGCCGGACGTTCTCTCCTATGAGTGGATCATCGGCGGGATTGTCGTCGGCGGCGCCATCGGCGCGGTGATTGCCCAGCGCATCGCCATGACCGCCATGCCGCAGCTTGTCGCGGCTTTCCACAGCCTCGTCGGCCTTGCCGCCGTGCTGGTCGCCGCGGCCGCCTTCTACAACCCGGACGCCTATGGCATCTTGGGCGCAGGGGGCGAACTGACGGTGCTCTCGCGGATCGAGATGTCGATCGGCATTGTGGTTGGCGCGATCACCTTCTCCGGCTCGATCATCGCCTTCACCAAGCTGCAGGGGCTCGTCTCCGGCAATCCGGTGATTTTCCCGGGGCAGCATCTGCTCAATCTCGCGATCGGCCTTTTGATCGTCGCGCTGATTGTCTGGTTCTGCCTCGATCTCGACCCGACAATCTTCTGGGCCATGACGGCGCTTGCCTTCCTCATCGGCTTCCTGATCATCATCCCGATCGGCGGCGCCGATATGCCGGTGGTGGTCTCGATGCTGAACAGCTATTCCGGCTGGGCGGCGGCGGGCATCGGCTTCACGCTGGAGAACACGGCGCTGATCATCGTCGGCGCGCTGGTCGGTTCCTCGGGCGCGATCCTCTCCTACATCATGTGCAAGGCGATGAACCGCTCCTTCTTCAGCGTCATCCTCGGCGGCTTCGGCGGCGATACGGCCGCGGCCGGTCCCGACAAGGGCGACCGTCCGTTCAAGGCGGGCTCCGCCGATGATGCGGCCTTCATCATGAAGAACGCGGGCAAGGTCATCATCGTGCCGGGTTACGGTCTCGCCGTGGCGCAGGCCCAGCATGCGCTCCGCGAGATGGTCGATGCCCTGAAGGAAGAAGGCGTTGAGGTTGTCTATGCCATTCATCCGGTGGCGGGCCGCATGCCCGGCCATATGAATGTGCTGCTGGCCGAGGCGCAGGTCCCCTATGACGAGGTGTTCGAGCTGGAGGAAATCAACTCCGACTTCTCCGGCGCCGATGTGGCGTTGGTGGTGGGCGCGAACGACGTGACCAACCCGGCGGCGCGCGACGATCCCTCCAGCCCGATCTTCGGCATGCCGATCCTCGATGTGGACAAGGCGCGCACGGTGCTGTTCGTGAAACGCTCGATGTCGTCGGGCTACGCCGGTATCGACAACGACCTGTTCTACAAGGACAACACCATGATGCTCCTCGCCGACGCCAAGAAAATGGTCGAGGATATCATCAAGGCGCTGTAGCCCAGAGCTCATACCCAAAACAAAAGCCGCTGGTGAGAGCCAGCGGCTTTTTTGTGATCCGGCGCACTTGATCCTTCCGTGGAAAAGCTCATTTCCCTGAAGTGGGTTTTATGAGGGAGTGAGGCGATGCGCATTTTACTGATCGGGGCGGCGCTGTTCCTGCTGGCGGCCTGTCAGACGACGACGGCGGAGCAGGACCCGGATTTGATGTGCTGCACCTGGGGCAATAACCAGCACCCCTAAGGGTGCCGGCTCGCGCTCAGTAAAGATTTTCCTTATAGGCAACTTCGAGATAGGCGTCGGACTGTTCGGCGTCCATCCCGGCGATCTGGTCGGCGAGCACCTGTCCGAGCGTTGGGAAGACGTTGCGCTCAACCTTGCTCTCCTCCGCCCAGAGCTTTGAGCGGATCAGCGCCTTCGCGCAATGCATATAGGCCGAGGTGACCTTTATCAGAAGCACCGAGCGCGGCAGCTTGCCATCGACGGCGTGGGCCTTCATCAGATCGGGGTCGGTGCTGATCGTGGCCGTGCCGTTGATGCGCAGGGTCTCGTTAATGCCCGGTACCAGAAAGATCATGCCGACGGCGGGATTGCGCAGGATATTGATCAGGCTGTCGAGGCGGTTGTTGCCCGGTCGGTCGGGAAGGGCGAGCGTGTTATCATCCAGCACGGTCACGAAGCCCGGCGCATCGCCGCGCGGCGAGGCATCGGCGGTGCCGTCGCCGCCATCGGTGCTGATCACGAGGAAGGGGGAGAGCGCGATGAAGTGGCGGCAATGCTTGTCGAGCCGGGGAAGTTCCTTCTGCACGGCGCGCTCCGCCGGGGGTTTGTAGACGCTGTACAGCTCGTCAACGGTGGTGATGCTGTGCTCACTCATTGTTTTGCTCCCGCTATTCTGTTCCAAGGATACGATCGCCCGAGGCCCTCTCTTTGTACAGAAGTGTTTGAGCAGGATCAATTGCGGCGATAACGGAATTGGGTATAGTCAGGGCATATTCTGTCTCAATGGGGGGCCTGCCCATGTTTTATGACCGTTTCAGCCGTCTGCTGCATCTTCTCTTTGCCGTCGGCATCACGGCGCAGCTGCTGGTCAGCAATGTGATGGAGGAGCCGGATGACGGCTATCCCGGCGATTTCTTTTACGAGATACATGAGCGGATCGGCGTCAGCATTCTGGCGCTGCTGGTGATCTACTGGCTCTGGTCGCTGCTGCGCCGGGGGCCGCTCAGGCTCGGGCATCTGTTCCCGTGGCTGAGCGCGGCCGGGCGGCGGGCGCTGATCGAGGATATCCGCCGCTATATATCCGCGATCCTGACCGTGACCCTGCCGGGCACGAAAGAGCCGAGCCCGCTTGCCGGGGCGATCCAGGGTCTCGGGCTGCTGGTCGCCACGGGGATGGCGGCGTCCGGCTCGGTGATTTTCTTCTTTGCGCCGGAGACGGGGGAGCTCCGCGGCGCGCTTCATGAGGTTGAGGATATCCACGAAGCCTTCGGCGTGCTGATGTGGACTTATCTGGCGCTGCATGTCGGCGCGGCACTCCTGCACGAGATTTTCGGACAGCGCATCCTCTTTCAGATGTTCAGCTTTCGCAAAAAAAGGCCGGACAGTTAAGGCAATCGAAAGCGCGGGATATCAGGCGACCTGACGACTGCGGTCGCGCGGCAGGGAGACGGTGACCCGCGTGCCGTAGCCGAACTCACTTTCGATATTCAGCGTGCCCTCATGGGCGGCGACGAAGGACTGAACGATGGAGAGGCCGAGGCCCGCCCCCTCATGGGTGATGAGGGAGTTCGAATGGCCCTTGACGAAGGGGTCGGTGATCTTGGGAAGCTGTTCCTTCCGGATGCCGTCGCCGGTATCGGCCACGACGATCACGACCTTGTCGTCGTCGGCTTCGGCGGACAGGGTGATCTTGTCCCCTGAATGGGAGAACTTGATCGCATTGGTCAGGAGATTGAGAAAGATCTGGCGGATCGCGGTTTCATCGGCGGAGATGACAGGCAGGCTCGCATCCGCGACCAACGTCAGCATGACCCCCTGGCTGCGGGCGCGCTGACGGACCGATTTCACGCAACTCGACAGGAGATCGAGAAGAGCGACCGGTTCCATCACCATCTGGCGCTTGCCGAGCTCGATCGCCGAGATATCAAGCACCTCATCGATCAGCGCCAGTAGATGGCGGCCGCTGTGATTGATGTCTTTGGCGTATTCGATATATTTATGGTTGCCGACCGGGCCGAGATACTGACCGGTCAGTATCTCGCTGAAGCCGATGATGGCGTTGAGCGGGGTCCGGAGTTCGTGGCTCATGGTCGCCAGGAATTTCGACTTCGACTGGTTTGCCTCCTCGGCCTTCAACAGCGCATCGCGCAGCGCCTGCTCGGTCTTCTTGTTGCTGCTGATGTCGGTCAGGGTGCAGCCGATGGCCGTGACGGAGCCGTGATCGTCGATGATCGGGAACATATGGCCGAGCGTCGGCATGATCCCGCCGTCGGCGACCGGGCTGAGATACTCATATTCCGTCATTTCCTTGCTCTCGAGGGTGCGCCGTTCCTGTTCCTGCACTTCCTTGCTGTAGGCATTGGGGAAGAAATCCGCCGCCGTCCGTCCTGCGATGTCGATATTCTCCGGATTGAACAGCTCATGCCAGCGGGAATTGCCATGGATATAGTTTCCCTTGGCATCCTTGATGATGATGGCAGAGGGGGTATGCTCGATGAAGGTCCGGAACAGCTTGTCGCTCGCCTTCACCTTCAGCTGGCGCACCATCGCCAGATGGGCCAACCAGGCGACGGCGATACAAAGCAGGATCAGCGTGAACAGGACGATCTCGTCGACCATCGTTTCGTAGGCCGCAATCGTCTCTTCCTTTGGCAGCAGGTTGATGGTCCAGACCCGGTTGCCGATGAGGATCCATTTGCTGAACACCTCATCCCGCCCGGCCATGGTGTCGATCGTGCCGTAGATGCGCCGATCCTTGTCCATAAGGACGACTTCATGCTTGCTCAGCAGGGATTCCGGCATCGCCGCCTGCATCAGCGGCTCGGTTCGGAAGACGATGTTCACGAAGCCGGTCAGCCGTTCCATCTTGATGATCGGAAGATAGGCGACAAAGCCGATGCCTCCCTGGGTCAGCTCGATCGGGCGGGTCACCTGCAGGCGGCCGGTCTTCTCTGCCTCCGTAAGGGCGAGGGCGGCAGGCGGCACGGTATGCACATCCAGGTTCTGCGCCGCTTCATTTCCCGCAAGCGGGGAGACCCAGCGGATCACCCCCTTGGAGTCGATCCAGTTGATCGCCTGGAAATCGGTAAAGAGGTCGTGGATATAGGCGGTTTGCTTGAGGAATTCCTCGCGGTTGGCGATCTTCCCCTCCGCCAGCCCGTCTCGGAGCTGCGCACCGATGGCGAGCCGGGTCGCGATATGGGATTCCAGCCGCGCCGCGAAATTGGCGAGATCATTCCGTGCCTCGGTCACATGACCTTCGGTCTCCGATGTCGGGGTCAGCGCCCAGGCGGCGACAACCACCAGGACCATGAACACGCCAATGACGGACGGCACCAGCGTCGTCCGACGCGGGAGCCGCCGAAGACCGCGCCGCAGATTATCCATCACCGAGTTCATTGTCATCACTGAATTCTAGTAAACAAACCTTTAATAAATCCTAAACAACTTTCCCAAGTTTTTACCTTTTTTCAGCTTTTCCGGGTCCGGTCACAACTCTGTGAGGGCGCCGCTTTCCCGTTGCATTTTTTGCATCAATAAAATCTAATTTACAGGGATGGATCGCCGTCCCGATCACCGCGCACCGCGTCCGAATTGAAAGGATTTGACCATGTCTTTGCTGAAACCGCTAGCCGTCGCTTCCCTGCTTGTCCTGGCCGCCTTTCCCGCCACCAGCGCGGAGGATCCGCCCATGGGCTTCTTCGTCACCAGCGTCGGGCCGGGCAATGGCGGCGACCTTGGCGGACTGGAGGGGGCGGATGCCTGGTGCACCAAGCTGGCGATGGACGCCGGCGCCCCGGCGCGGACATGGCGCGCCTATCTCTCCACGCAGGAAGAGGGCAAGCGCGGCATCTCGGCACGCGAGCGGATCGGCACCGGCCCCTGGTACAATGCGCTGGGCGAGCTGATCGCGAGCGATCTCGACGAGCTGCATCTCAACCCCAATATCATCGCCCGCACGGCGCTTGATGAAAACGGCAACCGCATCAAGGGGCGCGGGGACAGCCCCAACGAGCATGACATCCTGACCGGCACCATGGCCGACGGCACCGCCTATTTCCCAAGCGTGACCGAGGACAAGACCTGCCGCAACTGGACCAGTTCAACCGAAGGGAGCGCCACCGTCGGCCATCATGACCGCCATGGCGGCGGGAATACCTCCTGGAACGCCGCCCACGACAGCCGCGGCGGCTGCAGCCCCGACGCCCTCAAAAGCACCGGCGGCAACGGCTACTTCTACTGCTTCGCGGCGGATTGAGTTTAATGTGGGGAGGCGGCGAGGGAGCCGTTGGCATTCTTAGGATTTTTTTAAGCAAAGAAGGAATGTTCATATTAATAACGTCGTGTCTGCAACGTGCTTATTCATTGCACTAACAGCATCCATAAGTGACGGAAATTTCCCACAAAGGCTTGAAATTCTTCGACCATTCTTCTTTACTGTTAGTGTATTATTTGATGGATTTACATAAACATCAAATTCATTTTCACCGTTAGCTTGCCATTGGTGTTCTGTGACTTTCACCCAATCGATACCAAACCTTAGCCGGTCAAGGTCTTGTCTAAATTCTTGTGCGCTAGAATATCTTTTTTGAGCGTTGGCGTGGCAAGCACGTCTAACTATCCTCTTAATTTTGTCTGGTGTGCTATCTAAGAAACCGATTTTTTTAATCAATTTTCCCTGTTCAATTACGTCATTAAAATTTGGTAAGTTAACAACGATTTCATTCCAATTCGAAATATTGTTAATTGATCTAAATAACGTTATTCCCGCTGCGTATATGTCGCTTTGTACATTAGTTGTTTCTGTGACAAAAAATTCAGGGGGTAAATGGGTAGTATATCCTTGGCCTGACCCAGTCGCTCCCATATTTACTTCAGTAGCTAATCCAAAATCTGACAACTTCGCGGCGCCTGGAGAGAGCAGAATGTTGCCGGGCTTGATGTCTCGATGGAGTATGTTTTCAGAATGAGCGTGTTCTAGCCCTACTAAAGCGTTCCGAAGATATTCTACGCTTTCATTAATTGATACCCAACGTTGTTCCAATGCTAATTCTAGAGACCCTTCAGGAATATATTCCAAATCCAAAACGACTCTGCGAACGCCAGCAACTTTTATAATGTTCGCTTCATTAATGGCAACGATGTGTTTGTTTACACATTTATTAAGTATCTGTGCTTCTTGTAAGCAAGTTAAGAATTCGTCAGGATTAGAACTTTTTAGTATTTTAATAGCTTTTTCAGCCTTTAACGCTCTATCAAAAGCATGATATACATCCGAAAAATTGCCACTACCTAACGGCTTTGAAATTTGATACTTGTAAACTTTTTCTTTTGATTTTAGCTGGCTCATAGTTCGAACCATGCTGCAAGTATCGCATTTTTGAGATTAATATCCCAATAAGGTGGATGTGTTCCAAATACGCTATCGCAATAATTATAGAGATTAGTTCCTTTTGGTAAATTCAATTTTGATGCGACAAACGCTTGAGGTGTATAGCAAGAAATACTTATGCTATTTTGATGGGCAAGAAGATTCAATATTCCTAGTGGAAATTCGGAACTAAAAAGCTGATCTTTCTTAGGAGCTAATGTAAGCCTATAAGAAATTTTATCTGGATTATCTTGCATGAGTATCTGTCTAAATTGACTGTCAAACCAGTCCATCAGAGCAGGCACATTTGATGGACTGGTAGTTAAAAGTCTATCTTTTTTGATCAGATTAGGTGAACTTTTTGTTCCATCAAGAACAGCATATCTAAGCTGCCCTTTAATTAAATGTAATCCCAATACTTTTGTCATTTTCAAGCCCCCCTCAAAGCTTATTATGTGTAAACTATGCAGATTATAACAGCCTATTACACTATTATATAATTTTAAATAGAAAAAATAATTATGAAAGCACGTATATATATACTTCATTGAAACTTTATCGATTAACTTTAAGTTGTGTGAAAATTTGCAGACCAATTCAAATTTGCAATTTCCCTCCTATATTTCTTGACTTTTTGCAAAATCTATACTAGTATATACGCCTTCCCTAATCGTGACAAACTACAGTAGTCAAGTCAACGATCAGGTGTGAGAAAGCCGCGAGGTCTCCCCCGCGGCTTTCTGCGTCATCCGGAGGATATCAGGCCGTCCGGGGATGGTGATCCCCCAGGCGCCTGAGGCCGACGGTCTGAAGGACTGCAAGGACAGCCACGGCGATGGCAATAAGCTCGATCGTCCACTGTCCCGGCACCGTCAGGCTGCCTGAGAACAACAGGAGGGAAAGGCCACTTCCCACCACCCAGGCAACGTCGGCAGCAATGATGAGCTTGGCAAACAGCGGATTAATAGGTTTCCGCGTGGCTGTCACGGCAACATCGGCAGCGAAGAGCACCAAGCCCACCCCAAGCACATAGAGGATCCATGAGGCGATCCCCGTCCACTGTGCCAAGGGGTCCGCGAAGGCGAGCGCCGCCCCTCCGAAGAGAAGCGAGGACCCCGCATTGATCAGCAGGGTGTTTCGAAGCAGGTTCGACTTGTCCGTCATCTTGATCTCCTTTCAGTTGAATGACTCATGACGTTCACTCAAAGCAGGATGGCGGGGACAGGTTATCTTCTCAATTACCTCACGGGTAATGTTCCTGATTTTGTTTTCGGGTTATTGTGGATGCCGGAAACAAGAAAAGGAGAGACGATGACCGCGTCAGCCATGCAAACCCCGGTGCCCGAGCTTGGCAGGCTCCTCAAGCACTGGCGGCAGGTTCAGGGGCTCAGCCAGCTCGATCTCGCCCTGGAGGCGGGAAGCTCGGCACGGCACTTGAGCTTTATCGAGACCGGCCGCTCAAGCGCGAGCCGGGAGATGGTGCTGCGCCTTGGCGACGCGCTGGAGTTGCCCTTGCGTGAACGCAACCGCCTCTTGAACGCGGCGGGCTATACGGCGGCCTACAGTGCGCGCCCCCTCGGGGATGCGCATCTTGAAACCGTGCGCAATGCCCTCGATCACATATTGAAGCAGCAGGAGCCTTTTCCCGCGATCGTGATGAACCGGTGCTTCGATATCCTGATGATTAACGCGGCGGGAGCGAAGCTGATCGCGCTGCTCGGCCTTGGCGATGCGGGGGCGGAGGGGCCGCCGAATGTGCTGCGGCTGACGCTGCACCCGGACGGGCTCCGGCGTGTGCTGAAAGACTGGGAACCGGCGGCGCGGCATATTGTCGAGCGCGCGCATCGGCAGCTCAAGGGCGCGGAGGAGAATGACCCGCTTCGTCAACTGCTGGCCGAGGTGCTGGACTATCCGGGCGTGCCCGAAAGTTTCGCGGCCGAAAACCCGTCCCATGACGCGCTGCCCGTTCTGCCGCTGGAATTCGTCATCGGCGGCGTTACCCTGTCCTGGATCACGACGGTCGCGAGTTTCGGAACCCCGCAGGATGTGACGGCGGAGGAAATCATGATCGAGAGTTTCTTTCCCGCCAATGCCGAAACCGAGGCCGCCGTTCGCGCGCAAAATCAGGCGTAGGCGGGGCGTCGCGCTCCAGGAAACATCCGGCCAGAAACGCCAAAAGCCGCAACCCGGATCGCCGGTGCGGCTTTTCATGCTGGTAAGTCCCGGCGAACCGGGGGAGGCTGCTCAGCCTTCGCGCTGCATCCGTTTGCGGGCGAGCTTGCGGGCGCGGCGAATGGCTTCCGCCTTCTGGCGGGCGCGCTTTTCCGACGGCTTTTCATAAGCGCCGCGGAGTTTCAGTTCCCGGAAAATGCCTTCGCGCTGCATTTTCTTTTTCAGCGCCCGGAGCGCCTGGTCTACATTGTTGTCACGAACAGAGACTTGCACAGTTAATCGTGCTCCTATCTAAATCCTAAAAGTTAACCGATTACGGAGTGGCCGCGGGTGTAGCACGCTTCATTTCCCCTGTGAAGGGGAAAACCACATTTTTAAGGTGAATTCCTTAAAGAAAAGAGTACATAACATAAAAGAGACGAAAAAGGAAGGGCTTATGGCAATACGCGACATCCTGAAAATGGGAAATCCGCTGCTGCGCGAGGTGGCGGCGCCCCTCACTCCGCCCTTTGGCGATGATATATATCAGCTTGTCGAGGATATGCGCGCGAGCCTGGAGGCGGTCGGCGGGGTCGGCCTCGCTGCGCCGCAGATCGGGGTCTCGAAATCCCTCGTCATCTTCGAGGTGCCGGATGACCGCGTACAGCGCGAGGACGGGGAAATGGCCGAGGGCGTGCCCTCCACCGTCCTGATCAACCCGAAAATCGAGCCGCTCTCGGATGAGATGGAACTCGGCTGGGAAGGCTGCCTCTCGGTCCCGGGCCTGCGCGGCCTCGTCCCGCGGCACACCCATATCCGCTATCGCGGCCTCGCCCTCGACGGCAGCGCGATCGATGTCGAGGCGCGCGGCTTCCACGCCCGCGTCGTGCAGCATGAATGCGACCATCTTTTCGGCATTTTATACCCCGAGCGGATGACAGACATGCGCTATCTGGTGTATGAAAGTGAAGTCGAGGCCTTCATGGAGGGGCTTCGCAAATCCGCAGCCGAATAGGAGCGCGTCATGAGCAAGAGCGACGACAATGCGACGATCGAGCGGGAGCATCAGACCCGCCTGATGGAGGCGGTGCTGCCCCATGTGCTGTTCGACGGCTGGGGCCCGAAGGCCGTGAAGGCCGCCGCTGCCGACCTCAAGGAAGATGTCGCCACCTTCGATCTCGCCTTCCCGAACGGGGCGGTGGATATGATCCGCCTGTTCGTCGAGAATGCGGACGACGCGATGGAGGCGGAGCTTGAAAAGCGCGATGTGCTCTCCCTTAAAATCCGCGAGCGCATCACGCTCGCCATCCGTGTCCGGCTGGAGCTTTACGCGATGCATAAGGAGGCCGTGCGCCGCGCCGTCAATATCCTCAGCCTGCCGCAGAATGTCCCGCTCAGCCTCAAGCTGACGGCCAATACGGTCAGCCGCATGTGGTGGGCGACGGGCGATACCTCAAGCGATTTCAACTGGTACACCAAGCGCGTGACGCTCGCCGGCGTCTATGGCGCAACCTTGCTCTACTGGCTCTCCGACAAGTCGCCGGGCCATGAGAAAACCTGGGAATTCCTCGACCGCCGCATCGAGAATGTCATGCAGGTCGAGACGGCCAAATACAAATGCCGCGAACGTCTCAAGGAAAAACCCGACTTTTCCCACTTCCCGAGCCCGAAAAGATTCTGGCGGAATTTTACGGATAGGTGAGGGGGGAGGAAATTAATCAATATAGGTAATTTTAGTACCGGCTTCTTCAAGCATTTCTACTGAAATTCGATACTGTTCACCCCATCTTATGTCAGAGAAGTCAGGTCTGGTGGTAATCAGATGCGTCAGACCACATTGAAGAATTGCCCGCACACAATCAATGCAGGGAAACAAGGTAACAGCCATACTGCAATCAACTATTGTGGTGCCTGATTTGGTCGCTTGGTATATTGCGTTTCTCTCCGCGTGCTCAATCCATTGGTAACGTGCTTCGCCTTCCAACCTTCCAGCTTTATCTTCTAAAAGTGCCGGAATCCCATTGTAGCCGATAGCAACAATGTTCTGCTTGTCCTTAAAAATTATTGCACCAACCTGTCTTTTTGGATCTTTGCTCCAACCTGAAACATGGAGCGCCAGATCGTACATCCTTTTCGGCCATAAATTGCTCAATAATACAATCCTTAATAGACTTAAACTGATTGAATAAGTACTATAGTTAAAACGGGAGGGATTATGCCATGACTTTATTGCGATCAGAGGAAATTATCCAACTTGGTTTGATTGCTGATGCTGAGGATAATTCATACAAATCAACCTCATATGATCTTACAGTCGGTACAATTCTAAACCACAAGGGTGAAGAACATAGTAGGGAAATTGGAAAACCCTTTCGATTGCCACCCGGCGGAATTGCCGAAGTAATTTCTGCGGAAACCATTTCTCTACCATCTAACATTTCTGTATTTGCACATTTAAAGACGACATTGGTGGATATGGGCAAATTTTCTATGAATGTAGGAATAATTGATCCGGGCTGGTCTGGGCCGATTTCTAGTACAATACTTAATCTATCGGGCCGCGATGAAGTCACTATAGATTTCGGAGAAGAATTTTTACGCTTAGCCTTCTTTGAACACGAAGTAAGCAGCAAATATGAAGAAAAATCTGTGGAAAGGAAAAAATATATTCTGAATAAAAAACAAAAAATTCATCATGTATTTGGTGAATACTTTTTTGGTATGGATACGATATTGGCTAAAGCGCGAGAAGAAATAGGGCAAATATTTGGTAAAAGGACGCGAACTTTTTTAACTTGGATTGCGTTGGTCCTCGCCGCTTCACCTTTTCTTATTTGGGGTTATGAGCAGATTTTCACAATTAACAGAATAGAATTGTCTGGCGAATATCGTTCTGAAGTCGAAAGAGCTCGCAAGATTAACTCGGAAATGGGTGCAGCTTTGCGACAATTTCGAACTCAATATGACGCTGAAATGAAAAGTGTTCATGAAACGAACGAAGCGCTGACCTCGTCTTTTAAGGCACAGATCAATGAATTATATCTTGAACTTGAGAAAAGCAATCAGCAGCTAATTGAGTTGAAGAACGACGTAAAAAACTCTGCCAATTGATTTAAGGTAAAATTCCAATAATTTTCTAACTGTATTTGCACCCGCAAAAAAAAGGCCAGCGGATCGACCGCTGGCCCTTGCTTTTGTCCGGATGTTGCCGGTTACGAGACCGGGGCGCCGGCTTCGTCGACGACGTAGATCTTCTCGTGGCGGAGCCCCATATAGAGGCAGACGCACATGGCGAGGAGAACCACCGTGAAGGGCAGGCCGACCGTGATCGCTGCCGCCTGCAGCGCGGTCAGGGCATCGGCCCCGCCGCCAAACAGCAGCGCCGCCGCGACGACACCCTCGATGACGACCCAGAAGATCCGCTGCACCACCGGCGCATCGACCTTGCCGCCCGCCGTGATCGCGTCGATCACGAGGGAGCCGCTGTCCGATGAGGTGATGAAGAAGACCAGCACCAGCACGATGCCGATGGCCGAGGTGAGGGTCGCCAGCGGCAGGTTCTCCAGCATGTGGAACATCGCGAGCTCGACCGAGTCGAGGCCGCCCGCCAGCGTGCCGACACCGTTCTGGATCTGGTCCAGGGCGGAGCCGCCGAAGACGCTCATCCAGACGAGGGTAACCACGGTCGGGATGATCAGCACGGCGATGATGAACTCGCGCACCGTCCGGCCCTTGGAGACGCGGGCGATAAACATGCCGACGAACGGGGACCAGCTGATCCACCAGGCCCAGTAGAACACCGTCCAGCCCTGCATCCAGGCCTCATCCTCGCGGCCGACGAAGTTGCTGTAGGCGACGATCTGGCCGAGATAGCCGATCAGCGTGTCGCCCATGGTCGCGATGATGACCGCCGTCGGACCGACGATAAAGACGAACAGCAGCAGGACGGCGGCAATGCCCATGTTGATGTTGGAGAGCAGCTTCACCCCGCCGTCAAGCCCGCGGATCACCGAGAACAGCGCCAGCGCCGTGACCACGATGATCACCGCGATCTGGGTGTTGATCCCCGCATCGAAGCCGAACAGATAGGCAAGACCGGCGGAGGCCTGCTGCGCCCCGAACCCAAGCGAGGTGGCCAGACCGAACAGCGTCGCCAGCACCGCCACCGTGTCGATCACATGGCCGAAGAAGCCCCAGCTGTGATCGCCGATCAGCGGATAGAAGGCCGAGCGGATGGTCAGCGGCAGCCCCTTGTTATAGGAGAAGAACGCGAGGGACAGCGCCACAACCGCGTAGATCGCCCAGGGGTGAAGGCCCCAATGGAACATGGTCGCACTCATGGCGAGGCTCGCCGCTTCGGGCGTTCTCGCCTCGACGCCGAGCGGCGTCTCGTACCAGCCGGTGTAATAGGCCGTGGGCTCGGCCACGGACCAGAACATCAGGCCAATGCCCATGCCGGCGGCGAACAGCATCGCGAACCAAGACATGCGGCTGAATTCAGGCTTGGCATCCTGCCCGCCCAAACGGATTTTTCCGACCGGCAGGAAGATCAGCACAAGGCAGAAGATCACAAAGATATTCCCTGCCAGCATGAACAGCCAGTCAAAGGCGGCAATGGACCACCATTTCGCGCCGTCAAGGGCGCCTTTCGCGGCTTCCGGCGACAACAGGACGCCGAGCACGAAGAGAATTACCAGACCGGACGACACCCAGAAAACCGGGTGATGAACATCCATCCCCCACTTCTGGAGGTTGCTCTGTCCAACCTCGAAATCTGTTTCATATAAGTCTTCGCTCATAGTTCCCCCATATTCTGCCTCCCGGAGCCGGCGCGTTAAAATTATTCTTTCCCGGGATACTCATGATACATGCGCAGGCGGCGGCGAACTTTACCAAATCCGACCCTTCATGTCCAACCGGCCCGGGTTTTCGGGCGCGAACGGGGGGATTCTGCGGGGCGCGCAATGAGTCAGTTTTTGGCGTACAGGGGCGTCCGGCCGTCGGGACCGTACCCGATCACATCCGGATCCCACCACAGGATCGGATTGTCGATGAAAGAGGGGCGGGCCTCCATCCGTTTGCCGAGGGCCGCAATGCGCGGATGGTCCTGTTCGCGCAATGCGAGTTCCAGCGGCCGGTTGGCGACAAAGCTGAGATGGCAGGTAAGGAAAATGTCCTGAACGGAGACGCTGTCGCCAAAAAATCCGCTGTCCGCATCGGGCAGCCGTCTCTCCAGCCAGCCCAGCAGATGCGGGAGCCGTTCCTGCCCGCGGGTGAGATAGTCATTCTCCTGCCAGCGGACGCCGGACCATTTCATCTGGCTGATCGTCGTCGCGGCGGTGCCGAGCGTCTGGATGGTGGCGAGGGTCAGCTTGTCCTCCCATTCCTGGCCGGGCCGGGCGATGGTTGGTGCGAGCAGACCGATCCCTTCTGTTGCCGGGGTATAGGTCGTCAGCAGGTAATCGGCGATGAGGCCGCTTTCCCACAGCGTCCGGCCGTCGTCCCAGAGCGTTGGCACCTGAAGGGTGGGGGAGGCGGACGCCCGCTCCTCCACGGACGGGGTGGTCAGCTCCGCCTGATGCTCATATTCCAGGTCAAGTTCATGAAGCAAAATCCGGACTCCCCGCGCAAAGGGGGAGCCGAGCGTATAGCGAAGCGCGCGCATGGGAGGCCTCCTGACCCAGTAAAGCGGAGTTCGATTATAGACCCCCGGCGCGCAACCGCAAGGACAAGCGTCAGCGGCGGAAGTTTACCCGGCTGTTGCCATGACCGTCGGCGCCGATGACGAGGGTGCCGTTGCCGATGATCTTTACATCGTAGTAATGCTTCTTTTCAAGATTTTCGAGCAGGCCCTTGTAGATGACCACCACGTAAATCTCCGTTGCATTGACCGAATAGGCATGGGCGGCATCGATCTTCCCGTCTTTCACCTCGACGGTGACCAGCTCCTTCGATTTGTCCTTGGAAAAGAGGACAATCTTCTTCACGTCCGCGACCTTGCTGCCCGAGAGGTCGAATGTAACCTGGGCCATAACTTTCTCCATCTTGTTTCTGCTTCCTGGCAATGAGGACGGAAAAAGGTGCAGCTCTGTGACAGATGACACCGCAAGGATGTCAAAATAGCCGTTTGCGCGGCGGGCAATCCGGCTTATTCTCACACAAAAACAGACGAGGGCGAACTATGGGTCGGAAACTCTATTTCAACGATATTGCCAAGGGCGACCGGTTCGCCGGCGCCACGGTGACGGTGGAGCGTGAGGAGATGCTGGATTTCGGACGGCGCTTCGATGACCAGCCCATGCACTATGATGCCGAGGCTGCCCGCGCCATGGGCTTTCCCGATGTGGTGGCCTGCGGCGCCTATACCTTCGCGCTCTCCTCCAAGGCGACGACCCATATCTGGCAGCAATGGCATTTCCTGCCCTCCGGCCTCGGGGTGGAGCTGAATTTTCTCGCGCCCCTGCATGCGGGCGATGTGCTGACCACGGAAATGGAAATACTGGAGACCCGGCCGAGTTCCAAACCCGGACGCGGCTGGCTGGATACCGTGCTTCGCTGCACCACGCAGGAAGGCAAGCTCGCCTTCACCACGAAAGCGCATTTCCTGCTGCTGGAGCGGCCGGAATGACGGCGCAGGCCCGAGCTTCCGGCACATCACGCTTGGCGGAAGCTCTTGTTACATGGCCCGCATATATCCGTCCTTTATCTGGCCGCGTCTGCCGTTTTAATCTTCGTCATTCAAGAAGTCATCCAATAGCTTTTCATCCTGATCACTGTCGTGCGGTTTGAGCGGACCCGAGATATAGTCGATGTTAAGCCATGCCTCCGCATACCAATTGCCCTTATTATCCCGCTTCGCGCCGGTCTGCAGTGCATTCAGCTGTTCCATGAGTTCTTCCACATCACACAGGCCGTCGTCAGGGGCATCCTGAAAATTCGAGTCGCATTTCCCTTGAAAACATACCCACGCGGGCTTTTCTGTCTGTAAGTCACGATATCTTTCTACTTCGGATAACACATCTGCTGTGATCGCAGGATCGACGATGGCTATCAAATCAACATCTTCCATGTATCGCGCGGAATCAGGCATCGTTCCCGGGAATACATCCTCAGTAATGACAGTTGCCCAAAGATAGCGCGCGAGCATACGTCCGACGGCATAGCAGCATGCCGTTTCGTTAACACCCCCAATCCAAACATAATTGCACTTATGTTTGAGGATCGTGGGCATGATCAGTTTCTTGTATGCATGGTTCTTTGGGGGGGTGTCACAGCTTGTTACAAGATGGGCATACTGATTATCTATGAGTAGATCGAAGAATTCTTCCCAGAGCTGCCAGTCTTCCTTTGTTGCTTTGGAAGGGAAAGCGTTTTCGCTGTTTTTATCTACCTTCTCCTCATTGTTGCCGTCTAAATCAATATCTTCGTCATCGTCTTCTTTTTTGTCGTCCGTGGTTTTATCTTCGTCGAGATAAGGGTTTTCGGCATCCAGTGTCCCGTTTATAAAGACGGGCCAGTCGTTCGCGAATTGCTGTTTGATTGCTGCAATCAAATTTTTGAGAACCCGCGAAATGTCGTGGCTTTCCAACTCGTCCATGATTTCGTTCGGATCTTGTATTAGCAATAGCCCTTTGGTCGGTTGCTTGTAGAATGGATGGGTAACTTTCTTTATATGATTGTTGTTGATATACAGCATCGGAATGCCGGATTGAACTGCGGTCTTAACCCTCATTGCGGTAATTTCCTTTTAGGCTAATGAAAAAAAGAAATGTCCCCGGCGGATAAAATCCTGATCGGGACTGCCGCAATGACGGTCGGGCGTATATTTTGTGTGCGGGGAATAAAAAAAAGGCCGTCCGACGGGAGTAGGGATCGTCAGACGGCCAAGTTACAGGACCATGGAAGGGGAGACCTCTACATGGTCCAGCGGGAATAACTTAGAAGGAACGCGACACCGAAAGGGCGAAGATACCGCACAGATCGCTGCACTGGCTGCTGGGCAGGTCCGTATCGGTCCAGCCTGCGCTGACGCCGAAACCGGCAATCTCGGTCGAGATGCTGACCCCGTAATCGAGATAATCGTCAGTGCCCCAGGCGGCATTGTCGTCAATCGTCTGATAGCCGACGGTGCCGCTTAATGTGAAATACTCACCGAGCGGGATATCGATGCCGCCGCTGTAGTAGAAGGCATCGCCGCTGCTGCCGAAATAATCGGGTGAATAGTTGATGCCGGCGCTGACAGCGGCGAAGCCGAAGTCATAGCCGACGGACGGCGCGATTTCGAAGAAATCATAGTTGAGGCTGCTGGACGCGCCGGGATAGCTGTAATAAATCGCCGAGACATCCCAGTTGAAGGCGTCGACCGAGCCGCCGACGCCAACGTAATAGTCAATCTCGACCGTCGCGTCCGTGAATTTGACGTTGGATCCCCAGACGCCGCCGCTGACGGCAACCGGGCCGAAGTCGTAGGTATAATCGAACCCGCCCTGAATGGCCGGTTCGTTATCTGTCTGTGAAATACCACGGAAGGTGTAATCAGTAGTGAAACCGACATTGGCGGAAAATTCACCGGGCACATCACTCTCTTCCACCAACGGGGCTGCCTGAGCCATCGAGGTGAGACCAAGTGCGAGAACCGTCGTTGAAAGCAACCTAGAATATTTCATTTAAAGCAATTCCTTTACTCACGTTGATGATCCTAATAACAGCAAGGGGCGTGCCAGTTTTTAAAACTTAATAAAATCAATATATTAGACTGATTTACTGGTGGGGGAGGGTCGTAAATGGCTCAGAATTTAATCAGATTATGCTGCGCTGCACCATTTTTAAGCAGATTTCCTCTGCTTGCGTCTGGCGGTCGCGCCGAATTTCCCCTAGATTGGCCGTTCAAACTGGAGGGATTTTATGCGGGCAGCGGAAATAGAACAGGCGATGGGCCGGGCGACGGCGTTGCAGCGGCGCGGCGAGACGGACGCGGCGGCGGCACTCTATCGGCAGATTCTCAAGCAGCATCGCGACCTTGCCCCGGCTCATTACAATCTCGCGCTGTTGCTGAAGGATCAGGGCAAGGCGCAGGCGGCGGAAAAATCCTTCCGCGCAGCGGTGACAGCGGACAAGGGTTATGTCCTTGGCTGGCGCGGTTATGCCCGTTTCCTCGGCCAGCGGGGCAAGCATCGCGAGGCCGTTCGCGCCGGGCTGAAGGCGGCGGCGCTTGAAAAACATACCGATGCGGCGGTGCAGGAACTGGCCGATCTGATGGCGGGTGCGGGAACGGCGGACCTCGGCGCGCCGGGGGATGAGGCGATGCTGCGCTGTCTCGGCCGCGACGGGGTCGAGAGCGACCGTATGATCGTTGCGCTGCTGGCGCGCATTCGGCGGCAACCGGGCCTGCAACATCCGCCAGAAAGCAAGGACGACTGGCCGGCCTTTAACTCAGGCCTTACCGAGCCGGTGGTCGCGGCGGCCTTCGCCAACCTCATTCTGCCTGCGGAGGATATGGAGGCGCTGGTCGTATCCGCGCGCCGTCTTATCCTCGGCGGCGAGGTGACGGCGGAGCCGGAGGTGATTGCCTTGCTCGCGCTGCAGCTCTCCCTCTGTGAATATGCGATTGCACCGCCGCCGGGAGAGCCGCCACTGGTCACCGGCCTTGAGAGTGCGCTGCTGGCGGCGCTCTACGCTCCGTTGCAGCCGGAGATGGCGGACGAAATCCTGGAGAAGGGGGAGGTGACCCTGACGGCGCTGCCCTGGTGCGGCCAGCTGATGGTGCGCATGGGGCCGGAAAAGATGCGCGAATGGATCTTGAAGGGAACGTTGCCGTCGCTCTCGACGACCGGCGATACCGTCTCCCGCGCCGTGCGCGCGCAATATGAGGAAAGCCCCTATCCGCGCTGGCGCGGCCTTCGGGCAGGCGGGGAGACGGCGTTGCCAGCGCTGCTGCGCACGCTCTTTCCCGCGCTGCCGCCGTTGCCGGTAAGCGCGACCCCGGCTGTGCTGGTGGCGGGTTGCGGCACCGGGCGCCATGCGCTCCGGACGGCGCGGCGGATTAAGGACAGCAGGGTGACCGCCATTGACCTCTCCCGCCGGTCCTTAAGTTACGGTGCGCGGCAGGCGGAGGCGCTCGATATCGATAACGTCAGCTTTGCCGAGGCGGATATCCTCGACCTGCCGGACAGCCTCGGGCCGTTCGACCTGATCGAGGCCTGCGGCGTGCTGCATCATATGGCCGATCCGGAGGCGGCCTGGCGCGGGTTGCTCGACCTGCTGGACCCCAACGGTGTGATGAAGGTCGCGCTCTACAGCGAGAGCGCACGGCAGGATGTGGTTGCGGTCCGCGAGATGGTGGGCGAGGGGATCGAGACCCTTGATCTCGACGACATGCGGACGTTGCGCCGGAAAATCCAGGCCCTGCCGGAGGATCATCCGGCGAAGGGCGTCACGCGGGAGCTTGATTTCTACTCCTTGAGCGGCTGCCGCGACCTCCTGTTCCACCGTCATGAGCAGCGCTTCGACATTCCGCGCCTGCAGGCGGCCATCGAGGAGCTGGGGCTGGACTTCCTCGGCTTCGAATTTACGGAAAGCCGGGTGATGGCGGCCTACCGCGCCCGCTATGGCGATGATCCCGGCGGACGGGACCTTGCCAACTGGGCCGAGATCGAGGCGGAAAACCCGACGCTGTTCCGCGGCATGTACCAGTTCTGGTGCCGGGTTAAGAAGTAAACTCTCGCAATTGCCATGGCTGTGTGACAATATTAAATTAACTAGTCGGGATGTTCTGACAGCAATTGGATAGTCGAATAATGACGCTTCCGCGACGCCTCGCAACAATCATGGTCGCCGATGTTGTCGGCTACAGCCGTATGATGGAGATGGCCGAGGAAGAGACGGCGGCGCATCTCGACATTTGCCAGAAGCTGATCACAGAGGCCGTAGACGCAGGCGGGGGACGTATTTTCAATCGCGCAGGCGATGCCGCGCTCGCGGAATTTCCAAGCCCCATTAACGCGGTGAAAGCGGCGGTCGGAATCCGGGAAGGCCTTGCCGGGCTGGCGCCGGAAATCGCCAGCAAGATGAAGATGCGCTTCGGCTTGCATCTGGCGGATGTCATGGTGTCGGGCGATGACCTGCTTGGCGACGGCGTCAATCTCGCCGCCCGCATACAGCAAGGGGCCGATCCAGATACAATCCATCTCTCGCAGGTCCTGTTCGATCAGATCAAGCGCAACTCGCCCTATTCCTTTGATGATCTGGGCGAGCAGCGCTTCAAGAATATTTCCGATCCGATCCGCGTCTATCGGCTGAAAGGGCATCTCGGCGCCCATGTCTTCCTGTCGGCGCCAAGCCAGAGGACGGCTTCAGCCAAAACCATCCACCCCAATTCTCTTGCCGTCTTGCCCTTTATCTCGGCGGGAGGGGACGAGGACCAGCATTATCTTGCGGAGGGGCTGACCGAGGAAATCATACTGGAGCTTGCCCGGTTCAAGAAGCTGCATGTCGCCTCTCGCAGCGCCAGTTTCGCCTATCTGGAGACAAAGGCCAGTCCTTCCGAGGTCGCCCATGATCTCGGCGTGACCTATGTGCTGGAAGGGCAGGTGCGGCGGCTCGGTGACAAGGTCCGGCTTTCGCTTGAGCTGACCAATGGCGAGACCGGTATCGCCGTCTGGACAGACCGGATTACACGTCAGTTCGCCGATCTGTTCGAATTGCTCGACACCATGACGACCCAGATCGCCGCGACAATTCTTGGCCGGGTGGAGGCGGACGCGATCGAGGCCGCCCGGCGCAAACCGCCGGAGAATATGAATGGTTATGACTTCATGCTACGGGGGTTAGATCTGCATCGTATCGGCGGTATTACCTATGATAACTCGCGTCAGGCCGTCCGCTGGTTCGACAAGGCGATTGAGGAAGATCCAAGCTATGGGCCCGCTTATGCCTGGCGGATCTGCGCGGCGTCCTGGCTGCCGGAATTCGAGTTGACGAAAGAGAAAAGCTTCATCGAGAAGGCACTTGAACTGGATGCCAACAACCCGGAGGCTCAGCGCATCATGGGGTCAATCCAGATGCTGGAGGGCAATTTCGAGGCGGCGAAATATCATCATGAGCGGGCGATGGCACTGAGTCCGTCAGATGCATATATCCTCGCCCGGTCGGCGGCCTTCTATAGTTTCATCGGCGAGCCGGATAAGGCACTGGAACTTCTTAAAAAGGCTGAGGAGCTGGACGGGCTGCTGCCGGTCTGGTGTATCGAGGAACGCGGGATCGCGCATTTTAGCGCCGGACGGTTTGATCAGGCCGTGCAGGCCCTGACGGAACTTCCTTCGCAAACGTCGCGGAGCAGGCTCTATAGCTGTGCGGCGCTGATTGAACTCGGACGGCAGGATGAGGCGGAAATCGTGATGCAGAAGGCGCTGGCTGTAAATAAGGAACTGACGGCCGCCGAATTCATCAAGAAGGAATGCTGGCGCGATCCCCTTATCCGCCACAAGCTGCGCAAGGATCTGATCGCGGCGGGCCTGCCGAAATAGTCTGTTGGCGCCCGCTGTGTTTCCGGTCAATTGCTGCGCTGCAATAAAAAGCCTTTTCTTGAGGGGCCGCTTCCCCTATGGTCGGCGCGAATTTGACATTTCCCAGACATGGAAGCCTATCACGTGATCAAGCCAACGCTTGCCGCCGTCACCGGCCTGTTTTCCGGCGGACGTAATAACGCGGCCCCCGTCCGCTTTACCCCGGACCGCCTCAAGACGGAGCTTCTCTCCGGCCTGACCGTTGCCCTCGCGCTGGTGCCGGAGGCGGTTGCCTTCGCCTTTGTCGCCGGGGTACATCCGCTGGTCGGGCTCTATGCGGCCTTTATCGTCGGGCTGGTCACCGCGCTGATCGGTGGTCGGCCGGGGATGATCTCCGGCGCGACCGGGGCGCTTGCTGTCGTGATGGTCTCGCTGGTCGCGCTGCACGGGGTGGAGTATCTCTTTGCGACCGTTGTGCTGATGGGGATATTGCAGTTGCTGGCGGGGGCTTTTCGCCTTGGGAAGTTTATCCGGCTGGTGCCGCATCCGGTGATGCTCGGCTTCGTCAACGGCCTTGCCATCGTCATCTTCATGGCGCAGCTCACCCAGTTCAAGTCCGTCGACACCTACGGCGAGGTTGTCTGGATGAGCGGCACGCCGCTTGTGACCATGCTCGGCCTTGTGGCGGCGACCATGGTGATTATCTGGGGGATGCCGAAGGTGACGAAAGCCATTCCGGCGCCGCTCGCGGGCATTGCCATTATCGCCGCGATCGTCATTGCCTTTGGCATCGATGTACCGCGGGTCGGTGATCTGGCCTCCATCAAGGGCGGCCTGCCGGACTTTCACATCCCCATGGTGCCGATCACGCTTGAGACACTGGAGATTATCTTTCCTTTTGCCCTGATCCTCGCGGCCATCGGCCTGATCGAGAGTCTGCTGACGCTCAACCTTGTCGGCGAGATCACGGAACAAAGCGGCGGCGCATCGCAGGAATGCATGGCGCAGGGCCTCGCCAATACCGTCACCGGGTTCTTCGGCGGCATGGGCGGCTGCGCCATGATCGGCCAGTCGATGATCAATATGAAATCGGGTGGGCGGACGCGGCTTTCCGGCATTTCCGCGGCGCTCTTTCTGCTTGTCTTCATCCTCTTTGCCTCGCCGCTGATCGAGCAGATCCCGCTCGCGGCGCTGGTTGGCGTCATGTTCATGGTGGTGATCGGCACTTTCGCGTGGCAGAGCCTGCGCATCATGCGGATCATTCCGCTTGCCGATACGCTAGTGATCATTCTGGTAACGGCGGTAACGGTGCTCTCCGATCTTGCGGTGGCCGTGGTCGTCGGGGTCATCGTTTCAGCGCTCGTTTATGCCTGGAACAATGCGCGCCGCATCCATGCGGGGACGGAAATCCTGCCGGGCGGGGAGAAGGTCTACAAGATCGAGGGGCCGCTCTTTTTCGGCTCCACCGACGGCTTTGCCGAGATTTTCGACATCAAGGGCGATCCGGCCATTGTCATCGTCGATTTTATGAACAGCCGTGTCGTCGATCAGTCGGCCCTGCAGGCGATCGAGGTGCTGGCCTCGAAATATCAGGCGCTCGGCAAGGAGGTGCAGCTGCGCCATCTGTCGCGCGACTGCCACCGCCTCCTCAATCGCGCCGGACAGTTGATGGTCGATTCCGACGATGACCCGGTCTATGGCCTTGCCGTGGATTATTCCGTCAAGACCGGCATAATGGGCGGCGGTCACTAGACGGCCCAAGTTCGCTCTTGCCTTTGCCGGGGCAGGTCCTATTGTTGGCTTTCCATAAAAAACACCACAATCGGGACATAACAACAATGCTGAAAAACAAAGTCATCCTGATCACAGATGCCCTGCATTTCCTGGGCAAAACCGGCTGCCGCGTGATGATCGGCGAGGGGGCCACGGTCTATGCCCACGACGAGGCCTTTGGCGATGCCGCGGCGCGGGACGCCTTCGAGACCGAAATCCCCGGCGTCCATCCGCTCGCTGAGCAGGACCCGACGGAACTGGTCGAGAAGGTCGTTGCCGCCGAGGGGCGGATCGATGTGATGATCAATAATGACGCCTATCCGGCGATCAAGTCGGCGATTGACGAGGCGGATGTCGAGGAGTTCCGCCGCACCTTGGAAGGGCTGATGGTGCGCGGCTTTCATTTCGCGAAGGCGGCCTCAAAACATATGAAGGCGGCGGGGCGGGGCAAGATCCTGTTCATTTCCTCCGCTGCGCCGAAAAACGGCATCCCGAACTATTCGATGTATGTGGCGGCGCGCGGCGGGGCCAATGCGCTCGCCCAGACGCTCGCCAAGGAGCTCGCGCGCCATAATATCCAGGTGAATGCGCTGGCGCCCAACTTCATCGAGAGCCCGGACTATTTTCCGAAGGAACTGCTGGAAAACGAGGCGGCATTCAAGAAAATCACCTCGCAGATCCCGCTTGGCCGTCTCGGCACGCAGGAGGAGGCGGGCGACTATCTTCTCTTCCTCGCCTCCGACAAGTCGAACTATATCACCGGTCAGGTGCTCTATTTCTCGGGCGGCTGGGCGATCTGAGGATCAGGCTTTCGGTTTCTGACTCAAGGGGAATAGCTTGGTGACATGGCCCATCTTGCGGCCCTCACGGGCCTCGGCCTTGCCATAGAGATGCAGGCTGTTCTCCGCATCCTCCAGAAGGGCGCCCCATGTCTCGACATCATCGCCGATCAGGTTTCTCATCACCGCGTTTGAATGGCGCTCAGGCTGTCCCAGCGGCAGGCCGCAGACGGCGCGGATGATCTGGCGGAACTGGCTGGTGGCGCAACCCTCGATCGTCCAGTGGCCGGAGTTATGCGGGCGCGGGGCCAGCTCGTTGACGAGGATCTGGTTGTCCTTGGTCACGAACATCTCGACCGCGATCATCCCGACAAGGTCGATCTTGGCGGCGATCTTCCCGGCAATCTCGACGGCCTTGTCCACGAGCCGCTTCGGAATGTCGGCGGGCGCCAGCGTGATATCGAGGATATGGTTCTTGTGGCGGTTCTCGACCGGGCAGTAACAGGCAATCTCGCCTTGCGTGCTGCGGGCGACGATCACCGAAATCTCCATCTTGAAATTGACGAACCCTTCAAGGATGGAGGGCGCATCTTTCATTTCCTTCCAGACCTCGTCAAGGTCGCTGCTGCCGGTGATCTTGACCTGGCCCTTGCCGTCATAGCCGAGCCGCCGGGTCTTCAGGATGGCGGGCAGCTTGACCTGCTTGATCGCGAGGACCAGCTCGTCGATGGATTCGACATTGGCAAAGACCGCCGTGCCGATGCCGAGATTGTTGATGAAGCTTTTTTCGAACAATCGGTCCTGCGTGATCTCCAGCACCTTCGCATTGGGGCGCACGGGCACCAGCGTGTTCAGGAATTCCAGCGTGTCGGTCGGGATATTCTCGAATTCCAGCGTCACCACATCGACGCTTTTGGCGAATTTTTCAAGCGCCGCCTTGTCGCCATAGGGCGCAACGGTGGAGCGGTGGCTGACCTGGGCGGCGGGGCTGTCTTCCTCAGGCCCATAGACATGGACGAAATAGCCCATTTCCGCGGCCGCAATGGCCATCATCCGGCCAAGCTGGCCGTCACCGAGAATTCCGATATGTCCGCCGGGCGCGATTACTGTCATTTCCGGATACCTTATTGTGGGTCTGTGGCGACGCTGTCGGTCTGCTGCGCCCGCCAGTCCTCGACGGCCTTGGCGTAGGTTTCGTTATTGAGCGCGAGAATCTGGGCGGCGAGGAGGCCAGCATTGATTGCGCCCGCCTTGCCGATGGCGAGGGTGCCGACGGGAACACCGCCCGGCATCTGCGCGATGGAGAGCAGGCTGTCCATGCCTTTCAGCGCCTTGCTCTCAATGGGCACGCCAAGGACGGGGAGCGGCGTCATCGCGGCGGTCATGCCCGGCAGATGCGCCGCGCCACCGGCGCCGGCGATAATCACCTTCAGCCCGCGCGCCGCCGCATGGGTCGCATATTCATAAAGCCGGTCCGGCGTGCGATGGGCGGAGACGATTTTCGTCTCATAGGGAATGTCCAGCCTGTCCAGTATATCGGCGGCATTCTTCATGGTTTCCCAGTCGGACTGGCTGCCCATGATGATCCCGATTTCAGCGTCCCGTTTGGTCATTCGATGTTCCCTGTTTTGACCCCTGGCGGTTTGAAGCCCGCGATTATAGGCAAGCGGTTCAAAGACGCAAGGGAAGGTTGACCCTGCGTTGCCAGGTGCCGGAAAAGCGCCTTTTATAACGAGAATTCTTTGAATTTTCAGTTAATTTACTCTAAAGTTTGGTAAAATTATTGGGATCAGGGGATCGGGGGATCTATGAAAATCGAGCCAGGCGGACAGAGCAGGCCGACGCGTGCAGCCGGGGACAGCCGGAAATCATCCACAAAGACAAGCGCCAGCTTTACCGCTCCGGCGCGGGACATCAACGACAGCGCCTCCGTCCTTGGCATCCCGGACAACGAACTCACGCCCCGCGTACAGGAGGCGATCACCACCCTGATGACGGAGGTGGAAAACCTGCGTCAGTCAATCAGGGACCTGACCCGGCGGCTCAATGATGCCGAGCTGGTGGCCGATCAGGACCCGTTGCTGCCGATCTATAATCGCCGCGCCTTCGTGCGGGAACTGTCGCGGGTGAAAGCCTCGGTGGAGCGGTACCAGACCGAAGCCAGCCTTGTCTATATCGACCTCAACCAGTTCAAGTCAGTCAATGACAGCCTCGGTCATGAGGCGGGAGATTATGTGCTCTCGCAGGTGGCGATGCGGCTCAAAGAGAGCGTGCGCGACACCGATATCGTCGGGCGCCTCGGCGGCGATGAATTCGGCCTGATCCTCGCGCGGACGAAACCGCAGGACGCCCGGCATCTGATCGACCGCCTGCCCAAGCTGTTTGCCGAAAAGCCGATCATCTGGAAAGGCGCGGCGCTGCCGACCAGCCTCTCGTCCGGCATTGTCCCGATCAGTGCCGGGGAAAACCCGGAGCAGACCTTAAGCGCCGCGGATAGCGCAATGTACAAGGAAAAGCACGGCAGCGAGGACCGCCGCGGCGCGTAAGCGCGGGTTACCTGTTTGGGGACGGCGGAAGTTAAAGATCAGGCGATGATATCGGGCAGCAGGGTATTTCGCGCGCGGTAAATCTGGTCCTTCAGGATAAGTTTGCGTTTTTTCAACCGCTGAAGCTGCAGCGAGTTGTAATTGCCGCTCTCAATCAGGGCATCGATCGCCCGGTCAAGGTCTCCATGTTCGGTTTTCAGCTGTTCCAGTTTCGCCCTGAGCATTTCCTGCTCATCAATTTCCGCCATATGAAAGGCACTCCGACAACTTTTTTCCAATGAAGCGACAGCTATGCTACCCTATAAAGGGTATTGCATCAGGATTATCAGTATTTTACCGCTTTTCCCGGGACAATCCTAGCATAGGTCATATTACTTGAAGAAGGGGCGCTGTGGCAAATGGCGATTTTTTCCTCAGCGGTTTTTCCGCCCAGTCAGCTTTGGGACTATGCCATCCGGCTCTATAGCGACGCGCCCGTCGCCGAGGCCTGCCTCAGATTGCAGGAGCGGCGCAGCCTCGATGTCAATCTCCTGATGTTCTGTATCTGGACGGCGGCGAGCGGGCGGGGCCGTCTCGCGGAGGACGAGCTTGATGCCGGGATCGCAGCCGCCGCGCGCTGGCAGGCCGAGGTGGTGGCGCCGCTGCGTCATGTCCGCCGCTATCTCAAGGGACCGATTGCCCCCGCCGATGCCCGTCTTGGCAACGAGCTCCGGCGCGGCATTGCGGATGGCGAGCTGTTCGCCGAGCATATGGAGCTAATATTCCTCAATGATCTGCTGACGCGACCCGCGACCGGCTCCTTCGGCGCGAGTGAGCGCGGAGAGGCAGCGGCCGATAATCTCGCGGCCTATCTCGGCCGGGTCACCGATTCCCTTGATACCGACGATCTGTCGGACCTGCTGCTGATCTGGCGGCAGGCCTTCCCCGATGCCGAGCCGCGGCTGACCGGCCTGTTCGGCCCCCATATCTAGTCCCCAACAAGAAGAAAAGAAGAAGAGTTCATGAGACAGCGTAAGACATTCCTTTTGATAACAAGCGTTCTGTCCCTGCTGGCGATCCCGGCGAGCAGCCAGTCAGTCGGTCAACAGCAGCCGAAGGAACTGGCTCTTGTCATGCGGGATCAGGCACGATTCTGCGCCATCCATAAGGACAAGAGCTGCGCCCAGGCCTGCGCGACGGCCACCAAGAATGCGGAAGATGCGACCGCCGTGCAGCAATGCAACGCTGAGCATCAGCGGGTGCTTGCCGCCAATCCGCCACCTCCGCCGCGCCCGGAAAAAAGCATGACGCTTGCTCAGCGCATCGCCCTGATGCCGGACAAGGTTGCCTATTGCAAGGCGAAAAAGGCAGTGAAGACCACGATAAAGATAGGCCGCCCGCTCGACGCCTGCATTGGCACTTGCAGTAGTAGTCGGGTGAGTGATCCCAATTATCCAGAACGCCAGCGGGAGGGCATCGTCCTCACATGCGAGAATCTCTATTATGCAATCTTCCAGAAACTCGGCAAATAGGGGAAGGGATCAGGCGCCGCCCTTCAGCCCGGCCCATTCCCTGGCAAGGGTATTCTCCAGCCCCAGCAGGTTGAGCAGATGGCCGGTGAACTGATCGACGATCTCGCCGGTCGTTTCGGGCTTTGTATAGAAGGCAGGGACCGGCGGCGCGATGATCGCGCCCATCTCGGAGAGCTGGGTCAGGGTGCGAAGATGGCCTGTATGAAAGGGCGTTTCCCGCACGGCCAGCAATAACTTACGGCGTTCTTTTAAAGTCACGTCTGCGGCGCGGGTCAGCAGGCTGGACGTGACGCCGGTCGCGATTTCCGACATCGTGCGGATAGAGCAGGGCACGACCGCCATGCCCATGGTCGGATAAGAGCCCGAGGCGATGGCGGCGCCGATATCGGCGGATTTATGGGTATGGGAGGCGAGGGCCCTGACCTCGGAAACGCTTCTGTTCGTTTCCTGCGCGATGGTGATTTCGCCCGCTTTTGAGATGACCAGATGGGTCTCCAGATCGAGCTTCCGGCAGGCCTCGAGCAGGCGGATGCCGAGCACCGCGCCGGAGGCGCCGCTGATCCCGATGACAAGTCGTTGATTTTGCGCCATATTATAATTTTCTTTCAAAAATTATGCCCTTCAGGCATTGAATCATAGTCAGTTTATTCATAATTCTGTAATATAAAGTTGTCTATCGCTGGCCTGCCAGCGTCCTGCCGTTTTTTAACAAAGGAGATACACTATGAGCACAGCAGATCATGTTGCACAGCTGACCGAAAAACACCACCGCATCGAAGAAAAAATCGAAAATGAAATGGCCAGCCCGTCCGCAGATCATGTGCATATCAGTGAACTCAAGCGCGAAAAACTCAGGATAAAGGAAAAGATAACTATGCTCTCGGCGGAGGGTAAAGTCACTCATTAAAGAGGGACTTATCCACCGTATTTAACCTCCCGTCACGGGAGCATCCTGGCGCCGAAATCAGTTTCGGCGCCTTTTTTTATGGTCCGGCTTTGCACTTCGATCCAAGTGGCAAAAGGGAATAAAATTTTTTCCAAAAAAGACGGTGTGAAGGGTATCAAAGGGCGTCCGGTTGCGGTAGGATCACGGCTTGCTCATAACAGTAGAATTTGTCGAATTCCCGCGTAAATTCCTTTTACCGATTCGTCAAGCGTAATAATTTTCAATATTTTTCCACAACCAGTTGACGGCTTGTCAGCCTTTATACAATATGTAGTGGTTAATGTCGTGTTTGAGTAGATATTGAGTTCCGCTAACGACACCAAAAACGGCGTATTCTTGTAATTACCGGAATAGACAACCAGCATACCGGGAAATTATTACAAAAATATGGCAAGTGGTACGAAATATTATTATTGGAATCGAGCCCAATCGATTCCGCAGTATTAGTTGAGATCTGGAAGGGGTAAGAAAAATGCTGGATACAGTTGAGATGCTAACGGATATCGTTCAGGTAAAGGATGGCGCGCGGGTCCATATTGACCATGGTCGCGACAAGTATCTGACGGAATTCGGCATGGCGGTATTGAAAGACCGCTATCTCCTGCCCGAGGAAAGCTTCCAGGATCTGTTCGGCCGGGTGGCCAGCGCCTATGGCGAGGACGACGCCCATGCGCAGCGCATCTATGAGTATATCAGCAAGCTCTGGTTCATGCCTTCGACGCCGGTGCTCAGCAATGGCGGGTCGTCGCGCGGTTTGCCGATTTCCTGCTTCCTCAATGAGTCGAACGACAGCCTGAAGGGAATCGTCAATCTCTGGACGGAAAATGTCTGGCTGGCGTCCAAGGGCGGCGGCATCGGCAGCTACTGGGGCAATCTGCGCTCCATCGGCGAAGGTGTCGGCGCGGTTGGCAAGACCTCCGGCGTGGTGCCCTTCATCCGCGTCATGGACAGCCTCACCCTCGCCATCAGCCAGGGGTCTTTGCGCCGCGGTTCGGCGGCCGTGTACCTGCCCATCTCCCATCCGGAGATCGAGGAATTCATCGAGATTCGCCGCCCGACCGGGGGCGACCCCAACCGCAAGACGCCAAACCTGCATCACGGCATCCTGGTGTCCGACGCCTTCATGCGCGCGGTGGAGGAAGATGCGGAATGGGCGCTGACCAGTCCGCATGATCACGCCGTTGTCCGTACGGTGAGCGCGCGCAGCCTGTGGATCCGTATTCTCACGGCGCGGGTCGAGACCGGCGAGCCCTATATTATCTTCAACGACCGGGTGAACTCCCTGATGCCGGAGCATCACAAGCTCGCCGGGCTGGAAGTGAAAACCTCCAACCTCTGCGCGGAGATCACCCTGCCGACGGGCATCGACCATCTCGGCAAGGAGCGGACGGCGGTCTGCTGCCTGTCCTCGCTGAACTTGGAGAAATATGACGAATGGGAAGGGCAGGACGGCTTTATCGAGGATGTCATGCTGTTTCTCGACAATGTGCTGCAGGATTTCATCGACCGCGCGCCGGACGAGATGGAGCGCGCGAAATACGCCGCCTTCCGCGAGCGCAGCGTCGGCCTTGGCGTCATGGGCTTCCATTCCTTTTTGCAGGCGAAGCGCGTGCCCATGGAATCGGTCATGGCGAAGGTCTGGAACCGCAAGATTTTCACCCATATCCAGAAGGGTGTCGATGCCGCGTCG
Organism: uncultured Sneathiella sp.; assembly: GCF_963976355.1. Classification (NCBI taxonomy): domain Bacteria; kingdom Pseudomonadati; phylum Pseudomonadota; class Alphaproteobacteria; order Sneathiellales; family Sneathiellaceae; genus Sneathiella; species uncultured Sneathiella sp. The sequence continues at coordinate 422,778 of NZ_CAXBKA010000002.1, forward strand.
AAATCCCTCGCGGAATTGCGCGGTGCCTGCCCGGACGCGGCGGATTACGGCTTCAACGAGCGGTTTTCGAACAAGACGGCGATCGCGCCGACGGCTTCCATCTCCATCATCTGCGGTGGGGCGAGCCCGGGGATCGAGCCCGCCGCCGCCAACAGCTACACCCACAAGACGCTCTCGGGCAGCTTCAATGTGCGCAACCCGCATCTGAAGCGGCTGCTCGCGGAGAAGGGACAGGACACGGAGGAAATCTGGAGTTCCATCACCGTCAAGGAAGGCTCGGTGCAGCATCTCGACTTCCTCGACGATCACGAGAAGGATGTGTTCAAGACCGCGTTCGAGCTGGATCAGCGCTGGATCATCGAGCTTGCCGCCGACCGCACGCCGATGATCGACCAGTCGCAGTCCGTCAACATCTTCCTGCCCGCCGATGTGCATAAGCGTGATCTGCACCAGATCCATTTCATGGCCTGGAAGCAGGGCGTGAAGAGCCTTTACTACTGCCGCTCCAAATCCATGCAGCGCGCGGAAGTCGTCGCGATGAAGGAGGAACTGCCCGAGGAACTCCGTGAACTCGCCGCGAGCCTTGCGCCCGCCGTCGCACGCGCGGTCGAGAACGCCGGCGAGACCGTCGATTACGAAGAATGCCTCGCCTGCCAGTAGGGCGGAGAGCGGTGGCGCCTGCCACTGCTCTTTATCCTCTTATTGTACATGCAGCACGGCCATGTTCTTGCCGGTGCATTTCCAGTTATCGACGTCAATCCGGTCGGCCGACTTGACAAGATTGCCGATGGAATAAATTCTGGCATTTCGCCGCTGTGGTGCGGGGTCTTCAGGATCACGTGAGTTCCAAAGCTTGATCGACATGCAATATTTAATGGCATCGGTTGTGCTGTGCTCGGTTACATAAAACACCAGGGTTTCATTCATTTTCAGGTTTCTTTTTTTACCATCGATCGTCACCTGCTTTTTTGGATTGAAGCGGCGGCCATGGTAGAGAGCCTCTATTTTTTCGAATTTGCCTCCGAGTTTCTTATCTATTGTTCCGCCCCAGCCCTTGCCGCTCACCAGACTTTCCTTCTCGACAAGTTTCCACAGCGCTGCGTCGAAATTGTTAAGGGTTCCCTTTTCTTTTTCCAGGTGCTGCAAGAGCTTGTTGCCATTGCCGATGACCTCGTCGCACGCTAGAAGTTGCTGATTTACCTCGGAGAGTGTCCATTCTTCGGCTTCCGCGATAATGCTCAGGCTTTGTTGTTGCGCAAGTGCTTGTTTCTTCAGTTCAGAAAGTTGAGTATTGACATGGTCGTCGTTGGTTTTGACCTTTGTCAGCCTCTTGACGAGACTGGTGATCTCGTCGAGCCGGAAATCTATCCCGCGCAGGACGCCGACGGAAATCAGGATGTCCTCGCTGTCTGGTTGCGGAGCGGGTTGTTCCGCAGTGTCTTTTATCGGCGCCATGGTCATTTTCTTCTTTTTCTTTTTTTTAGGCGATACATAGGTTTTGGTCAGATCAAACTTCCGCTTCTTTGCCTTCCTCTTTCGTACCGGCTTCTGGTCCTGCTCGTCATTTTTCTTTTCTTCGTCGTCTGCAGGTGCGAGAGGCTTCTGCTCTGCGGCAGCGTCCTCAAGAATTTCCTGAAGCAGTGAATCACATTCGCCGGATACCCTCATAAGATCTTGATCTTGCTCGTTATAGGTGCTTTTATTTATACCGTCGCTTTTCAGCTCTTTCTCGCTTGTGAGTTTCTTGGTGCTGTCGTACAGTTCTTCTGCCGTAAGCCCGTTGTTGCGGACAATTTCCAGGCTGGTGGACAGTTCACTTTCATCTTCAACACCCTGCGTCTGCATCAAACCCTTAAAGCATTTGCGGGTCTCCCTGACCTCTTCGCCATCAAAAATATCTGTCCGTATGAGCCGGATGACAGAGGGGAAAAGCATTTCGTTTATCTGTATGGACAGTGTGTCGTCGTATTCTCTTTCGATTTGCGAATTTAACTCGTCAAGCCCAATGTTGCCCTTCTTCTCCAAATACTGGGTGAGGAGTTTGCCGCCGCACTCTATTTTCCTTTCCGGTGAATGCATGGTCTCAATACTATATTTTTCGTCATAAAATTTTTTGATTCTGGAAAGAATGTCATAATTTTCTCCAATCAGTTGCGCGAGTTTTTGCTCTTGTTGCTTTGGCAAAATAACAACAATTCCCATAATATTTGCGATATCCAGGCAGGCTTTCTTGTATTGCTCGTCGTTGACGGTTTTCCCCGTTTTAAGAAAGGTTTCTTTGAAACATGGCGTGATTTTGTATAGCATTGATTTTTGTCGAACTTTTAACTCTTGTTGTAATTGCTCGGGCACGCCTGGCTTATTGAAAAATGACCGCCAGATTTCGTTCTTTTCATTGATGTCTTTCACAAATGCAATTTCAGCGGAAACTTGCATGCATGCCATTTTGACGAAGATATCGAGATACCTCGTCGGACACGAAAAACAGATGTCATTTATATATTCTGCGACTGAACTGGCGAAGGCCTCTGTGTAGAAGTATTTCTTACAGTATGCCCTGATAAATCTCTCCAGCGGATCCTTTTTCTTTTGCGGAATTGTTTTGTAATAGGCGTAAAGCTGTGCCGCAAATTCAAGGCTCTCCTCCGGATAGTAATCGGCTATCAGGTTCATTGCGGGTGTGATGACATCATTATGTAGCGTCAGATTGTTGTTTTTGAGTTTCCCTTCATAGTCTGAATTTCTTATGCTGTAATTTGTGATGATTTCGGCTACTTTATTTTTGTTCTGTTCACTTAATTCTTTGTTGTAGGGAATTATACCTGTCCTTGGGCCAATTACTTTAATTGTATAGATATTTTCTTGTTCTTTTTTAGGCTTCATAAGCGCAAACATATCATATTCCTTGAATAATAAAATATGAATACAGACGCATATTTTGTGTAATTGTGATTTATTATTAGTTTATTGTATTTATATTTTTAAATGGCGTTTTTTATATTAAAATGATCGAAATCTTCAGCCCCGCGCAGCGGCGCTTACCAATTCAAATGCGCCATAGAAGCGTTGATTGACGACCGCACCTGCCATATGATGGCGGGGCAAATACGCGATGAAATCCAATCTGAAAGAATAGATATCCGCCATGTCCCTGCTCGATGCCAAGCCCGTCTACAAGCCCTTTTCCTACCCCTGGTGCTATGATGCCTGGCTGAAACAGCAGCAGATTCACTGGCTGCCGGAGGAGGTGCCGCTCGCCGATGACGTGAAGGACTGGCACAACACCCTCTCGGAGTCGGAGCGGCATCTGCTGACGCAGATTTTCCGCTTCTTCACCCAGTCGGATATCGAGGTGAACAACTGCTACATGCGCCATTACAGCCGGGTGTTCAAGCCGACCGAGGTGCAGATGATGCTCGCCGCCTTCTCGAACATGGAGACGGTGCATATCGCCGCCTATTCGCATCTCTTGGATACCATCGGCATGCCCGAGACGGAATATTCCGCCTTCCTCCATTACAAGGAGATGAAGGACAAATACGACTATATGCAGCAGTTCAATGTCGACAACAAATCGGAGGTGGCGAAGACCCTCGCCGTCTTCGGCGCCTTCACCGAGGGGCTACAGCTGTTCGCCAGTTTCGCCATCCTGCTCAACTTCCCGCGCACCGGCAAGATGAAGGGGATGGGGCAGATCGTCACCTGGTCCGTCCGCGACGAGAGCCTGCATTGCAACTCCATCATCAAGCTGTTCAAGACCTTCATTTCGGAAAACCCGGAGATCTGGACGAAGGAATTCTGTCAGGAGCTTTATGCGACCTGCCGCGAGATCGTCACCCATGAGGACGCCTTTATCGACCTCGCCTTCGGCGCCGGCGATATCGAGGGGCTGACGGCGGACGAGATCAAGGCCTATATCCGCTATATCGCCGACCGCCGCCTGGTGCAGCTCGGCCTCGATGAAATCTACCATATCGAGAAAAACCCGCTCCCCTGGCTCGACGCCATCCTCAACGCCGTCGAGCACACCAACTTCTTCGAAAACCGCGCCACCGAATACTCAAAGGCGGCAACGAAGGGGACGTGGGAAGAGGCGTTTGCTTGAGGGGGTTATTTGGGAAATAAGACCAATATTACAGGAGCAGTGATTACTGTTGTATTGCCAAGTATCTTTGGGTTTATGGAGAAACCTACGGAAATGGGCATTTCCCTTGTTGCATGCGCTATTGCCTTGTCGTTCCTAAACCTCGATAAAATTCAAAGATTTAAGGGTGCTGGTTTTGAAGCCGAAATGAAGAAAGCTGTCGACGAAGCAAACGCGACTGTCAAACAATTGCGAACAGTTGCATTGACATCGGTAGAGGCAGCTTTAACAACTCTGATGTCTAGCAGTTTTTTGGGCGGAACAAATTTGGAAACTAAAATCAAGATTCAGGATCAACTGATTAATAGCTTGAAAGAAATAGGAATTTCGGATGCTGATATAAATAAAACTAGTGAAAGATGGCATCGTGGAGTAGGTATGATTTTTTTTCGAGGCATAAAAAAATGCCTACGTGAAGACAAGAAAAGCTATGCTTCAGAATCTGAACATAGGGTTGTTTTAGATGATGTTAAAGAGAAACTAAATCCTGATCGTTCTTGGAACGTTCCTTCATCAGCAGAAATTCGGGCTTTTATAGAACTTAAAGCGCATATGACACCAGAAATTGAAGAGCTTCTAAAGGACTACGAACACTACGAAAAAACGAAGACATTTCGACGTCAAAATGTATTTGTTAATCTCTGAGACTTCCAAAAGAATTTATTAAAGGTACCGATAACCTGATAACTCTCGACCAAGTAATGTAATATTCCACTTTGTTCCATTTTTTTGGGCAATATGGTGTAGATGATTGAGGCCAGAATTTGCCAATTCTTGCGCTGTATTTGGTCCTAGTGCAATTAAAACATCTGTCTCAGTGTTCGGCAACTCATGCTCAATGTAAGGTATGAATACATTGCCTTTATTAGAAATGCGTAGCTTCCTTTCGTTCCACCCCACCGAAGTAACGAGCCTTACTTCATCTTCCGTGTGGAATTCAGAGGATTTGTGGCGTACTGAAAGATTATGCAGCTGTCCGAAAAAACGGCCTTTTTTAAGGATTTGGTTAGAAGCTTCTTGCGGACTAAGTTTCGGATCGCCTTTTTCAACTAGATCCTCAACTAATTGCTTCAAGAAATCATATGTCTCTTTTTGCTGAACTTCTTTAGTGTACTCCATATCTACTAGGCGTGTATTGGGGACGGTACGCAAATATTCTCGCTTGAATCCAATGCAATATCCTCCTTCTGGAGGACCATATGTTCGATACATAGTTAAACTATCATATCTATTCACAAATGAGGTGACGTAAGCATGTTTCCGAGCACCTAGGAAACTTTCTATTGCTTCTGCGATCGCATCGGTCATTTCGAAATCTGGCGATTTCCTCTTTCTTCTCAGAAATTGGCGAATGTAATTTCTCGAGACATTTCCTTCTCTCTTGTCATTCAAGAAGTTGATGTCGGTCGCCCATATTGTCCGGTTGGATATTATGCTTAGTAGTGCATGAGCATCTGTGTAGTGATATACGTGATCGCTTAAATCCATGGAAATGTTATCCAAATACAACGTTGAAATTATGAAGTGCAATTGTAGCCAAAAGTCTAGTGTATGTATGCTCTCAATCAATCTAAAATAGTTCCAATAAATATATATAGGCTTAAACCTCCCCCGCCGTTTATGATGCGCGAGTGTGCGGGCAGGAGGAGGTGGGGATGAGGCTCTGGAAGAAGGTGAGTATCGGCGTGAGTTCCGGGGTGCTGCTGCTGGTCCTTGGCGTCGTTGTCGTCGGCTATTACTTAAGCGCCCATATCGCCGGGGAGCGGCTCGCGCGCGTCCAGGCCTCGCCGCATTATCATGAGGGCGGCTTCGTCAATCCGGAACGCCAGGCCCCTTACGAACTGACATGGGACTATCTGCGGGAGCAGTTCTTCGGCGAGCAGCAGCGCGTGCCGCCGGCGCCGCTGCCGGTGATGATGCTGCCGACCGACTATCTGAACGGGCCCGCGCCCGAGGCGTTGCGCGCAACCTGGCTCGGCCATTCCAGCGTCCTGATCGAGATGGCGGGGCTGCGGCTGCTGACCGATCCGGTGCTTTCCGGGCGGGCGTCGCCGGTGCAGTTCGCCGGGCCGGAGCGCTTCCATCCGTCGCCGCTGCCGCTTGCGGCGCTGAAAAATATCGACGCGGTGGTGATCTCCCACAATCATTACGATCATATGGATGAGGCGACGGTGCGCCATCTGGCGGCGCAGGGCACGGTGTTCTTCCTCCCCCTCGGCGCGGGCGCGCATCTGGAGGCATGGGAGGTGCCCGCAGCTCAGATTATCGAGCTTGACTGGTGGGAGACGCGGCCCTTCGGCGAACTTGCCCTCGTCGCGACGCCAACGCGGCATTATTCGGGGCGCGGGCTGTTCGACTACAAGGCGACCTTCTGGTCCTCCTGGTCGATCCTCGGGCCCGACGCGCGCGTGTTCTTTAGCGGCGATAGCGGCTATTCGAAGCTGTTCGCGGAGGTGGGAGATCGGTTCGGCCCCTTTGATCTCAACCTGATCAAGATCGGCTCCTACGGGCCCGGCCAGTCGTGGGAGGATATCCATATGACACCGGAGGATGCGGTTGAGGTCGCGCGCGATCTTGGCGGCGGGCCGATGCTGCCGGTGCATTGGGCGACCTTCAACCTCGGCATTCATGCCTGGGATGAACCGATCCATCGCACGATCAAGGCGGCGGCGGAAAAGGACGTCGAGCTCATCACCCCGCATCTTGGCGAAACCGTCGAGATGACCGCCCCGTTCCAGAGCACCCGCTGGTGGGAGGCGGTCGGTAAATAGCGGGGCAGGCCGCGGGCGTCAGGGCCGGGGCGGGGTCTCCACTTCTTTCATGTCCCCGTCGGCCACCGCGAAAGGCTCTCCGCCTGCCGTCAGCACGGCGCGGTCCTTCATATTCCTGAAATCAAACATGGCGTTCAGCACCACGTCATCGCGGCCCTGATATTCCGTCGGGCGATAGATACAGATGCCCATCTCGTCATCCAGCCTTTGGTAGCTGTAAGTCGCCTCCCCGACAAGAACGCCGTTCGCCGTGACATAGCAGCTGGTCTCGGTCTCGTAGGTGACCGTATGGGTCGTGAGGTCGGTGAAATCGCCTTTGAGGGAATGATGCACCCCCGTCCATTCAAGGCTTTTACCGACGAGGGAATGCGGGGCGATGGCCATCGGTTTCCTCCTTTCAGCTGTGCTCGGCGAGAAAATTCTGCACGTTGCGCTCCAGCAGGGGCCAGGCGGGATCGTTTTCCGGCACCAGATGGTTCGGGCTGTCATAGCTCACAAAGCGGGCGTTGGGCAGGGCGGCGGCAAGGCGCTGCCCCTCCTTCAGCGGCTGCATCCTGTCATGGCGGCAATGGGCGACGAGGCAGGGCGCGCGCACCTCGCCGAGCAGTTCCATGATGTCCATATTGTCGAGGACTTCTCGGTAGCGCCCGAGATTCTCCGGCGAGATCATCTCGCGCATATCCTCGGCGAAGCGGCGGCGGTCTTCCTCGCTCGCGCCGGGCACGATGGTCTGCGCGAGCAGGTCACGGAGCGACGGGTAGTCATCGTCCCAGCCCGCCCGCATCATCGCGCGAAAGGCTTCGGCGAGCCTCGCGTCATGCTCATTGCCGCGTTTCGCCCGGCCCTTGGCATAGCCGCCGATCATGACGATGGCGGAAACCCGTTCCGGCTGACGGGCGGCGAAGGCGGCGGCGATGGCGGCCCCTTGCGAGAAGGAGATGATAGGCGCACGGTCGATCCCGGCGGCATCGAAGACGGCTTCCAGATCATCGACGAAGCGGTCAGCGGAGATTTCCGCCACCTCCCAGTCCGAGAGGCCGTTGCCACGCGCATCGAAGCGGATGAGGCTGTATCTATTCGCAATCGATGTGGTCATCGGCGCGAAACCGGGGCTGCGCCAGTCGAGCTGCAGATGGCTGATCCAGTTGGGGGCCTTGACGATGGGCGGACCGTCGCCATTCGTCGTCCAGGCGAGGCGGACCTTGTCCTTCGTGGTGCAAAACTTGATCTCCTGCGCCTCGGAAATGCGGCGGCGTTTCTCCTGGGTGCCGAGATCGGACAGATCGACCGACAGCACCTCGATCGGCTGCTCGATCCCCTTGTAGCTATGCATCCCCTCCCGGCGGAGGCGGGCGGTGATATAGCTGCCCGCAAGGTCGCGGACAATGCGCGAGATAAGAATGCCGCCCGGTTCCGCCGCCGCCTGAAGGCGTGCCGCGATATTCACCGCATCGCCAAAGACATCCTCCGCCTCGACGACCACATCGCCGACATGGATCCCGGCGCGGAGGCGGATCGGTTCGGCGTGAGAGAAGGGCAGGTCCGGGGAGCGGAGCGCCCTCTGGATGGCGACGGCACAGTCGAGCGCCTCGATCGCCGCGGAAAACTCGATCAGCGCCCCGTCGCCGAGCAGCTTGACCACCCGGCCGTTATGCGCGGTGACGGCGGGGGTGACGATCTTGCGAAAGACGATGTTGAGCGTTTTCAGCAGGCCGGGCGAATCCGATTGCATCATCCGGCTGAAGCCGACGACATCGAGAGAGAGTATCGCCGCAAGGCGTTGTTGACGCATCGTATTTGTCCGGCCTGTCTCTGTGAATGACAATAAAGGACCTAGCATTTTTTCGGGAGCCTGCCTAGCAGCCACCGTAGAAAGCTGCTTGCCGGTGGTTATTTGTCGGTAATCCGTCTAGGCTTGGGGCGTGGAGAATAGCGCGCACGAGGTGGATATGGACAAGAAAGAATACAAGAGAGAGCTCAAGTCCCTGCAGATCGAGCTGGTCAAGCTGCAGCGGCATATCATTGCCAGCAACCTGCAGGTGCTGATCCTGTTTGAAGGCCGGGACGCGGCGGGCAAGGACGGCGTGATCAAGCGGATCACGCAGCATCTCTCCCCGCGGGAAACGCGGGTTGTCGCGCTCGGCAAGCCGTCAAACCGGGAGCAGGCGAGCTGGTATTTCCAGCGCTATAACACCCATCTGCCGGCCGAGGGGGAAATGGCGCTCTTCAATCGCAGCTGGTACAACCGCGCCGGCGTCGAACGGGTGATGGGCTTTTGTACCGATGCGGAATATGAGAATTTCATGACCACGGTCCCGTCGTTCGAACAGCTTCTCATCGCAAACGGAATCCAGCTTCACAAATATTACCTCGATATCAGCAAGGACGAACAGGCGGCGCGGCTGGAGGACCGGCGTGTTGATCCGCTCAAAACCTGGAAGATCAGCCCCATTGATGCCGTTGCACTGGAGCATTGGGACGATTACAGCGCCGCGCGCAACGACATGCTGAGGCGAACGCATACGGCGGTCAGCCCCTGGCATATCGTGCGGACGGACAATAAGAAAGAGGCACGGCTGAATGTCATTCGCCATTTGATGGCCCATGTTGACTGCCCGGAAAAAGACCTGAGCCATACCCACCCGAACCCGGAGATTGTCTTCGAGTTTGACAAGAAACTTCTTACGGACGGGACGATGGCATCCTAATCCGGAAGGCGTGTGCCCGCCGGAAAAGGTCCGGGTTTATTTGGTGCCTTTGCGCGCGATATTCAGCGTTACCTTCCCGGCGTTGGAATCGTTGGTCGCCAGAACCTTGGCCTTTACCTGTTTCGGTTTCTTGATTTCCTTGTTTCCGCGCTTGTTGTTACCTTTGGACATCTGATTTCCCTTTCAAGAGAAGTTGGTCGCTATATACACGGATAAAATCCTGCCGACGTCGGGCGCTTGCTGTCGCGTCCTGTGCGGCGCTTCGTTGCCTCAATCCGGGCGGGGCAATGAATTCGGGTGAGATGATGGTCGCGGGCCCTGAACTCAGGGCAGGTCCCTCCGCTCAAGGCGGCGGTTCGCCGGGTATTCCGGGCGGGTGGCCAGTTTCACGCAGTGATTATACCACAGTTTTACAAAATACATCCGTTATTTCGCGTTTGCCCGCCTCACGGAATCGGCGACGCAATTTTTTTGAACTGAACTTTTTTCGGATCGCTCATCGTCCAGAGCTTTTCATTTCCTTTCCGACCGGCCGGATCCTCGGAATAGATTTCTTGCAGGCGGTCAAGGAAATACATTTTCTGGGGTGCCTTGTTCCTGACTTCGATCGTGCCCCGCAATGTGTAATCAAAAAACGGTGAGGTTTGGTTGAAGACGCGGTCCGAGACGTTGATTTTTCCCGGCTCACTGTTCGACTCCAGCCGCGCCGCCAAATTGACGACATCGCCCCAGATATCATAGGTAAACCGCTTGCGGCCGACCATGCCCGCAATGACCGGTCCGCTGTGGATACCGATGCGGAATTCAAAAAAGGGCAGCCGCAACTTCTGTCTTTCGGCTTTCAGTTTTGCCACCGCATTTTGCAGGGCCAGGGCGGCGAGGCAGGCTTTCAATGTATGGAGACGGTCAGTGGCCGGCACGCCTGCAACGGCCATATAGGCATCGCCGATGGTTTTGATTTTTTCAAGGTCAAATTGCGCCATCACCTCGTCGAATGCCGCGAAATAACTATTGAGCATGCCGATGAGCATGGCCGGCTCGGCTTTTTCCGCGAAGGCGGTAAATCCGACGACATCGGCGAAGAGAATGGTCGCATCATTGAAAAACCGCGGTGCGACCTTGTCATTTTCCATCAGTTCGCGGGCAATTGATTCTGGCAGTATTGTCGACAGCAGATTATCGGCCCGCGCCTTTTCCGACGCGAGCGCCGAATGGGCGGAATCGAGTTCGCGCATTGTCTCGTCAAGCTCGATGATCCGGCGGCGGTATTCCAGCTGCGCCATGGTCTGATGCGCGAGGCGGCGGATCGCTTCCTGGCATTCGAAGGAAAGTTCGCGAGGCTTGTAATCCATGACGCAAATGGTGCCGATGGCAAATCCGTCCGGCGTCACCAGCGGCATGGCGCAATAAAACCCGAGGAAGGGATCGCCAACGACAAAGGGGAAATCCTTGTAATAGTCGTCCTGTTTCAGATCGGGGACGAGCACCAACTCGGAGCCGCAGACGGTCACAGAACAGAAGGCGATCTCGCGCGGGCAACCTTCGAATTCCTCAGGCAGACCGTATTTCGACTTGAACCAGAAACGGTCGTCCTCGATAAAGCTGACATAGGAAACAGGGCAGTCGCATATCTGTGCGGCAAGCTGGCTGATTTCCTCAAAGGCCGTTTCTACCGGTGTATCCATTACACGGTAGGTGCGCAGGGCCTCATTGCGTTCCGCTTCGTTTTCTGGGGTCGGGTAGGTCAATATCAACGCCTCCTTTAATTCGGGATCCCCTTAAAAAATGAGCCCCGTAGCGCCAATCGCCCTCATTGCATGGTCACATCGTTTTTCATGCCGTTGTGGATGAAGACTACTTCTTTCTCGTCCTGCTGGCTAACATTAGTTTTAAGCGGGAGCGGAAAGACCCGGACACAATGGTAAAGCGATCCGACGGATCAATTCCGCTCCTGCCATTTGAGATGAAGCACGGCGATGAGGGAGATGATGGAGACCACGAGGATCAGGGTGAGAAAAGGGACGGCGCCCGATGTTTCGGTCACCAGCACGCCGGTCAGTGCCGTCAGCGCCCCGCCGGCGCCCACCGCCAGCGCCCCCATGAGCCCGACGGCGGACCCGGCGAGGTCCGGCCGGATCGACATCGCTCCTGCATTCGCGTTCGGCATGGTTAGGCCGTTGCCGACGCCGATCAGCATTAGCGGCCCGAACAGGGTATAGGCATTGCCCATTCCGGCGAGGAAGAAGATAAGGCTGGCGCTCGCCCCGATGACCGAGGAAAAACGTCCGGCGAGGATCAGGCTGGTCAGCGACACGCGATGGGCGAGGCGGCTGGAGGCAAAGGCGCTGCAGCTAAAGCCGATGGTGATCGTCCCCATGCAAACGCCGAGGAGGGCCGGGGACAGGCCGAGCATTACCACCGCGATTAACGGCACCCCGGCGGTAAAGATGTAAAAACCGCTGTTGGAGAAGGCCATGCAGACCGTAAAGCCCCAGTAGCGGGCGGATTTCAGAAGATCGGGATAGCCGCTGAACTGCTGGCGGAAACTTTCGCTGCGGGTCTTGTTGGTCTCGCCGAGATCAATCCAGCACAGCACCAGCGCGAAGGTGCCGAACAGGGTGTAGGTGATAAAGTTGGCGCGCCAGCCGAACAGCTCGTCCAGCAGGCCGCCGAGCATCGGCCCGAGCAGCGGCGCGACCGACATCGCCATGGTAATGAGGCTGATGCGCCGCGCCGCCTCTTTCGGCTCGGAGGTGTCGCGGACCACGGCAAGGGCAATGGCCCAACCGGCGATGACCACCCCCTGCAGTACCCGGAAGATCAGGAACACCCAGACATTCGCCGCCAGCGCGCAGACAAGCGAGGCGACGACGAACATCGACAGGGCCACGAGCATGACGGGCCGCCGCCCGAAGCGGTCAGAGAGCGGCCCGAGGATCATCATCAGCACCGCCGTGACCCCGAGATACCCCGCAATCGCTAGCGTCAGCAGGGCGTATTCCGCCTCGAAATCCTGCGCCATATTGGCAAGGGACGGCAGGAACATGTTCAGCGACAGGGTGGAGAGCGCCGTAAAGATAACCAGCGTGATCATCCGGGGCGGGGTGGTGGCGGCAAGGGGCATGTCGTTCTCGTTATTTTACTGCAAAAAAAAGCCCCCGAAGGATCGGAGGCGCATGGGGGTCCGTTTCGGCGTCCGTTACCGGCCCCCCCGCGCGTGTCCCATCACAATTACCAATGGCTTTTTCTGAAAACTTTTGATCATGGCGATAGGCTAGGTTCGGCGTGACGCCTAGTCAACCGAAAAGCAGCAGCGGCAAAGTTGCGCGAGAAGGCGCTTCCTCGTCGGGCGTGCTTTCCTTTGCCACCCCCTATGCGGCCCCGCCGGAATCGTTCCCGCCGTTTTACCGTTTTAACCGTCGTCGCTCAAGTCAAAGTAATCCATACCCGTATCTATGTTATTTTCATTATCGGGCTGCATGGAGCCATGCGAGTCTTCCTCTTCCTGCGAGTCTTTCTGGGAGTTAATCCGATCTGCCAGCGCTCTGAGAAAACTGTCAGTCGGATCATTCCTGTTTTTCTGGTTTCCTGTAATAGACGTAAAATATAAATATGGTGAAATATCTTTAATATCATTCATTTTAAAATATAAATTCATTCTTTCAATCAATTTTCCGAAATTAAGGCCATTTTCTTCTTTAAATATATTTTCAAAATTTTTGAGCGATTTATCGGCCACAATGTAATCGATAAAGATTTTATCGAGAAAATATGTGTCAAATGCAGAGAATTTTTCAAGTAAATGCTTGTTCAGGTAATTTGGTTTTGCATCTTTATTTTTGTCATATTTTGCATCGTTATCGTTATCGTTATCGTCTTCGTTGCTTTTAATATCTGAATCTTGCTTCATCAGAGATGTCATCAGATCTAAATCAGCCTCGTCCCAATTTTTATAGGATTTTGTAATAATGACTTTAGGATTTGTTAGATGCCGCTTTGCGAGGTCACGGACCGACCGGTTGCACACGATAATCTCGAATTTGTCCGTGTCGAATGAAAATTTTGGAGCTTGCTGCGAGAAAGCCGATTGCCAAAATCCGTTAATCGCCAGAATTCCAAATGTGGGATACTTCTTGGCAAAATAATCGACAAGGCCTTTGGAATCAGTCGGTATAACAACCATACCCAATTCTTTATCTTCCATAACCTTCGTAAATGTTGCGGTTTCTGTGCTGTCTGCGGCTCTGTATTCCCCGCTTCTATGCCTTGGATTATCGCCCTCGGAAACCAGGCACATGGCATATTTGTTTTCGTCATCCGTCATCTCGAATAAATGCGCGGATCCTATCGATATTACAATGACTTCTTTGGGTTCTACTGTCGCAATCGCGGCGTTGAGGGTTTTCCTGGTGAACTCATGATGGTCCCGGCCAAATGCAAATATCTTGTCAGAGTTATTGGTAAAGTACAGATATGCCTCGATATCTTCATACTCGTACAAATGCTGAGGAGTTTTCGGCTTGTCGTTATCGGAGGCGGTCGTTTTGTATTCTTGAATTATTTTGTTCCGGTACTGTGTGCTCTCGACTACATCATTCATGTCGGGGACTTTGTTGACGCATTCGAAATAGACGCCTTTCAAATTTATCTTTTCACTGTCGCAGAGGGCCTGAATCAGCGAAACAGGTAATTGTGTATCCCTGTCAGTTTCGAGATGGGATTCGCCGTAAAATATAACACGGATATCGTTATCGAGTATGAAGTCGACAACCTTTTCCTGAAATTCCTTTGTTTCCTGGACCGGGGTGTGCTGGTTTTTCTGATCCGACATGGGGGCTCCGTCATTCTGATTGAAGGTTATCAGCTAAGACGCGCGCTTGCCGGGCTTGTGAACGGACGAGTTTTCCTGAACCTTAGTGCAACGGCTACGCCTGCTCTGGCGGGCGCGTGGCAAGCCCCCGCGCGAGAAAGATATCCGCATCGCCTGCGAAGACGATCTTCACGAAGCTTCCCGAAATACCACTTAGCACCGATCTCTCCTCACATGATCAGGAATACCGGTCTCATAGCCAGAAAACCATGGCGGCGCAACTGGGGGATTGCAGGGCGCAACGGAGGCGGATAAGCTGCCCGGACATTTTCAAGGATAGCGACCATGATAAGCGAATTGCATCTTCCCCTGATCCTGATTGCCGCGTTTGTTGCGATTGCAAGCCCGGGACCGGCGACGCTGGCCATTGCCGGCACCTCGATGAATGCCGGGCGCGGACATGGCCTCGCGGTGGCGGCAGGGGTGATGACGGGCTCGCTGTTCTGGTCCTCGGCGGCGGCATTCGGCCTCGGCGCGATCATGCTCGCCAATGCCTGGGCGTTCGAGGTGATCCGCTATATCGGCGCCGGTTATCTCCTCTATCTTGCGGTCAAGTCGGCGCGCGCGGCATTGTCGCGGGCGCCAATGGCGCAAAGCCGCCTGACGGTCACCAGCTATGGCGCCGCCTACCGGCGCGGGCTCACATTGCATCTGACCAATCCGAAGGCGGTGCTGTTTTTCGGCTCGCTCTATTCCGTGGGCGTTCCGGCCCAGGTGCCGCCTGCGGCGTTGCTGGTGATCATCGGCTCCGTGGCCCTGCTCGGCGCCGTTATCTTCTTCGGCTATGCGCTGATCTTCTCAAGCGCGCCGATGGTCGCGGCCTACACCCGCCTGCGCCGCTGGTTCGAAGGGGTTTTTGCGGTGGTCTTCGCCTTTGCCGGGTTCAAGATCCTCACCGCCCGGCTCGGCGGATAGCACGCGGCCCTATTTCTTCTTTTTCTTGGCCTTGGCTTTCTTGGAAGGTTTAGCGTCCTTCTTCGCCTTCACATCCTTTTTGGCGTCCTTCTTTGATTTCTTGGACTTCTTGTCCTTGTCGGCCTTCTTGGATTTTTCAGCCTTTTTCGCCTTGGCGGGCTTGGCGTTCTTTTTCTTGTCTTTCTTTGCCTTCTCGGCCTTTTTCTTGTCGGCTTTTATCGTTGCATCGGGAGCTTCCGGGGCGGCTGCGGCCGGAACCGGTGCCTTGACCGGCGCCGCGGCAATGTCGGAGACAGGGGCCGGGACGAGGGCCGCCTTTGCCGCCTGGATCAATTGTTCAGCGCGGGCCTCGCCGATACCGGAGACGGTGAGAAGCACCGCAATCTCGGCCTTCGCGAGCTGCTCGGCGGTGGTAATGCCCTTTTCGGTAAGACCGGTGCCCGTGGTCGGGCCGATCCCCTTCACATCAAATATCGTCAGCATGTCAGCTATCCTTGAACCGGAGTGAAAAAGGCTGGCGCGGTGCCAGCCTTGTCAATTGCGTGGGCGATCAGGCCGCTTTCTTGAGCGCCTTCTTCGCTTTTTTCAGCTTGCCTTCCTGCTTGGCGACTTTTGCTTTGCGGAGTTTGACTTCCTTCTTCAGGTCCTTGAGTTTTGCTTTCTTGGCCATGAATATGCCTCCTTCATTGTCATAATCGGTTTATGCGGGAGCGTCAGGCATTTTCCTGGCGGGCGTGCTGCTGAAGAAAGTCGCGGATGAACCGGCGGACCTCGCGGGCGGCGCTGGTATCCAACTCGTCACATAGCTCGACGAAGCGGTCCCGTTCCTTGCCCTTTATGCGAATGATCAACTGGCTGTCTTTCCGTTCCTTTTTCTTCTGCTTCTTCTCTGCCGCCATTGCGTCACAACTCCACTGCATCTTCCGACTATACAAAATGCATATCACATGTATATACATTTTATGTTACAGTTTTGTGACAGTTGGGGCAAGGTAATTCAACGATACCGCGTGACGGGCGGCGGCTATTTGTAGATCAGCGTGCCGTCATCAAGATCGGCGGTGCCCAGCGTTTCCTTGTCGGCATAATAGTCCTGCGTATGCACCCAGGGGTCCTTGTCGCCCTGTTTGGGCATGATCGCGAGGGCCCGGGTGATATAGCCCGCATTGAAGTTCTCAGGGTCAACAAAGGGTTTTTCGGGCATATCGCGGTCTTCCTCCCGGAGTTCCGGCACCACCATTTTCGCGCCTTTCTGCGCCATATGCTTCATCAGGCGGCAGACAAATTCCGCCACCATGTCCGAACGCATGGTCCAGCTTGTGCGCAGGTAGCCGAAGACCCAGGCCATGTTCGGAATGCCGGAGAACATGATCGCCCGATGCGACCAACAGTCGCCGAAATTGAGCGGCTTGCCGTCGATGGTGAAGTCGATATCGCCGAGCGCGCTCATATTGAAGCCGGTGGCCGAGACGATGATGTCGGCTTTCAGCTCCTTGCCGGATTTGAGCAGGATGCCGGTTTCCGTGAAATGATCGATCTGGTCGGTGATGACCGAGGCATCGCCCTTGCGGATCGCCTGAAACAAATCCCCGTCGGGTACGAAGGCGAGACGCTGCCGCCACGGGCGGTAGGTTGGGGTGAAATGCGGATCGACCGGCACGCTGTCACCAAGATACATCCTGGCGCCTTTGATTAGTTCCTCGCGCAGGCCCTCCGGCTCCTCGAATGAGCGGCGGGTAATCTCCTTCTGGTCAAAGAGGACCTTGCGCCGCGCAATCTCATGCACCCATTCGTCGGGCACGTCGAGCTCGCGTAATGTCTCGGCCAGCTCGTCGCGATTGGCGCGGGCGGAGAAATAGGTGGGGGAGCGTTGCAGCATGGTGATATGACCGGCCGTGCCCGCCATCGCCGGGATCAGGGTTGCCGCCGTTGCGCCGGAGCCGATAACGACAACCTCCTTACCCGTGTAATCGAGATCCTCGGGCCATGTCTGCGGATGGACGATCTCGCCCTTGAAATCCTCCATGCCCGGATAGTCGGGCATATAGCCCTCGCTATGGCGGTAATACCCCTGGCACATCCAGAGGAAGTTGCAGGCATAGGTTTCAAGCGCGCCGGTGTCCTTGTTGCGGACGCTCAATGTCCATTGTTTCTCCTCGCTCGACCAGCGGGCGCTCTCGACCTGATGGGAGAAGCGGATATGGCGGCGCAGGTCATTCTCATCGAGGCTTTCATCGAGATAGCGGAGAATCTTGTCCGCCGTGGCGATCGGGTCGTCTTTCCAGGGCTTCCATTTGAACCCGAAGGTGAAGAGATCGCTGTCGGAGCGGATGCCCGGATATTTATGGGTCGCCCAGGTGCCGCCGAAGGTATCCTGCGTCTCAAGGATCGTGAAGCTCTTGTTCGGGCAGAGCTTTTGCAGATGATAGGCGGCATCGATGCCCGAAATCCCCGCGCCGATGATCAGCACGTCAAAATACAGGGTTTCCGTTGCCGTATCCGGGGTGTTGTCGACCGCCACATCCATGGGTTCGTCCTCCTGATCGCCTTTGGCGTTATTGTTCTTAAATAGAGCATAGCCATCTTCGGGCAACGCGCAATAGTAGATTGCGCATCGGGCCTCTGAAATTTTACGGCGCCCACACGGTCCCTAACAGTTGCAAAATAAATTGTTTCCACACAATAATACGGAACCAACCATAAACCGACTTACGAACGGGAGAGCGACATGGCAGGAAAGTTTGAACTGTACAAGGACAATGGCGGTGAATTCCGGTTTCGCCTGAAAGCGGGCAATGGAGAGATTGTCGGTACCTCTGAAGGGTACAAGGCCAAGGCTAGTGCGGAAAACGGTATTGAATCAGTGAAGAAGAATGCCTCCGATGATGGCCGGTACGAGTTCAAGGAAGGCAAGAACGGTAAATGGTATTTCAACCTGAAGGCCTCTAACGGTCAGGTCATCCTCTCCAGCCAGGGTTATGCGAGCGAGAGCGGCGCGAAGGAGGGGACGGGAGCCGTCGCCCGCGCAACCGATGGCGCCAAGACCGACGACCAGACCTGATATTACCTATCCTTTTACGGGAGAGGGCCGGGGCCTTCTTCCGAGGATAAAATACGCATGAGTGGGCTCTGTTCACGACCCGGACGCCAGCAGCGTCTTGACGGGAAAGAAGGAGCCCGTCATGCAACAAAAAAATACTCACCTTTTATGCGCCGCCGCTTTTCTCGGCGTCAGTATCCTCACTCCGATGTCGGCTCTCGCTGCATCGCTCTACAAGATTACCCTGCTCGGGACATTCGGTGGGGATACCAGCTCGGCGATCACGGCGAATAATGCCGGACAGGTCGCGGGATATGGCGAAACCGCCGAGGGCAACAACCACGCCTTTGTCTATGACGGCGAGCTAAAAGACCTCGGGACGCTCGGCGGGGAGTCCAGCGCCGCCTACAGCATCAATGAAAAGGGTCAGCTCACCGGGAACAGCCTGACGGCGGACGGTCAAACCCGCGCCTTCCTCTATAGTGACGGGAAGATGACGAATATCGGCACGCTCGGTGGCGGGTTCAGCGCAGGCTGGGGCATCAATAACGATGGCGCCATCGTCGGCAACAGCACCGTTACGCCGGACGGCCCGTCGGTCACCTTCCTCTATAAGGACGGGGTCATGACCAATATCGGCACGCTCGGCGGTGAATATGGCAATGGCGAGAGTATCAACAACAAGGGACAGATCGCCGGAGATGCCGACACTGCCGCAGGCGACTATCATGCCTTTGTGAATGAGAAGGGCGTGAGCAAGGATATCGGCACGCTCGGCGGGCGTATAAGCGAATCACGAGAGATCAATGACAAGGGCTGGGTCACCGGCTACAGCCTGACGGAGAGCGGCGACATTCATGCCTTTCTCTATAACGGCGATGCGATGATCGATATTGGAACGCTCGGCGGCAGCTATAGCAACGGGGAGGGGATCAGCAGCACGAACCAGATCGTCGGCTACAGCAGCGATGCGACGGGTCAGGATCTGGCCTTTTACTGGGACGAGCAGGGCGGGATGATCGACCTCAACAGTCTGATCAGCCCCTATGATCCCCTGAAAGATGTCGTGCAGCTTCAATATGCCTACGGGATCAGCCCGGACGGGCGGCATATTGTCGGTCAGGCGCTGGTGGACGGGAATCTGCAGGCTTACCAGATTTCGGCGGTGCCGCTGCCGGCGGCGGTCTGGGTTTTCGGCGCGGCGCTCGGCGGGCTGGGATACATCGCCCGCCGGCGGAAAAAGCAGCAAGGCTGATCTGTCGCGCGGCCGGTAAAGAAACGCCGGAGACCCCGAAGCGGAGCCTCCGGCATATATTCTACATATCGATGGCCTGGATCACCTCGACAGTGCCGCCGTCATCCATCATCGGGCAGCCCTTTGCGATCTCGAGCGCGGCGTCCATATCCGGTGCGTCGATCAGGCTGTAGCCCGAAAGCGGATTGCTGCCGCCATGATCGAGGACGCCATCGGCGGTGACGGTCTTGGATTTGCCGACGGGATTGCCCGGATCGATAAAGTCCTTTTCATGCTTCGTCATCCAGGCGCCCCAGGCGGCCATGGCCTTCTGCATTGCTTCCTCGGTTTCCGGTTGCTTGCCGCCGTGATAGGCGAAGACGAATTTAGGCATCAGTTTTCCTCCTGTTAAAATAGCCTCAATTGGCGATACGTTCGAGTTTTCTGAGCGCCGAGGTCCAGCCCTCGGTATGTCCGGCGGCGGCCTCGTCGTCCGACAGCCCGGTATGGATCAGGCGAAAGCGCGTGCCGCCCTGTCCGTCCGGCGACACCTCGAAGCGGACCCGGCTTTCATGGCCGCGTGCATCGTTCTCGTCATGCCAGGCCCAGGTAAGTTCCACGGAACGGGGCGGATCGACGGCGACAACCTCGCCGGTGACCTTGTATCGCTCTCCCTCCGCATTGACCATGACCGAGGACCAGGAGCCAGGGCGGGTGAGATCGAGGCTGTATTCCGGCACGGTCATGCCCTCCGGTCCCCACCATTGCAGTAGCTTTGCCTCCTCCGTGATGAAGGCATAGACGGTTTTCGGATCGGCGGAAAAAGTCCGCTCCAAGGTCAGCTCGCTCATGTGTTCCTCTTCTCCTTGTCAAGGGCCATGGCCAGCCGGTCGAGGCTGCCTTCCCAGAACTCGCGATAGGTCATGGTCCAGTTGCTGATGGCTTTCATGGTTTCGGGATGGACGGAATAGAGGCGGCGCTGGGCATCGATGCGCTGGTCGACCACGCCGGCCTGGCGCAGGATTCTCAAATGCCGTGAAATGGCGGGCGGGGAAAGGTCGGCAACATCGTGCAGATCCCCGGCGGAAAGTTCCCCTTCCTTGAGGAGCCGCTCGACAATGGCGAAGCGCGTCGGCTCACCAAGGGCGGCAAAGGTGTCTGAGAGTTCGTTGAACATGGAAGCCCCTTTATATTAACTAATATGTTAATTAACATAATACGAAAATAAAAAGAGTCAACCGGATTAAATGGTCAAAGGGAGGAAATGTGCTGAAGTATTTCTTCAGACGATATTTAAGTAAAAATAAAATAATATTTAAATAAATAAAATATAACTGGAAATATTATAGTAATTTAATAAATAAAACATTCTCTGTTTGTTTAATTATTTTTATTGGGAATTTAACATGGCAATAATTTATGGAACTGATGATACCCTCTACGCGGCGACGGGAACGCCGGATCTTTATGGTGATGAACATGATATTGTA
Organism: uncultured Sneathiella sp.; assembly: GCF_963976355.1. Classification (NCBI taxonomy): domain Bacteria; kingdom Pseudomonadati; phylum Pseudomonadota; class Alphaproteobacteria; order Sneathiellales; family Sneathiellaceae; genus Sneathiella; species uncultured Sneathiella sp. Next base: position 443,950 of record NZ_CAXBKA010000002.1, read on the forward strand.
AGTGGCGATTATGCTGGTGGCGACGACAGCCTTTATGGCGACAGCCAGTCAAACGGGCTCTATGGCGACGCTTTTAATATGTATAACACCACCAACTATATCAGCCTCATTGGCGGCGATGATCTACTGGATGGCGCAGATGGCGATGACCGGCTGTATGGCGATCTTCGCACGGCCTATAATCACAGCATCGTCACTGGCGGCGCGGACCTTCTCATTGGCGGTAACGGCAATGACTATATTGTTGGCGACATCTATATCGCCGATGACAATGCATCGGTGACCGGCGGCAGCGATACGATCGATGGCGGTAACGACGACGACGAACTGCATGGCGATGCCAATTGGGTGCAGGATTATGCGACATTGGCGGGCGCGGCTGACGATATCAGCGGCGGTGCCGGAAATGATGATATTTATGGGGATGCCCGCTTTGTCTCCGGCTATGCCATCCTTACCGGTGGTGATGATGTGCTCGAAGGGGCCTCCGGGAATGACGTCATCAGCGGTGATGCCTACAGCGTATGGGGCGCCGCCAATGTCGAAGGAGGTAATGACCGTCTCGATGGAAATGCCGGTGACGATATCCTATACGGAGATGTCGCCGTGAACACGGGTTCGGGAGTCGTGACCGGCGGCGACGATACCCTGCGTGGTGGGCAGGGCAATGACGAGTTGCATGGCAATGGCGGGGATGATGTCCTGCGCGGTGGTCGCGATGATGATGAATTGCACGGCGATGAAGGAGATGACCGGCTTTTCGGCGGCAACGGAGCCGACAGCTTCGTCTATTCCGGTGTTGCGCCGGATGCGGGCGGCGTCCTCGCAATCACCGAGGGTCATGACCGTATCAATGACTTCGATGCATCCGAGGGCGATGTGATTGATCTTGATGGTATTTTTGATGCGCTTGGTATCACCGCATCGGCGGATCGCGCTAACATGGTCAATCTTGAGGAAGAGGGGAACAATACCATTCTTTCGATTGCGGATCAGCAGGATTTTTCCGTCACTCTCGCTAATGCCAGCCTTGGAAATACCGAAGGCGGGCTGACGGATGCGGAGCTTCAGGGGCTCGGGATTGCAGTCAGTGACGTGAGCTAGAATTTGCTGCACACAGGGCTGGCGATCTGTCAGCCCTGCTTGTTCCGGGTGGAGGATTTCAGGCGGATACGGACGGTGCCGCCCTGTTTCGGAGTTTCGATATCGAAGGCCTTGGTCTGGCGCACGAGATCGCTGAGCTTGGCGATGCCGTAGTTACGGGAATCGAAGTCGGAATAGAGCTTGATCAGCTGGTTGCCGACCACACCGAGGGAGAACCAGCCATCGTCCCCCTCCAGCTCGCCGATGGCCTTCTTGATCAGCGGGGTGGCCTTGCTCGGCGGTTGCTGGTTGCTTTTGGCGGGGGAGCGCTGATCACTGGCATCCTCGCTGCCGCCATGCAGGTTTTCCGTATAGATGAAGCGGCGGCAGGCTTGGCGGAAACTTTCCGGCGTCTTGCGCTCGCCAAAGCCGAAGACATCAACGCCTTCCTCGCGGATGCGGGCGGCAAGGCGGGTGAAATCGCTGTCGGAGGACACAAGGCAGAAACCGTCGAACCGCCCGCTGTGCAGGAGGTCCATGGCATCGATCACCAGCGTGATATCGGACGCGTTCTTGCCCGAGGTATAGGCGAACTGCTGATGCGGCATGATCGCATGTTTCTGGAGCACATCGGCCCAGCTTTTCGAGCGTGAATGCGAGAAATCCCCGTAGATCCGCCGCACGCTGGCCTCTCCGATCTTGGCGATTTCCTCAAACAGGCCGTCGGCTATTCTGGCCGAGGCGTTGTCGGCATCGATGAGGACGGCGAGGCGGGGGGAGCGGGGTTCGGACATTGTCGGGCCTCTCTGGCAGGGTATAGGGCTCGGCCCGACAATGTCGCATGTGCCGCGGATTTACAACCATGATTGTTGAACCGCGGCGCTGACCTGTTCAAACAGGAGGGATCAGGCCATTTTGGCGGCGAAGGTGGCAACCCGTTCGCCATAGAGCCGGGCGGTTTCCTGATCGCCTGCGCTCGATCCTTCCTCTGGGGAGGAATCGGCAGGCGCGATGGCGAGGGCGCCGGAGTAGCCCGCCGTCCAGTTTACATCCCCCGGACCATGCTCAAGCTTGTTGGAGGCCTGAAGTCCGGTGCCGACCCACATCTGACCATGCTGCTGCGACAGGGTGAAGAAATACAGGATGGTGTTGAACTTGTCGCCATTGACCGAGGCCGATGTGGTGAAGCCGCCCGCGACCTTGTCCTTCCAGTTAAGGGTTGCATACTGCTTCGAGCTTTCATCGGCGAATTTCTTGAACTGCCAGGCCGGGCCGCCCATGTAGGTCGGGCTGCCGAAGATGATGGCATCGGCATCAGCGAGGGTTTCCCAGACGCTGTCCGCGATCGTGCCGTCTTCGGGGATCTTGAGTGTGGTGACAGAGACGCCGCTGACAGAGGCCGCGCCTTTCTCGACGGCTTCCGCCTGCTTTACGGTGTGGCCGTAGCCGCTGAAATAGATAATCGCAACTTTCGTCATTTTCTTACTCCTAAGGCTTCTGAAGAAGCGTATAATTTTTCAAGACAAAAGGCAGGTAAGCCCTTTACTTTCTTTTTGCAAGTAGTTACCTAAAGGTAAGTAATGAGATAATTTCAATTTTATTGGAGATTATGGTCATGGCTGCGAAAGAAGATCACACACAATGCCCGATGGAGAGCATCCTCGGCCAGATCATGGGCCCTTGGACGCCCTATATCCTGTGGCTGCTCTCGAATGAGAATTCCTTGCGATTCGGAGAGATTACGGCGCGGATACCCGGCATCTCGGCCAAGGTGCTGACGGACCGCCTGCGCAAGCTGGAGGCGTCGGGCCTGATCCATCGCGACTACAAGCCGACGGTGCCGCCGACGGTCAGTTATTCCCTGACCGAGCGGGGAGCGGAACTGCACAGCGTGTTGCAGGGTCTGAACGAGGTGGCGGTCCGCTGGGACGAGGAAGACAAGGAAAAAGAAGGCAAGTCGGAAATTGCCGCGGAATAAGGGGCGTGTTAGCCTGACCCCATAACAACGATAAAACGGGAGCGCCGCACCATGGAAAAAATCAATATCCAGTTCACGCTTTTCTCCGCCTTTTACTCGCCGCTGATTTCGGCCATGTCCGGCGGCTTTCTGAAAGAGGAAGGGCTTGAGCCGGACTGGTCCGTCTCGGTGCCCGGGAAAAGCGCGATCGATGCGCTGAAAGACGGCAGCGCCCATGTGGTGCAGTCGGCGCTCAGCCAGGGGTTCGGCGCGCTGGCCCGCGGCGAGACGATGGAAGTTTCCCATTTTGCGCAAATCAATGAGATGGACGGCTTTTTCCTCACCGCGCGCGAGGCAGACCCCGATTTCACCTGGAAAAAGCTGGAAGGGGCGGAAGTCGTCCTCTTCGGTGGTGGCCAGCCGCTTGTCATGTTCAAATATGCCTGCCACAAGGCGGGCATCGATTTCGACAAGATCAAGGCGATCAATGTCGGCGGCGCGGCGGCCATGGACAAGGCGTTCCGCGACGGGCAGGGGCAGTATGTGCAGCAGCAGGGCCCGTTCCCGCAGCAGCTTGAGGCGGACAGGGTCGGCCATATCGTCGCTCAGGTCGGCAAGCAGATCGGTGCCTGCGGCTTTTCAAGCCTTGCCGCCACCAAGACGTGGCTGGAAACGGACATGGCGGCGGCCTTCATGCGCGCCTATCGCAAGACGCGGGACTATATGAATGATACCCCGGCGGCGGACATCGCGAAGGCCGAGAAACCCTATTTCCCGGATATCGATGAAGCGGCGCTCGCCAACTGCATTGCGACCTATCAGAAGCTCGGCTGCTGGCCCCGGCATCCGGAGATTACGGAGAGCGCCTATGAGGCGACCATGGATATCTTCGCCTATAACGGCCTGTTGAAGGACCGCTATCCCTATGGCCGCATCTGCAGCCTGCCGCCCGCCTAAGGGATCAGGCTGAGCGCGACCGACGCCACCAGCATCACCGCGAACAGGATATTGACGATCCGGCCGATGGTCGGGTTGCGCAGGACGCGCGCCAGCAGCGATCCGAAGAACAGCCAGATCGAATTCACGAGCACGATCACAAGGCTGAGCGCGGCAATCTTGACAATGGTATCGAGCAGCAGGTTATCGGGCAGCAGGATATTCCCCGAATAGACCGCCCCGATGGCGACATAGGCCTTCGGATTGGCGATGGCGAGCAGGAACCCGCCCGCGAAGGAGGGAGGCTTGCTGGCGGTAATGCCGCTGCCGATGACCGGCGCGGTGGCGATCCGGTAGGCGAGATAGAGGATATAGGCGGCGGCGAGCAGGCCGATGACCGTGGTCAGCGCCGGTTCGGCGAGAATGAGACCCGTAACCCCGACGGCAATCAGCAGGAGCACGCCGGCCGTCCCGAGGATGATCCCGAAAAGATAGTTGGCGGACGTGCCCGCACCGAAGGCGGCGCCCATGGCGGCAAGGCTCAAGGTTGCCGGTCCCGGGCTTCCCATCAGCGGCAGCGCCGCCAGCACCAGTAATATCAAATCCCCCGTCATGTTCTCTCCGGCAAGGTCCTAGAGCAGGTAACTTAAGCCAAGTCCGCCGACGGCACAAACCAGTAATACCGGCGTGATCGACCATTTCCGGTAGAGCAACAGGAAAGCGGCAACGAGTGCAAGGATCAGCACCTTGATATCGAAGCTGGCGAGCGTCGGCTGCCAGATTGTGATCGGGCCAACCTGCTGCTTCGTGACGTCCGCAAAGAAGACATGCAGCGCGAACCAGATGGAGAGGTTGAGGATGACGCCGACCACGGCGGCGGTGATGCCGTTCAGCGCCCGTTCCAGCCGCGGCTGATGGGAGATCCAGTCGATATAAGGCGCGCCGGTGAAGATCCAGAGAAAGCAGGGCACGAAGGTCACCCAGAGGGTGAGCAGTGCACCCGCGATCCCCATCAGGAACCCGCCCTCATAAAAGGCGGCGAGGAAGCCGACGAACTCCGTCACCAGAATGAGCGGGCCGGGCGTCGTCTCGGCAAGGCCGAGGCCGTCCATCATCTCGCCCGCGCCGAGCCAGCCGAACTGGTTGACCACATCCTGCGCCATATAGGCGAGCACCGCATAGGCGCCGCCGAAGGTGACCACCGCGAGCTTGGAGAAGAAGAGTGCGATATCGGTCAGGATCGGCGCGCCGGAGAGTGGCCCGACCAGCAGCACCGGCACCCACCAGAGGATAAGCCAGAAGACAATCCAGAGCGTGGTTTTAAGGAGCGAACGGCTTTGAGGCAGCGGCTCTTGCGCGCTCTCCGCCTCTCCGCCCTTTCGGAAAAAACCGTAGAGGGCGGCGAGGAGGACGATGAGCGGGAAGGGCAGCTCCAGAAAGAAGATGCCGATAAAGGCGAGGGCGGCGATGATCCAGGGCGTTGTGCCTTTGAGCGCCCTTTTCGCGACTTTCAAAAGCGCCTCGATCACGATGATGACCACGGCGGCCTTGATGCCGAGGAACAGCATGCTGACGAGCGGAACCGAGCCATAAAACGCATAGATGCTTGCCAAGGCGAGGATGACCGCCGCGCCCGGCAGGACGAACAGCAATCCCGCAATCAGCCCGCCGATGACCCCATGAAGACGCCAGCCCGCATAGGTCGCGAGCTGCATCGCCTCCGGTCCCGGCAGCAGCATGCAGAAGCTGAGCGCGTTCAGATATTGCCGCTCGCTGAGCCAGCCCTTTTCCTCGACCAGCACGCGATGCATGAGTGCGATCTGCGCCGCCGGGCCGCCAAAGGAGAGCAGGCCGATCCGGCCAAAGGCCGAAAAAACTTCAGGCACACTGGGGCTGCTCCGAGATGTCAAGTTATCGGTTCCGGTTTCCGTTGTCATCGTCTCAGCCTCCTGCCTTGGGGGCGGGCCAGTCATGCCCTTCATCCCGGGCGTCGCGCGCCCATCGGTAAAAGGCGTCATAGAGCCTGATGCCTGCGTCAAGCTGTGCCAGATCATCGCGATACATGCGCGATAAACCGAGGGAAGCCGCCATCAGCCCCGCCGCTTCCGGCGCAAGGTCATGCCGGTTGGTATCGGCACCCCGGATAATTGTGGCCAGATGGGTCATCGGTTCTGTTTCAAGGGCGAACTCCCGGATCATGGTATCAAAGGTACATTGTTCGCCCTGATGGCTCCAGAAAACATCTTCTATATCGAACGGAATGGCGTTGAACTTCTCGGCCACATTCAGAACTTCAGCAGGCTCGACAAATAAAAACCGGGCGGTTCGGTCGATGAAGCGGCGGATAAGCCAGGGACAGGCGATACGGTCAATCTTAGGACGATGACGGGTAACCCAGACGGTGCTCCCCCCCTGATTGCGCGTTGGGATTTTCACCGCCGGAATAAGGGGTTCTCCGGCATCTCGCCAGGCGATTGTACCTCCTTCCAGGCTCTCGGCGGCAATACCCTGATCACGGAGAATGGCCGCGGCACCCTGGCTTAGCTTCAGACCCTTCTGACAAATCACGATGACGCGTTCGCCCTTCAATCTGGGGGCGAGGGCCTCAATATCCTGAAACGGATGGCGAAATGATGTCGGCAGGAGACGCGGGTCATCATTGAAGTCCTCATCGATACAGACGTCGACAAGAATGGGGGCATCGGGCATGCCGATCAACCGGGAAAGCTGGGAAACGGAAATCTGAGTTGGAGACGTCATAGCGTCCTCCCTTTCTTTGTAAAAGGTGATTCGGACGCGAAATTTGGGCTGACGCCTCACGGGGTATCCGCAAACCCCATAACTATTTATGTGAAGCGTCAGCCGATTTTGTCAATCGGAAAATTATGACAGTTTGGCGACGGGCGGAACTAGCCCGCGCGGGCCTCGACATTCTTCTTGATGTTGGCGAGCGCGACCTCGGCCTCCGCATCCATGCGGGCGATCTGATCTTCCGTCGGAGGTTTCGGGCGCGCCGGGTTGATCATGGTGCGGGTGAAGCGGACCTCGCCGTTTCCTGCGTCCTCGACATCATAGCGAACGATGATCGTGCCGATAAAATCCGTGCTTGTCTCCCCGATCCAGAGATGCGGCGGCTCGCAGTCCGTGACCAGCCAGTCGAGCACGGCGGGACCGCTCCGGGTATGCCAGTTCTCGCGGAAGGTATCGCCTTTGCGCAAGGGGCGGTCCGGGCTGTCGATCTTGTGCGAAGCGGCCAGCCATTCGGGCCAGCTGTTGGGATTGCAGACATAATCGAGCACCGTCGCGGCGGGTGCGGTGATCAGGATATCGTGGCTGCGTTCAAAAGCATGGGTTTCGCTCATTCTTATTCTCCCTTTTTATTCAAGCGTGTCCGTCATGATGCCCGGAAGATCCTTTTCGAGCAACTCAAAGCCTGTGCGGGCGAAAAACCCGTGATCCAGATAAAAGGCGCGGGCGGCGGCATTATCTCCGGCGACCTGCAGCATCAGGCTCTTACATCCGGCGTCTTGCGCGCTGGCCTCGGCGGCGGCGAGAAGACGGGCGCCGAGGCCTTGTCCCCGGTGCGCCTCTTCAATAAAGAACTCATCAATATCCGCCATCAGCCCGTCATGTTCCAGGCTGAAATTATAGACGAGTAGAAGATAGCCAGCCGGACGATCTTCCCCTATCGCGAGATGGATCTGGCCCGCCGTCGGATGGGCGAAGAGCCAGTCGAGATTACGCCGGATGCGCGCCGCATCGAAATCGTCAAATCCCTCGAAATGCCAGTATCCCTCAATCAGCGGCAGCAGCGCCTCGATATCCGTCTTCACTGCCAGCCGGGTCAACACGATTCAACTCCCGTCGCGGGCCTGTTTGAAGAGGGCGCGGGCGATGCGCTCATTCTGGATTTCAGTTGTGCCGTCCACATAGTTGGCAATGCGGGCGCAGGCGATCTGGCGTCCGATCGGATACTCCCGCCGGAGCCCGGCGGCGCCCATCACCTGCATGGCGCGGGCAAGATGGGTGTCGGCCATGCGGGCAGCGAATTTCTTGGCATGGGCTGCGGGCAGTTCGGCCGCCGTGCCATCCTCCACCGCCAGCACGGCGCGGTAGGCGAGCAGGCGCGCGGCCTCGATATCCGTCTGGGCGTCGGCGAGCTGCCAGCGCAGCCCCTGAAAATCCGCGATATGCCCGCCGAAGGCGGCCCGCTCATTCGCATAGCGCGCGGCGAGGGCGATCGCCGCCTCGGTCATGCCGCAGCACATGGTGGCGACATAGCTCCGCGCGGCATTGACCCCGGCCATGGCGGCCTTGAAACCGTCGCCGGGTTCGCTCATCTGGCGGATGTCGGGCACGAAATGATCCGTCAGCCTGAACCCACCGACGCCGATGGCATGGCCGCCCATGATCTGAAAGGGCGGCACGCGGGTCACACCCTCCTCACGCGCATCGATGAGGAAGCCCGCTACCCCGCGCCATCCGGCGGCGGGGTCGGTCTGGGCATATAGGAACATCAGATCCGCATGGGCGGCATTGGTGATCCAGGCCTTCTCGCCGTTCAGGATCCAGCCGCCGTTCACCTTTTTTGCCGAGGTGGTGATGGCGGCGAAATCGCTGCCCGCCTGCGGCTCGCTGAGGGCCGTGCAGCCGATGGCCTCCCCCGCCAGCATTTCAGGAAGATAGCGCTTCTGGATGTCGGCGGGGGCGTCGCGGGCGATCTTCCCGGCGAGGCCCATATGATTGATCATGGAAAAGGAAAAGGCAAAGCAATGGCGGGCAATTTCCTCGGCGACCCGGGCCTTCAGGCGAAAGCGCAGGGCGCTGCCGCCAAGACTTTCCGGCACTTCTAGTCCCGCGAGCCCGGCGAGGGATGCGGCCTTCAGCGCCTCGATCGGCTGGCGGCGTTCTTCCTCCCATTTTTGCGCGTTCGGCGCGACCTCGGTTTTCGCAAAATCGATGGCATGATCCAGCATCGCCGCTTCCGCATCGGTGAGTGGCAGTTCCATGAAAGCTCCCTGTTCTTGTTGTTTTCCCTGACTATAGCCGAGGGCATCGCCTCACGAAAGCGGCTTTTCCTCGCAGCGATTTGTTCATTTGCAGGGACACCCGGCTTGTGAGAAAATGGGGGATCTGGTTGTAACCCTAGCAAGGCTTTATGACGCCCGGAAAGGAAAAAGAGGATGCGAGTGCTGGTGGTGGGGGCCGGACCGACAGGCCTGACGGCGGCGGTAGAATTGAAACGGCGCGGGATGGAGGTGGAGATCATCGAGAAGCAGACGGAAGGCTCCGGCCTGTCGCGCGCCGTCGGCATTACGCCGATGAGCCTCTGCCTGCTGTATCCGTCCGGGGTTGCGGACAAACTGCTGGCGGAGGGCATCCGTTTTCGCGAGGCCCGCCTCTATCGCCGGGCGACGCTCGCCCTGGTCCTGCAGATCCACGCAACGCCGCCGAAATACGGCTATGATTTTATCCTCGGCCTGCCGCAGGATCGGACGGAAGCCCTGCTCCGGGAGGCATTGGAGGCGGAGGGGGTAACCGTCCGCTTCTCGACGGAACTCACCGGCCTCATGGAGGAAAAGGACGGCGTGCTGGCGACCTTGGCGGACGGGGCGAGCGAGCGTTTTGACTATGTGCTTGGCGCCGACGGGGTGCACAGCACCACCCGCAAGCTGCTGGACATTCCGTTCCCCGGCCATGACCTCCCCGAAACCTGGTCGATTGCCGATGTCGATGCCAGGAACTGGCCGCATCCCGAAACCCTGACCCTGTGCCAGCTGTCGCGGGGCGGGGTGATGGTGGCGGTGCCGCTCGCGAAGGATCGGTATCGCGTTATCTCGAACCGGCCCGAGGCGCTCCGTCAGCTGCCGCTGGAGATGGATGTGACCAATGTCCGCCGGGAAGGGGCGTTTACCATCTCCGTCCGTCAGGTGTCCTTCTATAACCGGGGGCGGGTCTATCTCGCCGGGGACGCCGCCCATTGCCATTCCCCGGTCGGCGGGCGGGGCATGAACCTCGGCATTGCCGATGCGGCGGAATTTGCAAGACGGCTTGAGGACGGCACGCTGGACAGTTATAGCGCCGCGCGCCATCGGGAAGGGGCGAAGATCATCGCCGGCAGCGAGCGGGTGCGGAAATTCGTCACCTCGACAAGACCGATGATCCGCAAACTGTTTCGCCTGGCGCTCGTGGCGGCTGCGCATCTGCCGCCGCTCCGGCGCAAGATCATCGATGTGCTTCTCTATGGATGAGACCGCGGCGGCGAGGGCGCTAATCAGGAACATTTCATGTTGCGCCGCAGCATGAAAACTACCCGCCAAGATTTTATTGCAAAAGAGAAAAATTCGTGAACAATAGTGTCTGAGGCCCTTTGAGGCATCCAAGACGCTCCAAAGGGCGCACCATATTTTCAGTGATACATATCGGGAGGATTTAAGACTATGCGTAAAGCATTAATGGTTGCGGCGGCCACCGCCGTATTAATGGCGTCGGGCTCTGTCGCCTACGCGAATTGCGACCCGGGCGAAATTGTTATCAAGTTCAGCCATGTGACGAACACCGACAAGCACCCGAAGGGCATTGCCGCGAGCCTGCTGCAGGAGCGGGTGAACAGCGAGATGCAGGGCAAGGCCTGCATGGAAGTCTATCCGAACTCCACGCTTTACAATGATGACAAGGTGCTGGAAGCGCTGCTGAACGGCGATGTCCAGCTTGCTGCGCCGTCGCTCTCCAAGTTTGAGCAGTTCACCAAGCAGTTCCGCATCTTCGACCTGCCGTTCATGTTCAAGGATATCGAGGCTGTGGATGCCTTCCAGAACTCCGACACCGGCCAGGCCATGAAGGAAAGCATGACCAAGCGCGGTCTTCTGGGCCTTGCCTTCTGGCACAACGGCATGAAGCAGTTCTCGGCCAACAAGCCGCTGGTCACCCCCGGCGATGCGGAAGGGCTGAAATTCCGTGTGCAGTCGTCTGACGTGCTGGTCGCCCAGATGGACGCTCTTGGCGCCAACCCGCAGAAAATGGCTTTCTCTGAAGTCTATGGCGCTCTGCAGCAGAAAACCGTCGATGGACAGGAAAACACCTGGTCAAACATCTATGGCCAGAAATTCTTCGAGGTTCAGGACGGCACGACTGAAACCAACCACGGCGTGATCGACTATCTTCTCGTCACCTCGACGGAATTCTGGGATGGCCTGCCGGATGATGTCCGCACCCAGCTGGACACCATCATCACGGAAGTAACGGAAGCCCGGAACGCCGAATCATCCAAGGTGAACGCGGAAGCGAAACAGGCGATCATCGATGCCGGCGGCGTCGTCCGTCAGCTGTCCCCGGAAGAGCGGCAGATGTGGGTTGATGCCATGAAGCCGGTCTGGGCACAGTTCGAGGCGGATGTCGGTGCCGACAATATCGCCGAGGCACAGAAGTTCAATATGACCAACTAGGCGTTTGAACCGCTGGCGCGGCCAACACCGCGCCAGCATCTTTTCGCGTACCGGGCAAGGGGGGAGGCCATGTCGGGGCATAATCCACAGTCACCGCGATCATTCATTGACTCGCTCGAGGAGACGATGATCGCCGTCATGCTCGGCCTGATGACGCTGGTCACCTTTGCCAATGTCATGGCGCGCTATGTTTTCAATTCCAACATTCTCTGGGGGCTTGAGGTCACATCGATCCTCTTCGCCTGGCTCGTCATCTTCGGCGTCAGCTACTGCGTCAAGAAAACGGCGCATCTCGGTGTCGATGCCATCGTCAGCCTGCTCTCGCCGCCCGTGCGCAAGATCTGCACGCTGCTCGCGGTCGCCTGCTGTATCGTCTATGCCTTCCTGCTGCTGAAGGGCGGCTGGGATTTTTGGGCGAATTTCGCCAATCTGCCGGCGACGACGGGGCGCTGGTTCCCGACCGGGTTCCAGGACAAGTTCCTCGCCAAGGGCTGGTATGAAACCAACGATGTCTTCATGCCGGAGATGTTCCAGTTCATCGCCGACTGGTTCAACGACGGGGAGCGCTATGAGAAGATCCCGCGCCTGATCCCCTATGTCATGCTGCCCTTCGGCATGGCGCTGCTTCTCTATCGGTTCCTTCAGGCCGCCTGGGCCGTTTACACCGGCAAGCAGATGCTGATCATCGTCAGCCACGAAGCCGAAGACGCGGTTGAAGAAGCCGCCGCAAAAGCCGCACGGGAGGAATAGACGATGGAAATAGCCATTCTGTTTGCCGTTGTCATTGCGCTGCTGCTGCTCGGCGTACCGATTGCCGTCGCGCTCGGCCTGACCTCCATCTTCTTCCTGCTCTCGGCCTCGGACAGCTCGCTCGCCTCCGTCGCCCAGACCTTTTACGAGGCGATGGCCGGGCATTATACGCTGCTCGCCATTCCCTTCTTCATCCTTGCGTCGAGCTTCATGTCGACCGGCGGCGTCGCGCGGCGCATCATCCGTTTCTCGATCGCCGTGGTCGGGCATTTCAGCGGCGGCCTTGCGATTGCCGGGGTGTTTGCCTGCATGATGTTCGCGGCGCTCTCGGGCTCGAGCCCGGCAACGGTGGTCGCCATCGGCTCCATCGTCATCGCCGGGATGACCCAGGTCGGCTACAAGAAGGATTTCGCCGCCGGGATTATCTGTAACGCCGGAACGCTCGGCATCCTGATCCCGCCCTCCATCGTCATGGTCGTCTACGCGGCGGCCACAGACGTCTCGGTCGGGCGCATGTTTCTTGCCGGGGTGATCCCGGGCCTGCTTGCCGGGTTCATGCTGATGGTCGGCATCTATATCGCCGCAAAATGGAAGGGCCTGCCGAAAGGCGACTGGCTGGGCTGGGGCGAGGGGTTTAATGCGGCGCGGGATGCGGGCTGGGGCCTGTTCCTGATCGTCATCATCCTCGGCGGTATCTACGGCGGTGTCTTCACACCGACGGAGGCGGCGGCGGTGGCCTCGGTCTATGCCTTCCTGATCGCCAATTTCATCTATTGCGACATGGGGCCGCTGCACCGGCCGGGCGATACGCCGATCCCGATCTGGCGCAAACCGCAGGCGCTGATCACCGTGTTCTTCCATAAAGACACCCGCGATACCCTGTTCGAGGCGGGCAAGCTCACCGTCACGCTGATGTTCATCATCGCCAACGCGCTGATCCTGAAGCATGTGCTGACCGACGAGCAGATCCCGCAGCAGATTGCGGGCGCGATGCTGGATGCCGGCTTTAACTGGTGGGTGTTCCTGATCGTCGTCAACGTCATCCTGCTGATCGGCGGGCAGTTCATGGAGCCGTCGGGCCTGATCGTGATTGTCGCGCCGCTGGTCTTCCCGATTGCCATGGAACTCGGCATTGATCCGATCCATCTCGGCATCATCATGGTGGTGAATATGGAGATCGGAATGATAACGCCGCCGGTCGGGCTCAATCTGTTCGTCACCTCAGGCATAGCGGGGATGCCGATCATGCGGGTGGTGAAGGCCGCCCTGCCATGGCTTGGCATCCTGTTCATCTTCCTGATCCTGGTAACTTATGTCCCGACGTTGTCGACCTGGTTACCGACGACCTTCATGGGGCCGGAAATCGTCATCAAATAGGATGATCCCGCAACAGGCGTTTCTTGAAACGCCTGAGCATGAACCATACAGCGAGCAGGATTATCGGGATCGATGCGCCCTTGACGATTTCGACATTGAGCGCGAGCCCCAGCGGATGGGCCATCTCGGCGGCATAACCGACAAGGCTGACCAGATAATAGCTGATGGCGGCGATGGAAAGACCCTCGACCGTTTCCTGCAGGCGGAGCTGGCGTTGCGCGCGCTGGTTCATGGCGGCAAGCTGGGCCTGGCTCTGCTCGGCGAGGGCGAAATCCGTCTTCGTCCGCAACAGGTTGGCGGAGCGGGTGGCCCGCCGTGAGAGGTCGGCGAGCCGGTCGGCAACGGAGTTGCAGGTCCTGACCGCGGGCGCGAGACGGCGATCGAGGAATTCCGAAATCGTCTGATAGGGATCAACCGGCGTTTCCTTCAGCTCGGCAATTCGGGACAGCACGATCTGGTAATAGGCGCGGGTGGCGCTGAAGCGATAGGCGGTTTTTGACGACAGCGTTTCGATCTCGGCCGAGACACGCGTGAGGTCACGCAGCAGGTCTTTCTCCTTGTCCGCACTGGTCGCCCGGCTTAACTCCTCCGTCAGGGCCGCCAGCTCACTGTTGATCAAGGCAATCTTGACGCTGACTTCCCGGGCGAGCGGCAGCGCCAGCAGGGACATATTACGATAGACCGCGATCTCGAAAATCCTGAGCAGCACCCGCCCTGCTTTTCGCGGGGACATGTCATGATCATAAATAAGCGAGCGAATATAGCCGTCCTTGTCGATCCGCATGTCGGTCCAGCGCTGCGCGCCGTTGCTGCCGATCATGCTGCTGACGAGGCTTTCGGACACGAAGTATTTATTGAGCTCGGTTTCATTGGGGCGGGGCTGACCCTTGTCCAGGATTTCGGCCTTTATCGCCGTCAGCAGGAGGCCCGGCAGCTCCCGCAGCCATTTTTCCGGTACTTCCGAGCAGGCCGTCTTCGCAAAGGGCTCATCCCCCTTGTTACGGCGGAGAAAGGTGTAGGTCGTGAATTCCGCATGCCGTTCCCAGCGCAGCCGGAAAGTACCGAAATCCCCTGAAAAATGGTTGGCATTTTCCATCGGCGGATGCAGGCCATAACGGCGGCACAGATCGCAGATATGGCGATACTCCTGTTCCTCCTGATGCTCTTCGATGAACATGGCATAGTGGGTCGCGGTGAGCGGGGCGACAATCTGCTCGAAGGGACGAGCGTGGATCTCGTTATTGATATCAAAACGTAAGGGATGCGGCTTGAGTCCGGCACAATCTCTCGGCGTGTCCATGTCGTTTTTAACCTTCTCCAAGCTGCGCGATTTCCAACACCCGTAATTCGGGATCGCAAGGACTAGACGTTCTTAAAATCAATGTCAATTAACGAGCGCTGATACATGAAACTATGCCGGGTTGCTGTGATTTTTTGTGTGGATAACCCTTAAATCAACCTAAATATAGGGGGTTATGGGCCTTTTTTGCCAAATTTGTCGAAAATATTTGCGTAATTTTTCCAATTGACTCATCATGGCCTTAGTTGGGGGTAGTAACAGTATGCGTAAATATCATGATTCGCTCAGTTGACGGCCAGATGCCGACACTGTCGGCTTCACGGAAACAGCGCCCGTTCAGCCCGGCGCCGCAGCGTAAGATCCTGCTGGTTTCCATCAATATTCCGAAGAATAATGATCCCTACGGGTCACTCGATACCTTTGTGTTCGGCCATGTACCCGTTGTTTTCCTGATCGCGGAGAATGCGGATGCGGCGGCGAACATGCTGGAGGCGCATCCGGATATCGCCGTTGTGATCGTCGATGTGTCAGGCGAGAAGGGGGAGAGCGGCCTTGCCCTGGTACGCAAGCTCCGGACCGAACTCGACAACCGGACGATCCGTATCGTGCTGCTGGGCGAGGCGACGGCGCCCGGAGAGACGCAGAACCGCTTCCTCAATTACGATGTCAGCGATTACCGCGATATTTCCGAGATCAACCTGCCCAAGCTGTTTACTAGCCTGACCATCGCCCTGCAATCCTATGAGCGGCTGGTCACCGAGGAGGACAACAAGCAGTCCCTGCAGACCATTCTTGATATCACGCGGGAGCTTTACGGCGTCCGCTCAGTGGAGGATTTCTGCCTGACGATCCTGACCCAGCTTCAGGTCATCTGCAAGAATGTCGAGGATTGCTTCTTCGCCATCCCGAACGAACATACGGGCGAGCTGTCCGTCACCGCGGGCAAGGGCGGCTATGTCACCGCTAACAAGCAGCGGGTGAAGGAGGTCGTCGATGAGGAGCTGTTCGGCATGATCCTCGGTGCGACGGTCAGCCGCGAAAATATCTTCACCGACGTGGTGAGCATTCTCTGTATCTGCCGCGATGACAAACTGAAGGGCGTGGTCGTGCTGGAAAACGGCGCGCCGCTCACCTTCCTTGAAACCCGCCAGATGGAACTGATCTGCGCCAACATCACACTCGGCCTTGAAAATGCGGACATGTTCGAGGAGATCAAGCGCCTCGCCTTCAATGACAGCCTGACCGGCCTCGACAGCCGGGCCAAGTTCCGCTCCGATGTGCAGCAGTATATCGAGACGGTGGCACGGCCGGAGAAGAAGAAGGTTGCCGTCGTGCAGTTCACGCTGGAACATCTGCCGGAGCTGAACATTGCCCTCGGCCATGACGCGGGCGATGAACTGTTGCAGTTCGTCTCGGAGCAGCTGACGCAGATGTTTCCGGACGCCATTTCGCTGGCCCGCACCTCCGGGAACGGTTTCGGCCTTTGCCTGCCTTATACAACGACGCAGGAGCTCAAACAGATCCCGAAAACCATCCACAGCCTGTTCGAGCATGGGCCGTCAACGCGCGAAAATCTGCCGCATATCGTGCCGCGCATCGGCCTTGCCATCTATCCGGCGGATGCGGATAACGCAACCACGCTGTGGCGCAACACCAATATCGCGCTCGCCAATCTTAAGGTGCGGAACGGCTCTTATTTCTGTTTCTACAACAGCGCCATCGCCAATGACATCAATGCACGCGTCGAGATGAACAATGCGCTGCGTACCGGCATCGGCCGCAAGGACCTATCGCTCAAATACCAGCCACAGGTCGATCTGGAGACCGGCGCCATTATCGGGGTCGAGGCGCTGATCCGCTGGCAACGGGAGGCGGGCAAGTTTGTCGCGCCGAACGAGTTCATTCCGGTTGCCGAAAGCTCCGGCCTGATCGCGCCGATCAGCGAATGGGTGCTTCAGGAAGCCTGCCGTCAGCGCCGCCTCTGGCTGGACGAGGGCGCCGATGATTTCCGCGTGGCGGTCAATCTGTCGCTGTCGATCTTCCAGAATGACGATTTTGTCGACCTGATCCGCAAGACCCTGAAGGTTACAGGCTGCCCGCCCTGGCTTCTGGAGCTGGAGGTGACGGAAAGCGTGATCATGGAAAACCCCGAGCAGACGCTTCGGAATTTCCGCGAGCTGCGTGACCTCGGCGTCAGTTTCGCCATCGATGATTTCGGCACCGGCTATTCTTCTTTGAGCTACCTTCGGCAGTTGCCGGTCTCGGCGCTCAAGATCGACAAGACCTTCATCGATGGTTTGACCGAGAATGGCGATGATGCCGCAATTGCCCAGACGGTGATCTCGCTCGGCCGCAGCCTTGGCATGAAGGTGCTGGCCGAAGGGGTGGAGACAACGGACCAGGTGGAATTCCTGTGGTCCGCCAAATGCCATCAGGCGCAGGGCTTCCTGTTCTCGCGTCCGGCGGCAGCGGAGGAAATTCTGCCCTTCATCCGCAATCCCGGCTTTACCACCTTCACCCAGAAATCGCTATTTTAAGAGCTTTCCCGGATTCATGATGCCATCCGGATCGAGGGCTTTCTTGATCCGCCGCATGAGATCGATCTCGACGTCCGGCTTGTAATGCACCAGATCGTCCGCCTTGAGGCGGCCGATGCCATGCTCGGCGCTGATGGAGCCGCGCATCTTCACGGCGATATCATGGACGACGCGGCTGACTTCCTCCCAGTGGGAGAGATATTCCGCCCGGTCCATATCCGCGGGCTGCATCGGGTTGTAATGGACGTTGCCATCGCCGATATGTCCGAACACGACGGAGCGGAAGGTGGGGATGATTTTCCCGACCGCGATATCGGCCTCGCGGATGAAATCGGCATAGCGCGAGACGGGGACGGAAATATCATGCTTGATGCTGCCGCCCTCGGGCTTCTGGGCGGCGGAGATTTCCTCGCGCAGGCGCCAGAGATGCTGCTGCTGCGCCTCGCTCGCGGGCACGACCGCATCGAGGACGATCTCCTTCTCGAAACCCTCCGCAAGGATGCTTTCCATCAGTCCCTTCAAATCCGGCGTCGCGCTTGAGGATAACTCGACCAGCACCTGCCAGTCATAGCGGGCGGGCATCGGGTCGGTGAAATCCGGTACATGGCGCACCACCATGTCGATGCAGTAGCGGGAAATGAGCTCGATCGCGGTTACCTGGTCGCCGCTCATGGCGCGGGCGAGGCTCAGGAACTCGATCGCCGCCTCGACAGAGGGAACGGCGGCGAGCGCCACCTGCTGGTATTTCGGTTTCGGATACATCTTCACCACCGCGCCGGTAACGATACCGAGCGTGCCCTCGGCGCCGATGAAAAGCTGCTTGAGGTCATAGCCGGTGTTATCCTTGCGTAGGCCCGTGAGCCCGTCCCAGATGCGCCCGTCCGGCAGCACGACCTCGAGACCCAACACCTGCTCGCGGGTATTGCCGTAATGCAGCACCTGCACGCCGCCCGCGTTGGTGGAGATATTGCCGCCGATCTGGCAGCTTCCTTCCGAGCCGATACGGAGCGGGAAGATAAAGCCGTTCTCCTCGGCGACCTGTTGCAGATTGGCGAGGATGCAGCCCGCATCGACCGTGAGCGTGCCGTTCAGCCGGTCAATCTCCCGCACGCTATTCATGCGGTTGGTGGAGAGGATGACTTCTTCGCCGCCGGTAAACGGGATGGAGCCGCCGACGAGGCTGGTATTGCCGCCCTGCGGCACCAGCGCGGTTTTCGTCTCGGCGCAGAGCCGGACGACGGCGGCGACTTCCTCGGTTGTTTTCGGCTGTACCACGGCGCGGGCGCGGCCGACGAACTTGTCTCGCCATTCGACCACGAAGCCCTGCATGTCGGCCTCGTCCGTGATGACATGGGTCTTGCCGACGATATTTCCCAGCTCCTCGATGATATTCATGGGCCGACCTCTTCCTTTTCCGACTTCGGCGCGGCGGCGCGGCGGAGACGGTCATTGATCGCAACGCCGAGACCGACCTCCGGGATCGGGCCGACGGCGATGCGCTTGAAATTCATCTCATCGAGCAGATGCAGGGCGGAGAAGAGCCGCGCTGTCGCCTCGGTCAGGTCGCCTGCCTCGCTCAGGTTGATATCGGCCAGAGTATCATATTCCCGGCCAAAGCCAAGATAGGCCTCGCCTTCGCGCTTGTCGGTGGCATTCAGCCGGACATCGGCCCTGGGTGCGTAATGGCTTTTGAGCATCCCGGGGCTCGATGGCGCGCCCTCTGCGTCCGGGCGGAGCAGGGGACCGGCAACCGCCTCGATCGCTTCGCGGGTGATGCCGCCTGGCCGCAAAAGAACGGGTTTCTCACCGGCAAAACCGACAACCGTGCTCTCCACCCCGACGGCGCAGGCCCCGCCGTCAAGCACCCCTGCAATCTTTCCGCCGAGTCCGTCGATCACATGCTGTGCCGTGGTCGGGCTGATCCCGCCCGAGGGATTGGCGCTCGGCGCGGCGAGGGGGCGGTCGCAGGCCTTCAGGAATTCGAGCGCCTGCCGATGGCCGGGAATGCGGATGGCCAGTGTCTCGAGTCCTGCGCTCGCCAGCCGGGAGACGGGGCAGTCTTCGATGCGCGGCAGCACGAGGGTGAGGGCGCCCGGCCAGAAGGTCGCCGCCAGCCGCTCGGCAAGCGGGCTGAAACTGACATAGCGGCGCGTGATCTCAAGGGTCGGTACATGGATGATCAGCGGATTGAAACTCGGCCGTCCCTTGGCGTCATAGATGGCGGCGACGGCCCGGTCATCCTCGGCATTGCCGCCAAGGCCATAGACGGTTTCGGTCGCGAAGGCGACAAGCCTGCCCGCCTGTATTTCCGCGGCGGCGGCGTCATATCCGGCCGGGCCGGGTTTGAATATCTTCATCTCTGGTCGATCCGCTGTTATCCTTGTGCGAGCCTTTACCCGAAAACACCGTCCGGTCAAGCGCCGTGGCAGTGCGCGAAAGTCTTTTTTCTCTGTGCGGGATATGCCATAACATCCCGAGAATGAGAAAACAAATTCGGGAAAGGCGTCTCCATGGCAGAATATAGTGCCCCGCTGAAAGACATGAGCTTTGTTCTCAACAATATTGCGGACCTTCCGTCCCTTGCCAAGCTGGAGGGATATGAACATGCGGAAGCGGATGTGGTTGAGGCGGTATTGGAGGAGGCCGGGAAGTTCGCGGCCAATGTGCTCTCGCCGCTGAACAAGCCCGGTGATCTGCAGGGTTCCCATGTGAAGGACGGCGTTGTAACCACGCCCGATGGCTGGGTTGAGGCCTATGCTGGGTTCGTCGAAGGCGGCTGGAACGGGATTTCCGCGCCGGAGGCCTATGACGGCGGCGGCCTGCCAAGCGCGGTAGCTTTAGCGACGGTGGAAATGTGGAACGCGGCGAACCTCGGCTTTTCGCTCTGTCCGCTCCTGACCCAGGGCGCGATCGAGAGCATCCTCGCCCACGGCACCGAAGAGCAGCAGCAGAAGTACCTCAAGAAGCTGGTAAGCGGCGAATGGGCGGCGACCATGAACCTCACGGAAAGCCAAGCCGGATCGGATGTCGGCGCACTCCGGACCAAGGCGGAACCGGCGGAGGATGGCACATGGCGCATCTCCGGCCAGAAGATATTCATCACTTACGGGGAGCATGAGATGAGCGAGAACATCATCCATCTGGTGCTGGCCCGCACACCCGGCGCGCCTGCGGGCACCCGCGGCATCTCCCTCTTTATCGTGCCGAAATACCTGGTGAAGGATGACGGGACGCTTGGGGAGCGGAATGATCTTAAATGTGTCTCGCTGGAAGAGAAGATCGGTATTCACGCGAGCCCGACGGCGGTGATGTCCTATGGCGATAATGGCGACTGCGTCGGTTATCTCCTCGGCGCGGAGAACAAGGGCATGGCCTGCATGTTTACGATGATGAACAGCGCCCGGCTCAATGTCGGTGTGCAGGGTCTTGCTGTTGCCGAGCGCGCCTATCAGCAGGCGGTCGACTATGCGAAGGATCGCCGGCAGGGGCAGGCGCCCGGCATGCCCAAGGGTGAAATGACGCCGATCATCAATCATGCCGATGTGCGGCGGATGCTGATGACCATGCGCGCGAATATCGAAGCCATGCGCTGCCTCATCTATCTGAACGGTGCGGCCCTTGACGAGGCCCATCACGGGGCCGACGAGGCGGCGCGGGAAAAGGCCATGGGCCTTGCCGAACTGCTGACGCCGATGTCCAAAGGCTGGTGCACGGACCTCGGTGTCGAGCTGGCGTCAACGGCGGTGCAGGTGCATGGCGGCATGGGCTTTATCGAGGAAACCGGCGTCGGGCAATATTACCGCGATGCCCGTATCCTCCCCATCTACGAGGGAACGAACGGCATTCAGGCGCTCGATCTGGTGGGGCGCAAGCTCTCCTTGCAGGGCGGCGCGCCGGTGAAGGCGCTGTTCGGGGAAATGGACGCGACCGTGAAGGCGCTTGCCGATACAGGGGACGAGATGGCCGCCATGTCACTCCAGCTCAATCTCGCCGTCAGTGCGCTGAAAGATGCGACGGACTGGCTCTATAGCAACGCGCCCAACGATCCCCATGCAGCCCCGGCGGGGGCGACGCCGTATCTTCGGATGTTCGCAACGACCGTGGGCGGATATTTGCTTGCGAAATCGGCCCTGAAGGCGCGCGAGATGCGGGCAAACGGTGATCCGGACACGGCCTTCCTCGATGCCAAAATCGTCACCGCGCGCTTCTTCATGGCGCAGATCCTGCCGATGGCAACCGCCCTGCTTGGGCCGGTGACGGGAGGGGCCGAGACCCTGTTCGCCATTGACGATGCCCAGCTTTCGGCATAGAACAGAGACAGGTATTAACGTTAACGTAAACGTTAAAGACGAATTTGCCGGAGCGGAATTCCCCCGTTCCGGCAAACCGATAATAGGGTTCATAATGAAAAATCAAGAAATAGAATACCCGCTGAGTACGCGTCCCGGTGACGGGGAAGTCCTGGAAGTGGCAGAAGGCGTCCTCTGGGTGCGGATGCCGATTCCGATCCCCGGGCTGGATTATATCAACCTCTATCTGCTGGAGGATGACGACGGCTGGACGATGGTCGATTCCGGCCTCAACACTCCGAAAATTCGCGAACTGTGGGAAAGTATCTTTGCGGCGCATCTTAAAGGAAAGCCGGTAATTCGTTTGATCTGCACGCATTTTCACCCCGATCATATGGGGCAGGCGGGCTGGATAACGAAACGCTGGAATATTCCGCTGACCATGACCTTCGGCGAATGGACTTTCGGGCGGATGCTGTATCTGGAAGCGCAGGAGGAGACGCCGGATTTCGTGATCGATTTCTACGCCTCCGTCGGGTTTGACGAAGTGATGATGGAGCGAGTGCGAGATCGCGGCTTCAACCATTTCCGCCAGGCGATGTCGACGGTGCCCATGGGCTTCGACCGTATCTCGAACGGGGATATCCTGACCATCGGCCGCCGAAACTGGCAGGTGATGGTCGGCAAGGGGCATTCACCGGAGCATGCCTGCCTCTATTCAAAGGCGGATGGCATCCTGATCTCCGGTGATCAGGTATTGCCGCGGATTACGCCGCATATCGGCATTTATCCGGCGGAGCCGCTCGCTAATCCTCTCAAGAAGTTCATCCAATCCATTGATAAATTAGTGAAATTGCCGCAGGACACGTTGGTCCTCCCGGCCCATAATGACGTTTTTACCGGGCTGCATAACCAGCTCGACTACTATAAAACACACCATGAAGATCGACTTAACCGGTTACTTGGCGCCTGTGATTCGCCACAGTCGGCGCTCGATCTGCTGCCGGTCCTGTTTGACCGGGAACTGGACGAGGGCGACCGCAGTATGGGCGTGGCCGAGGGGCTGGCCCATTGTCATTACCTGATCGGCGAAGGCCGGCTGGAACGACTGAAGGATACGGACGGCATCTGGAAGTTCCGGCGGCGCGGGGCGGCGCATCTCGCGGTTGCCTGATTTTCTGACATATCACTGAAATAAAAAAGAATAAGGGAAACAAAGAGATGGCAGACGATCTTCTGTATGAAAAGAACGGCGCAATTGCAACCATAACTCTCAACCGACCGGAGGCGCGCAACGCTCTGTCCGTCGATATGCGAGAGCAGCTGTTCCAGTCCGTTATCGATGCGGAAAGCGATGAGTCGATCCGCTGCGTCGTCGTGCGCGGTGCGGGCGAGCATTTTCAGGCGGGAGGCGATGTCAAATCCTTTAACGAGTTCGTCAAGCTGAGCCCGAAGGAGCGCGAACAGACATTCGAGCGGCGCATCCATGGCCTGCATCCGACCATCTTCGCCATGCAGCGGATGCCCAAACCGATCATCGCGAGCGTGCGCGGCGGGGCGGCAGGCTTCGGCCTGTCGCTGATGATGGCCTGCGATATGGTAATCGCCTCGGAGGATGCGTTCGTCACGCTCGCCTATATCGGTATTGGCACGACGCCGGACGGATCGGGCACATATACCCTGCCGCGCATTGTCGGTCTCAAGAAGGCGATGGAGATTGCTATGCTCGGCGACCGGATCAAGGCGGCGGAGGCCAAGGACCTCGGCCTGATCAATTTCGTCGTCCCGACCGGGGAACTGGAGGCGGAGACCGCGAAGCTCGCGAAGCGTCTGGCAAATGGCCCGACGGTCGCGCTTGGCCGGACGAAGCAGTTGCTTAATGCCTCGCTCAATAATAGTCTGGAAACGCAGCTCTCCCTCGAAGCGCAAGGGTTCGCCTTCTGCGCCGCCAGCAATGACTGGGCCGAGGGGGTGCAGGCCTTTAAGGAGAAGCGCAAGCCCGAGTATAAAGGCAACTGACGGGTACCGCTTCCAAACACATAAGGGAGACGGTTATGGCGGATCTGAAGGGAAAGACACTCTTTATCACGGGCGCAAGCCGGGGGATCGGCCTTGCCATCGGCAAGCGGGCCGCCGCTGACGGCGCCAATGTCGTGATCGCGGCCAAGACCGCCGAGCCCCATGCCAAGCTGCCCGGCACCATCTACACCGCGGCGGAGGAAATCGAGGCGGCGGGTGGCAAAGCCCTGCCGCTGATCGTCGATGTGCGTGAGGAGGGGCTGGTCGAGGATGCCATGGCCAAGGCGGCCGGCACCTTCGGTGGTATCGATATTCTCGTCAACAACGCCTCCGCCATCAGCCTGACCGGCACGCTGCAGACGCCGATGAAGCGCTATGATCTGATGCATCAGATCAATGTGCGCGGCACCTATCTTTGTTCGCAGAAGGCCATTCCCTATCTCAAGGAGGCGGATAACCCGCATGTGCTCAACCTGTCGCCGCCGCTCAATTTCGAGGCGCACTGGTTTTCCCCGCATGTCGCCTACAGCATGGCGAAATACGGCATGAGCCTCTGTGTGCTCGGCATGACGGAGGAATTCAAAAAGGACGGCATCGCCTTTAACGCGCTCTGGCCGCGCACGGCGATCGCGACGGCGGCCATGGACCTGATCGGCGGGCCGGATGTGCAGAAAAACTGCCGCAAGGTGGAGATCATGGCCGATGCGGCGCATGTCATCCTGACCAAGCCGTCCCGGGAGTTCACCGGCAATTTCTGTGTCGATGACGAGACGCTGGCCTCTGTCGGGGTGATAGACCTCTCTAAATACCGCTTTGAGGGGGTGGAGGAGAAGGATCTTCTCCCCGATTTCTTTGTCTGATCAGGCTGCCTGACGCAGGCCGAGGCGGAGCCAGACATCTTTCAGCGCGCCGACGAGATCGGCCATCATCGCATCGTCGTGGAACGGCGTCGGCGTAATGCGCAGACGTTCCGATCCGCGTGAGACGGTCGGGTAGTTGATCGGCTGGATATAAATTCCGTAATCGTCGAGCAGCGTGTCGCTCGCCTGCTTGCACAGCTCCGCATCATAGACCATGACCGGTACGATATGGGTGACCGAGGGGAGAAGCGGCAGGCCCGCCTCCGATATCAGCCGTTTCAGCGTGGCGGCGCGTTCCTGATGGCGCTCGCGCTCGACATTGCTTTGCTTGAGATGGCGGACGCTGGTGAGCGCGCCTGCGGACATCACCGGCGAGAGGGTGGTGGTGAAGATAAATCCGGTCGCATAGGAGCGGATGGCATCGACGATATTCTCGCTGGCCGTGATGAAGCCACCGATCACGCCGAACGCCTTGCCGAGGGTCCCTTCGATAATATCAATGCGGTGCATCAGCCCCTCACGCTCCGCCACGCCGCCGCCGCGCGGGCCATAGAGGCCGACCGCATGCACTTCATCCAGATAGGTCATGGCGTTGTATTTGTCGGCGAGATCGCAGAACTCGCGGATCGGCGAGATGTCGCCATCCATGGAATAGACGGATTCGAATGCGATTACCTTGGGCCGCGACGGGTCGATCCGTTTCAGCTTGTCCTCGAGATCGCGGGCATCGTTATGGCGGAAGATGATCTTCTCGCAGCCCGAGTGGCGCACGCCGTCGATCATCGAGGCGTGGTTCAGCTCATCGGAAAGGATCACGCAGCCGGGCAGCAGCTTGCCGAGGGTGGAGAGGGTCGCGTCGTTGGAGACAAAGCCGGAGGTGAAGACAAGCGCACTTTCCTTGCCATGCAGATCGGCTAGCTCGCGCTCCAGTTCGCAAACCATCCGGGTATTGCCGGAAATATTCCGCGTGCCACCGGCGCCGGCGCCATAGGTATCGGCGGCGTCCTTGATGGCTTTCAGCACGTCGGGATGCTGGCCCATGCCAAGATAGTCGTTGGAACACCAGATGGTCACATCCTGCTCGGTGCCGTCTTCAAGGTAGCGGGTGGCGCGGGGGAAATCCCCGGCGTGGCGGCGCAGTTCGGTGAAGACGCGGTAGCGCTTCTCCTGTTTCAGAGCAGCGATCGCCTGCTCAAACATGCTGTTATAATCCATCGCCTGCCCTTAACTCTGTGTCCATGACCATCGACTGTCCTTGTTAGATACCGAATTCGCCCTTTCCTTGACAAGGGACAAATGGTCGCAACCGTCGCCTGATCGCCATAATGTGATCCTCCCCCGAGGGCCGGGGTAGATCCATGAGAATTCCCTAATGGGCCATAAACACCGGGATCGGGCAGTTATTCAGCACTTCTTCCGTCACCGCGCCGAAGAACAGACGGCGCAGGCGGCTCCGGGTGTAGGCGCCCATGACCAGCAGGTCCGCATTGCATTTGTCGGCCTGCTCCAGCAGCGATTCGGCGGTTGAGCGGCCATTCGATCCGGTAATCTCGCAACGGTCCGCCGTCACGCCGTACATGGCGAGATAGCGCTGCACGGCCTCGGGATGGATATCCTCATCAAGGTCATCAATGGCAGAAATCAGCATGACCTTTTCCGCACTTTGCAGGAAGGGCAGCGAGTAGGAGAGGGCGCGGCTTGATTCTACCGAGCCGTTCCAGGCAAAGGCAACGCGCTTGCCGATGTCCATCGGGATGACCTTGTCCATCAGCAGGACCGGATGCCCGGTTTCCCGAAGCGCCGTGTTGATCAGCAGGGAGTTGTTGATCTGCTCCTCTCCGTCCTGTTTGCAGATCATGATCAGATCAAACAGGCGGCCGTAGCTGTGGATGGTGTCTTCGCTGTTACCCTGCTTTTCGACAAACCGGCAGGACGGGCCGTCGGCGGTCGGGCGGTCGGCAATATTGGTGATGATCGGGATTTCCATGCGCGAGGTGATTTCCTTGAACAGGGCGGCGGCACGCAGGCGGCGCTCCTCTCCGTCCTTTTCCGCCATCTCGATCACACTCTCGATCATGGTCGAGGTCATGCCCTCGCCGACGAAGGCAGCGGCCGAGCGCGGGTCGATCTTGATATGCAGGGCGTTTACATGGGCGCCGAAGCGAATGGCCATGTTAAATGCGCTCTCCAACGCCTGGGCGTCACTGTTATTGGCCGCACCGGACATGGGGACAAGAATATTCTTAAAATGCATAGGACACCTCAGCCTGTGAAGTTTCTTTTAAATGTAACACTAAGACCCTACATCTTAAAGGTTTTTATGGCTCATTCCGCATTGTGACTGCTTTTGCTGTCCGCCTCGACAGTCACCGGGTCCTGATGGACGATGGCTTCGGCCTCCGGATATTCCGCCATCAGCCGGACTTCGACCGTATCGGCGATGAGATGGGCGTCATGCAGGCTGATGCTGCCGTCCATGTCGATATGCATCTGCATGAAGACCTGCTGGCCGGAGCGGCGGGTCCTGAGGTCATGCAGGCCCAGCACACCGGGCTGGCCGAGGACGATCGTCTTGATATTCTCCCGTTCCTCTTCGCCCAGTTCTTCGTCCATCAGGTCGGCGAAAGACGTGCGGACGATGGCAATGGCGCTGTAGAGCAGGACGCCGGCGATGAGGATTGCAAACAGGCCGTCCGCATAATGCCACAAAAAGACCATTTCGAGGACCAGCGCCAGGATCACGCTGCCGTTGATCAGCAGGTCGCCGACGTAATGCAGCGAATCGGCGGAAATCGCCACCGAGCGCGTCCTGCGGATGACATAGCGCTGATACAAGACAAGACCAAGGGTCAGCAGGATGGAGACTACCATGACGATGATCCCGACAGTCTCCGCCTGGATGGGCTTGGGGTGCAGCAGCCTCTCCCCGGCCTGAAACAGAAGAAAGACGGCCGAGCCCATGATAATCGCGGACTGGAACAGCCCAGCCAGTGCTTCCGCCTTGCCATGGCCGAACCGGTGATCCCGGTCCGCCGGGACCAGCGACTGGCGCACGGCGAACAGATTGATGGCCGAGGCCACGAGATCGAGCAGGGAATCGACCAGTGTCGAGAGCATGGCGACCGAATTGGTGGCGAAATAGGCGAACAGCTTGATGGCGATCAGGGTTAGCGCGACGCCCACCGCCGCATAGGTCGCCGATCGCATCAGGTGGCTGTGCTCTTCGTTCGTTTCCTGGGTGAATACCTTGTCCTGTTCTTCTGTCACGATACGGTTTTCCTTACGGGAACAGGATGTTTTCCGTCCAGCCTTCCGCGCCTTTTTCATAGCGGCGGCGCTCATGCAGACGAAAGGGGCGGTCGCGCCAGAACTCGATTCTTGCCGGGATCACTCGGAAGCCAGACCAGTATTCGGGGCGGGGAATCGCTCCGATGGCGTATTTCGCGGCATATTTTGCGACTTCCGTCTCCAGCGTGAAGCGGCCCGGCATGGCGCGCGACTGCTGGCTTGCCCAGGCGCCGATGCGGCTATCGCGCGGGCGGCTGTCGAAATAGGCGTCGGCTTCGGCATCGCTGACAACCTCGACCGTGCCCTGAATGCGGATGCTGCGCCGGAGGGTTTTCCAGTGAAAGCCGAGCGCGGCGCGGGGGTTGGTCCGCAATTCCATGCCCTTCTGGCTTTCGAAATTGGTGTAGAAAACAAATCCGCGCTCATCCACGCCTTTCAGCAACACCATGCGCACCGACGGCTGCCCGTCCGCATCGGCGGTCGCCAGTGACATGGCGGTGGGGTCGTTCGGCTCGCTTTTCTCGGCCTCCGCCATCCAGTCCTGAAATTCCGCCAGAAGCTCGGAAATATTCTTCACAGTCATGCCTACCTACCCGTTATCAAGCCGGTTATCCGCGGATTCCGGCCAACCTAGCGCGCACCGACGGATTTGTCGATCCATGTCGTTTAACGTAAGATAGCCTTTCCCGTAAGTTTTTGAAATTATTTGTGATGGGTCTTTTGCTACAAAAACTTATGTTGGCCCTATATAGTATGGGGGAAGGACATTGCCTGATTAATTGTCAGGGGTAAATTTTTACGATGACAAGGATTGAAGGATGAAAAAATCGAATTTATGGGTCGTATCGGCTCTGGCCGCGGCGCTTGCCCTTTCCGGATGTGCGGGTGCCCAGAACAACCCTAAAACAACCGGTGGCGCCATTATTGGCGGTATCGGCGGCGCGCTCCTCGGTTCCGCCTTTGGCAAGGGAACGGGGCGGCTTGTTGCCGTCGGTGTCGGTACGCTGGCCGGTGCGATGATCGGCAGCTCGGTCGGCAAGACCCTTGATGAGGCTGACCGCGCCGCAATCGACCGCGCCGAGAAACAGGCGACGACCGCGCCGATGGGGCAGACGATCACCTGGAATAACCCCGACAGCGGAAATTCCGGATCGATCACACCGGTACGGGATGGCAACCATGTGGATGGCCGCTATTGCCGCGAATTCCAGCAGACCGTTGAAATCGGCGGTAAGCTTGAAAAGGGATACGGTACGGCCTGTCGCCAGCCGGACGGTTCCTGGCAGATCATGAGTTAAATGACAGGAGAAGGGGCGGCCCGCTGTTCTGGCAATATGGCAGGGGAAGGGTCGATCAGCAGTATATATGAAACGGATTGAGCTTTTCATGGCGGCGCTGACGGCGGCGCTTCTGGTGTCGTCAGCGCTTGCCCCTCTCTCCCGCGCCGGGTTTCAGGAAGGGGTCGAGGCCTATGAGGCCAAGGACTATATGGCCGCCTTCGAGGAATGGCTGCCGCTGGCCCAGAAAAATGATCCGGCGGCGATGCGTAATATTGGACATATGTACCGCCGTGGCCTAGGCGTGCCGCAGGATTTCGCCAAGGCCATGACCTGGTACAAGCGCGCGGCGACCATCGGTTTCGACCGGGCGCAGGCCAATGTCGCGGGCATGTATCTCGCCGGGGAAGGGGTTAAACAGAATTACTCCCAGGCGGCCAACTGGTTCGCCCGCGCGGCGCAGCAGGGGCATGTCATCTCGCAATATAACCTGGCGCTGCTGCTGGAAAACGGCCTCGGTGTCAGGAAGGATGAGCGCATGGCGCTCGGCTGGTTCGAACTGGCGGCCAAGGCCGGGCATCCCGGAGCCGCGAAAAGAGCGGCGGAACTGACCGCCGAATTCAAGACCCGCGATCCCATCACCGCTGATATGTCGTCGGAACCGGTGGCAGTGACCGCCACGGCTGACGACGCGGAAACGGACGTCAGCACGCAATCCGCGGCTGAAGACGCAAAGGCCGGGGCGGAAACGGCTGCACCTGCGGAAACGGAAACTCCAAAAACCGAAGCAACGGCAACCCCGGCGCAATCGGAAACTGTCGCGGCAGCGCCCGCCGCGGAGACGACAGCCGCGTCATCGGGACAAGGGGTGCAGAAGAAAGGCTTCTATGAGGCCCTGCGCTCTCTGGTAACGAAGGATACGCCTGAAGCAAGTGCGCCGCAACCGGCCGCCCCGGCGGAACCGTCCCCGACGGTCGCCACGGCAACACCGACGGATAAGGCCACCTCGGATGCCATAGAGCCCGCCACCTCCGGTGCGGTTACCCGTGCGGAGGAACCGCCGACCCCGGCAGTGAAGCCGGCGCCTGAGCCTGCGGACAAACCGGCGGTCGCCGAAGCACCAAAAGAAACTATGACGGTTGCCTCAAATCCGGCCCCCGCGGCGGCGGAACCGGCCCCGGCACCCGCACCCACAACGTCGGCGCCCGCCGCACCCGGATCGGGCCTCAGCCTCGCGGAAAAGATGGAAATGGCCGATCTCGCCTATTCATTGCAGCAATATCAGCAATCCCTCGGCATCTGGGCCCCGCTCGCCGCCGAGGGCAATGCGATGGCGCAATACCGCCTGGGAGTCCTCTTTAACAGCGGGCAGGGGGTCCCGGTGGACCGCGTCCGGGCCTATTACTGGTGGGACAAGGCAAGAAGCAATGGCTCCACCGCCGCTGCCTCGGCCATCGGCACGCTGGAACAGACCTTGACGCATCTTGAAAAAAGACAAATAGATCGTGTGAATTAGTTAAAACCTAAGGAATAAAGTCATATATACTATGAAGGACGTTAGTATTGACTGAGGCGACGCGTTTGCGTCTGACATAGCAACGAATGAAGAACTTATACAGTATACTTGGTGTTTCGAAGTCTGCGAGCCAGCAGGATATCAAATCCGCCTATCGCAAGCTTGCGAAGAAGCATCATCCGGATGCCAACCCGGGGGATACCAAGGTCGAGGAAAAATTCAAGGAAATCTCTGCTGCCTACCATATTCTGGGAGACGAGAAACAGCGCGCCCGTTATGACCGCGGTGAAATCGACGAGCATGGTCAGGAAAAAATGGGCGGGTTCCAGCAGGGGTACTGGCGCTCTGCCAGCGGCGGCAGCGGCGGCGGCGCGGCCGAGGATATCTTCTCCGAGATTTTCGGCAATTTTCGCGGCGGCGGCTTTCGCGGCCGGGTGCCGGAAAAGGGTCGGGACCGTAAATTCGCGATCGAGATAGACTTTGCCGAGGCGGCGCTTGGCGGCAAGCGGCGGCTGACCATGGGCGATGGCGGACGGACGCTCGATGTCTCCATTCCCGCCGGGGTCACCGACGGGCAGCAGATCCGCCTGAAAGGGCAGGGCGAGGAAGGTATTGCGGGCGGTCCGTCCGGTGATATCCTGATCAATGTCACCGTCCGGCCGCATAATTTCTTCCGCCGTGATGGCAAGAACATTCTTGTCGAACTGCCCATCAGCCTGCCCGAAGCGGTGTTGGGTGCCACCGTCAAGGTGCCGACCGTGGATGGGACCGTCAATCTCAAGGTGCCGGCGGGATCGAATACCGGAACGACCCT
The DNA here is from genome assembly GCF_963976355.1 of uncultured Sneathiella sp. Classification (NCBI taxonomy): domain Bacteria; kingdom Pseudomonadati; phylum Pseudomonadota; class Alphaproteobacteria; order Sneathiellales; family Sneathiellaceae; genus Sneathiella; species uncultured Sneathiella sp. Next base: position 475,398 of record NZ_CAXBKA010000002.1, read on the forward strand.
TCGTCTCAAGGGCAAGGGTATCGGCAAGACTGACCGCGGGGACCAGCTGGTGAAGCTGAAAGTTGTGTTGCCCGAGAAGCAGGACAGTGAGCTTCAGGACCTTGTGGCGAAATGGTCGGAAAAGCATGATTATGACGCGCGATCCAAGCTGAAAGCGAATTAGTCTTTTGACTGCCTTTCACAAGAGGGATAAAAAGACTGTGACAGTTTAGGGTCAAACCCTAAATACGAGAACAGTAGCGAGGGGATCAGTATGACGCAGCAGCAAGGGCTTATGGCCGGTAAGAAGGGCCTGATTATGGGGGTCGCCAATAATCATTCCCTGGCCTGGGGAATTGCCAAGACACTGCATGAACATGGCGCGGAAATCGCCTTTACATATCAGGGGGAAGCGCTCGGCAAGCGTGTGGTGCCGCTGGCCGAAAGCGTGGGGTCGGACACGGTCCTGGAATGCGACGTCACCGACGATGCCTCCATGGACGCGGTGTTCGCGGCCCTTAAGGAGAAATGGGGCAAAATCGACTATTTCGTCCATGCCATCGGCTTTTCCGACAAGACACAGCTGCGCGGTAACTTCTCCGATACGACCCGCGAGAATTTCGCCATGACCATGGATATTTCCTGCTTTTCCTTTATCGCCCTTGCCAAGCGCGCCTCGGAGCTGATGGAGAATGGCGGCAGCATGGTGACACTGACCTATTACGGGGCGGAGCGGGTTGTTCCCCATTATAATGTGATGGGTGTCGCCAAAGCGGGGCTAGAGGCGGCGACGCGTTATCTTGCCGTTGAAATGGGACGGAAGAATATCCGCGTCAATGCGCTGTCCGCCGGACCGATCAAGACGCTTGCGGCGTCAGGTATCGGTGACTTCCGCTATATCCTGAAATGGAATGAATATAACGCACCGCTCAAGCGCAATGTCACCATTGATGATGTCGGCGGATCGGCGCTCTATCTGCTGAGCGATCTTGGCGCCGGGGTGTCGGGGGAAACCCATCATGTGGATGCGGGCTATCATGTTGTCGGGATGAAGGCGGAAGACGCGCCGGACATCACCAAATAGGCCGGCATCTCCGGCACAGTATTTTTAAACGGAAGACCTTATGTCTCACAATAGTTTCGGTCACCTGTTCCGGGTGACGACCTGGGGGGAAAGCCATGGCCCCGCGCTCGGCTGCGTCATTGACGGATGCCCGCCGCTCATCGAGGTGAGCGAGGCGGAACTCCAGCACTGGATGGACCGGCGTAAGCCCGGCCAGTCGCGCTTCACAACCCAGCGCAAGGAACCCGATGCCGTCCGCATCCTCTCGGGCGTATTCGAGGGGAAGACGACGGGCACGCCGATCAGCCTGATGATCGAGAATGTGGATCAGCGGTCCAAGGACTATGGCGATATCAAGGACAAGTTCCGCCCTGGCCATGCGGATTACACCTATTATACGAAATACGGCATCCGCGACTATCGCGGCGGTGGCCGGTCCAGCGCGCGGGAAACGGCGGCGCGGGTGGCGGCGGGCGGTATCGCGCGAAAGGTGCTGGGCGAGGACATCAGGATCAAGGGCTATCTCACCCAGATCGGCGACCGGGTGATCGACCGCGCCCGCGCGGATTTTTCCGAGATTGACAATAATCCCTTCTGGTCGCCTGATCCGGGCATCGTCGAGGACTGGACGGTCTATCTTGATGCGATCCGCAAAGCGGGATCCTCCGTCGGCGCAGTGATCGAGGTTGTGGCCTCCGGTGTTCCGGCCGGACTTGGCGCGCCCATATACGGCAAGCTCGATTCCGATCTTGCCATGGCGATGATGACGATCAATGCGGTGAAGGGGGTCGAAATTGGTGATGGCTTTTCTGCCGCGTCGCTGACCGGCGAGAGCAATGCGGATGAGATGCGGGCCGGGAATGAGGGATTCCCACGCTTCTTGAGCAATCATGCGGGCGGCATCCTCGGCGGGATTTCATCGGGGCAGGATATTGTCGTTCGGTTCGCCGTGAAACCAACCTCCTCCATCCTGAAGCCGCGCGATACTGTTGATATTGAGGGCAACGAGACGGAAATCCAGACCAAGGGCCGCCATGATCCCTGCGTTGGCATCCGGGCTGTCCCGGTGGGCGAGGCGATGATGGCCTGCGTCCTTGCCGATCATCTTTTGCGTCATCGCGGCCAGAACGGTTAAACTGAAAAGCAATAACATCCAGCGAGAGGAGAGCCCCATGTCCCAGCCCAAATATGTTCACGCCCTTGATATCGAGGTGCCCGCCCGTAAGGATCTGGACGAGGGGACACGGAAATATTTCGAACTCTGCGACGAGAAGCTTGGCATGGTGCCGAACGTGCTGGCCGCCTATAGCTTCGATGCCGCCAAGCTGCGCCCCTTTTCGGACATGTATGGGGAACTGATGTTGGGGGAATCGGGCCTCTCCAAGCTGGAGCGGGAAATGATCGCGGTTGCCGTCTCCTCGGTGAACAACTGCTTTTACTGCCTGACCGCCCATGGCGCGGCGGTGCGGGAGCTGTCCGGTGATCCTGTCCTCGGGGAGCTGATGGTCATGAACTACCGCGCGGCGGAGATTTCGGCGAAACAGCGGGCCATGCTCGATTTCGCCTACAAGCTGACCAAGACCCCGAACGAGATGGAGGAAAGCGACCGTCAGGCGCTCCGCGATGCGGGCTGGACCGACCGCGATATCTGGGATATTTCGGCGACGGCTTCCTTCTATAACATGACCAACCGCATGGCCTCCGCCATCGACATGATGCCGAACCCGGAATATCACTCCCAGGCGCGGTAGGGCCCGTCCAGTTTCGTATTCTTGCGGAACAGGTCCGCCAGCAGCGTCGTCGCTGGTCCGGCAAGATCAGCCGCCGGGATGACGAGGCTGAGCGGTATCCGCATTTCCAGCCGGTCGCGGCTGTTGACAGGCTGCAAGAGGCCGCTTCTGATATCCTCTTCAAACATATGCGGCGCCAGCCAGCAGAATCCCATGCCGGACATCAGGATATCCCGTGCCTGATAAAACACGCTGACGGTCCAGCGCTGCTCCGATTTCAGCCAGCCGATAGTCGCCGGAACGGGCGTCGTCGTGCCGTCGCTGATGACAATCTGCAGGGCGCGCTGCAATTCCCGATCCTCGATCGGCGTACGGGAGGTGACAAGAGGGTTGTCCCGGTGGGCATAGGGGCGCATCGGGATGGTCAGCAGCGGCGTGCCGAAAAAACCGTGGGGAATGACCGGGGTGACGACAAGATCGGCCTTGGCGGCGGTGATCGCCTCCACCGCGCCGTTCAGGATGACGCTGTCGATCTTGAGGCGGGTATTTTCCCCGCGCGCATGAAATTCCTTGAGGATGTCCGTCAGGATGGCGCGGGGATATAACCCCTCGACCGCCAGCGTCACCTCGGTTTCCCAGCCCATCTGGGCAATCTTGGTCAGGGTTTCCAGATCCTTTGCATCCGCCAGCAATTGGCGCGAGCGCCGCCGCACCATTTCGCCGACCGGGGTGAGTCGAACCTGCTTGCCACTGACCGTGAGAAGCTTAACCCCGAGCTGTTCCTGCAGTTTCTGGATTGCATGGTGCAGGGAGGAATGGCTGCGGTTGAGCTTCTCCGCCGCGGGCAGATAGCCGCCGTGGTCAATGACGGCATTAAAGATACGCCATTGGGTAAGTGTTGCTTTATTCATGTCGAATAAATAGACAATAATACGCGAAAAAATTCAATTTATTTTCTATTCGACCAACATATATTCCGGAAATACACCATTAACCCTGTATGCGGAGTCTAGTGTCATGGAAAAACTGAACCCTTTATTTGATCTCGCCGGGCGCATATTTATGGCGCTTTTATTCATCCCCGCCGGTGCCGGCAAAATTTCCGGCTATGCGGGAACGCAGGGTTATATGGAATCGGTCGGCGTGCCGGGAATCCTGTTGCCGCTTGTGATCATCGTGGAACTTGGTGGCGGCATCGCCATTCTTCTCGGCTGGCAGACGCGCATCGTCGCCTTTCTGCTTGCCGGTTTCTGCCTCGTTTCAGCGCTGTTGTTCCACTTCCAGCCCGCAGACCAGATGCAGATGATCCTGTTCATGAAGAATATCGCCATCGCGGGCGGATTGCTGTTCCTTGTCGCCAATGGGGCCGGGGCGCTCAGCATCGACCGCTGGCGTCAGAAAAGCTGATCGATAATCATGTTTTCTAAAGGCGGCGGGGTAGCAATATCCCGCCGCTTTTCTTGATTAGGATCATGGCGCGCCGCTAATCGGAGGCTTAAACTTTCAACATGGCAAGAAAGGAGTGCGACTATGATCGTTTCTAAAAATATTACTGCTTTCGCTAGCGCCCTCGCTCTTTCGCTCGGAATGCTGGTCGGTTCTGCAGGTATGGTAGAGGCTCAGCAGACGGGTGAGCAAATTTACGGCAGTCAGATGATGACTGAGCAAGAGCGGATGGAATACCGAAATCAGATGATGAATGCCAAGACCGAACAGGAGCGCGAGCAGATCCGTATGGAGCACCACACCGAGATGCAGGCCCGCGCAAAAGAACGCGGTGTCACCCTTCCCGAAAATCCGCCCATGGGTAAGGGGATGGGCTCTGGCAAAGGCATGGGGTCTGGAATGGGAATGAAGAAAAAGGGCAGCGGCGGTTGAGGTCTGAAATCCGGCTGTGACGGTCAGCGCGTCTTCGCGGCAGCTTCGGTGAGGATATCAATCTCGGCGCCTTTCAGATGGGCATTTTCCGAGATATGGCGGCGCCAGGCGCGCGCGCCGGGGCGGCCCTGAAACAGGCCGAGCATATGGCGGGTGATGGATTTGAGCGGAACGCCTCTCGCCATTTCCCGCTCGATATAGGGGAGCATGTCCTCGACGACTTCGCGCCGCTCCGGCGCGCTGTCCTCAACGCCGTAGTAGCGGCGGTCGATCTCGGCAAGGAAATAAGGGTTCTGATAGGCCTCCCGCCCGATCATCACGCCATCGACCTGTTCAAGATGCGCGTCGATCTCTTCGCAGGTGGTGATGCCGCCGTTCAGAATGATCTCCAGCTCCGGGAAGTCATTTTTAAGCTGATAGACCCGGTCATAGTTGAGCGGCGGGATGGTGCGGTTCTCCTTGGGGCTGAGGCCGGTCAGCCAGGCCTTGCGCGCATGGATGATGAAGGTCTCGACCCCCGTCTCGGCCACTCGCTCGATAAAGGATTTGAAATAGTCATAGCTATCGAGATCGTCGATGCCGATCCGCGTCTTCACGGTGACGGGGAGGGAGGTGGCCGCCTTCATCGCCGTCATGCAGGCCGCGACCGTCTCCGGCTCCGCCATCAGGCAGGCCCCGAAGCGGCCGGTCTGCACCCGGTCGGACGGGCAGCCGACATTGAGGTTGATCTCCCGGTAGCCATAGCCCTCCGCGATTTCCGAACAGCGGGCGAGCGCTTCGGGATCGCTCCCGCCGAGCTGAAGGGCCAGCGGCTGCTCCGCCGGATCAAAGCGCAGGAACCGGTTGGCGTCGCCATGGATGATCGCCCCCGTCGTCACCATCTCCGTATAGAGCAGCGCGCGCGCGGAGATAAGGCGCAGGAAATACCGGTCATGCCGGTCCGTCCAGTCCATCATCGGCGCAATGCTTATGGTGCGGTTCAGTTTTGTCACATGTTCCTCGGTTAAGTCCTGAGCACCCATATAAGGAAAACGGCCGGACGATAAAAGAAAAAATGGTGCCTGTGCGAGCGTGATGGCCGACTATGCCCTCTCTATAAACTACCAATACCGTTGGTAATACGCTTTAAAATGCCCCATACCTCATCGTCCATGCCGCTGTTTCTGACGGTGGCGAGGATTTTTATGTATTTGTATTCGTACCGAGCCCATTTTCGCAAGCCATCGATGATGTCACGCCCATGCCGGACTAGCAGATCCTCGAAAGGGCCTGTCGCAATTTTCACCAGCGCTTCATCTTTTTCGAACAGGGTACACATTACTCTGACGATCCTGAGGCCTTCATACGGATCATCTTTGCACAGACGCATCAGTTCTTCATGGGCCCAGGAACATTTTTTTCTGGCAGGGGAGTCTTCTTCGGAGGTGATATATGCCATCCAATTGCCGATCAGCTTATGCACGGCAAGAAAATCGGCTTCATTTTCTTCCAGTATCTCCAGATCACTTTTGACGTTCTCTTCGCTGTCTGATTCTGAATCGTCACCCAAAGATGCTAAATCCATATATTCACGGACAAAATGCATGTCGCAAAGCATGGACAAACCAAAATTGTCGACCAACTCGTCGAACCATTTTTTCTCCTCACGGGCCGTTTTCAAGGGGAGATAAAATTCATACAAGAGCTCCTGTTTGCCATCATCGAATTGTCGATGGACGACAATACATTTCCGTTTCTCATCCACCTCGACAATGTGTGAGAAGTGATCCATATAAGATGCCATGCTGTACCCTTTAACATTGCACAAATTCTACTATAAGAATTTAGAAAACAAATTAATACACGTAAAAAAGCCTATATTGTCTGCCACTATAGTGTCGTTGATCCGTTCTAAAAATTTTGTTCTGATGAACGAAATATAGCGAATTCTTTATTCGGTTGTGGTTCGCGACGCCTTATACGCTTCAAAGGCCGTGCGCAGTTTTTGGTATCTCGTTCTCTGGTCTGGAGTTAGCGGAGCGCGGTTTGCTATTCGCAGGATATCCTTGAACATATAGCCGGACCGGAAGAAATAGGGGCGGCATTCCAGAAAGCAAATCGCTGCTTCCATTGCATATGTATCTCCATCAAGGATGCGCTCATATGCCCCTTCGAGACCACTCGGGAATGCAAGCTTGTCATATTCCTGATGAAAGGTTCTGCATGCTTCCTGCCATTCTTTTAACTTCTCGTTATTCTCGCCGCGAAACGGGAAAGTTTCTTTAATGCGCTGGTGGAGCCGGGTAATTTTCTCTGCGTTTCGCAGCAACTCGTTCCTATATTGGCTCATTTTTCAACCGTATCCATGCCACCAGAATGCTGCGTAAATTAAACCATTTGTTGATTTTACCATCAATATAATTCTATCAAATTAAAAACCCACGCTTTTTCCCATGTATGTAGCCGGGTTTGAATTTACCTGCTGAAGAGGAAAGGCCCATAGTTACTTAAATGACTGGCCTCTAGTATTCTGGGTAAACCCGCCCGTCCCGGATGCTCCCTAGTCGGGTTTGCGGGCGTGGACGAGGTGGGTCATGCCGGGGATTGTCTGTTCGTCCTGGATATCGACGAAGCCGACCTTCTTCATTTCCGCTTTCAGCCAGCCGGCCGTGACGGAGCGGGCCTCCGGGGTGAAGGCCATATGCTGGAGCTGCCAGAGCGCGGCCATGACAGGGCCGGTCCGGTCATCCTCGACCATGAAATCATGAACCATGATCCGGCCGCCCGGCGCCAGGCAGTCATAGGCATATTTCACCAGCCGCGGAACTTCGCCGCCCGGAATGCCGCTGAACAGATAGGACATCAGGATGGCGTCCTGCTCGGTCGGCCATTCCACGGTCAGCGCGTTGGAGGGGATGTAGCGGACGCGGTTGGTCATGTCGGCATCGGTGATGAAGCGCCAGCCGATCTCGCTGACATTCGGAAAATCGATGATGGTCGAGGTCAGCTCCGGGTTGGCCTCCAGCAGGCGAATGGTCATGGCGCCGGTGCCGCCGCCGACATCGAGTAGGGACGTGGCGCCGGAGAGATCCACGGTGCGGGCAATGGTAAGCCCCGGCCCGAGCGATCCCGCATGCTGCGCGTTGCTATAGAGGGCGGCCTGTTCCGGGTCCGACATCCAGTGCTGATAGGAATCGACGGCATCCGAGTTCAGCGAGCCATCGAGAACGTCATTGAGTTGCCCGAGAAAGGGGTACATCTGCTGATCGATCTGATAGCGGAGATAATCCCCGAAGTCGTATTTTGACGTACGGGAGAGAAAAGCCTCCGCGCCCGGGGAATTCGCATAGAGGTCGTCTTCCCTTTCTACCAACCCGACACCGTTCAGCGCGGTCATCAGCGTGACAATGCGGTTGAGCGGCACGCCGATCACCTCCGACAGCTTTTCGCATGATTTGGGCCCGTCGGCGAGATTTGTAAAAACATCAAGATGCAATCCGGCGAACATCGCCTTGGAGGCCATGAATCCAAAGGCGATGCTAGAGACTTCTTCCGCGGTTTTCACTGGTTTTACAGACATTTAGACTACTTTCTCCTGCTGGTTTTTATTGCGTGCGACATCTCCCCGACGCCTGTGGGCTCATTACCCTGTCGAGTGCGCTTCAAAGCGCTGAGCAGAATGGATGGCCGCACCGGATCCTTCCCGACAGCCCCCTCAGGCTTGGCGAAACGGATTTTAAATTCACCCAAACATTCATCGGGTTATGTCAAGTCATTGACGGCGGGCTTGGGGATTTAAGCCCCCGGCGATATAGCCAGGGACCCGCCCTAAAGGATGTCGAAGTTGAAATCGACAGTAATTGAATGTTTCAAGACCGCATTATCCTATAGAGCCGGTCCGATTTGTCAAATGGCAGGGGAAGGGGCAAAAAACGGGCGGCGGAACTTTCGATCCGCCGCCGGCCTATCCAAGGACGTATCCGTACGCCAGTTAATCTAGCCCGCCTTGGAGAGGCGTTTCACGCAGTCGTTGAGATCGTTAATGCCGGAGGAGAAGAACTCCATGCTCTGGGAAATCTCGTTGGTGACGACCGTCTGTTCCTCGATGGCGGAGGCAACGGCGGCGACATATTCATTGACCGAGGAAGTCGAGGTGGAGATGACCTCCGTGCTGTCGACCACGTCGTTGGCCGCGGCCTGCATGGCGTTAATCTCCTGATAGATGTCGTCGGTGGCCTTCGATGTCTGGGTGGCGAGGGATTTGACCTCCCCGGCGACGACCGCGAAGCCCTTGCCGGCCTCTCCGGCGCGGGCCGCCTCAATCGTGGCGTTCAGCGCCAGCAGATTGACCTTTCCGGCAATCTCCCGAATGATCTCGACAACGCTTTCCATGGATTTGGAGGTTTCCTGAAGGCGCGTCGTCAGCAGCTTCGCATGGTCGGTCTTGGAGACGATATCCGTGACCGCATGCTGCGATTTGTTCATGTTCTGGCTGATCTCCTGAATGGAGGCCTGCATTTCCTGGGTGGCCCCGGCGACGCTCTGGATTTTCTCCTGGGAGTCGCGGGAGAGGTCGGCCGCCTGAATGCGCGCCTGCATCTGGTTGGTGATGTCGGTCGCATATTTGACGACCTTGAACGGCTTTCCGTTAAGATCAAGGATCGGGTTGTAACTGGCCTGAATCCAGACTTCCTTGCCGCCCTTGCCGAGACGCTGGAACTCGTCAGAGAAGAACTCGCCCTGTCCCAACTTTTCCCAGAACGCCGTGTAGTCCTTTGAGGTGGCGTAGGTCGGATCGACGAACATGCTGTGGTGCTTGCCTTCGATTTCCTCGAGTCTGTAGCCCATGGCGCTCAGGAAATTCTCGTTGGCGGAGATGATGGTACCATCAAGATTGAATTCGATGACCGCCTGGGATTTTCCGATGGCCGCAATCTGGCCGCGGAAATCGGCGTTCTGCATACGCCGCTCGGTAATGTCGGAGGCATATTTCACGACCTTGAACGGCTTGCCCTTGGCATCGAGAATGGCGTTGTAGCTGGCCTGTATCCAGACTTCCTTGCCGCCCTTACCAAAGCGGCGGAAATCATTGGCGATGAATTCGCCATTCCCCAGCTTTTTCCAGAAATCCTGATATTTGGCGCTTTGCGCATAGGCCGCATCGACGAACATGCTGTGATGCTTGCCCTCAACCTCGGACAGGCTGTAGCCCATGGTGCTCAGGAAATTCTCGTTGGCGGAGATGATCGTGCCGTCCATCTCGAACTCGATGACGGCCTGCGATTTTCCGATGGCTTCGATCTGCCCGCGGAAGTTGGCATTCTGCTGTTTCTGGCGCGTGATGTCGGTTGCGAATTTGACGACCTTGACAGGCTTGCCGTTGGTATTGAAGATCGGGTTGTAGCTGGCCTGGATCCAGATTTCCTTGCCCCCCTTGCCGAAGCGCAGGAATTCATCGGAAAAATACTCGCCCTCGTTCAGTTTCTGCCAGAAGGCGGCATATTCCGCGCTTTTGCCATAGCCGGCCTCGACGAACATCCTGTGATGCTGTCCCTTGACTTCATCGAGGCTGTATCCGACCGCATTCAGGAAATTGGCGTTGGCATGACGGATCGTGCCGTCCATGTTGAACTCGATCACGGCCTGGGACTTGCTGATGGCGTCGATCTGGCCACGGTAATCGGCGTTCTGCTTTTTCCGCGTGGTGATGTCGGTGGCGAATTTCACGACCTTGGAAACCGTGCCGTCGCTACCCATGATCGGGTTATAGCTTGCCTGGATCCAGATTTCTTTGCCGCCCTTGCCGAAACGCTGGAACTCCTCGGACAGGAACTCTCCGCTCCGGAGGGTGGCCCAGAAGGCTTCATATTCACTGGCGGCGGCGAAGTCCGGATCGACGAACATCTTGTGATGCTTGCCCTTGATCTCTTCAAGCGAATATCCCATCGCCGAGAGGAAATTGGCATTCGCGTTGAGGATGATACCGTCCTTGTCGAATTCGATGACGGCCTGGGATCGGTCGAGTGCGTCCAGCAGTGGATTTGAAGTCTCTTTCTTAAACAGCATGGCAAGCGCCTTTTCTGAGTTTAGTGTGGGAACCTCTTCTATATTTGCGATTATTGACCAATATCCTTAAATATTACTTAACTCTATATTGTATAAATATTCGGTGTATTATTGGTGTAAATATTTAGAATAAAAGTGAATAGTTATATTTTGAGGATTTATGCGGAAAATTCCCGGAAATTTGGCGGTATCCGTCGGGGGCAGGGCGTTGAGATATAACCTGCACGATTTTTTGACTTGTCTTTTCATTGACCTAAATCAATGCCGTGGCCGCAGGGTCGCATAATGTCGTTCGTGCTGAGCTGATTAATCAGGAGAGGAAGATGACGGAGAAGACGGAAACCCCCTCAAATGACATGGATTTGTCGGGGCTGGTCGTTCCCATGGACATGGAAACATTATTCGGAATGAACCAGAAGATCTACAAGACGATGATGGCCTGTAATGACGAGCTGATGAGTTTCGGCCGCGCCCGCCTCAAGGAAGACCTTGATATCCCGCAGAAGCTGGCCAACTGCAAAAGCCCGCAGGATGTGATGGGCGTCTATGTCAGTTTTTATCAGGAGGCGGTGAAGCAATATACCCATGAAGCGGGCAACCTGACGAAAATCTGTTCGGAGTTGGCGGCAGCCCAAGCAGAGGATGTGAAACAGGCCGCGGAGTAATAATCACCTGATGGGTTTGTATTCGGACAGGACGTGACCTTGCCCCGGCGCTGCGGGGGAGGGCGGCGATTACTGTGCGCCTTATTTTTGGGCAATAAAGTAACCATATTCATTGTTTACTTTGCCCCGCTCTGCATCTTCCTGTAAAAGAAGCGCAAATATTAATCTGAAGATGCACCCGAGGAAGCAGCGCCGCCCATGACCCGTCACCTGATTACTTCTGCCTTACCCTATATCAATGGCGTCAAGCATTTGGGAAATCTGATCGGCTCCATGCTGCCGTCCGATCTTTATGCCCGGTATTTGCGCGCCCGCGGGGAAGAGGTGCTGTTTATCTGCGCGACGGATGAGCATGGCACACCAGCGGAGCTTGCCGCCCGCGAGAAAGGGCAGGATGTGGCAGAATTCTGTGCCGAGCAGCATCAGGTTCAGGCGGATCTCGGGGCGGCTTTCGATCTGTCTTTTGATTATTTCGGCCGCTCCTCCTCGCCTCAGAACAAGGAACTCACCCAGCATTTTGGCCACAAGCTGCTCGATAACGGCTTTATCGAACCCAGGGTAACCCGTCAGGTCTATTCGATTGATGATGAGCGCTTCCTGCCGGACCGTTATGTCGAGGGGACCTGTCCGCATTGCGATTATGACCGGGCACGCGGCGATCAGTGTGAAAACTGTACGCGCCTGCTGGACCCGACGGATTTGCTGAACCCGCGCTCGGCGGTCTCCGGCAGCACCAATCTGGAAGTGCGCGAAAGCCGCCATCTTTTCCTGCTGCAATCGAAGCTCGCCGATGAAATCCGCGTCTGGGTCAACCGCCATCAGGACTGGCCGGTGCTGGTGTCCTCCATCGCCCTCAAATGGCTGGATGAAGGGCTGCATGACCGCGGGATCACCCGTGATCTCAGCTGGGGCGTACCCGTCGATCTGCAGGGCATGGAAGGCAAGGTCTATTATGTCTGGTTCGATGCACCGATTGAATATATCGCGGCGACCAAGGAATGGTCGGATGAGGACCCGGACAATCGTGACTGGAAAAGCTGGTGGTATGAGGCCGATGACGTGCGCTATGTGCAGGTGATGGCGAAGGATAACGTGCCCTTCCATACGGTGACGTTCCCGGGCACGATCCTCGGCAGCCGCGAGCCCTGGAAGATGGTCGATTACATCAAGGGGTTCAACTGGCTGAATTATTACGGCGGGAAATTCTCGACCAGCCAGAAGCGCGGGATTTTCATGTCTGACGCGATCGAGCTGCTGCCTTCCGACTACTGGCGTTATTACCTGCTGGCGAATGCGCCGGAAACCTCGGATGCGAGCTTTACCTGGGACGGTTTCGCCGGAACGGTGAACAAGGACCTTGCCGATATCCTCGGCAATTTCGTCAACCGGACACTGAAGTTCTGTTCCTCCAAATTCGGTGAACAGCTTCCAGAAGGCGGCAACATCGGTGCGGCGGAAAAGGCGCTTGCCGAGGCGCTGCAACAGCGCCTGACGGCCTACAATACCCATATGCAGGATATGCAGATCCGGAAATCGATGCAGGAGTTGCGGGCGATCTGGGCGCTCGGCAATGAATATCTGACCGAGGTGGCCCCATGGACGGTGTTCAAGACCGACCCGGACGCCGCGGCGGCAAGTCTTCGCACGGCAATCAACCTGATCCGGATTTTCGCGATTCTGAGCGCACCGGTCATCCCGAACGCGGCGGCGCGCATGGCCGCGACGCTTGGGATCGAGCTGACAGCTACCGATTGGGTGGACGGCGATATTCTGGAGGAATTACAGAGACTTGAGGCCGGCCACGGTTTCGAGATTCCCGAAGTCCTGTTCCGCAAGATTTCCGACGATGAGGTCGCGGGCTGGGAAGAGCGGTTTGGCGGATCGGCCTAGTTGGGCAGGGTGTCGCGCGTGCCTGTTTCCGCGAAATTTTATCCAATTTCACTCTAATCTTTAACCGGGCTTTAAGGGCTTGCTGGTAGGCTTTTGCATATTTTTGCAGAAGGATCGCAAAGCGATGACCATACGCAAGCTTCTAAAACGCAAGGTCGTAAGAGCCTTCGCGCGGGACAAAGCCGGGACGACCGCCGTGGAACTGGCCATGGTGGCACCGGTTTTGATTACTGTTTTGGTGGGTATTATCGAGCTCAGCCTGGCGATGTTCATCAACACGGTTGTCGAAGGCAGTCTTAAGGATGCCTCCCGGCTCGGGCTGACAGGCCAGATCCAGCAGGGCTCCAGCAATACGCAGGCGCTTGTCGATATGCTCAACGATGCCTCTCTTGGGCTGTTGAATCTGACTACGGACGATGTCTCGATCCTGGTCTATGAGAATTTTGCCTATGTCGGCCAGGGCGAGGAATATACGGACCTGGACGGTAATGGCAGCTGGACTCCCGGGCCTTATACGCATTCAGACGGCACGGTCTATCCTGACGGAGAGCCCTGGGTCGAGGTAAACGGCAATGGCGTCTATGACGAGGATTTCGGTGTCGCCGGCATGGGCGCACAGGGCGATATCGTGCTCTATACCGTTGAATATAACTGGAACTTCCTGAGCGGGCAGGTGATCCCGATTCTGGAAGGTATCATTCCGATGCGGGCGTCGATCGTTGTCCGTAACGAACCCTATTAAAATGTCGCTTGTTTTATGAGAGGCGGGGAAAATCCCCGATTTGAGGTTGAAATGAGCCATTTAATTTCTTCATTATCCCACAGGATAGCTTGCCGCTTGCAGGCCTTTCTCCGCAACCATCGTGGCGTTGCCATGGTCGAATTCGCCATGTTGTTGCCGCTTCTGATGCTGCTGACAGCGGGAAGCTTCGAAGTCGCCCGCTATGCGCTGATGACGCAGAAGCTGGACCGGATCACGGCGACCCTGTCGGATCTGATTGCCCGCTCGGGCAATGAAGCGATTACGGAGACCGAAATCGCGAATATCATTGATTCCGCGCTCTTTATGGCGCAGCCCTTCGATATCAGCGATGGCAGCGTTATTTTCCTGACCTCCGTTCAGGGCCGTGCCGGGCAGGCGCCGGAAATTCTCAGCCAGCGGACCTCCGGCAACCTCACAGGATATAACAGCTTTATTGGGAGCACGGTCGGGGATGATGCGACCTTGCCAGCCGCCTTTCCCGATGCCGGGTCCGGCGAGACCTTATCTGACGGGGAAACCCTGATCATCGCGGAAATTGTCTATGACTACAGCCCGTACCTTACCGGCAAGCTTGGATTTTTCGGTGACATGGCGCTGCGGGCCCGGGCCTATTTTCGGCCTCGTTTCACCGACACCATTACCTTTCCGGCCTCTCCTTAAGCCCGAATTTTTCTCCCTAAAAACCTGAGCGCTGCCAAGCCTTTGCATAAATCGCGAGGGCAAGCGGCCCGGGCCCGTTCTTCTTCGCTTCACTCCTTACGCGGATTGCCTTGGCAATTGGCACCGTATGGAATGGCAGCAGCGTTACCTCCTTGGTATCAGGCTGTCCGCCGATACCCCCGTCATTCTACAGCGCTCTTGCCGGCCTGAATGTTTATGGCGGCGATGGGAATGGATGAATAGCCGCACTGGGTGACGACGCCAAGGGAATGCTATCCTCACTCACACCCTAAAGAGTGTTCTGCGGCTGCAGCCGGAGCCTGGATAAGAGGCGTGGGTGAGGGGGCTATAAGGGAAAGACATCAATTGCGGCTGGTCGGAGCCAAAAAAGCGGCGCCCCCCTGAGGCGCCGCTTTTGTTTGGTGTGGTTGCTTGTATCCCGGCTATTTCGAGATACGCAGGTTACTCAGCTCTTCGCCGATGGTGTTGAAGTTGTCCTGCAGCTCGGCCGCCGAGGTGGCCACGAAGGCATGCTTGGGCGATGTCGCGCAATTGCGCATCATGGTCGAGTTGCCGTCGACGAGCAGAACGGTATAGACAATGATGCCGGCGGACTTCATGGCCGTACAGGTCGCCAATACCTTGTCGTCCAGGATGTCGGGATAGTTTGAATAGGTACTGCTGTCCAACGCATCCTGATCCAGGAATCCCCGGTAGTCATAATAGATCGAGTTCGGGGTCTGATCGAAAAGTTCCGCCCGGGCGAAAGCATGATAGATGTCGTAGGAACTACTGTCGGTGCCGAGTGTATTCAGACCGTCCGTCATCAGGATGACGACCTTGTCCATATGCATCTCGTCATACTCAAGAGGAAGAGCCGTATAGGGCGCGTTGGGCGTAACTTTCGTGTTCGTCGGCAGATTTAGCGTCGACGATCCATGCCAGAACCCTCTCCAGCGGGGAGAAATCACGCGCCACCCCCAAGTCATGCCGATATTAACCGCCGTACCGCCATCATGATCCATGCTGTCGATATGGGTCTTGATAGTGCTTTTCTCGGCCGTCAGCGGCAAAACCTTTGATGTGGGGCAATATTTGTTGGGACCTTGTCCGCCCAGACCGGAGCTGATGGATACACTGCCGTTTTCTTTCCGCCAGTCATTCCGCATGACATTATCGCCGCCGCTGTTGTCGCCGTTAAAATCATTGTCCGAATCGCGATAATAGTCGTTCCAGAAATAGGGAACGAAGTCGTTTGATGGCGGATCATCGGATATATCGACGGTACCGCCAAGAAGATTGTCCCGCATCTCGACACAGCCTTCCCAGCCATAGACCGTGTCATTTATGCCGTCGCCGGTGACGTCCCGGCCAAGGGTCGTGTTGGAAGAATCCTGCGTAAAGATGCTGTTGGCGTTGCTCGTCAAATTGGTGATGTAATAGTTTTTGAGCCACTCGATATTCTGCGGGCCGACATTCACGGCCATTGTATAGGGAACGATGCCGACCCAGAGTTTATCCCGAGTTTCGTCATTGCCATATAATGTGTCTATCAGGCCCTTCGCGGAAGTTTGCAGAACGCCGAGACGGTCACTGCCGCCGAGCGAACTACTCATGGAACCGGTGTTATCGAGAACGAGAACAAGTTCCATACCGCGGTTCTGCCGCTTGATTTCGGTTGCCGCGCCGAGGGAGAGGGACGGCTGTCCGAGCACATTCATGAAGGTCGTATGCATATCCGCATTGACATTCAGCGTTATATTCTCGCGCGTGGAGTCCCAGGTGACCGTAGTGGCATCCATCGTGATCGGATCGGTGCCCATAAAGCCAGACGGGAAGTTCGCGTCGAAATATTTCTGTGCATCGGCATAGATCTCGGCGTCCGTTGGCGCGAAGATATTACGCCCGACAGCCAGACCCGCCGCATCCAGCGCTGTGGAAAGCTTTGATTTAAGGACATAGGCGCGCCCCAGATCAATGGACAGGCCGACCGCACCAAAGATGGGAATCGCCAGGAATGCGATGATAACGGCGGACACGCCGCGGCTATCTTTGATGAAACCTGGGGCAATCCGGCGTAGTGACGCAAAAATAGTTTTCTTGTTCATGCTGACACCATGCAATTCAAAATTAAATTTTACTAAGCACAGCATCAGATAAATTTTTTAACAATTCATTAAAAACAAAAATCCATTTCTGTAAAATTATACTAATTAAGTAAATATTATACGTAATAATTCGGCGTGTGTACGCATTATATCTATTTATAGAAATAAAATGGAGTATATAAATAATAAATTATCCATGTTTAAGTAAAGTTAAAAATATGAATACTGTTTTTAATAAAAATTTACGGATTTTATACTATTTTTGGACATTAAAAAAAATAATGACTTTAACTATTGATTAATGATTTGGGGATTAAATACGGATCAAGGCGCGAGGCAAGACGAACTTGGGAAGCGCTTTAAACTTAAGGGGCTTTTCAGGTTGCGGGGTAAACGCGGGCTAAAAAGTCTGAATACCAATGGGTCTTGAAAACCCGGCGGATTGAAAACCAAGTTTTGTTTAGTGTCAGGATGAAATCCTGAATATTAGGAGACTCAAAATGATTAAAGTAATCCGTTCTTTTGTAACAGACGAGTCTGGTGCTACGGCTATTGAATATGGCCTGATTGCCGCCCTCGTCGCTCTCGTTGGTGTCGTTGCGTTCACCGCTGTTGGTGATACGATTTTCGAAGCCTTTGATGAAATTGCATTTCAGTTGTGTGATGGCGCAGGTGGTGTTTACACTCCATCTGACTCTGCAGCGGGTACATCAGGTAGCTGTGCTATCTAATAGTGTGGCTGTCTGAAATTGGAGGTAACGTTATTTCCGAATAATGTTACCTCCATTCTCTAAAAGTAAGTATTTCAGTTTCCAAAAAGCGATAAGTGAATATGGAGGTTGCTATGATTAAGGTTGGTATGTTTTTCGCCGATGAGTCAGGGGCAACAGCTATTGAATACGGACTTATTGCCTCTCTTGTTTCAATCGTGGGCATCATCGCCTTCACGGCGCTGGGAGACACGGTTCTAGTCGCTTTCACGGATATCTCTGAAGATTTCTGCGTCGCCATCGGGGGCACATTTAACCTGACCGCGGACGGCGCCGACAGCTGCACCTGAGCAGCGTCTTTCCTCTTCTTTCTAATTCGATTTTAGGCTGTCATTCATGGCATTTCCTGGATGCTGTCCGCCTTCGAAAATTAGCGCAAATTTTCGGCGTTTTTTAGGGGCATTTTTCCAGCGTCATTTTAGTGTAAAACCCTTTAAATTCCTCAAAATTTAGCCCGTAAAGCCCGACAAATTTAACCTGAAATTAAGGTCTTCGAGGGTAGGCTCTTCACATATTGCAACATAATGGAATTAGCACCATGGCGCGAAAAATTATTCTGATCGTTTTTGCTCTCCTGATTACCGGATCCACGGTCTGGTTTGTCCGGAACTGGGCGGGCCAGCAGCAGGCACCCGTCACCGAGACCGCCGAGGTCGAAGTGAAGCGGGTGGAATCCAACGTCAAAATCCTGGTTGCTGCCACTGATTTGCCCGCCGGTACGCTGGTACAGGAACAGCATCTGGCCTGGCAGTCCTGGCCGGAAGACGACGACAATAAAATCGAGGACATCTATATCGTCGAAAACGCTCGTCCGCTTGAAGATTTTATCGGAACGGTTGTTCGTCAGGGGATCGTGACGGGAGAGCCGATTACGGACGCCCGAATGGTTAAGCCCGGACAGAGCGGATTTCTCGCGGCGGTTCTCAATCCCGGAAAACGCGCCGTTTCCATACCGATTGACATGACCTCCGGGATCGCCGGATTCATCTTTCCGGGAGACCGGGTGGATGTGATCTTGGTACACTCCATTAAAGAATCAGAACTGGTAGAAGACACAAGTTCCGCTCGCAGAGCGAGTGAGACGATCCTGACCGACGTGCGTGTGGTTGCCATGGACCAGTCGACCAACGATCAGCTTCAGGAAGCCTCTATCCGCCGTGTTGCAACGCTGGAAGTCTCGCCAAAGGGTGCGGAAATCGTTGCGGTTGCGACCGAGCTTGGCCGCCTGACCCTGTCGCTGCGCAGCATTGCGCGCGTTGAGGATGCGGAGAAGAGCAAGGATGGAACCGTGGCTTTCAAGGCCGAGCGCGGCCGGGGCCACACCTGGGATAGTGAAGCAAGCCGCCTGATTACCGGGGGCACACCGCGTACGGGCATTCCCACAACAGTCATCAATGTCGTGCGGGCGGGCGAAGCCAAGCAGCAGTTGTTCGACTAAGGAGTAGTTTCGATGTTGACAAGACTTTTCAAACCATTGGCCGCATTGGGGCTGGGATTCCTGTTGGCCATCGGTGCATCGGGATCAGTCCAGGCCGCACAGGTGATCAATTCCAAGGGTGATATTCTCGCCCTGACGCTGAATTCAGGCAAGCTGGTGCAGCTCGATCAGCCGGCTACGTCGGTTTTCGTCGGAAATCCGGAGCTTGCCGACGTGCAGATCCAGTCGCCGACAATTATCTATGTCTTCGGTAAGGGGACCGGCAGCACCAACCTGTTCGCGCTTGATAGTCAGGGCAGAGTACTGTTGAATTCCCCGGTCTCCATTACCCATGACGTAACCTCCCTGAATGATTCGTTGCAGGAGTTAAGTCCGTACGGCGGCTTGAAAGCACGTTCGACCCCGACCGGTATCATGCTGACGGGACGGGTGAAATCGGCCGCGAAGGCGGAGGATGCACGCCGCATGGCGGAGCTTTATCTTAATGGCGGCACCGTCTTCAACCGGATTGAGGTTGCGGGCGCCATGCAGGTGAACCTTCGGGTGCGTGTTGCGGAAGTTTCCCGCTCGGTCACCAAGCAGTTTGGCGTGAACTGGGAAGTCTTCGGCCAGATTGGCGATGGATTCCTTGGTCTTGCGACGCCAACAGATATTGTAACCGACACTGCCACCGGGACGATTAACCGTTTGGGTGCAGGCACCAACTATGTATCAGGTTATAGCGACAGTAATGTCAACATCCTGAATGTCATTGACGCTCTGGATGAAGAAGGGTTACTGACGATCCTGGCGGAGCCCAATCTGACAGCTTTATCTGGAGAAACGGCTCAATTCCTGGCTGGCGGCGAATTTCCTATTCCGGTCCCGCAGGAAGACGGAGCTATTACGGTTGAATATAAACCATTTGGTGTTTCTCTATCGTTCAAGCCGACCATTGTTGACGATAACCTGATCAATCTGCAGGTACGGCCGGAAGTCAGTCAGCTTTCATCGAACTCAGCGATTAATGTGGGCGGCTCCTTTATCCAGTCGCTTCTGACCCGCCGGGCGGAAACCACGGTTGAACTTGCCAGCGGCCAGAGCTTTGCCATTGGCGGCTTGCTCAGCAATGACGGCGACAACAATATCTCGAAGACACCGTTCCTCGGGGATATCCCGATCCTCGGCGCGCTTTTCCGCTCGTCTTCCTTCCAGCGGAACGAGACTGAGCTGCTGATTATCGTGACGCCATATCTGGTGAAACCCAGCAACTCGCGCATAGCAGAACCGACGGACGGCTATATTCCGCCGAACGACAAGGATCTGTATATCGGCGCGCGTAATTTCCGTCCGACCCTGGGCGATGCTGCGCCGGAAAGAGACGGCCGTGATGTTGCCAAAACAGCGCAAACGGACGATGTCAAACTTGTTGGCCCCGCCGGCTTTATCCTGGAGTAGATCTTATGAAACGGACATATCTTAAGAAATCGGCGACGTTGGCCGGTCTGATGGGCCTGCTCCTGATGGTGGCTGGCTGCACATCGCCGGAAGGCCTGTTCGGAGCCATCGATGAAACGGCAAGCCCGGAGAAGGCAAAGCTGGAGAAGAAGATTACCGTAAGCGAACTGACGTCGACGGTAATCGTTGAATTCGAATCGGGCCGTTCCGCTCTTGCCGACATGGAAAAAGGCAAGCTGCTCGGCTTTATCGACGCCCAGCGCCTGAATTTTGGCGAAGCGGTGGAAGTCGAACTGCCAACGTTTTCAGGCAGCAACGGCCTGAACGAACAGCGTTTTGCGGAGGTGGCCGAGTTCCTCACGGATCGCGGCTTCAATGTTGCCCCCCGGGTGACCCGTGAAAATGCCCCTGATTCGCTGCGCGTGTATTTCGTGCAATATGTCGCGACGGTTGATCCAAACTGCCAGAAGGGCTGGTACAAACCCGAAGGTATTTCATACGAAAACCTGCCGCTTCCTTTCATGGGTTGCGCCAATGCGGACGCTCTCGCCGGTATGGTGGCGAACCCGAGAGATCTGGTCGCTCCGGCGAATTCCGATCCGATGATTGGTGAGCGCGCGGCGCGTCCTGTTGAAGTTTACCGTCAGGGCGCAGGATCGGGTGCGGCACCTGTTGCCGCTGGCAGCGGGCAGTAAGGGAGTCTCAGGAAATGGCTAAATCATCATCTTTAAGCACGCTTTTCGGTAATGCGGTTTGTGAAGATTTCATGGCCTTCATCGAGGATGAGAAATCCCTCGGGGTCAGCCGGGAAGTCTGTGATGCCCTCGATTTTTCCTCCGATGCCACCCAGGATGGCGGCATAACGGCGGCGCTGAACCGCATTGAGCCGGGCCATTCGCCCAAGGTGGTTCTCGCGGACATTACGAAAAGCATCGATCCCGAAAGCGATATCACCCGGCTTGTCCGCAAGATGGGCCATGAGAACACGTTGATTATTCTTGGTTCTTCCAACGATGTCGGCGAGTTCCGCAAGATGATCGCACTCGGCGCCAAGGACTATCTAGTCAAGCCGCTGACGGTGGAGATCCTGAAGGACGCGGTTGAAAATGTCGATCGCCAGTCACAGGCGCTGCAGGCCGCACAAAGCGGCAAGCTGACCGTCCTCGTCGGCGTACGCGGTGGTGTCGGGGCAACGACAATTGCCACGAACCTCGCCTGGATCATGGCCAATGAAGAAAAGCTGCCGACGGCACTCCTCGATATGGACCTGCATTTCGGTACGACGACGCTGTCGCTGGATATCGAAACGGGCGGCGGCTTCCGCGAAGCCCTCGAAAATCCGCACCGGCTCGACAAGCTGTTCCTCGACAGTGCCATCGTCAAGGATGGCGATCGCCTCGCGGTTCTGGGAACGGAGGAGCCGATCGACGAGCTCGTGGATATCACCGAAGAATCCATCGACGCCCTGATCGGGGAGATCAGCCAGGACTATAACCAGGTCATCGTTGATCTGCCGCGGCATCTCCTGCCGACGCAGGGCGCGCTTTTGGCTTCAGCAGATACGGTTATTCTCGTGTCCGATCAGTCGCTTGCCGGTATCCGCGACATCAACCGGATTACCCAGGCGATGACGACGCTCCAGACCAAGGGACGCATCCTGAAGGTCGTGAGCCGTGTTGGATCGGACCGCGCCGCGCAGGTGTCCAAGGCGGACTTCGAGCGGGGCCTGAACGAGGCGGTGGATTATGTCATCCCGGAAGATGCGAAATCGCTGACGATCTGTGCCAACGCCGGCAAGGCGATCAGCGAGGTCGCGGGAAAGACGGCCATCGCGAAAGTATTGCGCGAATTGTCGGCGGCTGTATCCGGATATGAAAAGCCGCAGAAGAAGGGCTTGTTCACGCTGGTTCCGGGCGGCAAGAAAAAGAAAGAAGTGGGACATAAAACGTGAGTTTGTGGCGTTCATCTTCATCGGACAGTAAAGGGAAGGCAGCGCCGGTAGCCCCGAGCGTTGCCGGACCGCAGGCGGCCGACCTTCTGGCAAAATATATGCCGGAGATGACGGAAAAGCTGCTGCCTGACATTGATGTCAATGAGAACCGTTCTGCGGTTGCGCAGATGGTGAAGACATATCTGCGCGACGCAATGAAGCGTGAAAAGATTGAACTGAACGTCCTTGAACAACGCACGCTTGTCAACGATCTGACCCAGGGTCTCTGGGCGGAGCTTTCAAAAAAGAAATCCGGTCTTCCGGCAGCGTCCCAACCCAATGTCCCGGTTCAGGGCAGCAGCGATCAGCCTGAGCCCTATCTGAACGGCTCGGGCGACAGCGCCAGCTATACCCAGATCGTCGAAGAAGGCGTGACCGTCTTTGGTGCCGATCCCGATGCTCCGGTCGAAGTGCGGGCGCAGTTTGACCGTCCGGCCGAGACAATTCAGGCCGAGTCCTATGACGACAACGATGACGATGAAGAGGATATGGCTCCGATCGTTCCTGTCGCGAAAACGCTGGAAAAGGAAGAAGAGCCGGACGCGAACGATAAATCCGCTTCCCTGTTCAACATTTCCATGGCGCCGGAGACAACCGGGGTCAAGATCAACGCGCATCTGGAAAGCGTGAAGAACGTCATTCAGCCGTTGTTGATGGAGCGCATCGATATTAGCGCGGCCGTCACCATGGATCGGCTGGACCTTGCCCGCGATATTTCCGATATCATCACCGATATCCTGATTGAGGAGCGTATCCAGCTCAACCAGCGTGAACAGCGCGAACTGACCGAAAGCCTGATGCATGACATGCTGGGGCTGGGTCCACTGGAGCCGCTGCTTGCCGACGAATCAATTACCGATATCATGGTCAATGGTCCCAAGCAGGTCTTCATCGAGCAGAAGGGCAAGCTGGTGCTGTCCGACTGTCAGTTCCGCGACAATGCCCATGTGATGCAGGTGGCCGGCCGGATCGTGAGCCATGTCGGCCGTCGTGTCGACGAATCAAACCCGCTGGTGGATGCGCGTCTTGCCGACGGCAGCCGTGTGAATATCATCATTCCGCCGCTGGCCATTGACGGCCCGTCCATCTCTATTCGTAAGTTTGCCAAGCAGAAGATCACTCTTGATGTGATGGAACGGCAGCAGAACCTGTCGTCCGCCGCGGCCACTGTTCTCAAGGTTGCCGGCCGCAGCCGCCTCAACATCCTGATTTCCGGTGGTACGGGTTCGGGTAAGACGACCATGCTGAACGCCATTTCGCAGCTGATCGATCCGGGCGAGCGTATCGTCACCATTGAGGACGCAGCGGAACTTCAGTTGCAGCAGCCACATGTTGTCCGTCTTGAAACCCGCAGCGCCAACCTTGAAGGCGGCGGCGAGATCTCGATGCGCGACCTTCTGAAGAACGCCCTGCGTATGCGCCCGGACCGGATTATCCTCGGCGAAATTCGTGGCAGTGAGGCGATTGACATGCTTCAGGCCATGAATACCGGCCATGACGGCTCGCTCTCGACAATCCATGCCAACCGCCCGCGTGAGGCACTGACCCGGCTTGAAAACATGGTCGGTATGTCCAGCATCAACCTGCCGGCCAAGGCCGTGCGGACGCAGATTGCCTCGGCCATCGACCTGATTGTTCAGATCAGCCGTATGCGCGACGGCGTGCGCCGCGTCACCTATATTTCCGAAGTGGTCGGCATGGAAGAAGACGTCATCACCATGCAGGACCTGTTTTGGTACGAATTCCAGGGCGAAGACAAGGGTGGCCGCCTGCTGGGCGAGTTCAAGTCGACCGGTCTGCGCCCGCATTTCGCACCGCGCGCCGCCTATTTCGGCCTTGAGAAAATGTTGTTGGGAGCAATATGATGTTTGACGCTGGAGGAGCTGGTAGTCAGTTAACAATCATGCTTGTTGTGGGCGGGGCGACGCTTCTGATTTCCCTGCTGCTGTTGCTCGCCTTTGCGGGCGGTGACGGCCATTCCCGCGAATCCAGGCGTCGGCTGGAAGAAATCAGCATGGGGCAGAAGCCGACCGGCAAGAGCCAGGCGCGCAGTTCAGCCCGCCGGGCACAGGATACCAGCGGCATCAAGATTATCGACGGCATTGTGCGGGCCCTCATCCCGAAACCAGATCAGTTGAAGATCAGGCTGGAAAAGACCGGCTTCAAAATGACGGTGTCGAAATACGCGACGGTCACCGGCATGGTGATCGTCCTGATCATCGGCTATTCCCATTATCTGTATGGTCTGAACTGGTTCCTGGCGGTTCCGGTCGGGCTGGCGTCCGGGCTGTTCATCCCGCATGTCACGGTTGGCTATCTTGGCAAGCGCCGGATCAACAAATTCATGAAGAACTTTCCCGAGGCGATCGAGCTTCTGGTGAGGGGCCTGCGTGCGGGTCTGCCGATCAGCGAGGCCATCGTGACCGTGGGTCATGACGCGCCCGATCCTGTGGGCAAGGAATTTCGCGGCGTCGCTGATGCGATGCGGGTCGGCCAGAGCCTGGAGCAAGGCTTGTGGGATGTTGCCCGTCGGATTGATCCGCCGGATTTCAAATTCCTGATTATCGCCATCTCCATTCAGCGCGAAACCGGCGGTAACCTTGCCGAAACGCTGGGCGGCCTCGCCAATACCCTGCGCAAGCGCCGTCAGTTGAAGCTCAAAATCAAGGCCATGTCATCCGAAGCCCGGGCGAGTGCCTGGATCATCGGCTCGCTGCCGTTCATCATGTTCTTCCTGTTGTGGCTGGCGAATGACAGCTATGTCATGAAGCTCATCGAGGATCCGCGCGGTATCTATATGATCGGCGCCGGTTTGACGATGATCGCCTCCGGCGTGGGTGTGATGGCCAAAATGGTCCGCTTCGAGATTTAGGAGACAAAAATGGTTGATCTAGCCACCCTGCTGCCCGACTGGTTGCGTGACGAGAATATGCTGGCCCTGATTGCCGGGGCGGCTTCCCTCGCGGTGGCCCTGATGATGTGGAATGCCTTTCTGGTAAAAGATGCCCTGCCGGGCCGCATCAAGAATCTTGAAAAGCGCCGCACCAAGCTGAAAACCGATATCGCCAACCAGACCAAGCAGCGCAGCAAGCTGATCGTGCGCGAGAATATCATGCACCGGGTGGTCAAGAAGCTGCAGCTGATGCGCGGTGAGCGCGCGAAACTGATTGCGGCAAAACTGGCAAAGGGCGGCTGGCGGTCGAAAGACGCGCTTGTCGCCTATCTGTTTGCCCGGATCTCCCTGCCGGCCCTGTTTGCCATCCTGACAGGTACCTACTTGTTTGGTACCGGTATCGTCGACTGGGGCTTCGCGGTGAAGCTTCTCGTCTGTGCCGCAGCCGGTCTAATCGGGTTCATTCTGCCCGATATGCTGGTCAAGAACCGGATTTCAAAGCGCTATACGGCGATTCGCAAGTCTTTGCCGGACGGGCTCGACCTTCTGGTGATCTGTACGGAGGCTGGACTGAATCTTGACAGCGGGCTGGATCGGGTCTGCCGCGAAATGGCTAACTCGGCGCCGGAGTTGTCGGATGAACTTGGCCTGACCTCCATCGAGATCGGCTTCCTGCCGGATCGTAAGATGGCGCTCGCCAACCTTGCAAGCCGCGTTGATTTCCAGGCGATGCAAACGCTAGCCAACACGCTGGTCCAGACGGAGAAATACGGTACACCGCTGGCCGTCGCGCTCCGTGTCCTGGCCGCCGAAATGCGAGACGAACGCATGATGAAGGCCGAAGAGAAGGCCGCGCGCCTTCCGGCCATCATGACTGTCCCGATGATTATCTTCATCCTGCCAGCCCTGTTCATCGTCCTGATTGGTCCGGCGGTCCTGAAAGCCATCGACGCCTTCGCCGGCGGGGGTTAAGTCTGCTGGCCGGGGCAGGGAGCCCTCGCTCCCGCCATCTTGCTTTCCATACTTACCGCATCCATTCTGCCTGTGTCTGGTTTCCCAGCACAGGCTTTTTTATGGGTAATATAACCTCGCTTACCGACGTACTGGCCGCCTATCAGCAGCCTTCGCTCCCCTATACCGTCGGTCATAGACAGGCGGCATCCCCTCCGGTACCGCAAGGGAATGGCATAACAGGTAGGGCTGGACAGTCGCTCGTACCGTCTTGCGCTCAATAGGTACAACCTTGTTAAAGAAGGAGAGAGGGCGCCGAACTATGACGCTCATAGGGCGTCGGGGTGCCACAAAAAACGGGCCCACAATGGGACCCGTTTCTGTTGGATCTGGGAGCGGTGAGGTCAGAGGGCACCGTCGAAGCCGTCCTTCTCGAAATCCGCAATGACGTTGTCGCCGGAGGCCGGGCTTTTGCCCTTGTCGTCCTCAGCCATTCTCTGGTTCGGGGCGAGGGTCGGCAGACCGTCCTTCTTGACCGGTGTCTTGGCTTCCGGCGCGCTTGCCATGAAGCAATCGAAGCTGCGATCGCGCAGGCTGCCGCAGAGCTGCATGGTTTTTGTCTTGTCGGAGAAACCGCCGATCTTCAGGCGGTAATAGAGGCCGCCCTTTTCTTCACCGAGGTCGATTTCCTGGATGACCGGCTCGATATCGCCAAGCAGGTCAACATTCTGGGTCTGCACGATCGTCCAGCCTTTCTCCGCGAGCGGTTTTTCCTTATAGGATCCGATCTGGAGGAAGTAGCTGCCGCCATCCGGCTTGTAAATCGCGGCAGGACCGGTTACGGGCTGATCGTCCGAGCGCATTGCGATTGTTGTAGCCTGAGGCATCTCGCCTATCGGCGTTTCCGCGATCATCGGGGTCTTTTTCTCGGGAACCGGTGCCGGTTTCTTCTCCAGCGTCCATTCACGGGCCGGAGCGGCCGGTTCTTCCTTCTTCACGACGGCCGTCGGTTTTTGAACGATCGGCTCGCTCTTCTTCACGAAGGTCACCGGTTTTTCTTCGACCGGTTCTGCGTCCTTCTTGACGGAGGTTGCGGGCATCTCGGCGGGTTTGGCCGGTTCAGCGCTGGCGATGGCCATGGGTTTTTCCATCACTTCGGCTTCCGGAGCCGCTTTTTTCGCGACAACCACAGGGGCGACATCCTTGATCGGGGCTGTCTTGGTGGCCGGAGGCTCGGCGCGGGCCATCATCATCGGGGAATCAGGAGCCGGAACCAGGGGCTTCGGCGTTTTGGCGACTACAGCCCGGTCTTTTTTGGCGCTGGCATCGAGGGACAGATCCTCTTTTTCAGCACGCGCCATCAGAACATCCGGATTTTTCGGCTCCTGCGGCATCGGGGCTGTCAGAACTTCGGTCACGACCTCGTCCTTCGATGCCTTCATCAGCTTGATCTGGTCATCAAGGGCGAGAACCTGCTCGTTCGGTTTGCTGTTCAGCGCCTCGAAATAGAGGCTGTTGTTGCGGGCATCCTTCTCGGACAGATCCATGCGCGAATATTTGAGCGCTTCGCCGGATTTACCGGCCATGCCGTAGGCGAGGGCCAGCGTCTGACGATGTTCCGCCGTCGCCTTCGGGTCTTCCGTTACAACGGAGAGGATGGCGATTGCCTGCTCCGTCTCGCCGGAGAGGGCGTGGGAGAGGCCCAGATTGCTTTTGTAATTCAGATTGTCCGGATCGGCCTTGATGGCCAGCTTGTAATATTCCTGTGCCTTGCGGTGATCGCCCGCCTTATCGAGGGCAATGGCGATACCGCCGAGGGACTTGGCGTTGCTGCCGTCAAATTCCAGGGCTTCCGCAAAGGTCCGGGAGGCAAGATAGGGCTTTTCCATCTGCAACTGGCTGTAGCCGATGCCGTGATAGGCCGGGATGTTCGCTGCATCGAAGGTGTGAACACGCTCATACACCGCAATGGCGTCTGCCGGACGACCGGTCTTGCGCAGGATTTCGCCAATCTTCAGATAGGCATCCGGGTTGGTCGGCTGCTCCTTGGCGGCCATGGCGTAAAACCTTAGCGCTGTCGCCGAATCCTTTTTGGCCCAGGCCCGGTCCCCCACACGCATCATCGATTCGATGGTCATGCCATCGCCGGCTTTCGGGTGAGGGGTGCTGCTGACAGCGACAGGCCTGTCTTCCGCCGAATCGGCGGAGGCAGAGTGATCAGAGACGGTGTTACATCCCGCAACCACCAGTCCGGTTGTCGCGAGGAGAACTGTCCGAAGACGGGCAGCAAAAGGGTTATGTTGCGGCACAGCTTTTGGCCTCTCTATTTGAGAATTAACAAAAATCTACGCTACAAATTACGGGCATCTTCCTTAAAAACGGTTAATGTAAAGGGAAAATTATCCTAAAATTCACCATCTGCGACTGAGAAGCGGTTTTTTGCGCCTTGGAGGCTATAGCCGTCGGCGTTTTATGCCCGGCGTTGGCGGGGCGGGCTGGCTTTCCGGAGATCTGCTGTGGCGGTTGACATCGATGGGTTGCTGCTGCGTGACGCTGACCGGCTCGCGATAGGGCGGGGCGGGATTGACCACGGCGGGGCGCGACGGATCGACAAAGCGGTTGAACATGCCGGAGCGAATCTGGTCGGGCATCACTTCGAACAGGGCAATGGTGCTTTCCAGCCCGATACCATTGACGAAATTGGCGATGGCGATGGTCAGCAGGCCCGTCCGCACGGTTCCGGGGTCGATTCCCTGCTCGTTACAGCGTGCGAGAGCGTCTGAAAATTCCTTTGCGACGATATTGTTCATGGTGTCCCTGTTCATCTGTGGCTCCTTGCGGTTGACGCCGCGCCGGGCGGCGCCGGTTGACATGTACAGATAACGTCTGCCGGATTGATTTGTGACGGCAGGACGTGAAATCTTTGAAAATGGCGTGTTGCGGCATTTACCCCTATAATAGGATGAAAAATGCAGGAGATTGGAATGTCAGCCGAGCTTGAGGAATTTGCGGATCTGGTCAGAAAAAGTCGCTCTATCGCAATCTTTACCGGTGCCGGGATCAGCACCGAATCGGGAATTCCCGATTTTCGCAGCCCCGGCGGGCTGTGGGAGAAGAACCGTCCCATCGATTTTTCCGAATTCCTGCAGTCGGAGGAAGCGCGCCGCGAAAGCTGGCGGCGCAAGTTCGCCATGGAGTCGGTTTTATCAAAAGCCGAGCCTAATAAAGGGCATATGGCCATTTCCTCACTTTATGAGCAAGGAAAGATCTGTGCCGTCATTACCCAGAATATCGATGGCCTGCATCAGGCCTCAGGCGTCAGCGATGCGGATGTGATCGAGGTGCATGGCAATACCACCTATGCCAAATGCCTCGATTGCGCGACGCGGATGGAGTTGGAGCGGGTGAAGGAGATATTCGCCGTGGATGAAACTTTGCCGAGCTGCGAGAAATGCGGCGGACTGATCAAGACTGCCACCATCTCTTTTGGCCAGGCGATGCCGGTGGAGGAAATGCGCCGGGCGGCGGAAGCGGCGCTCAGCTGCGATCTGTTCGTGGCGATCGGTTCTTCCCTCGTTGTGTACCCGGCGGCGGAGATCCCGCTGACGGCGAAACAGGCGGGCGCGCCGCTAGTCATTCTTAACCGCGAGCCGACGCCGCTCGACGGCTATGCCGATCTGGTTCTGCACCGGGAGATCGGGGAAACACTTGCTTCTGTCACAAAACTGTAAAACAAGGGTATCATATAGAGACGGCTGCGCTGTCCGCGGCGCTACCACTTGGGCAAGAGAACTCTGAATGTACAATAGTAATGGTTACTTATGGAAAATGCTGCTGTTTATAACGGTGGCGACAGTGCCCGTTGCCATTGTTTCATTTTGGTTACTGAGCCATGACTATATCCGGATCGGCCATGTGGCGCTGCTGATCGGGGCGGCGGTGCTGCCCGCCTTTCTGTTGTTTGCCAAGCTGGTGCGGGAGATGCAGGCAGTTGCGTTCCGGATGGAGCGGGCGGCGATCATGTCGCCCCTTGAAGGGGATGATCGCAGCACTCTGCGTGAAGGTTTGCTGCCACTGGATAACGTATTGCTGACCATGGAGCAGTACCGCCGGGTGCTGCAGCATATGTTGCGGGAGGCGCAGGCGCGCCAGGATGAGGCGTCGCTGCTGTTCGACATGCTGCCCGACCCGGTTTTGGTGCTCGGAAACAAGCGGCGCATCCGCCGCTCAAACGTCGCGGCGAATCAGTTTTTCAGTGTCGAGGAGGTGGAGGGGGACCTGACCCGCTTCATCCGCCATCCGGCGCTTCTGAAGGCCGTAGACACGGCCTACGAGGGCAAGGAGCCGGACAGCCGGATCGAGTTTACCATCTCCGATGTGGTGCCGCGCCATGTCGCGGCCTACATCGTGAATCTGAAGGATGAAAGCAGCGAGGGCCTGCGTCTCATCGTGACATTGCATGACCTGACCGCCTCCCGACGGATGCAGCAGATGCGCGTCGATTTCGTCGCCAATGCGAGCCATGAGCTCAGAACTCCGCTCGCGATCCTGATCGGCGCCCTTGAAACCCTGATGGGGCCGGCGCGCAACGATCTGGAGGCGCATAAGCGATTCTTTACCATGATGCAGGCGCAATCCCTCCGGATGTCACAATTGATTGATGATCTTCTCTCCCTCTCCCAGATCGAGATTAACGAACACAGCCGCCCCTCTGACCGGGTGGATCTGGGTAAGGTTCTGTGCGGGGTCAGCAGCCTGATCAAGGCGAAGGCGGTCAATCTCGACAAGTCGCTCATGCTCGATCTGCCGGAGGAACCGGTTTTCGTGACAGGTGATTTTGATCAATTAACCCAGGTCTTTACCAACCTGGTGGACAATGCCCTGAAATACAGCTTCGAGAAGAGCGAGGTACGGGTTGAAGTGCGCCCGAGCGGCCGGGAGGCCCGGGTCGCGGTCATCGACGAGGGGGAAGGGATCGCGGAAGAGCATCTTTCCCGACTGACGGAGCGATTTTACCGCGTTGACAGCGACCGCAGTCGCAAGCTCGGCGGCACCGGCCTCGGACTCGCCATCGTCAAGCATATCGTGAGTCGCCATCGCGGCCATCTGGAGATTGACTCAGTTGTCGGAAAAGGCTCCCGATTTACGGTCAGGCTGCCTCTTTCTGCCGAATAAGTCGCAGTTTTCTGCGGCTTTTCCGTTGTAACATTACTGTCATGAAACTGTAGTAATTCTGTCGTCATTGAAGCGCACTGTCCCGCCATCGACAGAGACGCTGTCGAGATGAATTAACGGAGAATGAAACGTGCTAAACAAAACTTTCGGTCTGGCAATCGCCGCAACGGTCGCCACTGTTGCCTTTTCAGGACAGGCCCTGGCTCGCGATCAGATCAGGATCGTTGGGTCTTCGACGGTATTCCCATTTTCAACAGCAGTCGCAGAAGCCTTCGGTAGCAACGGCAAATTCAAGACTCCCGTTGTTGAAAGCACCGGTTCAGGTGGTGGTCTCAAGCTGTTCTGTGCCGGTGTCGGCATTGATACGCCGGATATCACAAATGCGTCGCGTCGTATCAAGAGTTCAGAAGTTGAGAAATGCGCCGAAGCAGGCGTAACCGATATTACGGAAGTAAAAGTCGGCTACGACGGGATCGTGATTGCAAACTCCAAGGTGAATGCACCGCTGAGCCTGACCAAGCAGCAGATTTTCATGGCCCTCGCCAAGCAGGTGCCGATGGACGGCAAGCTGGTCGACAATCCCTACATGACCTGGAAGGATATTGATCCGTCACTGCCGGATACAAAAATCGAGGTTCTCGGGCCGCCTCCGACCAGCGGCACCCGTGATGCCTTCGTCGAGCTTGCCATGGAAGGCGGCGCGAAGGAATTCGACATGCTGGCAGAGATGAGCAAATCCGACAAGAAAGGTTTCAAGGCAGCCGCACATACCATTCGTGAAGACGGCGCCTTCATCGAAACAGGCGAGAATGACAACCTGATCGTTCAGAAACTCGAAGCCAACCCGGATGCCGTCGGCATCTTCGGCTTCAGCTTCCTCGACCAGAATGCCGACAAGCTTCAGGGCGCGACGGTAGGCGGTGTTGAGCCGACGTTTGAAAATATCGCGGAAGGCGACTACGGCATTTCCCGCTCCCTCTACTTCTATGTGAAGGATGCGCATGTCGGTGAAGTTCCGGGTATCAAGGAATATATCGCCGAGTTCACAAGCGAGAAGGCTTTCGGCGAGTTCGGTTACCTGACGGAAAAGGGCCTGATCCCGCTGACGGAAGCGGAGCGTGAAAAAGTGCGCTCCGACGCCCTGGCGCTCGCCCCTCTGAAACTGATGTAATCAGCAATACAGAAGCGGATGGCGACTGCCGTCCGCTCTTTTCTATTTTCTTCCGTGTCATAAGCAGCTGTGAAAAGAAACTGACATGAGCTTCTATCCTCTTCTTATCGTTCTTCTGCTGATGTCCGCTGTCGGATATTGGTTCGGTTCGAAAAAGGCGCTTGGCGCGGTTCGCAAATCTTCCAGTTTTATTACCCCCCGGCCGCATCAGTTCGGCCTTTATGTGGTTATCTGGGCCTTGGTGCCCCCGGTTCTTCTCGGTGCGCTGTGGGTCATGCTGCAAATGACGCCGCTTCAGATGGAGACGGGCACGGCGCAGCAGATTGACCGCATCTTCTTTCCGGTCCTCGTTCTTCTGGCCGCTGGCGGCGGGCTCTACATTTCGATCCTGCGGATCAATCCGGACCTACGGGTGCGCAAGACGATTGAGGGGCTGGTCTATATCATCCTGATCCTGGCCTCAATCGTCTCCATCCTGACGACGGTCGGCATTGTCCTCTCGCTCCTGTTCGAGACGATCCAGTTCTTCCAGAAGGTGCCGATGACGGAATTCTTTTTCGGCCTGAACTGGAGCCCGCAGACTGCTCTGCGCGCGGATCAGGTTGGCTCCTCCGGTTCCTTCGGCTCCATCCCGCTCTTTACCGGTACCCTGCTGATCACCTTCATTGCCATGTGTGTCGCGGTGCCGCTCGGGCTGTTGAGCGCGGTCTATATGACGGAATATGCCTCCAGCAAGTTCCGCGCGGTAGTCAAACCGCTGCTGGAAATCCTCGCCGGTATCCCGACGGTGGTCTATGGCTTCTTCGCCGCCCTGACCGTCGGTGTGTTCTTTCGCGATGTCGGCGATTCCATCGGCATCGATATCGTTTCGGAAAGCGCGCTTGCCGCCGGTGTCGTTATGGGAATGATGATCATCCCCTTCGTCTCCTCGTTGAGTGATGACATTATCATGGCGGTGCCGCAATCTTTACGCGACGGCTCGTACGGCCTTGGCGCGACGAAATCGGAAACCGTCCGCAAGGTCATCCTGCCGGCGGCGCTGCCGGGAATTGTCGGCGCGGTCCTGCTGGCCGTCAGCCGGGCTATCGGCGAGACCATGATCGTGGTAATGGCCGCGGGCTTCGCTGCCAACCTGACCGCAAATCCGCTCGAAGCGGTGACGACGGTGACCGTGCAGATTGTCGGCCTGCTGGTCGGCGACCAGGAATTCGACAGCGCCAAGACGCTGGCCGCCTTTGCCCTCGCGCTGGTGCTGTTTATCGTAACCTTATGCCTGAACGTGATCGCCCTGATCGTGGTTCGCAAATATCGGGAAAAATATGACTGATACGAATGACACGCCTGTCGGCAGCAGCTGGAATTCCGATAAATTCATCGCGAATCTGGCGAAGCGTAAAAGATCAGAGCGGCGCTTCCGCCTGATCGGTCTCGCGGCCATCCTGACGGCGCTGACCCTGCTTGCGATCTTGCTGTTCAGCATTTTCAGCAAGGGCTACACCGCCTTCGTGCAGACCTATATCACGCTGGATATCACCTTTTCCGAATCCGTGATCGACAGGGACGGAACCCGCGATCCGGAGGCTCTTCGCAATGCCAACTACGCCAGGCTGGTGCAGGATGCGCTGCGGGCGAAATTTCCGGAAGTGGAGGGACGGCGCAATCTTCGCACCCTGTTTTCGCTGGTCAGCAACAATGCTAGCGATACCCTGCGCGACATGGTGGCGCAGGATCCCGGCCTGATCGGCAAGACGGTCGAAATGCCGCTGCTCGCGGGTGATGACGTGGATATGGTCAATAAGGGCTATATCGACCGGAACCTTGCCGAGGAGAACCGCCGCGTCAAGGATCAGGAACTCCGATGGCTGGACATATTGGAGGAAGAGGGCGATCTATCACTGCATTTCAATACCAACTTCTTCACCCAGGGCGATAGTCGGGAGCCGGAGAAGGCAGGTATTGCAGGCGCGATGGTCGGCTCGTTCTATACGCTTGTCATTACGATGGCGATCGCTTTCCCCCTGGGGGTAATGACCGCCATTTACCTTGAGGAATTCGCCCCGCCCAGCAAGTTCAACGACCTGATCGAGGTGAATATCAACAACCTCGCGGCGGTGCCCTCCATCGTCTTCGGTCTGCTGGGTCTCGCGATCTTCCTCAATGTTGCGCATCTGCCGAGATCGGCGCCGATCGTCGGTGGCCTGACCCTGGCGCTGATGACCCTGCCGACGATCATTATCGCCGCGCGCGCCGCCATCCGCGCCGTGCCGGATAGCATCCGTCAGGCCGCGCTCGGTCTCGGTGCCTCGAAACAGCAGGCGGCGTTCCATCATGTGCTGCCGCTCTCGATGCCGGGCATCCTGACCGGAGCGATCATCGGTCTTGCGCAGGCGCTCGGTGAGACCGCGCCGCTCCTGATGATCGGCATGGTGGCCTTTATCGCCGACATTCCCGGCGGGATCAACGATCCGGCAACCGTGATGCCGGTGCAGATCTTCCTCTGGGCGGACAGCCCGGAGCGTGCCTTTGTCGAAAAAACCTCCGGGGCGATCATGGTATTGCTCGCCTTCCTGATCACGATGAACGCTTTGGCGGTCCTGCTTCGCAAGAAGTTCGAACGCCGCTGGTAGAAGGATATGAATGTGCAGATCCAACAGATAGACGAACAGAAGGCCGCCCGTCAGGGCGACGCCGCAGAAATGATCATCAGAACGCGGGATGTCGATGTCTTCTATGGGGATAATCAGGCGCTGAAACATGTCTCGCTGAACATCCCGAAGCATCAGATCACCTCGCTGATCGGCCCGTCCGGCTGTGGCAAATCGACCTATTTGCGCTGCATCAACCGGATGAACGATACGGTCGACGGTTGCCGCGTGGAGGGAGAAATCCTGCTGGATGGTGTCGATATCTATGGGCCGCAAGTGGATGAGGTTCTGCTCCGGGCGCGGGTCGGCATGGTGTTCCAGAAGCCCAACCCGTTTCCGAAGTCGATCTACGACAATATCGCCTACGGACCCCGCATTCACGGCCTTGCCGCCAACAAGGACGAGCTCGACGAGATCGTGCTCACCAGCCTTGAAAAGGCGGGGCTGATCAAGGAAGTGCAGGACCGTCTGCATTCCTCCGGTACCGGACTTTCTGGCGGCCAGCAGCAGCGGCTCTGCATCGCGCGGGCGCTGGCAGTGCGGCCTGATATCATCCTGATGGACGAGCCCTGTTCGGCGCTCGATCCGATTGCGACCGCCAAGGTCGAGGAACTGATCGACGAGCTGAAGGAAAATTACACGATCATCATCGTGACCCATTCCATGCAGCAGGCAGCGCGTATTTCCCAGAAAACGGCCTTCTTCCATCTCGGCGAGATTGTCGAGGCCGGGGATACGGAAAAATTGTTCACCAGCCCTTCCGACGAGCGGACTCAGGGCTATATCACTGGCCGATTCGGGTGATAAAACAGTCAGTTACAGGAGAATCCTATTATGAGTAGCGGCCATATCGTCAAATCCTATGACGAAGAACTTGAAGCGGTGCGCAATATCATTGTCGAGATGGGCGGGCTCGCTGAATCGCAATTGGAAGCGGCGGTTCGTTCCCTGACCGAGCGGAATTCCGAGCTGGCCCTCAAGACCATCGAGGCCGACAAGGCAGTGGATGAACTGGAGCACTCCATCGATAACATGGCGATCCGGATGCTGGCGCTCAGAAGCCCGGTCGCCGATGATCTTCGTCTGGTGATCTCCGCCCTCAAGATCGCATCGGTGCTGGAACGGGTCGCGGATTACGCGACGAATATCGCAAAGCGGGTCATCGCCCTCAATCAGGGGCCGACAATCAACGCGACCTCGACCATCCCGCGCATGGGGACGATGGTCCGGCGGATGATCGATGACGTGCTGACGGCCTATTCCAATGGCGATGCGGAACTCGCCTATGACGTCTGGGTCCGCGATCAGGAAGTTGACCAGCTCTATAACAGCATGTTTCGTGAACTGCTGACCTTCATGATGGAAGATCCGCGTAGCATTACAAGCTGTACCCATCTAATATTCATGGCGAAGAATATCGAGCGGATGGGCGATCACATGACCAATATCGCCGAAATTATTATCTATCAGGTGAACGGCGAAATGCCGCGCGAACCGCGGCCGAAGGGCGACAAGACCAGCGTTACCATGATTGAGAATGACGGCCCTGAAAGCGCTTGAGTAGGAAGATGAAGATATTAATAGTTGAAGACGAGCCCGCAATGGTCGAGCTCCTGCGGTATAACCTCGAAAGCGAGGGATTTGATGTGGCGACGGCCCATGACGGGGACGAGGCACTGCTCGCCCTGGAAGAGGAACAACCGGACATGCTGCTTCTCGACTGGATGCTGCCGAAAGTTTCCGGGATTGAAATCTGCCGACGCCTGCGCCGTGACCAGCGCCATGGCAACATGCCGGTCATCATGATCACCGCGCGTGGTGAGGAGGCGGACCGGGTGCGGGGCCTCGATGTCGGGGCGGATGACTATGTGGCGAAACCCTTTTCACCGGCCGAACTGATGGCCCGCATCCGCGCGGTTCTCCGCCGCCGTAACCCTGAAGTGGGAAGCGAGAAGCTGAATGTCGCCGACGTGGTCGTTGATCTGGTCGCCTACAAGGTCCGTCGGGGAAGCCGGGAATTGCGCCTTGGTCCGACGGAATTCAAGCTGCTCCGCTATTTCATGGAGAGGGCAGGGCGGGTCCTGACGCGGGAGCAGCTGCTCGACGGGGTCTGGGGCCAGAATGTCTATGTCGAGGACCGGACGGTTGATGTTCATATCCGCCGCCTGCGCAAGGCCCTCAACGAGAAGGGCGAGACGGACCTGATCCGGACAGTGCGCGCCGTCGGTTACTGCTTCGAAAAAGCATAAACGCCGCCCGCGGTATCCCGGGGACGGCGTTCAGGATGGTTTTGAAAGCGTAAACGGCCTAGCTGGCGGAGGCGGTCTTGATCTGGTCTTTCAGTTTGTTGATAAGGCCGTCGACACCGGACTGGCTGACGACGGAGGCAAATTCGGACCGGTGCGTTTGCGCCATACTGATCCCTTCGATGATTACATCGACGATTTTCTCGCCGCTATCGGTCTTGCGGACGCGCCAGTCAAGCTTGATGGGCGGCCCGTCGGGACGGATAATCGTTGAATGAACGAGCGATTCCTTGTCATTCAGTGAGGTCGCATCCTTGATTTGCAGGTCTTCGCCCGAATAGGAACCAATTTTGTCGCTGTAGCTCGCGACCATGAAGTCGCGGAAAACCTTCAGGAATTCTTCGCGCTGTGCATCCGTGGCGTTCCGCCAGGATTGCCCCAGGACAAAGCGGCCGATGCGCTGCATGTCGAAGCTGTCATCCAGGAATTTTTCGAATTTGTCGCGTTTCTGCGCCTCGCTCAGGGAGGAATCGGACAATGTCTGGACAGCCTCATCGCCTATATTCTTGACCAGTGTCAGCGCAGCCTGCTCTTTTGCGTCGGCGGCAAGCGCCGGGGAGGGGAGGGCGATGGCCAATGCCATGGCAGACATCACGATTCCGCTAAAGAACCTTCTATTCATCAACATTTACAACATCCCCAACGGAAAAGCCCGTTTGAAAGAAACTAAAGTTTGAAAATATTTGAACCAGCTATGGCCTAGTTCTTCTTGGCCATGTTGTCGTCGTCATCATCGAAGTTCATACTTGGCAATTGTGTCGAATTGCTGGCGCCATTCAGGATTAAATTATTCCGGTTCTGGCGATATAGGCTTCTGACGGCCGCATAAAAGTCGATGGACGTCCTTTCGATCTCGTCGAGGGCGCCAAGCGAGCGGGAGCGTTGGTCGAGGCCATGGACGGCGGCACGGACTATCGGGAAATTGTCCATGTCATTCTCACGGGCGGCGTAATTGACCGGGTCGAGGAAGTAATCACCCACCCCGCCAACGGCGGCGCGCGTCGTTCTCGGGCCCAGAACCGGCACCACAAGATAGGGGCCTTCGCTGATGCCCCAGACGGCGAAGGTCTGACCGAGGTCCTCTTCCTGGGTATTCAGCTGCGCGACATCGAACAGCCCGCCAACCCCGAGGAAGGTATTGGTGAAGAAGGCGCCCATATTGTCGCCGGCGCGGTTTAGTTCGCCCTGCAGCACGTTGTTGATCAGATAGATCGGCTGCGACAGGTTGGTCAGGAAGTTGGTCACGCTGTCGCGGACCGGCGTCGGAACAACGCCGACATACATCTCCGCCACCGGTTTCAGGAACAGGGCGTCGAGCGCATAGTTTACATCGAAGAAGTAGCGGTTCATGGGCTCCAGCGGATCATAAACCTCGTCATTCATGACGGCGACCGCTTTGCCTTCTGTCTGCGGCGGTGTTGCACACCCGCTGACGAGAACAAGCAAAGCAGAGGCTGCAAGGCCGAATTTTAAGGAGGATGATGTCGAACGCAAACCCATATTATTCTTTTCCAACTCTGTACCAAGGACCGGATAAGCTGAACACTGTATCCGGGAACGGTTACGAAAGTCTTTAACCTTGTTTATCAACCCTGTTTAACTGTTTTCGACAATAAAACAATAGCCTTAGACAGAAATACATTGGCTTTAGTTCGTAACACAAGGTCCATACCAACGCGAGTCGCCGTCTTTTCAGCTATTTAGAATCCTGTTTCACTGTGGCGAAAAAGTCGCTGTTTATACATTTTTTCTACTGTACAAAGATATAAGGATATGTTTATATCATGTAACTTTTTGGTTTTATTGAGGTTGCCGTGGAAAATTTGCTTCAGGGATTGCGTGCCGCCGGGGAGGAGACCCGGCTCAGACTGCTCGTACTCTGTGCTCATTCCGAACTGACGGTGAGTGAGCTTACGCAGATTCTCGGCCAGAGTCAGCCGCGGGTCTCCCGTCATCTGAAACTGCTGTGCGATGCCGGGCTGCTGGATCGTTATCAGGAGGGAAGCTGGGTCTACTACCGGCTCTCCGCCAAGAGCAGCGCCTCGCTGCTCGCCCGGACCCTTGTGGATCTGGTGCCGGAGTCTGACCCGGTCGTCTCCCGCGACCTTGAGCGTCTGGAGGCGGTCAAGAAGGCCCGCAATATTGCCGCCGAAGAATATTTCCGCGAAAACGCTGCTCACTGGCGGGAAATCCGCTCCCTTCATGTGCCGGAGGAGGCTGTCGAGGCGGCCCTCCTTGAGATGACGGCGGAATATGAAATTGCCGACTTCCTCGATATTGGCACGGGAACGGGTCGGATGCTGGAACTGTTCGGTCCGCGGGTTGAGCATGCGATCGGCGTTGATACCAGCCGCGAGATGCTGTCTTTTGCCCGCTCCGCCATCGAGGAGGCAGGCCTTCGCAATTGCCAGGTCCGCCTTGCGGATATGTATAATCTGCCCTTCAGCAGCCACACCCAAGACGCAATCCTGTTTCATCAGGTGCTGCATTATGCCGAGAATCCCGCGACTGCCGTCAGTGAGGCGGCCCGTCTTCTGAAAGGCGGCGGCATTCTGGCAATCGTCGATTTCGCGCCGCATGACCTTGAAAGTCTGCGCATGGACCATGCGCACCGTCATATGGGTTTTTCCGAGACCGAGATCTGGCACTGCTGCGAGCAGGCGGGGCTTGTCCCAGGCGATTTCAGAAAACTCGAGGGTGATCCCCTCACGGTGAATATCTGGACGGCGGCCCCGGCGGCGGCGTCCCAATCCAAAGGAGCGTTTGCATCATGATCATGTCTGGAATCCCGGTCGAGGGAACGGAAAGCAGCGGCCTGCTGGTCGCGAACCCCTCCAGCCGCGTGGATGTCTCCTTTGAGTTCTTTCCGCCAACCTCCGATGCGCTCGCCGAGAAACACTGGCAGGCCCTGGAACGGTTAGCGCCGCTTGGACCGAAGTTTGTCTCCGTCACCTATGGGGCGGGGGGCTCGACCCGGGAGAGAAC
This sequence comes from uncultured Sneathiella sp., assembly GCF_963976355.1. Taxonomy (NCBI): domain Bacteria; kingdom Pseudomonadati; phylum Pseudomonadota; class Alphaproteobacteria; order Sneathiellales; family Sneathiellaceae; genus Sneathiella; species uncultured Sneathiella sp. The sequence continues at coordinate 515,940 of NZ_CAXBKA010000002.1, forward strand.
CCATGCTCTGGTCAGCAAGATCAGGCGGGAAACCACGCTGGAACCAGCGGCACACCTCACCTGCGTCGGTGCGACCCGGGAGGAGATCGAGGAGATTATCGGGCAGTATTGGGACAGCGGCATCAAGCATCTGGTGGCGCTCCGCGGTGATCCGCCTGAGGGTTATCAGTCTTTCGCCCCGCATCCGGGCGGTTTCTCTGGCTCCGTCGAACTGATCGAGTTTCTGAAAAAGAAGCATGATTTCGAGGTGTCCGTGGGCTGCTATCCGGAAATCCATCCCGATGCCCGCTCCAGCCTTGCGGATATCGACTATCTGAAACGGAAAATGGATGCCGGTGCGACGCGGGCGATCACCCAGTTTTTCTTTGACCCGGAAGTTTATCTCCGCTTTGTTGACCGGGCGCGGGCCCATGGCATCACCATTCCGATCGTGCCGGGAATCCTGCCCGTCACCAGCTATTCGAAAATCCATCAGTTCAGCAAGCAATGCGGCACGCAGGTTCCGGCCTGGCTGACCCATCTGTTTGAGGAACTGGACGATGATCCGGCAACGCGGAACCTGGTCGCGGCAATGGTCGCGTCCGAGCAGTGTCTGCAGTTGCAGCGTGCCGGGGTGAGGGATTTTCATTTCTACACGCTGAACCGGGCGGATCTTGTCTATTCCGTCTGTCACACGCTTGGTCTGAGACCTCAAAAAGATAACATAACCGATTAATATTATTGAAATTCCGACGAACAGGCCGTTTTATGAAAAAGTCATCCGCCTTCATCGAAATTGAAGCGATCCTCGCCAAGCGCATCATGGTTCTGGACGGGGCCATGGGCACCATGATCCAGGGCTACAGCCTGACGGAGGAGGATTACCGCGGCACGGCCTATGCGGATGTCGCCAATGACCTCAAAGGGAATAACGATCTTCTGACCTTGACCAAGCCGGAGGTAATCGAGAAAATACATGATGATTTCCTCGCCGCCGGGGCGGATATTCTGGAGACGAACACCTTCAACTCCACCTCTATCGCGCAGGCTGACTACAAGCTGGAAAGTGCGGTTTATGAGCTGAACAAGCAGGGCGCGGCGCTCGCCCGCAAGGTCGCCGACCGCTGGAGCGAGAAGACGCCAGAGAAGCCCCGATTTGTTGCCGGTGTCCTGGGGCCGACCAATCGCACGGCCTCGATCTCGCCGGATGTGAATGATCCGGGTTATCGGAATGTGACCTTTGACGAGCTGGTCGCGGCCTATGACGAGGCATTGCGTGGCCTGATGGACGGCGGGGCGCAGATCATCCTGATCGAGACGGTGTTCGACAGCCTTAACTGCAAGGCCGCTATCTATGCGGTGCTGCGCTATTTCGACGAGACGGGTATCCGTCATCCGGTCATGGTGTCGGGCACGATTACCGATGCTTCCGGCCGCACCCTCTCCGGCCAGACGGCGGAAGCCTTCTGGGCCTCCATGGCGCATGTAAAGCCGGTCAGTATCGGGTTCAATTGTGCGTTAGGTGCCAAGGACTTGCGACCGCATGTTCAGGCCGTATCGAATGTTGCAACGGCGCATGTCAGCGTCCATCCGAATGCCGGCCTGCCCAATGAACTCGGCGACTATGACGATACGCCGGACTATATGGCGGAACAGTTGGCGGAGTTCGCGAAAAGCGGGCTTGTGAATATTGTCGGCGGCTGCTGCGGCACCCGGCCCGAGCATATTGCCGCCATTTCGGAAGCAGTTGCAGAATTCGCGCCGCGTCGCCTGCCAGAGCTTGAACCGGTCTGCCGCCTGAGCGGTCTGGAGCCGCTCTATATGGACGATGTCGCCGGTTTCGTGAATGTCGGGGAGCGGACGAATGTTGCCGGGTCCGCCAAGTTCAAGCGGCTGGTGATGGAAGGCGATTATGACACCGCCCTTGATATCGCCCGCGAACAGGTGCTGAACGGCGCGCAGATTGTTGATGTGAACATGGATGACGCCATGCTGGACGCGAAGTCCGCCATGGTAACCTTCCTCAACCTGATTGCGTCGGAACCGGATATCAGCCGCGTACCGCTGATGATCGACAGCTCCAAATGGGAAGTGCTGGAAGCCGGGCTCAAGACCGTGCAGGGCAAAGGTGTCGTCAATTCAATCTCCCTGAAGGAGGGGGAAGAGGAGTTCATCACCCATGCGCGGGAGCTGCGCCGCTATGGCGCTGCCGCTGTCGTCATGGCCTTCGACGAGGACGGACAGGCCGACAGCAAGGAGCGGATGATCGAGATTTGCACCCGCTGCTACAAGATATTGACGGAAGTTGTTGATTTTCCTCCGGAAGATATCATTTTCGATCCGAACATCTTCCCGATCGCGACCGGCATTGACGAGCATCGGAATTTCTCACGCGATTATATTGAGGCGACAAGAGTCCTGAAGGAAACGCTCCCGCATATCCAGATCAGCGGCGGGGTGAGCAACATGTCCTTTTCGCTCCGCGGCAATAACCCGATGCGCGAGGCCATGCATTCCGTCTTCCTCTTTCATGCCATCAAGGCCGGCATGGATATGGGGATTGTCAATGCGGGACAGCTCGCGGTTTATTCTGACATCCCGGAGGATATTCGCAACCGGATCGAGGATGTCGTCTTCAACAGAAGCGAGGAGGCGACCGAGCGCCTGCTGGAAGTAGCGGAACAGGCCATCGGACAGAAACGCAGCAATGTCATAGACTTGTCCTGGAGAGAGGGGACGGTGGGTGAACGCCTGACCCATTCCCTGGTCAAGGGCATCACCGACTATATCATCGAGGATACGGAAGAAGCGCGCCTGCAGTTCCCGCGCCCTATCCAGGTGATCGAAGGGCCGCTCATGGACGGCATGAATGTGGTTGGCGACCTGTTCGGATCCGGCAAGATGTTCCTGCCGCAGGTGGTGAAAAGCGCCCGCGTGATGAAGCAGGCCGTCGCTCATCTTCTCCCCTATATTGAAGCGGAAAAGGACAAAAGCGGCGAATCCCAGACCAAGGGCAAGATCCTGATGGCGACGGTCAAGGGCGATGTCCATGATATCGGAAAGAACATCGTTGGCGTGGTCCTGCAATGCAATAACTTCGAGGTGATTGATCTCGGCGTGATGGTGCCCTATACCAAGATACTGGAAACGGCGATTGCGGAGAAAGTCGATATTATCGGACTGTCCGGCCTGATCACGCCGTCGCTGGAGGAAATGGCGACAGTTGCGGCGGAGATGCAGCGGCAGGACTTCCATCTGCCCCTACTGATCGGCGGGGCGACAACATCGAAGGTGCATACCGCCCTTAAAATCGCGCCGCAGTATGATGGCACCACCATCTATGTGACCGACGCCTCCCGCGCGGTCGGTATTGCAACAAAGTTGACCAGTAACGAGAATAATAAGGAGTTAGTGGACAGTATTAAGGTTGAATATGAGCAAGTCAGGGAGAATTACCTGAAAAAATCGCGGCCCGATCAGCAATCGACGTTGGCGGAAGCGCGGGCCAATGCGGTGGCCATCGACTGGGAAGGCTATCAGCCGCCGGTCCCGTTGCATCCCGGCCTCAATGAATTCAATGACATCGATCTCGCGGCCCTGGTCGACTATATCGACTGGTCGCCCTTTTTCCGGACCTGGGAACTGGCCGGGCATTTCCCCAAAATTCTTGAGGATGAGGTTGTGGGCGCAACGGCGACGGAGCTGTATAACGATGCGCGCGCCATGCTGGACAAGGTGATTGCGGAAAAATGGATGAGCTCCCGGGCGGTTGTCGGGCTGTTTCCGGCGGCACGCGACGGCGATGACGTGATTGTCTATGCGGACGAAAGCCGGCGCGAGGAGAAACATCGCTTTCACTTCCTGCGTCAGCAAATGAGCAGGAAGAACGGCCGGGCGAACCATTGCCTGGCGGATTTCATTGCCTCCGTCGACAGCGGCATTCCCGATTATATCGGCGGCTTCGCAGTGACAACCGGGCTCGGTATTGAGAAAAAGCTCGAAGAATTCAAGAGAACCCATGATGATTACAGCAGTATTATGCTGAAAGCCCTTGCCGACCGGCTGGCCGAGGCGCTTGCCGAATATATGCATGAGAAGACCCGGAAAGAGCTTTGGGGCTATGCAAAGGACGAGCAACTCAGCAGTGCGGAGCTGATCAAGGAAAACTATCGCGGCATCCGTCCGGCCCCTGGCTATCCGGCCTGCCCGGAGCATTCGGAAAAGCGCGGCCTGTTTAATCTCCTGAACGCGGAACAGCGGGCTGGTATTGAACTGACGGAAAGTTTTGCGATGCTGCCCGCTTCATCGGTATCGGGCATCTACTTCTCCCATCCCGAGGCGCGGTATTTCGGGGTTGGCAATATCGGCCGCGACCAGGTGGAGGATTATGCAAAGCGCAAGGACATTTCCCCGGATGCGGCGGAACGTCTGCTGGCGTCCAACCTCGCCTATGAGCGGACGCGTCGTGCGAGCTGATGACGCAAATTTGATTTTCAGGTGATGATGGGCGCGCGGATAATGGTGGCGCTCTAACGGGAGGATCGCCATGTTTAACCGCCTTGCGCTTGTCGGCTTTGCCGTCTTTTTTCTGGGAATTGCGAACGCATCGGCCTTTGACGAGATCAACAAGTCCTTTCTGGGCGGTCTGGCCGTCGATGGCTATGACAGCACCGCCTATTTCCGGATGAACACCCCGGCGGAAGGGGCGGAGGACTATATCGTTGACTATAAAGGCGCGACCTGGCGGTTTGCGGATGCGGCAAGCCGGGACCTCTTTGCCGCCGCACCGGAGGCTTACGCCCCGCAATATGGCGGTTATTGCTCCAACCAGATGAGCCAGGGCAACCTTGCCGATATCGACCCTGGTGTCTGGCTGATTTATGAAGGCAAGCTCTATCTATTTGGCCATGACGCCGGGCGCAGCCGCTGGCAACAGACGGGTATCGCCGAGCGGATCCGGGATGCGGACGAAAACTGGCGGAAATTCCTCGCTAAAAAATAGAAAACAATAGATAATATACCCTTGGTATTTCGACAATCGGTACAGCGCTGACGGGCCAGTAGCTGGCGGTGGGACGCGCGACCACACAGGGAGTCGGAGATGATGGATATTTCACGCAGGGGATTCTTAACGGCCGCAGGCATCGCCGCGGGCGCGACATTCGCGAAGATGCCGGTGGCCGAGGCCAGCACGAAGACAGTGCTCCATGCCCGTACCCGGCAGATCGAGGTCGACGGCAAGGCGGCGACGCGCTATGGCGTTGAGCAGGCGGACGGCACCTTCGGCCTTTTCCTCAACCCCGGAGAGCAGTTCAACGTCCGGCTTGTGAACGAACTTGCCGACAGCACCCTTGTCCACTGGCACGGCATGGACGAACCCTGGCAGCAGGACGGGGTGCCGTATCTTTCCGCCTTTCCCATCGCCCCCGGAGAGAGCGCGGATTATCTTTATGATCCGAAGCCGAGCGGCACCCGGTGGATGCATTCGCATTTCGGTTTGCAGGAACAGAACCTGCTGGCGGCGCCGCTGATCATCCGGGACAAGGCGGCGATGCAGGAGGACGCGCAGGAGGTTGTCCTGCTGCTTGAGGACTTCTCCTGGACGAGCCCCGAGGAGATATTCGCGAATCTTCGCAAGCCCAAAAAGATGATGAGCATGGGATCGAGCAGCGACAAGGAGGTCGGGCCGGACCTCAATGATGTTGAGTTCGATGCGTTTCTTGCGAACGACCGCACGCTCGACGATCCCGAAGTTGTCGCGGTGGAGAAGGGCGGCAGGGTGCGCCTCCGCATTATCAATGCGTCCGCCTCCTCCAACTACACGATCGATCTTGGCGCTCTGGAAGGAACCCTCATTGCCGTTGACGGCAATCCGATTGAACCCTTAAGCGGAAAGACCTTCCCGCTCGCCATTGCCCAGCGGGCGGATATCATGGTGACCTTGCCCTCCGACGGATCGGCTGCCGCGGTGCTGGCGCATTGCGAGGGGCGCAAGATGCGCTCTGGCATCATACTGGCGCCGAAGGGGGCCACGGTCGCGAAAATTGCGACAATGACGGATAGTGAAGGGCCGGAGATCGGGCTCGCACAGGAACTGCAGCTCCGTGCCGCTGCGCCGCTTGCGGCCAAAAAAACTCAGCGGCGTATCCCGGTGCATCTCACCGGTTCGATGTCGAGTTATATCTGGAACATGCCGATCGAGGGGCAGGGCGGCATGCCCGCCGTGGTCTCCGAGCAGCAGCGCGTCGAGATCACTATGACCAACGAGACGCCGATGTCGCATCCGATGCATCTGCATGGCCACAGCTTTCAGGTGGTCGAGATTAACGGCACGAAGATCAGCGGCGCCATGCGCGACACGATCATGATGCCGCCCAAGGCGCAGGTGACGGTGGCGCTCGATACCACGAACCCGGGCCTCTGGGCTTTTCACTGCCATAACCTCTATCATCTGGCGGCAGGAATGTTCTCGACCATGGCCTACCGGCAGATCCCGAAAAGCACTTAGCGGCGAAACTCCCTAGGCCCCGAAGCCGCCGCCGCTCGGTGTCTGGATAACGAAGATATCGCCCGCCGCCATTTCGGTCTTGTCGCGGCCCTCCAGTTCCTCGGTCTCGCCGTCCTTCCGGATTACCCATTGCTTGCCGACTTCACCGTCCTTGCCGCCCATAAGGCCGAAGGGCGGGACCTTGCGGTGGCTGGACAGCAGCGCCGCCGACATGGCTTCATGAAAGCGGAGCTTGCGGAGGGTTCCATCTCCGCCCTTATGCGCGCCCTTGCCGCCGGAACCCCGCCGGATTTCAAAACTCTCCAGCGTTACCGGAAAGCGCCATTCCAGCACCTCCGGATCGGTGAGGCGGGAATTGGTCATATGGGTATGGACCGCACTGGTGCCGTCGAAATCCGGTCCGGCGCCGGAGCCGCCGCAGATCGTTTCGTAATACTGATATTTTTCATTGCCGAAGGTGAAGTTGTTCATCGTTCCCTGCGCCGCGGCCATCACACCGAGCGCGCCGAACAGGCAGTCGGTAATGCATTGCGAGGTTTCGACATTGCCCGCCACCACCGCCGCCGGATATTCCGGTGACAGCATGGATTTTTCCGGCACGATTATCTCGAGCGGCTTGAGACAGCCCGCATTGAGCGGAATATCGCTCTCGACGAGGCAGCGGAAGACATAGAGCACTGCCGCCGTGGTCACGGCGCGCGGCGCGTTATAGTTCGTCGGATGCTGTCCGCTGGTACCGGTGAAATCGACGGTGGCGGTGCGTGCCTCCTTGTTAATCGAGATATTGACCTTGATCTCATAGCCGTCATCAAGGGCGTAGGTAAAGCTGCCATCTTTCAGCACATCCAGCACCCGGCGCACGGATTCTTCCGCATTGTCCTGCACATGGCCCATATAGGCATGAACCACTTCAAGGCTGAAGTGATCGACCATCTTGCGGAGCTCCTGAATGCCTTTCTCGCAGGCTGCGATCTGGGCTTTCAGATCAGCCATGTTCTGGTCGGTATTTCGGGAAGGGTATTTTCCGGACTTCAGGATATCGACGATCTCCGTCTCGCACAGCCGGCCGCCATCGACCAGCCGGACGTTATCGAGGATGACGCCTTCCTCCTCGACCGTGCGGCTGTCGGGTGGCATGGAGCCCGGCGTGATTCCGCCGATATCCGCATGATGGCCGCGGCTCGCGACATAGAAGAGCACCTCGCTCCCCTCCAGATCGAAGACCGGGGTAATCACGGTGACGTCCGGCAGATGGGTTCCGCCGTTATAGGGGGCGTTCAGCACGAAGACATCGCCCGCCTTCATGGTCGCCTTGTGCTTGCGGATGACCGCCTTGATGCTCTCCGACATGGAGCCGAGATGTACGGGCATATGCGGGGCATTGGCGATCAGGTCGCCGTTCAGATCAAAGACCGCGCAGGAGAAATCAAGCCGTTCCTTGATATTCACGGAATAGGCGGTTTTCTCCAGCACCGTGCCCATCTGCTCGGCCACATTCATGAAGAGGTTATTGAAAATCTCCAGCATGACCGGATCGACCTCGGTCCCGATCGCCATTTCCCGGGTGAGTTCCGCCACCCGTGTCAGGATGAGGTGGCCATGGCGGTTCATTTCCGCCTGCCAACCGGGTTCGATGACATTGGTGCCGGTTTTCTCGACGATGACGGCGGGGCCGTCAATGCGCGCGCCGGAAGGCAGGGCATCGCGGTCATAGAACGGGCAGTCCTGCCATGTGTCGCCCATAAAGATCTGCTGGCGGGAGAGGGGGGTGATGTCGGCCTCGCCTTCTGCTTCCGGTAGGGCAGGATCCTCGATCTTGTCGCCAACGCCGACCACTTCGACGGCGGCGGCCTCGACAATCAGGGCTTTTTCCGGCGTGGTGAAGCCGAAGCGCTGACGATGCGCCGCCTCGAAGGCCTTGGTCACCTCTTCCAGCGGTCCGTCATCGACAATCATGGTCGTATCGGAGCCCTGATATTTGATATGGAGTTTCCGATCGACACGGATGCGGGATTCTTCCGCGCCTTGTGCCTGCATTTCGGCGTAGCCTTCCTCGGCGAGGGCATCCAGCGTTGCGGCAATGTCGGAAAGGGCGCTTTTCGCGAGCGTGACTTCCATCGCCTTTTCCTTCAGCACCCTGAGATCGGCAAGCCCCATGCCGAAGGCGGAAAGAACGCCCGCGTACGGGTGCAGCATGATCTTCTTCATGCCAAGGCTGTCGGCGACGAGGCAGGCATGCTGTCCGCCCGCGCCGCCGAAGGAGGTCAGCACATATTCGGAGACATCATAGCCCCGCTGGACGGAGATTTTCTTGATGGCATTGGCCATATTCTCGACGGCGATGAAAAGGAAGCCTTTCGCGACCTCTTCCGCCGTCCGGGTATCGCCGGTGGCGGCGCTGATCTCCTCGGCGAGGGCGTTGAATTTCTTGCGGACGGTTTCCACATCCAGCGCTTCGTCCGCATCGGAGCCGAACACCTTGGGGAAATATTCGGGTGCGAGCTTGCCGAGCATGACATTGCAGTCGGTGACCGTCAGCGGACCGCCCTTGCGGTAACAGGCCGGACCGGGGTTGGCCCCGGCGCTGTCCGGGCCGACCTTGTATCGGGCGCCGTCGAATTCGAGGATCGAGCCGCCGCCCGCCGCCACCGTGTTGATCAGCATCATCGGCGCGCGCATGCGCACTCCGGCGACCTCGGTCTCGAAGGTGCGCTCATACTCGCCGCCGTAATGGGACACATCGGTGGAGGTGCCGCCCATGTCGAAGCCGATCACCTTATCGAACCCGGCCATGGCCGATGTCTGGACCATACCGACCACGCCACCTGCGGGACCGGAGAGAATGGCGTCTTTTCCCTGGAAAAAATGCGCGTCCGTCAGCCCGCCGTTCGACTGCATGAACATCAGGCGGGTATCGCCAAGCTCGGACGCCACCCGGTCGACATAGCGCCGGAGGATGGGGGAGAGATAGGCATCGACGACCGTGGTGTCGCCGCGGCTGACCAGCTTCATCAGCGGGCTGGTCCCGTGGCTGGTGGAGACCTGCGTAAAGCCGATCTCTGCCGCAATTTCTGCCACCTTCTTTTCATGATCGGGATAACGGTAACCATGCATGAAGACAACGGCGCAGGCGCGCAAGCCCTCATCATAGGCGGCCTGCAGGCTTTTCCGGGCGACCTCGGCATCAAGGGCATGGATGACTTCACCGGTCGCGCCCAGCCGCTCGGGCACTTCGATCACGCGCTCATAGAGCATCTCGGGCAGTTCGATATTGAGCGCGAAGAGCTTCGGCCGTGTCTGGTATCCGATGCGGAGACTGTCGCGGAACCCTTCCGTCGTCACCAGCACGAGGGGTTCGCCCTTTCGCTCAAGGAGGGCATTGGTGGCGACCGTCGTGCCCATCTTCACCGCATCGATCCGGGCGGCCGGAATATCGTCCGATTTATCGAGGCCCAGGAGGTCACGGATACCCTGCAGCGCGGCATCCTCATATTGCTCCGGATTTTCGCTGAGCAGCTTGTGGGTGACAATGGTGCCACCCGGTGTGCGGGCGACAAGATCGGTGAAGGTGCCGCCGCGATCGACCCAGAATTGCCAGTCGCCGGTTGTCATGTCATCCGTGGATTTTGTCATTCGCTGTCTCGGTTGATGATGTTAAGCCGCAGAGGTGCTTCCTTTTCCATATCATCCAGCGCAGGCGATCGTAAAGCCGTAACGGCATTTCTCCGATCCCGTATTCACGAAATAGTGGCGTCGTGCGTTCTAAAGGACGGATAGAATTCAGGAAAGCACCCGCCATGACAACAGACGAGACCCTTGAAAATTTTGTGCCTCTCTCCCGCTCGCCGATCTGGGAGTTGCAGCGGAGCTATTATTCCCGTCTCGGCGTCAATGCCTGGCAGCCGAACATGGTACCGAACTATGTCACCACAAACCCTTTCATCGCGCAAAGCTACGCCCGGGTGATCGAAGGGTTTCTTGAGGATTTTGCACCCGCCCGCAAAAGCGGTGATGCGCGCGAGCCGCATTATATCATTGAACTCGGAGCTGGATCAGGAAGATTTGCCTATGGCTTTTTGAAGTTCTTCTTCTCCAAGGAGCAGATGGAGGTTCGCCGGAAGCGCGATGTGGTCTATGTGATGACCGATATCAGCGAGGCGACGATCAAATACTGGCGCCGGCATCCGCAGCTCAAACCCTTTATTAATATGGGTGTGCTCGACTTCGCCTATCTGGATGCCCTGAAGGATCATCCTGTCGATTTACTGGTCTCGAAGAAAAGGATAGAGCCGGGCAAGCTGTCCAACCCGCTTGCCGTTATTGCCAACTATGTGTTCGACAGCATCCCCCATGATCTTTACACCGCCGTGAACGGCAAGCTGATGGCGCGGCATGTCTGCCACCGGATCGAGACAGACAGCACGGAAATCGACGAGATTGTCCAGGATACGAGCTTCGTTTATCACGAGGAGCTTTGCGGGACAGATATCTATGAGAATGAGGACTGGAACCAGATTCTCGAGAAATACCGGAAAGTCAAAGATGGTATGAATTTCTCCTTCCCCGTGGGTGCGATGGCGGCGCTGGACCGGCTCGCTGCGCTCACCACCGGGCCGATGTTCTGCCTTGCCGGGGATTTCGGGGCGACGGCCTTGTCGGTGCTTCAGGATATGCCGCCGCGCAAAATTGCCCGCAATGGCACCTATTCGCTGCATGTCAATTTCAATGCCATCTCGGACTATGTCGCCAGCCGGAAGGGCCGGTTCTTCACCCCCGGCCATGCGAAATCCTCGCTGGAGATGGCCGGCATTCTGATGAATCCGGGCCGGCGGCAGACCCGGCACCTTGCCCATCAATTCAATCAACATATCCGCGATGCGGGACCGGATGAGTTCTTCATGCTGAAAAAATTGGCGGAGGAGAATTTCGATTCCCACAGCCTGCCAAGGATTCTGGCGCTCCTCCGGCTAAGCTATGGCGATATCAAGATATTCCGCGGATGCAGTGCCGCCTTGCTGAAGGCGCTTCCGGGCGCAAACAGTTTTGAGAAAGAGTCCGTGATCGCCGAGCTGATAAAGGTTGATGATATTTTCTTCCGCTGCGACCGGACGGCGGACCCGGCCATCCTGATTCTGCAGATTCTGCTCGGCCTGGATGCGAAGAAGGAAGCCCGTTATGTGCTCACGCGAAACCGGGTATTCCTGGAGCAGACAGCGGACGGCGCTCTGGCTGTCGCCGATACCCTACACCGGCTTGGCCGCGCGGAGGAAGCCGTGCCGGTGCTTGAAAGGTTGTTGGTGCGGGAGCCCGGTCATCGGCAGGCAAAAGACTTGATGGCGCGCCTGACGGGCGGGAGGATGTGCGAAAAATCCGCCTAAGTTCCTGATTTAAAAAAAGAGGTAAGAAAATTTAAACTCAATGCCGTTAATGCTATGTTATGCATAATTGACGCAATCTGAAACGGTATTGAGACAGGATCACATGGCACATAAAGGTATTATTCTCGCGGGCGGAACAGGCAGCCGGCTACACCCGCTCACACTTGCCGTCAGCAAGCAGCTGATGCCGATCTATGACAAGCCAATGATCTATTATCCGCTGACGACCCTGATGCTGGCGGAAATCCGGGATGTTCTGATCATTACGACCCCGCAGGAACAGGCTGTCTTCCGCCATCTCCTGAAGGACGGGTCGCAATGGGGGATGAATATTTCCTATGAGGCGCAGCCATCGCCGGACGGCCTTGCGCAGGCCTTTATCATTGGCGCTGATCATATCGGTGACGATCATTCGGCGCTGATCCTTGGCGACAATATCTTCTACGCCAGCCGGTTCAGCGAACTGCTCAAGAGCGCCAAAGCCCGCCAGCAAGGCGCGACCATTTTCGGTTACCATGTCTCGGACCCGACGGCCTATGGCGTCGCTGAATTTGACGAGACAGGTAAAGTCATCGGGGTGGAGGAAAAACCGAAACAGCCGAAATCCAATTTCGCCATTACCGGGCTCTATTTCTATGACAATCAGGTGGTGGACTTCGCGAAACATCTGAAACCGAGCGCGCGCGGGGAGCTGGAAATTACCGACCTCAACCGCCTCTATCTCGATCAGGGGGAGCTCGGCATGGAATTTCTTGGCCGGGGCAGTGCCTGGCTCGATACGGGAACCCATGACAATCTGCTGGAGGCGTCCCATTTCGTGCAGACGATCGAGAAACGGCAAGGGCTTAAAATCGCCTGCCCCGAGGAAATCGCCTATCAGAAGAAATTCATCTCGGCGGACGAACTTGCAGCCCTCGCCGAACCGCTCCGCAAGAGCGGCTATGGCGAGTATTTGCTCGATCTCATCAAATAGCTTCTAAATAAAGCCGCGCATCTCCAGCGTGGCGATAATCTGGTCGGCGGCATCTTCCGGGCTGGTTTTGCCGCCGTCGATGATAATCTCCGCATTCTCCGGCCGTTCATAGTCGGAGGAAATGCCGGTGAAGTTCTTGATCTCACCGGCGCGCGCCTTCTTGTAGAGGCCCTTGATATCGCGGGCCTCGCATATTTCAAGCGGGGTATCGACGAAGACTTCCAGGAACTCACCCTCTTCCAGCAGGCCACGGGCCATCTGCCGCTCGCTCCGGAAGGGGGAGATGAAGGAAACGAGCGTGATCAGACCCGCATCGACCATCAGCTTGGCCGTCTCGCCAACACGGCGGATATTCTCCACCCGGTCCGCATCGGTAAAGCCGAGGTCCTTGTTAAGCCCGTGACGGACGTTATCGCCATCCAGCAGGTAAGTGTGCTTGCCAAGGGAATGCAGCTTCTTCTCGACCAGGTTGGCGATGGTCGATTTGCCGGAACCGGAGAGGCCGGTAAACCAGAGGACAGAGGCTTTTTGTCCTTTCTGCTCAGCCCGCGCTTCCTTATGGATGTCTACCGACTGCCAGTGAATATTGTCGGCGCGGCGGAGCGCGAAATCGATCATGCCTGCGGCGACCGTCGCATTGGTGAAGCGGTCAATCAGGATGAAGGAGCCCGTCTCTGGGATATCGGCATAGGGATCGAAGGAAATCGCCTTGTCGAGGGAGAGGTTGCAGACGCCGATCTCGTTCAGCTCCAGCGTCTTGGTCGCGGTATGCTCCATCGTGTTGACATTGACCTTGTATTTCAGGCTGCTGATCCGGGCGGCGGTGGTCCCGGTACCGAGTTTCAGGAGGTAAGTCCGGCTCGGCAGCATCGGCTCGGCATTCATCCAGACGATTTTCGCTTCGAACTGATCAGCAGTCGCCGGGCGGTCCTTCGTCGCGCAGAGAATGTCACCGCGGCTGATATCGATTTCATCCTCAAGGGTGAGGGTGATGGCTTGCCCCTTGGATGCTTCCTTGAGGTCGCCATCGAAAGTGACGATGCGCGCGACCTTGCTGCTCTGGCCCGACGCCGGCTCGACGATCGGATCGCCGATGCGGATGCTACCGCTCGCGACAGTGCCCGAAAAACCCCGGAAATCGAGATTCGGGCGGTTGACCCATTGCACGGGAAAGCGGAACGGACGGTTGTCATCGCCCTGACTGACATGGACAGTCTCCAGATGTTCCAGCACGCTCGGTCCGTCATACCAGGGCATGGCGTCGCTCGCGCCGATCATATTATCGCCCTTGAGGGCCGAGACCGGGATCGGGGTGATCTCCTCGAAATTGAGCTGTTCCGCGAATTTCGTATACTCGTCGAGGATTTTGGTGAAGACCGCTTCGTCATAGTCCACCAGATCCATCTTGTTGACGGCGAGCACGACCTTTTTGATGCCAAGCAGCGAGACGAGATAGCTGTGCCGCATGGTCTGGATCAGCACACCTTTTCGCGCATCGATCAGGATGACCGCGAGGTCGGCGGTGGAGGCGCCGGTCACCATATTGCGGGTATATTGCTCATGCCCCGGAGTGTCGGCGACGATGAACTTGCGCTTGTCGGTCGCGAAGAATCGATAGGCCACATCGATGGTGATGCCCTGTTCACGCTCGGCCTGTAAACCATCAAGGAGAAGGGCGTAGTCGATGTCGCCATTCTGGGTGCCCGCGCGCTTGCTTTCGGCGGTCAGTGCGGCGAGCTGATCCTCGAACAACAGCTTTGAATCCCACAAGAGGCGGCCGATAAAGGTGCTCTTGCCGTCATCGACGCTGCCGCAGGTGATGAAGCGGAGAAGGTTCTTCTGTTCCTGCGTCTTGAGATAGGCGTCGATTTCTGCAGTGGCGGCGTTGGACAGGTCGTTCATCAGAAATATCCTTCCTGCTTTTTCTTCTCCATCGATCCGGCCTGATCCTTGTCGATGAGACGGCCCTGCCGCTCGGACGTACGGGCGACGAGCATTTCCTGAATGATCTCGGGCAGGGTGGCGGCGGTCGATTCAATCGCGCCGGTGAGCGGATAGCAGCCGAGGGTGCGGAAGCGGACCGACTTCATCATCGGTGTTTCCCCTTCATTCAGCGGCATCCGCTCATCATCGACCATGATCAGCATGCCCTCCCGCTCGACCACGGGCCGTTTCGCGGCAAAATAGAGCGGCACGATGGGGATATCCTCCATATAGATATATTGCCAGATATCGAGTTCCGTCCAGTTGGAGAGGGGGAAAGCGCGGATGCTTTCACCTTTGCGGACCCGCCCGTTATAGAGGTTCCAGAGTTCGGGCCGCTGGGTTTTCGGATCCCAGCGATGCGCCTCGTTACGGAAGGAGAAGACCCGCTCTTTCGCGCGGCTCGCTTCCTCGTCGCGGCGGGCGCCGCCAAAGGCGGCATCGAACTTGTAATGATCGAGCGCCTGCTTTAGGGACTCGGTCTTCATGATGTCCGTATGCAGCGCCGAGCCATGGGTGAAGGGGCCGACGCCCTGTTTGACGCCCTCGGCATTGATATGGACCAGCAGTTCGAGGCCGTAATCCTTCACGATGGTATCGCGGAAATGGATCATGTCGCGGAACTTCCAGGTGGTATCCACATGCAGAAGCGGGAAGGGCACGGGAGACGGGTGGAAGGCTTTTCGCGCAAGATGCAGCAACACCGCCGAATCCTTGCCGATGGAATAGAGCATGACCGGCCGCTCGAACTCCGCGACAACCTCCCGGAAGATATGGATGCTTTCCGCTTCCAGCTGACGCAGGTGGGTCATATGCGATGTGCTCATGATGTCATGTCTCTGTTCAAATACCGGGGCGCCGACGGGCCTGTTGTGCACGGGCTTACATAATATCGAGGGTTGCGACAAGAAGAAACAACCCAAATATACGGTAAAAAAATGTGAAATATTCATTTTTGCATAAATTTACCGTGTAAAATGTCAAATAGGCACCCGCACGGAAGGTTGCAATGGGCCGGTTTGCGATTTCCGCAATGGCAGGCGAAAACCCATACGGGAAAATTCATGATGAAAATCAATTGAATGCGCCGCATATGCGCTTTATTGTCAAAACGCAAATCGATTGAGGAAAGGGCGGCATGGCAATCGATCAGGATTTTACCTATACCGACGCGTTTCTCGCCTGTCCGGAATGTGACCTTGTGCATGCGGTGCCGTCGATCCGGGAAGGGGAGCAGGGACGCTGTACCCGATGCGGGGCGTTGCTCTATGTCCGCCATAAAAACAGCCTGGACCGGGCGTTGGCCTTTGCGCTGACCGGCCTTATGTTCTTCATCCTTGCCAATATGTTTCCGCTGCTCACCTTCGAGATGGAGGGCGTGTCCCAGTCGAACCGCCTGATAGACGGCGCCATCGCCTTCTGGAATGCGGGTTATTGGGAACTTGGCATCGTCGTCTTCGTCTCCAGCGTCGTTGCCCCGCTGATGGTGCTGCTGGTTCTGATCACGCTGTTGCTGCCGATGCGGCTGAACCGCGTGCCGCCGAGCCCGCAGCTCCAGATCCGCACGCTCAACCATTTGCGGCCCTGGGCCATGTCGGAGATTTTCGTTCTCGGCATTATCGTTGCCTTCGTGAAGCTTCAGGATTTCGCCGATGTCAGCGTCGGTCTGTCGCTGTTCGCCTTTGTGCTGATGGTGGCGGCGACGGTTATGGCCTATCTGACGCTGGATGAAGATGCACTATGGTCGCGCCTTCGGGAGATCGAGGCATGAGCGCCGCGCCGGTAACGGCGAAATCCCTGGACGCCATCTCCTGCCATGTCTGCGGGATGCTGGTCTCGAACAGCTATATCCGTGAACACACCGACGAATGCCCGCGCTGCGCGGCCGCCCTGCACAGCCGGAAAATCAACAGCATGACGCGCACCTGGGCGCTTCTGATTGCGGCGGCGGTTCTCTACATCCCGGCCAATGTCTATCCGGTTCTGACGCTGGTGTCCTTCGGCCAGTCCACGACGAACACGATCATGGGCGGGGTGATCGAGCTTGTCGGATCGGGACAGCTCGTGATCGCGATTATCGTCTTCGTCGCCAGCGTCTTTGTGCCCATTTTCAAGATCGCCGCATTGCTTTTTCTGGTCATTTCGGTGCAATTTGGTATGAAGGCGCGACGGCGGGAGCGGGCATTGCTCTATCGCTTCACGGAATTTATCGGCCGCTGGTCCATGATTGACATCTTCATGATATCGATCCTGATTGCCCTGGTAAAGCTGCAGGCGCTGGCGACCGTCACGGCGGGCCCCGGCGCGATCGCCTTCGCGGCGGTGGTAATTATCACGATGTTTGCGGCCATGACCTTTGATCCGCGTTTGATTTGGGATGAAGAGGGGGAAAATGATGACGGATGATAGCGAACAGAAGGTGCCGGAGGCGCGGGTGCGCCGCGGATACGGTAGCCTGATGAGCATCTGGATCGTGCCGGTGATCGCCCTTGGCGTTGCCGCCTATCTGATTTTCCAGGCGATCGCCGGTCGCGGCACGGAAGTTTCCATCATTTTTGACGATGCCGAGGGCATGGTACCCGGCAAGACGCAGCTCAAATACAAGGACGTCAATATCGGCCAGCTGAGCCGGATTGACATCCTCGATAATGATGAAGGGGTTTCCCTCATCGTCGATGTCGATAAGTCGGCGGAGAAATACCTGACCGAGGATGCGCGCTTCTGGATTGTTGCCCCCGCCATCGGATTTCAGGGGATTACGGGACTGCAGACCCTGCTCTCCGGCTCTTTCATCGAGATTGACCCCGGCGAGGGCAAGGGCGAGAAGAAAACCAAATTCACCGGTCTGAAAACGCCGCCGGTCATCACTTCCAATGACAAGGGGACGGAATATATCCTCTCTACCAGCAAGCTGCGCAATATCAACCGCGGGACACCGGTGATGTACAAGGGCCTCGTCGTCGGGAGCGTGCTTGGCTACCGGCTGGCGGAGGACAAGCAGGCCATTGATGTTTATGCCTTTGTCGAGGCGCCCTACGATGATCTGGTGCTGGAGGGTACGAATTTCTGGAATGCGGGTGGCATCAATGTCTCTGTCTCGACCTCCGGTGTGGAACTTGGCGCGAACTCCCTGCAAAGCCTGATTGCCGGTGCGATCGAGTTCGGTACGGCGGACCTTTACCGCAATACCTTCCCGGCGGAGGCGCGGAACGTGTTCAAGCTCTATGACGATGAACAGGCGAAGGATGACGCACGCTATACCGAGAAAATCGTGTATGTGCTGTATTTCGACGGTTCGGTCAGCGGCCTCAATGTCGGGGCAAATGTCGAATTCAAGGGCATCAAGGTCGGTAGTGTCCGGGATATCAGCCTGGAAATCGATGAGGAGAACCAGAAATACTATATTCCTGTCCTGATCGAAATCGAGCCGCAGCGAATCAGCCTGACCGATGACGGCAAGAAGATCCGTTCGGTTCTGGAAACCCGGGAACTCCGCCACAAGGTCATCAAGAACCTGATCGAGCGGGGCCTGAAGGCGAAGCTCAAAAGCGCCAGCTTCCTGACCGGCCAGCTCATCGTCGATCTTGACCTGGTGCCGGACAAGAAGGGCCTCTATGTCGCAACGAACGGGGAATACCCGGAGATTCCGACGGTTGAGGCGGACCTTGAAGCCATTACCACCTCCATCTCGCAGTTGATGACGAAGCTCGACAATATCCCGATAGAGCGGCTCGGGAACAGCCTGACCAACACTGTTGAAGGGCTGGATAAATTCATCAATTCCGGCGAGTTGCAGAGCACCATTGCGCAATATCGCGAACTGGCGGCCTCCGTCCGGGTCGTAGCACAGAATTTCGACAAGAAGACCCTGCCGTCCATCGACGCAACGCTGGAAAGCACTCGCGAGGCGGTCCAGAAGATCGATCAGACCCTGGCGTCGGCCCAGAGCATGTTCGGCGCCGTCAACGGAATGATTGCCGATGGGTCCCCCTTCAAATATGATCTGACGAACATGCTGCAGGAACTGGCGGCGGCCAGCCGGTCCGTTCGCAGCCTTGCCGATTTCCTGGAACGGAACCCCAGTTCCCTGATCAGCGGAAAGAGATAGCAAAATGCCTCAAGTCAACATGATCCGCCCTGTTTCGAGATATGCCGTCCTTGTCCTGATGCTGTTCGCCGTCGCGGCCTGTGCCGGCTTGCCGGGCTCCGCGCCGACACGTTTTTACATCCTGAAGACGGCGGCGGATATCAAGCCGGGAGAGGCGTCCTATGACCTGCCGGAGGCCATGACCATCGGGATCGGACCGGTGCAGATTCCGGGCTATGCGGACCGACCGCAGATCGTCACCTTTGACAGCGGTTCGGAAATCAACGTATCGGACTTCGACCACTGGGCGGAACCGCTCGGCGATGCCATCAAGCGGGTGGTCAGCAGCAATGTTGCCTCCCTGATCGGGGAGGAGAAAGTCTTCGCGTATCCGGCCGATTTCCGGCCCAACCGCGATTCCGTTCAGGTTGCTGTTGATATCATTGATATTACCGAGACAGGCGCCGGGGTGGCTCGGCTTTCGGTTCGCTGGCATCTGAAAGGGCTCTATGACAATACGGTGCTCGCGCGGCACGCGAAAATCTATGAAATGCCCGCGACCTCCGGCGATTACAACAGCTATGCGAATGCGCTGAGCAGCCTCCTTGGCGAGTTGTCGCGCGATATCGCCGCCTCTCTCGACGGGGTGAACCTGTCCTCATGACGAAAACCAACGTCCTTTTTGTCACCCTAGATCAGTGGCGGGCGGATCATCTTGCGGCGACGGGGAACAAGACCATCCGCACTCCGACCATGGACGCCCTCTGTGCCGACGGGATCGCCTTTTGCAATCATTTTACCTGTATAGCACCCTGCGGCCCGTCGCGCACAACGTTCCTGACGGGCATGTATCCCAGCAATCACCGCTCCATCCGCAATGGTACGCCGCTCAATCACAGCCTGACGAACCTCGCGCTTGAGGCCCGCCGCGGCGGCTATGATCCGACCCTCTGGGGTTATACGGACACGACGCCAGACCCCCGCGTGCTGGGGGAGGATCATGAGGCGTTCCTCACTTATGAAGGGGTGATGCCGGGCTTCACCGTGGGTCAGCAGCTCGCGGAGAACAGCATTCCCTGGCTCGACTATCTGACGGGGAAGGGATACGACATTCCGGGGACCGGATATGCCATCTATTTCCCGGACCCGGACTATAAACTGCCGCCGGGCCGCCATCCGCTTTTTGCGCCAAGCCGGTTCAAGGCGGAGGACAGCGAAACCCACTGGCTCGCGGATCAGCTGATCAGGAACCTGAAATCGAAGCCGTCCGATCCGTTCTTTCATCACCTGACCTTCCTGCGGCCGCACCCGCCCTTTATCTCGCCGCCGGAATATCATGACCTTTACGATCCGGCGGAGATGCCGCCGCCGGTCCGGGACGGATCGCGCGATGAGATGCGGGAAAAGCATCCGTCGCTGGCCCTGATGTATCAGGCCATTCCGCAGGATGCCTTCTTCATGGAGGGCGAGGGGCGTGCCGTCGATCTTGAGGAAGAGGCGGTGGCGCAGCTTCGCGCGACTTACAAATCCCTGATAACGGAGGCGGATCACAATCTCGGCCGCGTCATCGCCACCCTGAAAGAGCAGGGGCAGTATGACGAGACGCTGATTGTTGTGACCTCGGACCATGGGGAGCAGCTGGGCGATCATTATCTCTGGGGCAAGATCGGCTTTTACGACGAAAGTTTTCATATCCCGCTGATCATCAAGCCGCCGAAAAGCTGGAATGTCACAACCGGCCGCGAGATCAGCGAATTCACCGAATCCGTCGATCTCATGCCGACGATCCTGGATGGCCTGAACCTCCCCGTGCCGCGGCAGTGCGATGGCCATTCCCTGATGCCTTTCCTGAAGGGAGAGATACCGGCGGACTGGCGGCGGGCGGTCCACTGGCTCTATGATTTCCGCGATCCCGTGGCGCAGATGCCGGAGACGGTCCTCAATATAAAGTCGTCGGAATGTAATCTGCTCGTCCATCGGGATGCGGAATTCAAATATGTGCATTTCGCGGCCTTACCGCCGCTCCTGTTCGATATGAAGAATGACCCGGACGAGACGCGCAACCTCGCCGAAGATCCGGATTATCAGGGCGTGGTCCTCGATTGCGTGCAGGAGCTTCTCTCCTGGCGGATGCGCTATGAATATGGGGAACTGGTGAATTTGAGCGCTTCGGATAAGGGCCTGGTCGGCCACCGGATGAGCAGATGAACTGGCGGGCCGAGCGGGAGGAACTGATCGCGACCGTGCGGGAGATGAACGCCCGCGGTATTAATCAGGGCAGTTCCGGCAATGCCAGTATCCGGATCGACGACGGCTATCTGATCACGCCGTCGGGCATGGCCTATGAAGACCTTGTGCCCGAGGATATTGTTGAGATGTCTTTCGACGGGGAGGTGTCCGGCCGCCGCAACCCGTCCAGCGAATGGCGCTTTCATCATGATCTTCTGGAAAACCGTCCCGATTTTGGGGCCATCCTGCATACCCACGGGAAAGCGGCCATGACGCTCGCCTGTCAGCGCCTGGAACTGCCGCCCTTTCATTACATGATTGCGGTGGCGGGCGGGAACACGATCCGCTGCGCCGACTATGCGACCTTCGGCACGCAGGAACTATCCGATCATGCCCTGAAGGCGATGGACGGGCGCAAGGCCTGCCTGCTTGCCAATCATGGCCTGCTGGTGGGGGAAGTGAGCCTCGCGCGGGCGCTTTCGCTTGCCGTCGAGGTGGAGACGCTCTGCGATACCTACTGGCGCATTCTCCAGATCGGTAAACCGGTCCTGCTGAGCGAGGCGGAAATGGACGAGGTGAAGGCGCAGTTCCGCAAGGGCTATGGCATGCCGCCGGAGGAAGACTGATCGGGAAGCCCGGCTGTAATCGGGGCAACCGCCTGATAGGGACTATCGCAAGGGACGAAAATTCGCTAGAAAAAACCCTTAAATTGATTTGGAGGAAACAATAATGACAAAGACAATATCCAAAGCCGAATTCCTGAATTCTGTCGGCACGGTTTATGGACCGGGGGAGTGGTTCAAGGTCGATCAGGACCGCATCAACAAATTTGCCGAGGCAACGGACGATTTTCAGTTCATCCATGTGGATCCGGAACGCGCCGCCAAGGAGACACCCTTTGGTACCACCATCGCCCATGGCTTCCTGACGCTGTCGCTGCTCGCCGGGCTGGTTCCGAAAATCCGCCCGAATGTCGAGAATACCCAGATGGGAATCAATTACGGCATCGACAAGCTGCGCTTCCTGCAGCCGGTCAAGGTGGACAGTGAAATCCGCGTGACCGCCAAGGTCATCAGTCTCGATGAGAAACGCCCCGGACAGTATCTCACCAAAACGGAAGTCACGGTCGAGATCAAGGGTGAGGACAAACCGGCCCTGATTGTCGAATGGCTTGGCATGACGTTCCTAGGTGAATAAAAATAACAAAATCAAATATTTAAGGAGAGAATATGAGTATTCGCTTTGATGGCAAGGTGGCGATTGTCACCGGCGCCGGAAATGGACTTGGGCGCAGCCATGCGCTCGGCCTCGCGGCACGCGGTGCGAAAGTGGTGGTCAATGACCTTGGCGGTTCCGTCGATGGCAGTGGCGGGTCTTCCGAGGCAGCAAAGGCCGTGGTCGCCGAGATCGAGGCGGCAGGCGGTGAAGCCATTGCCAATGGTGCCAATGTCACGGATATGGCCGAGGTCACCCGGATGGTCGATGAGGCCATGGCGAAATGGGGCCGGATCGATATTCTGGTGAACAACGCCGGGGTGCTGCGGGACAAGTCATTCTCCAATGTCGAGATGAAGGATTTTGCATTCGTGCTGGAT
This sequence comes from uncultured Sneathiella sp., assembly GCF_963976355.1. Taxonomy (NCBI): domain Bacteria; kingdom Pseudomonadati; phylum Pseudomonadota; class Alphaproteobacteria; order Sneathiellales; family Sneathiellaceae; genus Sneathiella; species uncultured Sneathiella sp. The sequence continues at coordinate 538,672 of NZ_CAXBKA010000002.1, forward strand.
GTGCATCTGATGGGCTCGGTCAACTGCTCCAAGGCGGTGTGGAACGTCATGCGGGAGCAGGGATATGGCCGCATCGCCATGACCACCTCCTCAAGCGGGCTTTACGGCAATTTCGGCCAGACCAACTATGGCGCGGCGAAGATGGGCGTCATCGGACTGATGAACACGCTGGTGATCGAAGGCGCGAAATACGGCATCAAGGTTAACGCCTTGTCACCCTGCGCCGCGACCCGCATGACCGAGGATATTATCCCGGAAAACCTGCTGGAGCTGTTGACCCCGGAATCGGTCACCCCGGCGCTTCTCTATATCGTGTCAGAGGACAGCCCCAATCGCACGATCATCACGGCGGGTGCGGGCACCTATGCGCGCACCATCGTCTATGAGACCGGCGGGAAATGGCTGGCCGAAGGCGAGCGGACACCGGAGAAGATCGCCGAGCATTGGGGCGAGATTGCCGATCCGGCCACGCAGCTTGAATATACGAGCGGCAATGACCAGACGACCAATATGCTGACCAAGGCCGCGAACGGCCTCGGTATCAAGATTTAGGGGCCCTGACCCTAAGCGTCTTTCAGAAACGGGAGATTGAGGTCATTCTCCTTCGCACACTGAATGGCCTCCTCATATCCGGCGTCGGCGTGGCGCATCACGCCCGTCGCCGGATCATTGAAGAGAACGCGGGCGATCCGCTCGTCTGCCTCTTTCGTACCGTCACAGACAATCACCATTCCGGCATGTTGCGAGAATCCCATGCCGACCCCGCCACCATGATGCAAGCTGACCCAGGTCGCCCCGCTCGCGGTATTGAGCAGTGCATTGAGGAGCGGCCAGTCGGAGATGGCATCCGATCCGTCCTTCATCCCCTCCGTCTCCCGGTTCGGGCTGGCGACCGATCCTGAATCCAGATGATCGCGGCCGATCACAACGGGGGCGGACAGCTCGCCGGTGCGCACCATTTCATTAAAGGCAAGGCCGAGGCGATGGCGCTGACCCAGGCCCACCCAGCAGATGCGCGACGGCAACCCCTGAAACTTGATCCGCTCCCTCGCCATATCGAGCCAGTTGTGAAGATGCGCATCATCGGGGATAAGCTCCTTCACCTTCGCATCCGTCTTGAAGATGTCTTCCGGATCGCCCGAGAGTGCCGCCCAGCGGAACGGCCCGATGCCCCGGCAGAAGAGGGGGCGGATATAGGCGGGCACGAAGCCCGGGAAGTTGAAGGCGCTGTCGACCCCTTCTTCCAGCGCGACCTGACGGATGTTGTTGCCGTAATCGACGGTCGGGATGCCGCGCGCCTGGAAATCGAGCATGGCCTGCACCTGCACCGCCATGGATTTCCGCGCCGCGATCTCAACGGATTTCGGATCATTCTCGCGCATCTGCTCCCATTGATCCAGCGTCCAGCCCTGCGGCAGATAGCCGTTCACCGGATCATGGGCGGAGGTCTGGTCGGTCACGAGATCGGGGAGCATCTCACCCTCCAGAATTTCGGGGAAAATATCGGCGGCATTGCCGAGCAGACCGACAGAGACGGGCTTGTTCCGCTCGCAGGCATCGCGGATGATGGCGAGGGCTTCGGGCAGGCTTTCCGCCTTCTCATCGAGATAGCCCGAGCGCAGGCGGAAATCGATGCTACTCGGCCGGCATTCCACGGCCAGTATGGAGGCGCCGGCCATGGTGGCCGCGAGCGGCTGCGCCCCGCCCATGCCGCCAAGTCCGCCGGTCAATATCCATTTGCCGGAATAATCGCCGCCGAAATGCTGGCGTCCGGCTTCAGCGAAGGTCTCATAGGTGCCCTGCACAATGCCCTGACTGCCGATATAGATCCAGGAACCCGCCGTCATCTGGCCATACATCATCAGGCCCTTCTTATCGAGCTCGTTAAAATGATCCCAGTTGGCCCAATGCGGCACCAGGTTGGAGTTGGCGATGAGCACCCGCGGCGCGTTCTCATGGGTCTTGAAGATGCCGACGGCCTTGCCGGACTGGACAAGCAGGGTTTCGTCCGCGTTGAGATCACGTAAGGACCGCTGGATCTGATCAAAGCAGTCCCAGTTGCGCGCCGCCCGGCCGATGCCGCCATAGACGACCAACTCCGCCGGGTTCTCCGCCACATCCGGATCGAGATTGTTCATCAGCATCCGGAGCGGCGCTTCGGTCAGCCAGCTCTTGCAGGAAAGTTCCGAGCCTGTCGGGGCCTTGATTACGCGGCTGTTGTCTCGTCTGTTCATCATTGTGGCGTTCCTTTATGCAACGATGTTCCGCCGCCCGAAGTCGAGCATGGCATCCAGTATCTGTTTGAGGGTCGGCTGAAGCGCGGCGGCCTTCTCCGGCAGGTAAGAGAAGGGCGCTTCCTCCAGCATGTAATCATCCTGTGCGAGTTCCATCTGCAGCGCATGGACATTATTCGCCGGATCGCCGTAATGGCGGGTGATGTAGCCGCCCTTGAACCGGCCATTGAGCGCATGGCTGTAGGGGGAGGCGGCGGCGATTTCTTCGACCGTCCTTTCAAGCGCCGGATCGAGGGAACGGCCATCGCCGGTGCCAAGGTTGAGTGTTGGCAGGCGGCCCTCAAAAAAGCGCGGCAGGACGGAGCGGATGGAATGGCAGTCATAGAGTAGCACATAGCCATGCTGTGCCTTGATCCGCTCGATCTCCTCCGCCAGCACATCATGATAGGGCTGCCAGAAGACGCCGCGCCGCGTCTCGACTTCCTCCTCATCCGGTTCCAGCCCGTCGAGGTACAGCTTCTGATCATCAAATAACGTCGTCGGGCAGAGTTCCGTGACGCTCTGGCCCGGATAGAGGGAGGCCCCGTCCGGATCGCGGTTGAGGTCGATCACATAGCGGGAATATTTCGCGGTGACCACGGTTGCGCCCAGCTCCTCCGCGATGTCCCGGTAAAGCCGGTCGATATGCCAATCCGTATCGGGGCGGGCCTTTGCGGCGTCCGTCAGGCGGCGCTCGATAGAGGCCGGGATTTCCAGCCCGACATGCGGCTGGCTGAGGAGGAGGGGGGATGACCCCCTGCTTAAAGTAAAAACTTCGCCTTGCATTCTAACTCTCCAAAGTATCGGGTAGAAAGTCCGCGAACTGCGCTGCCAATGCGCCGCTCATCACCAGCTTTTTCGCCGCCTCGATATCCGGCGCGAAGAAGCGGTCTTCCTTATAAGGTTCGGCGATCTTTCGAATTTCCGCATGCAGCCTTTCGAGCGGAGCCGAGGTCTGAAGCGGCGCCCGCAGCTCGATTCCCTGCGTGGATGCGAGCAGTTCGATCCCGACAATGGCCGCCGTATTCTCCGCCATGCGGAGGAGCCGCCGCGCGCCATGGGTCGCCATGCTGACATGATCCTCCTGATTGGCGGAGGTCGGGATGCTGTCGACGGAGGCGGGATAGGCCTGCTGCTTGTTCTCGCTCGCAAGTGCGGCCGCCGTCACATGGGCGATCATGAAGCCGGAATTGATCCCGGCGCTTGTCACCAGGAAGGCGGGCAGGCCGCTGATGGAGGTATCAACCAGCATGGCGATGCGCCGTTCCGACATGGAGCCGATTTCGGCAATGGCGAGCGCGAGATTATCGGCGACAAGGGCCACCGGCTCGGCATGGAAATTGCCGCCGGAGATAACCTCGCCGGTTTCGACAAAGACCAGCGGATTATCGGAGACAGAGTTCGCCTCGATGATCAGGACCTTCGCCGCATGACGCATCTGGTCGAGGCAGGCACCCATCACCTGCGGCTGACAGCGCAGGCAGTATGGGTCCTGCACCTTCTCGCAGTCCTCATGGGACTTGCGGATTTCGCTTCCCTCGATCAGCGCACGGTAACTTGCTGCCATTTCCATTTGGCCGATCTGGCCGCGCGCCGCATGAATGCGGGTATCGAAGGGGGCGTCGGTGCCTTTCGCGGCATCGAGGGACAGGCTGCCAGCGAGCGTCGCGGCGGCCAGCAATTTTTCCGCCTCGAACAGGCCGGCAAGGGCCAGCGCGGTCGAGACCTGCGTGCCGTTGAGCAGCGCGAGTCCTTCCTTGGGGCCGAGGGTGAGCGGCGTGATCTTGAGCGCCTTCAGTGTCGCCTCGGCGGGGACGATCTCGCCATCGAAACGGACATTGCCGATGCCCATCAGCGCGGCGGTCATATGGGCGAGGGGCGCAAGATCACCGGAGGCGCCGACGGAGCCTTTCGCCGGGATACAGGGATAGATTTTATGCTCCAGAAAGGCCATCAGGGCATCGATCACGGCCATGCGCACGCCGGAAAAGCCGCGCGCGAGGCTAGCTGCCTTCATCGCCATGAGGAGCCGGACGATGTCATCCTTCAGCAGCGGGCCTGTCCCGGTGGAATGGGAGAGGACGAGGTTCTTCTGCAGCGCTTCCAGCTTGTCTTTTGGGATCACCTCCTGCGCGAGCCGGCCGAAGCCGGTATTGATGCCATAGACCGTGCGGTTCTCATCGACGATTTTCTGAACGGCCGCAGCCCCTTCCGCTACCGTATCGCGGCAGGCCGGATCGAGGGTCAGGTGGCGTTCCCCCTGATAAATCAGGCGCAGTTCATCCAAGGTGAGATGACCAGGGGAGAGGACGAGATTTTTCGGCTCGATAGTCATGAATGACCTCCAAAATATCGTGAATAGAGCGGGTTAGAGCCGATAGCTTGTGTAAGTTCTGAAGGATGATCGATCTCCCAGATGGCGAGATCCGCTTGCTTGCCGACCTCCAGCGTGCCGACCTTCTTGTCAAGACCGAGCGCTGCCGCAGCATTCCGGGTAAAGCCCGCCAGCGCCTCTTCCGGTGTCATGCGGAACAGAACGGCAGCCATGTTCATCATCAGCTGCGGGTTCGTTGTCGGCGAGGAGCCGGGGTTGCAGTCGGTGGCGAGTGCCATCGGTACGCCATGGTCGCGGAACAGCTGGATCGGTGGTTTTTGCGTCTCGCGGAGATAATAGAACGCGCCCGGCAGGATGACGGCGACGGTGCCCGCTTTCGCCATCTCCTTCACGCCCTGTTCGTCGATATACTCCAGATGATCGGCGGACAGCGCCTTGAAATGCGCGGCGAGTTCGGCGCCATGCTGGTTGCTGAGCTGCTCGGCGTGAAGTTTTATCGGCACCCCCAGCCGGTCAGCCACTTTAAAAAGCTGCCGCACCTGTTCTTCCGAGAAGGCGATCTTCTCGCAAAAGGCATCGACCGCATCGACCAGACCCAACGCATGAATTGTCGGCAGCATCTCCTTGATTACCTTCAGCATATAACCGTCGCTGTCGCCGGAGAACTCTTCAGGAAGGGCATGGGCACCGAGGAAGGTTTTGAGGACACGGACCGGATTGATCTCGCCGAGCTGCCTTGCCACCTCCAGCATCTTCATTTCCGACTCCAGATCGAGGCCATAGCCGGATTTAATCTCCACCGTGGTGACACCCGCATCCATCATCGCCTGCAGGCGCGGCTGGCTCTCGGCGGCGAGGTCGCTCTCGCTCGCCTCCCGGGTGGCGCGGACTGTGGACAGGATGCCGCCTCCCTTCGTCGCAATCTCCTCATAGGTCGCGCCGTTCAGCCCCATTTCGAATTCCTGCGCGCGGTTGCCCGCATGGACCAGATGGGTATGGCAATCGATCAGGCCGGGAGTGATCCAGCGGCCTTCGAGGTCGATGACAGACGCGGCATCGCCTGAGAATTCTCCGGCCTGTCCGATGGCGCTGATCTTGTCTCCGGTCAGGGCGAGGGCGTCGGCATCCGCCACCCCGTATGGCTCGCCTCCCGGCGTCATGGTCGCCAGCCGGGCGTTGATGAAAAGCGTATCGCATGTTCTCGTCGCCATCTTTGCCTGCCCTTCATTTTAAATTTGTATATACAAATTATTATGATAGACTCGCCCCTATGATCAAGCATTTTTTTCTGACCTTTTTGTGGCGTGGGGCGGGGCCGTCTCCGGAAAAGCGCGGAACGTAATGAGTAAAAGTCAGGGCCAGGCAGTTACATGAACAATATCAGTGATTTGAAGATGAACCGCGCCGCGCCGCTCTATCAGCAGATCAAGGAATTGATTTTGCAGCGGATACAAAACGGGGACTGGCAGGCGGGCGACCGGGTCCCGACGGAGCATGCCCTGGTGGCCGAACTCGATGCCTCCCGCATGACGATCAACCGCGCGCTTCGGGAACTGACGCAGGAAGGTGTGCTTGTCCGGCGGCAGGGGTCGGGCACCTTCGTCGGGCCGCGCAAGCTGGAATCGGGTCTTCTAGAAATCCGTAATATCGCCGATGATATCGCCAGCCGGGGAAACAGCCATAGCGCCGAGCTGCTCCGCCTTGAGGAGGTGCCGGTCCCGAGCCATGTCGCAAGGCTGATGGCGCACAAGGAAGTGAGCCTCTTTCACTGCCTGATGCTGCATTCGGAGAATGGGGTGCCGCTTCAGCTTGAGGATCGCTATGTCAGCCCGGCGCTCGTGCCGGAGTTCATCCGGCATGATTTTTCAATCGAGACGCCGAGCGGGTTTCTGATCCGGACCACCCCCTACAGCCGCGCCGATCATCGCATCAGCGCTGATATGCCGACAGCGGAGCAACGGCGGCTCCTGCGCCTGCAGGAGGGGGAGGCCGTGCTGACGCTGGAGCGGCATACCTTCATCGGTGAGGATATGATCACGACAGTCCGGCTGTTCCACCCAGGCAGCCGTTTCGCTTTCGGGGGAACCTTTACCGCCGACCGCTAGCGTGCTGCCTCAGGTGTTGGAATCAGGGAAGGAGCTTTTCCGCTTCGCCATGAAATCCTTAAGCGCCTCGTCAATCCCTTCATCAAGGGCCGGGGCCTGATAATCCCGCAGCATCTGCTTCCAGATGGCGTTGGCGCGCGTTGCGGTGTCCTTGCCGCCGTCCGCCTGCCATTGCTCGACCGAATTATTATCGGCAACGCGGGAGCGGTAGAAGGCATCCTCGAAATTGGCCTGGGTATGGGCGCAGCCGAGGAAATGGCCGCCCGGGCCGACCTCGCGCACGGCGTCCATGGCCTGACCGTTCTCGGAAACATCGATGCCACGGGCCAGCACTTCCATCATCGCGCATTGATCGGCGTCCATCACGAATTTTTCGTAAGAAGAACAGAGCCCGCCCTCCAGCCAACCCGCCGCATGGAGCGAGAAGTTGACCCCGGACAGAAGCGTCATCAGCAGGGTCTGCGCACTTTCATAGGCGGCCTGCGCATCCGGCAGTTTCGAGGCCGTGAAGGAGCCGCCGGAGCGGAACGGCAGGTTCAACCGCCGCGAAAGCTCCGCCGCGCCGTTCAAGACGAGGCTGCTTTCCGGGGTGCCAAAGGTCGGCGCGCCGGACTGCATGGAGATGGAACTGACGAAGGTGCCGAAAATCACCGGTGTACCCGGCTTGATGATCTGCGTCAGCGCACAGCCCGCCATCGCCTCGGCCAAAAGCTGCGACAGGGTGCCGGCGCCCGAAACCGGGCTCATCGCGCCGGAGAGGATAAAGGGAGAGACGACGCAGGCCTGATTGTTCGCCGCATAGGTCTTGAGCGCTCCCAGCATGGTCGCATCGAAGGTCATGGGGGAATTGGCGTTGATCAGGTTCAGCATCACGCAGTTATTCTGCACGAACTCTTCCCCGAAGACGAGGGAGGCCATATCGACGCTGTCCTGGGCCCGTTCCGGCGCGGTGACCGAGCCCATGAAAGGCTTGTCGGAGTATTTGATGTGGCTGTAGACCATGTCGAAATGCCGCTTGTTGACGGGCAGGTCGACCGGCTCGCAGACGGTGCCGCCGGAATGATGCATGGCGGGCGCCATATAGGCGAGCTTCACGAAATTCTCGAAATCCTTGAGCGTGCCATAACGGCGGCCCTTGTCGAGGTCATGCACGAAGGGCGGGCCATAGACCGGCGCGAATACCGTATTATTTCCGCCAATCTGGACATTGTTCGCCGAATTGCGCGCATATTGGGTGAACTCGGCCGGGGCGGTCGCGAGCAGCTGGCGGCAGAGGCCTTTCGGGAAATGCACCCGTTCTCCCTGCACATCGGCGCCAACCGACTTCCAGAGCTCAAGCGATTCAGGATCGTCGCGGAAATCAAGGCCGATTTCCTCAAGTATGGTTTCGGCGTTGGCCTCGATGATCTCAAGCGCCTCGTCACTGACCAGATTGGTGACGGGAATATTGCGGCTGATATAGGGGATATGGCGGCTGGCGTTGCTTGCTCTTGCTTCGCGGCGGGCATCGCGCCCCCTGCGGCCGCTCCGGGATGTTGTTGCACTCATGATAACCCTCCAGCTTCACTCACCAGACGAAAGCGCGTCTTTCGATTTCATTAAATCCAAAATTGCATGGGGGACTAGCCAAGGCGCGTCTTTTTGCGGCGTTCTCTGACGAATTCAGAACATTTTTTCATGTCATCCGAAGGCAAAGATTTCCATGGCGGGAAAGGGACAGCGAGCGTCGGAGATCGGTTAGCGATTCCCGGTCGTAATCGCCACGGTAATCCATCGAAGCATTGACGCCTGGTGTCAGGGCACAGGGCAAAGGGGATGGTAGAATGAAATCACATGCGCGGGTAGTAGTCATTGGCGGTGGCGTCGTCGGAGTCAGCACGCTTTACCATCTGACCAAGAAGGGCTGGTCCGATGTGGTCCTGCTGGAACGGACGGAGCTGACGGCCGGATCGACCTGGCATGCGGCGGGCCTGCTTCCGCTCTTCAACATGAGCTATGCCGTCGGACAGATCCATAAATACAGTGTTGATCTCTACAAAAGGCTGGAGGCCGAGACCGGCCAGAATGTCAGCTTCCATGTGACCGGCAACCTCCGTCTGGCGACTAACAAGGAACGCATGGATGAATATCTAAAATATTGTGGGACGGCGAATACCATCGGTGTGCCCTATGAGATCATCACCCCGAAAGAGGTCAAGGAACTCTGGCCCCTTGCCGATGTCGACGGGCTGGTCGGCGCGCTCTACCATCCGGATGACGGCCATATCGCGCCGGTGGACGTGACCAACGCCATGGCCATCGGGGCACGGAACGGCGGCGCGGAGATCAACCGCCACACGGAAGTCCTCTCGATAGAGCAACAGAAGAACGGCGAATGGCTGATCCGCACCAACAAGGGCGACATCACCGCCGAGCATGTGGTGAGCTGCACCGGTAACTATGCGCGGCAGACGCTGTCCATGGTAGGCCTCGATATTCCGGTGATCCCGGTGGAGCATCAATATATCGTTACAGACGAAGTCCCGGAACTGGTCGCGCGCAAGAAGGCGGGCCTGCCCGAAATGGCGGTGCTGCGCGAGAGCGACGCCTCCTATTACCTCCGGGAAGAACGGCAGGGCTATATCCTCGGCCCCTATGAGAAAGGCGCGCCCGCCTGCTTTGTCGATGGCGTCCCGGAGACTTTCGGGCAGGACCTGTTCCCCGGCGACCTGGAGCGCCTGATGCCGCATGTGGAAGCGGCCATTGCGCGCGTGCCGACCTTCGCCGATGCGGGCATCAAGGATATCGTCAACGGGCCCATTGCCTATACGCCGGACGGCAGCCCGATGATCGGCCCGGCATGGGGTCTCAAGAATTTCTGGATGAATGAAGGGCACAGCTTTGGCGTGACGGCGGCCGGCGGTTCCGGCTGGCAGCTCGCTGAATGGATCACCGAGGGCGAGCCCGGCATCGATATGATGGACGTCGATCCGCGCCGGTTCGGTGCCTATGCCACCAAGCCCTATACGAAGATCAAGAATGAAGAATGCTATGAGCATGTCTTCGTCATCCATTACCCGGATGAGGAACGCCCGGCGGGCCGTCCCCTGAAGATGTCCCCCTGTCACGACCGGATGGCCGCCCGCGGCGCTGTCTTCGGCCAGAGATATGGATGGGAGCGGCCCAACTGGTTCGCGCCGGAAGGGGTGGAGCCGAAGGATCAGTGGAGCTTCCGCCGGTCCAACTATTTCGAGCATGTCGGCAATGAAGTGAAGAACATGCGCGAAAATGCCGGGCTGATCGATATCACCAGCTTCTCGAAATTCGAGGTGTCGGGACCGGGGGCCGAAGCCTATCTCGACCGACTCGTCTGTCGCAAGCTGCCGAAGGGGATCGGCCGCATCAACCTCTCCCATGTGCTCAACAAGCGGGGCGGGATCCGCTCCGAATTTACCATCATGCGCGACGGGCCGGAGCAGTTCTATCTCGTCAGTTCCGGCGCGGCGGAACGCTTCGACCATGATTATCTGCTGAAGAACCTGCCGGGTGATGGCTCCGTCAGGCTGGACAATGTCACCACGGCGCATGGCGTGCTGGTGCTGGCGGGTCCGAAATCGCGGGATATCCTGCGCAAGATTACCGATGCGGACCTTTCCAACAACGGCTTCAAATGGCTGACGGGCCAGCATATCACGGTCGGCCTGGCGCCCTGCCGGGCGCTTCGCGTGAATTTTGTCGGTGATCTCGGCTGGGAGCTGCATCACCCGATCGAATACCAGAACCATATCTATGACGCGATCGTCAAGGCGGGGGAGGAATTCGGCCTTGGGATGTGCGGCATGCGCGCCATGGACAGCCTGCGCATGGAGAAGAACTACCGCATGTGGGGGCAGGACCTGACCCGTGAATATACGGTGTTCGAGGCCGGGCTGGAACGCTTCGTTCATCTCGACAAAGGCGATTTCATCGGCCGGGAGGCGCTGATCAAACAGAAGGAGGAGGGCGTGCCGCAATCCTTTGTCTGTCTGGAAGTGCATGACATCAAGGATGCCGACCCGCTGGGCAATGAACCGCTCTATGACATGACGGGTAATATGGTGGGCCGCGCGACCGCGGGGGCCTATGGCCACTTCGTCGAAAAGAGCCTTGCACAGGGCTATATCAAGGCCGGAAATGAGGCGATCGGCACCAAGCTGGAGATTGAAATCCTGGGGACGCGCTATCCCGCAACCGTCATCGAAGAATCGATTTTCGATCCCGAAAATGAACGGTTGAGAGCCTGAAATTACCGGACCCTGTTTTAAATTCGTCAAAAGTGTCGCAGGAAAATTATTCGATGTCTGGACGGGGATAGTTTTCAGGCCCCGCCTATATGACACTTTTACGACATAGCTTCGTTTATTTTATTAGTCAGTGGAGCATTCGATGGAAGAAGAAGATATTGATCTCTCGGCCCTGGATGACGGCGAACTCGTCGAACAGATGCATGATGATCTATACGACGGACTGGCGGACGAAATTTGCGAAGGGGTGAATATCCTGCTGGAACGCGGATGGGAGCCCTACAGGGTTTTGACCGATGCGCTGGTCGAGGGCATGCGCATTGTCGGGATCGATTTCCGCGATGGCATCCTGTTCGTGCCGGAAGTTCTGCTGGCGGCAAACTCGATGAAGGCGGGCATGGCGATCCTGAAGCCGCTGCTCGCGGAGACGGACGCACCGAAGGCCGGCAAGATGGTCATCGGCACCGTAAAGGGCGATATTCACGACATCGGCAAGAACCTCGTCATCATGATGATGGAGGGCGCCGGGTTCGAGGTGATCGACCTCGGTATCAACAACCCGGTCGAAAAATATCTCGAGGCGCTGGAAGAACATAAGCCGGATATCATCGGCATGTCGGCGCTGCTCACCACCACCATGCCCTACATGAAGGTCGTTATCGACACCATGAAGGAAAAGGGCATCCGCGACGATTACATCGTAATGGTCGGCGGCGCGCCGCTCAATGAGGAGTTCGCCGACAGCGTCGGTGCCGATGCCTACGGGCGGGATGCCGCGATGACAGTGGAGATCGCCCAGAAAATGGTCGCGGAACGACGCGCGGCCTGACCGGTCACAGCGGGGAGCGTGATATGACAATTGCGCTGGAAAAAACGCTTCTGATTGCCTGCGGTGCGCTGGCCGAGGAAACGCTCGCTGTGATCCGTGCCAACGGCTGGGACCATATCGAGGTGACTTGCCTGCCCGCCAAGCTGCACAACCGGCCCGCGTTGATCCCGGAGGAGATGCGCCGCAAGATCCGGGACAACCGCGACCGTTTTGAAACCATCCTCGCGCTTTATGGCGACTGCGGGACCGGTGGTCAGCTCGACAAAGTGCTGACGGAAGAGGGGGTCGAGCGGATCGCGGGCGCCCATTGCTATGAATTCTTCACCGGCACGGCGGTTTTCGATGCCCTGCAGGAGGCAGAGGTCGGCACCTTCTATCTCACCGATTTCCTCGCCCGGCATTTCGAGAAGCTGACGATCGAGGGGCTCGGTATCGACAGGCACCCGGAACTTCTGCCGCTCTATTTCGGCAACTACACACGGCTTGTGTACATATCGCAACAGGAAGACCCGGCATTGCAGGAAAAGGCGAAGGCGGCGGCGGAACGGCTGTCGCTTGCCTACGAATACCGCTTTACCGGCCTCACGGGTCTTCAGGACTTTCTCACGCGCAAAGCAGGTTAGGAGACATCTTGGCACAGCTCAGCATTCTATACTGGCGGGACATTCCCTCGCAGATTGTCGTCAAGCAGGGCCGGAGCAATGCGAAAATCATGCTCTCCGACCGGTTTCAGGAGGCCATCGACGTTGCCGCGATGCGCGACAAGGCGCATGAGAGCGATGCCTATCTCGACGGCTGGCGGCGCGGCGAGGCCGAGACCGTGGAGGGCGACATCGAGGCCGTCGCGGCGGCGCGGGCCTTCGAGATTGAAACCGCCTATGATGCGACGCGGCTGCGCAGTCTCGTCGTCAGCGGCGGACGGGAGGGGGTATAGATGGCAAAATCCGCCTATCAGGCGTCTGATACGAACCCCATCACCCGGACAAGCGCCTTTTACACGGTGCGGCAATGGTCGGTCCGCCATTCGCGCGGACTGGAGCGCATCTACCAGATGCTGGCGGCGGTGTTCCTCAAATTGCATCCCGTCTGGAAGGCTATCGGCTATCGCCGGGTTGAAAAGCCGGTTGTTGTCGTCGAGAAGACGGTCAAAAGCTTCCTGTTTGATTGCCGGATGTGCGGGCAATGCGTGCTCAGCGATACCGGTATGTCCTGCCCGATGAACTGCCCCAAATCCCTGCGCAACGGCCCCTGCGGTGGTGTGCGGGCGAACGGCAATTGCGAGGTGGAACCGGATATGCCCTGTGTCTGGGTGCAGGCCTGGAAAGGCAGCCGGAACATGCAGGCAGGAGATAATATCCTGCAGGTTCAGCCGCCGGTGGATCATTCCTGGCGCGGTTCCTCCGCCTGGCTCCGGGCTACCGCCAAATCTGCAGAGGAACAGGCAGCCCTCAAGGAAGGAGCCGGCTTATGACCGCCAGCGCGTCCGAAGATATCAGCGCCCCGCTGCCGCCGTTGCCGGGCCATACCTCCCGCGGGCGGCTGGAGCGGGTCCTGCGTGCCGGGGAATTCGCCGTCACCGCCGAGCTTAACCCGCCGGACAGCGCCGATCCGAACGAGGTGTTCGAGCGCGGCGCCATTTTCGATGGCTGGGTCGACGGTATCAACGCGACCGACGGATCGGGCGCCAACTGCCATATGTCGTCGGTTAGTATCTGTGCCTTGCTGACCCGGGTCGGCTATTCGCCGATCATGCAGATTTCCTGCCGCGATCATAACCGCATCGCCATTCAGGGGAATGTGCTCGGCGCCGCCGCCATGGGGGTGAACAATATCCTCTGCCTCACCGGCGACGGGGTGCAGGCAGGGGATCAGCCGGGCGCCAAGCCGGTGTTCGATCTCGATTGCATGTCCTTGCTCCGGACGATCCGCCAGATGCGCGATGAGGGGCGGTTCCTGTCGGGCCGCAAGATCACCTTTCCGCCGCAGGTATTTCTGGGCGCGGCCATCAATCCCTTCGCGCCGCCCTATGATTTCCGGCCCTATCGCCTTGCCAAGAAAATCGATGCCGGGGCGCAGTTCGTGCAGTCGCAATATTGTTTCGATATCCCGATGCTGGAACGGTATATGGAGCAGGTGCGCGACATGGGGCTGGATGAAAAATGCTTCATCATGATCGGCGTCGGTCCGCTGGCCTCTGCCCGTGCGGCGAAATGGATCCGCAGCAATGTACCCGGCATTCATATTCCCGACGCCATCATCGACCGTCTGGAAAGCGCCGAGGACCAGAAGCTCGAAGGCAAGAAAATCTGCATCGAGATGCTTCAGCAGGTGCATGAAATGAAAGGGGTTTCTGGCGCCCATGTAATGGCCTACCGGCAGGAGGAGCTGGTGGCGGAGATTGTCTATGAGTCCGGCGTTCTCAAGGACCGCAAGCCCTGGAAGCGCGAGAGCAACCCCGATTTCGAGGCGGTCACCGATGCCGTTGAAACCGTCCGCGAACAGATCAATACGCCCATCGATCCGGCAGAAGTGGTCGCTGCCGTTTCTGAGGAACAGTAAGTCGGTCCTGAGCAAGAGAAAAGGCCTCTGGACCGTTTAATAAAATTGAAGTAACAACCGGCGAAAGCCCCGTATTCAAGGTATGGCAATATGACTGACACCCTCATTTCCTCCGCGACCAAGGAAGTTATCATCGGGTTCGATCGACCTTTCGTAATTATCGGGGAGCGGATCAACCCGACGGGGCGGAAACTGCTGGCCGAGGAGATGAAGAACGGCGATTACAGCCGGGTCGAATCCGATGCTCTCGCGCAGGTGGCGGCGGGCGCCCATATGCTGGACGTGAATGCCGGTATCCCGCTCGCCGATGAGCCGCGCATCCTCGCCGAGACTGTCAAGCTGGTCCAGAGCCTGACAGATGTGCCGCTCTCCATCGACAGTTCCATCGTCGCAGCCCTTGAATCCGGGCTTTCCGTCTATCAGGGCAAGGCCCTCGTCAACTCCGTGACCGGTGAGGAAGACCGGCTGGAAACCGTGCTGCCGCTGGTCAAGAAGCACGGGGCGGCCGTTGTCGCCATTTCCAACGACGAAAGCGGTATTTCCGAAGACCCGAACGTCCGGTTCGAGGTGGCGAAGAAGATTGTCGAACGGGCGCAGGATTACGGCATTTCACCGGCCGATGTCGTGGTCGACCCGCTGGTCATGCCGGTTGGCGCACTCAATGACGCAGGGCGGCAGGTGATGACCCTGGTGCGCCGCCTGCGCGAGGAGTTGAAGGTCAACACCACCTGCGGTGCCTCTAACTTCAGCTTCGGCCTTCCCAACCGTCATGGTATGAATGCGGCCTTTCTCTCCATGGCGATCGGAGCCGGTATGACCTCTGCCATTACCAACCCGCTGCATGAACCCGAAATGGCCGCCGTCAAGGGCGCCAATGTGGTCATGGGCCATGATCCGAACTGTGTCAACTGGATCAAGACCTTCCGTGAACCGGCCGCCGAGGGCAGCGATGAGGCGCGCCGTGCCAGCCGCCGCCGCAGACGCAATGCCTGATCGTTTTCTGAAACAGGAAAAGGCGCATCTGGTCGCCTTCATGCCGTCCGGTAAACGGGGACGCTTTCCGGATGGCACGCCGGTGCTGGAGGCGGCTCGTGTTCTGGGTGTCGATATTGACAGCGTGTGTGGCGGGCGCGGTATCTGCGGGCGCTGCCAGGTGGATGTCACCGTTGGCAAATTCTCCAAACACGGGGTGGTCAGCGAGGAAGGGTCGCTGTCACCGTTTAACGAGGTCGAGCAGAAATACAAGGACCGCCGCCCGCTGAAGGACGGCCGCCGGCTCAGCTGTCAATCGCTGCTGCACGGCGATGTCGTGATCGATGTGCCCGCGACCAGCCAGGTTCACAAGCAGGTCGTCGTCAAGCAGGCGGATGACCGCAAGATCGAGATGGACCCGGCGATCCGCCTGCATTTCGTGCAGGTGCTGGAACCGGACATGCATAATCCCACCGGCGATTTCGAGCGGCTCTGCTATGCGCTGAAACAGCAATGGGGCCTTGATAATCTCGAATGCGACCTTCGCACTTTGCAGGCATTGCAAAAGACGCTGAGGGCTGGCAACTGGAATGTTACCGTGGCGGTGCATCGCGGCACCCGGATCACGAAAATCTGGCCCGGTTTCAATAACCAGGCCTATGGCATTGCGGTTGATGTCGGTTCAACGACCATCGCCATGCATCTGTGCGATCTGTCGACCGGCGCGGTCATTGCGTCGTCGGGCATGATGAACCCGCAGATCCGTTACGGCGAGGATCTGATGAGCCGGGTGTCCTATGTGATGATGAATCCGGGCGGAGAGTTGCTGCTGACCGAGGCGGTGCGCGGTGGCATCAATGACCTGATCGGGGAAGTGACGGCAAAGGCGGAGGTCGATCCGGATGATATCCTGAACGCGGTATTCGTCGGTAATCCGATCATGCATCATCTGCTGCTCGGGATCGATCCGACGGAGCTCGGCGGTGCGCCCTTCGCGCTGACAACCAATTCAGGGATGATTGTCTGGGCGAGCGAGGTCGGCATGATCTCCAACCCCGATTGCCGCGCCTATTTCCTGCCCTGCATCGCCGGACATGTCGGGGCGGATACGGCGGCGGTTATCCTGTCCGAAGCACCGCACTTGCAGGAACAGATGACCCTGATCATTGATGTCGGCACCAATGCGGAAATTGTTCTTGGCAATAACGAGCGGCTGCTCGCGGCCTCGTCCCCGACAGGTCCGGCATTTGAGGGCGCGCAGATTTCCTGCGGTCAGCGGGCGGCGGCGGGCGCGATCGAGCGGGTTCGGATTGATCCCGAGACGCTGGAGCCGCGCTACAAGGTGATCGGCTCCGACCTCTGGTCCGACGAAGAGGGGTTTGAGGCGGCAACGAAGAAATCCGGCATTACCGGCATCTGCGGCTCCGGTATCATCGAGGTGATCGCCGAGATGTATCTTGCGGGCATTTTGAGTTCCGATGGGGTGATTGACGGCGCGATGGCGGCAAAAAGCTCGCGGATTGTCGCCGATGGCCGGACCTACTCTTACGTTATTCGCGACGGTGAGAGCGAGATCAAGATTTACCAGACAGATGTCCGGGCGATCCAGCTGGCCAAGGCCGCACTCTATGCCGGGGCGAAACTGCTGATGGACCGGCTTGGGCTGGAAGCGGTAGACCGTATCCAGCTTACCGGCGCCTTCGGCAGCCATATCGACACCAAATATGCGATGATTCTCGGCATGATTCCCGATTGCGCCCTGGAGGATGTTCAGGCCGTTGGCAATGCGGCGGGCGTCGGCGCGCGGATTGCGCTTCTCAACAATGCGGCCCGTGACGAGATCGAGGAGCTGGTAAAAACGGTCGAGAAGGTCGAAACGGCGGTGGAGCCGAAGTTCCAGCAGTATTTCGTCGAAGCCATGGCCATACCGCACAAGACGGCGGGTTATCCCAATCTGGCAAAAGCGGTCAAGCTGCCGGCGCCCAAGGTTCTGTCGGATGGCGGCGGGGAGGGCGGCCGCCGCCGGAGGCGCCGCGCATAAGATCAGTGACGGATGCGCCGCTCGTCACTCGGGGTGCGGCCAAAATGCTCCCGATGGCATTTCGAGAAATGCGACGCCGAGACAAACCCGCAGGCAAGCGCCACCTCGATAATCGGCAGGCTGGTCTGGGTCAGAAGGTAGCGCGCGCGATCGAGCCGGAGACCGAGATAATAGCGCGTCGGCGAGTGGTCGAGGTATTTCTGGAAAAGCCGTTCCAATTGCCGGGTCGACAGCCCGACATTGGTCGCAAGATCGCTGCAGCTTAGGGGTTCCTCAAGGTTATCTTCCATACAGGCAATGGCCGCCAGCAGTTTGGGGTGCGAAATACCGAGGCGGGCGCGAAGCTCCATGCGCTGACGTTCCGTGCCCTCGCGAATACGGTGATAGATAAGCTGGTCGGCGACGGCGAGGGCCAGTTCCTGCGTCGTCTGCTTGGCGATCAGGCTCAGCATCATGTCAAGGGCGGCGGTTCCGCCCGCGCAGGTGTAGCGGTTGCGGTCAATCTCGAACAGCTCGGAGGTGATGTCGAGATCAGGGAAATCCTCGATGAAGCCGGAGAGATTCTCCCAGTGAATGGTGCAGCGGTAGCCCTTCAGCAGCCCGGCCTTCGCCAGAACATGGGACCCGGTGCAAATGGCGCCGAGGCTGGATCCGTGAGACGACAACCGCCGCAGGTTGGATAGTATCTGTGGGCTGGTATGGTTCTGGATATTGATGCCGCCGCAGGTGAAAACCGTCGGCAGTGCGGGCATGTCGGTAATGGCGCCCTGCACGGAAAACTCGATTCCGGCCGAGCTGACTGCCGGTTTGCCGTCAATCGAAAAGCATTCCCAGCTGTACAGCGTCTCACCGCTGAGGCGATTCGCCAGTCGCAGCGGTTCTACGGCAGAAATAAAGGCAAGCGATGAGAATTCGGGCAGCAGACAGAAGCCAATTCTGAATTTTGCTGCCCCGGTATCCGTTTTACTGTTCAAATTGTGACTTCCAGCAAAAATCCCTGAATGCGTGACGCTACTTCACATGGCAAAAAAGACAAACATTTTTTTGCGGCGGTCCGCACAAAAATGCTGCATTCAAGCACTAAGCGGGAAGCTAGAAAAGCCCGACGATATCGCCTTCTTCGTTTACATCGATGGCGTTGGCCGCCGGGACTCTCGGCAGGCCCGGCATCGTCATAATATTGCCGCAGACTGCGACCACAAACTCCGCGCCGCTCGCGATCCGGATTTCCCGGATGGGCACCACATGGTTGCTGGGCGCGCCTTTCAGGTTGGGATCGGTGGAGAAGCTGTACTGCGTCTTGGCGATGCAGACCGGATAATGGCCGAAACCGCTGTCCTGAAGTTCCTTGAACTGGTCGCGGACTTTTTTGTCGGCGATAATGCCCTGCGCCCCGTAGAGATTCTGGGCGACGGTCCGGACCTTGTCCCAGAGTGGCATCTCGTCTTCATAGAGCGGGGCATAGTTGCCGCCATTCTGATCGAGCTTTGCAACAACAGCCTCGGCCAGTTCTTCCGCACCGGCGCCGCCATTGCCCCAGTGATCCGATTCAATCGCATCGACGCCGAGTTCGGCGCAGATTTGCCGGACCTGATCGACTTCCGCCCGGGTATCGGCGGAAAATTTATTGATGGCAACGACAACGGGAAGTCCGAATTTCTTCAGATTCTCGACATGGCGGGCGAGATTCTCGCCGCCTTTCGTGACCGCCTTGACATTCTCCGCCTTGAGATCCTCCTTCGCGACGCCGCCATGCATCTTGAGGGCGCGGATGGTGGCGACCACTACGGCGATCTCCGGCTTCAGCCCGGCCTTGCGGCATTTGATATCGAGGAACTTCTCGGCGCCAAGGTCTGCACCGAACCCGGCTTCGGTTACCACATAATCGGCCAGCTTCAGCGCCGTTTTCGTCGCCAGCACGGAGTTGCAGCCATGGGCGATATTGGCGAACGGCCCGCCATGGATAAAGGCGGGATTGTTCTCAAGCGTCTGCACAAGATTGGGCTGGAACGCGTCCTTCAGCAGCACGGTCATCGCCCCATGGGCATTCAGATCCTTGGCATAGACCGGCTTCTTCTCCCGCGTATAGCCGACAATGATATTGCCAAGACGGCGCTTGAGGTCGTCAAGATCGGTGGCGAGGCAGAAGATCGCCATGACTTCCGATGCCACCGTAATATCGAAATGATCCTCCCGCGGGAAGCCGTCGGCGATGCCGCCCAGACTGTTGACGATATTGCGCAGCGCCCGGTCATTCATATCCATCACGCGCCGCCAGATGATGCGCCGCTCATCCAGACCAAGCTCATTGCCCCAGTAGATATGGTTGTCCACCATCGCTGCCAGCAGGTTGTTGGCAACGCCGATGGCGTGGAAGTCCCCGGTGAAATGCAGGTTGATGTCGGTCATCGGCACGACTTGCGCATAGCCGCCACCCGCAGCCCCGCCCTTCATCCCGAAACAGGGACCGAGAGAGGGTTCACGCAAACAGATGATGGTTTTCTTACCGATGCGGTTCAGCCCGTCACCCAGCCCAACGGTCGTTGTTGTCTTGCCTTCGCCGGCCGGGGTCGGGGTCATGGCGGTGACAAGGATCAGCTTGCCGTCCGGCCTGTCCTTCAGGGTCTTGATGTATTCCAGGGAAAGTTTAGCCTTGTAATGACCATAGGGCTCAAGGTTATCGCTGTCGATACCGAGGCTGTTGCTGGCAACATCTGCAATCCGCTTCATCGTGGCGGCCTGTGCAATTTCAATATCGCTTTTGGGATTAGTATGCTGGTCTGTCATTTTACTCCGTGCTCCCCCTGAAAGGCCGCTGCCATTTATTGTTCAGCGCCAGCCCTCACAGTGGCTGTCAGGCCTTTTTGGGGCTATTCATAATGCGACACAAAATCTCCAACATGCGGACTGCGGCCGGGTTATGGGGAATGTCGCGAATATTCTACTAAATGACCGTTTGCGACGGATATATCTGTCGTTAAACTGTCATGGTCCCGAAAGTCAGGACCGAGCAAGGAAGTTTGATGGTGAAATATTCGATCTTCACGATTGCGCGCAATGCGTTGAGCAGCCATAAGAACTGGCCGCAGCAATGGCGCAGCCCGGAGCCGAAGCCGGAATATGAGGTGATCATTATCGGCGGTGGCGGCCATGGGCTCGCAACGGCTTACTATCTTGCAAAAGAGCATGGGGTGCGCAATATCGCCGTGCTGGAAAAAGGCTGGCTCGGCGGCGGCAACACGGCGCGCAATACGACGATTGTCCGCTCCAATTACCTGTGGGATGAAAGCGCCGCGATTTACGAAAAATCCCTCCAGCTCTGGGAAGGGCTGTCGCAGGAGATCAACTACAACGTCATGCTGAGCCAGCGCGGCGTCATGAACCTTGCCCATAGTCTTGGCGATGTCCGCGAAGGGGTGCGCCGGGTCAATGCGAACCGCCTGAACGGCGTCGATGCGGAATGGCTGGATGCGGACGGGGTGAAGGCGTTCTGTCCGATCATCAATATCTCCAAGGAAGCGCGCCACCCGGTCCTGGGCGCAACCTTGCAGCGGCGCGGTGGCGTTGCCCGGCATGACAGCGTCGCCTGGGGCTATGCGCGGGCGGCGGATGCGCTCGGCGTCGACATTATCCAGAATTGCGAGGTGACCGGTATCAAGCGCGAAGGCGGCAAGGTCACCGGTGTGGAGACCACGCGGGGCGACATCGCGACGAAGAAAATCGGCGTGGTCGCGGCGGGGCACAGCTCGGTCATTGCAGAGATGGCGGGCATCCGCCTGCCGGTTACCAGCCATCCGCTCCAGGCGCTTGTCTCTGAACCGATCAAGCCGGTCATCGACTGCGTTGTCATGTCGGGCGCGGTGCATGTATATGTCAGCCAGTCGGACAAGGGCGAACTGGTGATGGGCGCCGGAATCGACAGCTTCAATTCCTACGCCCAGCGCGGCAGCTTCCATGTGATCGAGCATCAGCTCGGCGCCTGTCTGGAATTGTTTCCGATTTTCAGCCGGGTGCGCATGATGCGGAGCTGGGGCGGTATTGTCGATACCTGCCCGGACGCGTCTCCGATCCTCTCCGGCACCTCTGTGGAAGGGCTTTACTTCAATTGCGGCTGGGGCACAGGCGGGTTCAAGGCGACGCCGGGGTCGGGCTGGTGTTTCGCCCATACGCTCGCAAAGGACGCGCCACATGTCCTCAACATGCCGTTCAGCCTGTCCCGCTTCGAGAGCGGGGCGCTCATCGATGAACATGGCGCCGCCGGCGTTGCACATTAGGAGGGGAAGAAATGCTGAATATCGAATGCCCCTGGTGCGGCAAGCGACATGAAACGGAATTCCGCTACGGCGGAGAGGCGCATATCGTGCGGCCGAAAGATTCCTACAGCCTCGATGATACGGCATGGGCGGAGTTTCTCTTTATGCGGAAAAACACGAAGGGATACTTTGCGGAACGCTGGCTGCACACCCATGGCTGCCGCCGCTGGTTCAACGTCATCCGCAATACGGTCACCCATGAAATCGTCGGGTCCTACGAGATGGGCGGCACAGCGCCGAGCCCGGCGGGCGACAAATCATGACGGGCCGTTTCCGCACCGCCTCCGGCGGTCGTATCGACCGGAGCAAGGCGCTTCGTTTCACCTTCAACGGAGTAAGCTATACGGGATTTGACGGCGATACGCTGGCCTCCGCCTTGCTCGCCAATGGCGTTCACCTGCTCGGCCGCAGCTTCAAGTACCACCGGCCCCGCGGCATTGTCGCGACGGGCGCGGAAGAGCCCAATTCCATGGTCCAGCTTGGAGAGGGCGCGACGACCGAGCCGAATATCCGGGCAACGCAGATATCGCTCTATGACGGGCTGGCTGCGAGCAGCGTGAATGTCTGGCCGAGCGTCAATTTCGATATCAGCGCGGTCAACGGCCTGTTTGCCAAGATCATGACGGCGGGGTTCTATAACAAGACCTTCATGTGGCCGCGCTCCATGTGGATGAAACTCTATGAGCCGGTGATCCGCCGCGCGGCAGGCTGGGGCAAGGCGCCGACGTCGGGCGATCCGGATATCTATGATCATATGCATCTGCATACGGATGTGATGATCGTCGGCGGCGGACCTGCGGGCCTCATGGCGGCCTTGGCGGCCGGGCGGGCCGGGGCGCGGGTCCTGCTGGTGGATGAACAGAGCGAGTTCGGCGGCAGCCTGCTGTCGCAGAATATCCAAATCGCCGCCAAGGACGGGGCGGACTGGATCGCGGCGGCGATTGAGGAACTGAACGCCATGCCGGACGTCACCCTGCTGTCGCGGTCGACGACATTCGGCTATTACGATCACAACTATCTCTGCGTGCTGGAACAGAAAACCGACCATTTGCCGGCATCTGAGCGCAAGGGCAAGGTGCGCCAGCGCGTCTGGCATGTCCGCGCGGGCCATGTGGTGCTGGCGACTGGCGCCCATGAACGGCCGCTGGTCTTCGCCGATAATGACCGGCCGGGCATCATGCTCGCCGGGGCGATCGGCACCTATGTGAACCGCTATGGCGTCTTGCCGGGGCGGAAAATGGTGCTGTTCACCAATAACGACAGCGCCTATGCCGCCGCGCTCGACCTGAAAGCAGCAGGCGGTGAGGTGGTGGCGATTATCGATTACCGGACCGGTGTTAGCGGCGCTCTTGTGGAGCAGGCGCGCGAGCAGGGGATCGAGATTCTGGAAGGTCATGCCATTACTGGCACGAAAGGCGGCAAGCGGGTGCGCGCGGTGGAAGTCCGGTCCATCCAGAAGGGCGCAAAAGTCTATACCTCTGCCGCGCGGGAGATAGAGTGCGATCTCGTCGCCATGTCCGGCGGCTGGAGCCCGGTCGTGCATCTGTTCAGTCAGTCGCAGGGCAAGCTGGAGTATGACGATGAAAAAGCCTGCTTCCTGCCCGGCAAAGCACTGCAGAAACTGGAGGTTGCCGGGGCGCTTGCCGGTCAGTTTACCTTAAAAGACTGTCTGGCGGGGGGATACAAGGCCGGGGCCGATGCGGCGCGGGCGACCGGCTTTACGCCGAAACGCAAACCGGCCGCGCCGGAAATAGACGAGCCCGAGGCACTGGCGATAGAGCCGTACTGGATTGTGCCGGGCGCGCGTCCGGTCGGCGAGGGGATGGCCAAGCATTTTGTGGATCTGCAGAATGACACCACCGCGGCGGATATAGAGCTCGCGGTGCGCGAAGGATTTGAATCGGTCGAACATATCAAGCGCTATACGCTGACGGGCTTCGGCACTGACCAGGGGAAAACATCCAATATCAATGCACTTGCGATCCTGTCGGGTATCTTGGACAAGCCGATCCCGAAAGTCGGCACGACCACCTTCCGCCCGCCCTACACGCCCGTTTCCTACGGCGCGCTTGCCGGACGCAACCTCGGCGACTGGTCCGATCCGGTGCGCGTGACCAGCATTCATGACTGGCATGTGGAGAATGGCGCACTGTTTGAGAATGTCGGCCAGTGGAAACGCCCCTGGTACTTCCCGAAAGCAGGGGAAACGATGCAGGACGCCCTCAATCGGGAGTGCCGTGCGGTACGGAACGGTGTCGGGGTGCTGGATGCATCGACATTGGGGAAAATCGACATTCGCGGAAAAGATGCGGCCGAATTCCTCAATCGTATCTATACGAATGCCTGGGTAAAGCTCGGTATCGGACGGGTGCGCTATGGCCTGATGTGCCATGAAGACGGCATGGTCTTCGATGACGGCACGACGGCGCGGCTTAGCGATGACCGCTTCCTGATGACGACCACCACCGGCGGTGCCGCCGGGGTTCTCGACTGGTTGGAAGAATATCTGCAGACGGAATGGCCGGAGCTTGAGGTCTATTGCACCTCCGTCACCGAGCAATGGGCGACTGTCTCCATTACCGGGCCTAAAGCGGGCGCCTTGCTCGCCAAGATCGCCCCGCAAATGGACTTATCTCACGAGAATTTCCCGTTCCTCTCCTTCAAGGAAGGAGTTGTGGCCGGGATTGATGCACGCGTCTTCCGGATCAGCTTCACGGGCGAACTCACCTATGAGATCAACGTGCCCTGGACCTGCGGCCTCGCGCTCTGGAAGGCGGTGATGGCGGCGGGGGAGGAATTCGGGATCACGCCCTACGGCACCGAAACGATGCATATCCTCCGCGCCGAAAAGGGTTTCATTATCGTCGGGCAGGAGACGGACGGCACCACCACGCCGCAGGATCTCGGCATGGACTGGATCGTCTCCAAGAAGAAGCCCGATTTTGTCGGCAACCGCTCCTTCACCCGGAGCGACACGGCGCGACCAGACCGCAAACAGCTTGTCGGACTGCTGACCGATAAACCCGATGACATCCTGCCCGAAGGGGCGCAGCTGGTATTTGATCCGAATGCGGCCAAGCCGATGCCCATGGTCGGTCATGTGACATCGAGCTATCACAGCGCCACCCTTGGCCGGTCGATTGCGCTTGCGCTCGTCAAGGGCGGTCATAACCGCAAGGGGGAGAAGATTTTCGCGCCGCTTGAGGACAAGACCGTGACGGCGGAAATTGTCGATCCGGTATTTTACGATAAGGAAGGGGAGCGGTTGAATGGCTGACAATGCTTTTTGGGTAACCCCCGCCGCCGCGATTTCCGGCAGCTTTCCGGATGGTTTGCGGGAACTGGCGCCAACGGGACAGGTCAATCTTCGCGGCAAGCCGGGCGAGGCGGCCTTCACCGCCGGGGTCAAGTCCGTCCTCGGTCTTGATCCGCCGACGGAACCGAACAGGGTGGCCACGGGGAAGGACTGCAAAGCCCTCTGGTTGGCACCGGATGAATGGCTGATCGTTGGCAACAGGGACACCGGCGAGCTGGTAGCGGCGCTTGAGGAGGCGCTTTCCGGGCTGTATGTCGCCATCAACGATGTGAGTGCGAATCGCACGATTTTCGCGCTTGAAGGGCTGCACAGCCATCAGGTGCTCATGAAAAGTTCGGAGGTCGATTTTCATCCCCGCGTCTTTGCGCCCGGCGACTGTGTCCAGACTCTGATTGCGAAATCCCAGGCCATTGTCGAGCAGGTGGCGCCGGAGACATTCCATATCTATGTGCGCGCCTCCTTCAGCCGTTATGTCGGCGGCTGGCTGGCGGGCGCCCTTGAGGAATATACCGTTCGCACCTGAGTGTGACGTGTTTTGTTGATTTGCCCGGAAATTTTGCGGAAAAATGTGGAGTCGGGCCGGGACTGCTGCTATGTAGGGCCTTCCTGACATCACGCAAATCGGAAACCCATGTCCAAAGCCTTTCAGACGCCGGCCCCTGTCACAGGGGACCTCGCCGACCTGACGCAATTCACCTGTTCTCTTGCCGAGGCGGCGGCGTCCGTAACCCGGCCCTATTTCCGCAAGCCCATTGATATCATCCAGAAGCTCGATAATTCCCCGGTTACGATTGCCGACCGCGAGTGCGAGACGCGCATTCGCAGCCTGATCACGGAGCGTTTTCCGGATCACGGCATTCTCGGGGAGGAGCATGGCTTCGACGGAGCGGAGCAGTCGGAAATCTGGGTGATCGATCCCATTGACGGCACCAAGAGCTTCATCTCCGGCCTGCCGCTTTACGGAACCCTGCTTGCCTATGTGAAGGACGGGGGTGTGCGCATCGGCGCGATCTCCATGCCGGAGCTTGAGGAATTCTGGATCGGGATTGAGGGGCAGGGATGCTTTTTCAACGGCGCGCCCTGCCGGGTGAGCGAATGCCGGTC
This sequence comes from uncultured Sneathiella sp., assembly GCF_963976355.1. Taxonomy (NCBI): domain Bacteria; kingdom Pseudomonadati; phylum Pseudomonadota; class Alphaproteobacteria; order Sneathiellales; family Sneathiellaceae; genus Sneathiella; species uncultured Sneathiella sp. The sequence goes on from NZ_CAXBKA010000002.1 coordinate 564,781, forward strand.
GCTTGAGAATGCGATCCTGATGACCACGGCGCTTGAGTATTTTTCGCCGGGCAACCGCGAGAAATTTGCGGTGCTTCGTGAAAAATCCCGTATCCGCCGCTATGGTGGCGATTGTTACATATACGCCATGGTGGCGTCCGGCTTTGCCGACCTCGCCGTGGAAACCGGATTGCAGACCTATGATTATATGGCGCTGGTCCCGGTGGTCGAACAGGCCGGCGGCGTCATCACCGACTGGTCGGGCAAGCGTCCGGATTTTGACTCGGACGGGACAATCGTGGCGGCAGCGACACAAGAACTCCATCAGCAGGCACTTGAGATTCTGAATAGTTAGGCTAGGCTGGTTTCCGACATTATCGCAAGGGGGAAAGGCATGGATGCGCGTTCGGTAAAGACTGTGGTGGATGCCCGCAGTATCATTGAGGAAAGAGACCTTTCTTTCGTGAAGGTCGGTGTCTTCGACATTGACGGGGTGCTGCGCGGAAAATATCTCAGCAAGGACAAGTTTTTCAACATTCTGGAGACCGGCTTCGGCTTTTGCGATGTCGTGCTCGGCTGGGATGTGGAAGACCAGCTCTATGACACCGACAGCTATACCGGCTGGTCCAACGGCTATGCGGACGCCAAGGTCGTTCCCATCATTGACAGCTGCCGGGAGCTCCCGCTCGAAGATAACATGCTGTTTTTCCAGCTTGAATTCGGCGACCGGGCGGCCGGTGTCTGTCCGCGACAGACCCTGAAACGGGTGATCAAGCGGGCGGCCGACATGGGCATCAAGGCGACGGCGGCCTGCGAGTTCGAGTTTTTCCTCTTCAATGAAACACCGCAGTCCATCCGCGACAAGAACTACCGGGACCTCGTGCCCTTTACCCCCGGAAATTTTGGTTATTCCATGCTGCGCGCATCGGTCGAGCACAGTTTCTATGAACAGCTTCTCGCCATGTGCGAAGAGATGGACATCGGGATCGAGGGGCTGCATACGGAGACCGGCCCCGGCGTGCTGGAGGCGGCGATCGGCTATGACGATGCCCTGAGCGCGGCGGACAAGGGCGCGCTGTTCAAGACCTACACCAAGATCCTTGCCCAGCAGAATGACGTGATGGCGACTTTCATGGCGAAATGGTCCAGGGATGTCCCGGGCCAGAGCGGGCATATCCATCTCTCCCTGAAGGACAAGGACGGCAAGGGCCTCTTTTTCGATGCGGGCAAGGAAGACAATATCAGCGATACCATGCGCTATTTCATCGGCGGTCAGCAGAAGCTGATGCCGGAACTGCTGGCGATGATCGCGCCGACCGTGAACAGCTACACGCGGATGATCCCGGGTTTCTGGGCCCCGACGGAAGCAAGCTGGGGCGTCGAGAACCGGACCTGTGCGCTTCGGGCGATTCCGGGTTCGGAACATTCCCAGCGGGTCGAATACCGGATCGCGGCGGCGGATATCAATCCGCATATCGCCATTGCGGCGGCGCTCGGCTCAGGCCTCTGGGGGATCGAGAATAAGATCGAGCCGACCGCGGGCGTCAAGGGCAATGCCTATACGCAGGATTTCCCGAAAAAGCTGGCACTGCCGAAAACCCTCTGGGAGGCGGCGCAGGCGCTCAAAAAATCAAAACCGGCGAGAGAGTTGTTCGGCGACGCCTTTGTCGATCATTATGTTGTGACACGCGAATGGGAGGAACGGGAGTTCCGCAAGGCGATCACCGACTGGGAATTACAGCGGTATTTCGAGATTATCTAGGTCCTGATCCGGATTTCAGCGGCAGCATCAGAAGCGGTAGTTCGCGGGTTTCCTCAACCTCCGAGCGGCACCAGCCTGTCTGCCGTGCGCCCATGCGGCGATAGAAGTCAAGGGCATTGGGGTCGGCCTCAATCCGGAGTTTGTCATAACCAAGAAGCGCCGCCCGCTCGGCCACAGCCCGGATCAGGGCCCGGCCATAGCCTTTGCCCATATGCAGCGGAGAGACATAGAGAAGCTGAAGCTCCGCCTCGTCCGGCTCGAAGGAAGTAAAGGCGAAAGCAGCCGGTGCCCCATTCTCCTCGATCACGCCGCTTTCCCATTCGGCGATCATCCGCGGGGTGACGGTCAGCACGGCTTCGCAGCCCCGCATGAACTCATCGGAATATCCCCAGAAAGCCTTGGAGGTGAGGGCGAGCTCGGTAAGGGTCGGACAATCGGTCTCAATCGCGGCTCTGATCTTCGGCGGTGACATATACCTTAAAATGCTCCTATCATGGGGACAGTCTCCTTATCCTCTTCTCCGGGATCGGAATAATTGCTGTTTACTATCGACCGACATCTACCACATCCGGTTCAGAACCAGCTTCGCGAACAGATTATCGCAGGCATCCTGAACGGGCAACTGACCCCGGGCACAAAAATGCCCTCCAGCCGGAAACTGGCCGATGACCTCGGGATATCGCGGGCGACCGTGATGATTGTCTATGACAAGCTGGTGGAAGGCGATTTTCTCATCTCCGTTCCGCGCTCCGGCTACCGGGTCGGCGATGTTGCCGCGACGTCTGGCCCTAAGCCTCCCGCGTCCCATAATGAGAGGTCGGCGGCCTTTCCGGTGGCGTGGGACAGGCTGATCGATACCCGGATTGCTTCCCAGCGAAACATCGTCAAGCCCGCCGACTGGCAGGAATATCCCTATCCCTTCGTCTATGGCCAGCCCGATGCCAGCCTCTTTCCGCTGCCGGCGTGGCGGGAATGTTCGCGTCAGGCGATGAGCCGCCACGCCATGAGGGACTGGGCGAATGATGCGGTGACGGCGGACGATCCGGAGCTTGTCCTGCAAATCCGCAGCAAGCTGCTTCCGAGGCGCGGCATCTATGCGTCGGAGGAGGAAATACTCATTACCCTGGGCGCACAGAACGGGCTTTACCTGATCGCGGCGGCGCTGATGCGGCCGGGGGTTCATGTCGGGATTGAAGATCCGGGCTATCCCGACGCCCGCAATATTTTTGAGCATTGCGGCGCGACTCTGCATCCCCTGCCGGTTGATGAAGGCGGCGTTATGGTTTCGGAAATCCCCAATCAGGCGCAGATCCTCTTTGTAACGCCAAGCCATCAGTATCCGACAACGGTGACGCTCAGCCCGGCGCGGCGAAAAGCCCTGCTCGCGGCGGCCTCGCAAAATGATCAGCTGATCATCGAGGACGACTTCGAGAGCGATACGAATTACACCGGCCAGCCGGTGCCGGCGCTCAAATCGGAGGACCGGGACGGGCGCGTCCTCTATACAGGCAGCCTGTCGAAGTCGATGTTTCCCGGTCTGCGCCTCGGCTATATCGTCGCGCCTAAGCCCCTGATCCGGGAAATGCGGGCTTTGCGCCGCCTGATGCTACGCCATGCGCCCAGCAACAACCAGCGGACCACCGCGCTTTTCATCGCGCAGGGCTATCATCTCGCCTATATCGCCAAGCTTCACAAGGCCTATGGGGAGCGGTGGCGGAAAATGGCGGCGGGGCTTGAGAAATACCTGCCCGGCATGGCGACGGCGCCGAGTTTCGGTGGCACCAGTTTCTGGGTGAAGGGACCTGAGGGCACCGATTGCGACACCCTCGCGGCCCGTGCGCTGAAGGAGGGGATCGTGCTTGAGCCCGGAGCGGTGCATTTCATGGCACCGGAGAGGGGAGAGCGCTACTTCCGTCTCGGCTTCTCCTCTATCGCGACCGAGCGGATCGACGATGGCTTGAAACGGCTCTCAACGCTGCTTACAGGTTGAGAGAGGCGAACTGGTAGATATGAATGAAGGAAACTGGTACTATCTCTCTTCATTGGAATACCTTACCTAAAACAGGCAGATATTTTATCCGGTCCATTGATGGGGATTGCCATGGGATACAGCACAATTGAAGTTCAGCCGCTTACCTCCTGCATCGGCGCGGAGATCGCGGGTGTGGATTTATCGAAAACCCTCTCGGATGAGCAGTTCCAGGATGTGCATGACGCCCTCGTGGACAATCATGTTGTCTTCTTCCGCGATCAGGAAATCACGCCCGAGGGGCAGCTGGAATTCGCCAAGCGTTTCGGCACACCGGAAATTCACCCCATCGTCGAAGGATCAAACGCGCATCCCGAACTGATAGAGGTTTTGAAACCGACAGGGGAGGGCGCGTCCTTCGGCACCGGCTGGCATACAGATAACACCTTCTTTGAAAAACCGACCATGGTCACCATGCTCTATGGTATTGATATTCCGCCGGTGGGCGGCGATACGCTCTGGGCCAGCATGGAGGCGGCCTATGATGCGCTGTCCGACGGGATGAAGCAGCTTCTGGACGGACTTGTCGCGGTTCATTCCGCCAGCATCGCCTATGATCCGCGGACAACGCGTGAAAAATACGAAGGCAAGCACAGCCTGAAATACAAATATTCTGCGGCGGTGGAAGTCGAGGTCGAGCATCCCCTGATCCGGACCCATGAAGTCTCGGGCCGCAAGGGCATTTTCGTCAATCCGATGTTCACCCTCCGGATCAAGGGCATGACGGATGCGGAAAGTGCGCCGCTCCTTAAATATCTCTATGACTTCTCGACCAAGCCGGAATTTGTCTGCCGCTTCCGCTGGCAGCCGAAGTCGGTGGCGATCTGGGATAACCGCTGCACGCAGCATTATGCGATGAACGACTATGTCCAGTATCGCCGCCTGATGCGCCGCGTCACCATCGGTGGCGACACGCGCCCCGTTTAAGGCGGAGGAGCTAGATGACAGCAAGCGCCCGCTTTCTCGTTCTCGACGGATATCCGGCGGAGCATCGCGGTCCGCTTGCCGCGAACGGCGGCACATTGGCGGGCGATCTTTACCTCAGGATGCTGCACTCCTGCATGCCGGGATGTCATGTCGATATCCTGTTCCCGGCGGATGCGGATTGCGTCCTGCCGTCGGGGCAGGGGCTGCAGGGCTATGACGGGATTTGCTGGACCGGATCGAGCCTGACCATCCATGATGAAACCGATGATCGGGTCACCCGCCAGATAGAATTTGCCAAGGCCGGTTATGAAGCGGCTGTTCCGATGTTCGGCAGCTGCTGGGCCGCGCAGATGGCGGTGACGGCGGCGGGCGGCAAATGCGCGAAAAATCCGAAAGGACGGGAATTTGGCCTGGCCCGGAAGATCGCTGTGAATGCGGCGGGGCTGGTGCATCCGATGTTCCGGGGCAAGAAGCCGGTCTTTGACGGCTTTACGAGCCATGAGGATGAAGTCGCGGAACTGCCCGAAGGCGCTACCCTGCTGGCGAGCAACGACTTTTCCCGCGTGCAGGCCGTCGATGTCTCCCACAAGGGCGGCAGTTTCTGGGCCGTGCAGTATCATCCGGAATATGACTTCAACGAGGTGGCAAGCCTCTGTCGCTGGCGACGGGAAGCGCTGACGAAGCAGGGGAATTTTGCCTCGCTAGACGATGCGGACCAGTTTATCGGGAAAATGCAGGCCCTCTATGAAGATCCGGCATCCTCTCATCTTCGCTGGCAGCTTGGCGTGGATAATGACGTGCTCGATGACGGCATCAAGCAGCAGGAAGTCCGCAACTGGATTGAGGTGAAAATCATCCCCCGGCTCAACGGCTGACGGGGTGATGGCCTCCCGCTCAGGCGATAATGATCCGGTCGCGGCCGATCTTGTCGACGATGCTCATCGGCGGCATCTGGTCGGTCAGCAGCAGATCAACGGCGCTGAAATCACAGACCTTGACTACTCCTGGGCGATTGAACTTGGTGTGATCGGCGACGACGATGACGCTGGCCGCCTGGGGCAGGACCGCCCGCTTGAACTCCGCTTCGCTGAGATCGCAATCGAGGAATCCCTGATCTGCACTGATCGCGGCGATCGAGAGGATGGCGCGTTCCGTCGCGAACTGCCTGGCGAAATTGACCGCCGTGGGTCCATAGCTTGCGCAGTCATCGGCGCGGATTTCCCCGCCCGCCATGAAGACCTTGTTGCTGTTGCGGGCGCAGAGATCGCGGGCGACTTCCGTCGAGTTGGTGACGATGGTGAGGTCGCGATGCAGGCTCAGGGCCTTGGCGACATAGCAGGAGGTGCTGCCGTTATCGATCATCAGGGTTTCCCCATCGACGATAAGGGAAGCCGCCAGCTTGGCGATTTTCTGCTTTTCGCGCCGCTGCGCTTCCAGCCGCCGAAGAAAGGGCGCCTCCAGCGCCGAATTCGGCAACATGACCCCGCCGTGGATTTTTTCCACCGCGCCATATTTCGCCATTTCCTTGATGTCGCGGCGAATCGTTTCGTCCGACACATCCAGTTTGTTCGCCAGATCGGTTATGCCGCAGGATTTTTCCACCTGAAGCATATTCATGATGGCCAGCTGTCGTTTGGTCTGTTTCATGGTCCTCCCGTCCAGAACCCTTATTTTAGGCTCTTTCCAGTCTCTCAATAGCATATTTGTGGAGAAACCTAAACGATTATGTGGGAATCCACATTTTGGCGTAGATAACTAGTCAGCTCTGTATTTGCTCCTGAATTTGGACTGAAAAATCATTGGTGGGGATCGGCGGAAAAATGCTAGAAAAACCGAAGTTTAAAATAGGATTGGATCAATGTCGGAAAGTTTGAAAACGATCAGCCCTGTCGATGGCAGCCTGTATGTGGAGCGGGCCTATACATCCCCTGAAAAGGTTGAGGAAATGCTCTCCGCCGCGCGCGCCGCGCAGCAGGAGTGGCGACAGAAATCCGTCGCGGAACGGGCGGCCATTCTTGAAAAGGGTGTTGATAATTTTGTCGCGAAAAAGGAGCTTATCGCGGAGGAACTGGCCTGGCAGATGGGTCGTCCGATCCGTTATGGCGCCGGTGAGGTTGGCGGGTTCGAGGAACGGGCCCGCTATATGATTTCCGTCGCCGAGGAAACGCTTGCCGATATCGCGATCCCGGAAAAAGCAGGCTTTACCCGCTATATCAAGCGCGAACCTGTCGGTGTTGTCTTCACCATTGCGCCCTGGAATTTTCCCTTCATGACCGCCGTCAATTCGATCGTGCCAGCCTTGATGGCGGGCAATGCGGTGATCCTCAAACATGCGGCGCAGACCCATCTCTGCGGGGAGCGGATGGTCGAGTGCTTTGTCGAAGCGGGCCTGCCCGAAGCGCTGTTTCAGATTGTCGTCGCCAGCCATCAGCTCGCCGCGGATATCATCGGATCGGACAAGATCGATTATGTCTGCTTCACCGGCTCCGTTCCGGCTGGCAAGGCGATCGAAACGGCTGCCGTCGGGCATTTTATCGGCGTCGGGCTGGAGCTTGGCGGCAAGGATCCGGCCTATGTGCGAAGTGACGCGGATGTGGCCTATGCCGCGGAAAATCTGGTCGATGGGGCGATGTTCAATTCCGGCCAGTCCTGCTGCGGGATCGAACGGATTTACGTGCATGAGGATGTCTATGATGCCTTCATCGAGAAATTCGTTGAGGTGGTGAATGGGTACAAACTCGGCAATCCGACAGATCCGGAAACCACCCTTGGTCCGCTCGTCAATGCGGCGGCGGCGGATTTCGTGCGCGGACAGGTCGCGGATGCGGTGAAGGCGGGCGCGAAAGCGCTTATCGATCCGAAACTCTTTCCGGCGGACAAGGCAGGCACGGCCTATCTTGCCCCGAACGTTGTTGTCGATGTCGATCACAGCATGCGGATCATGACGGAGGAAAGCTTCGGCCCCGTCGTCGGCATCATGAAGGTCACTTCCGATGAGGAGGCAATCCGCCTCATGAACGACAGCGAGTTCGGACTGACCGCTTCCGTCTGGACAATGGATGAGGCGGCGGCGGTCCGGATCGGGGATCAGGTCGAGACGGGCACCTGGTTCATGAACCGCTGCGATTATCTCGATCCGGCGCTCGCCTGGACGGGCGTCAAGAATTCCGGGCGCGGCTGTACCTTGTCGGTGGTCGGCTATGAGAGCCTGACCCGGCCCAAATCCTATCATCTGCGAACGGCTATCTAGGGGAACTGAATGGCAATGGATGCGAACACCCTTATGGGGAACTGGAACTACCCGACGGCAATGCGCTTCGGGATCGGCCGTCTGCGCGAGCTTGGCGCGACCTGCAAGGAAGCGGGGATGAAGAACCCGTTGCTGGTCACGGATCCTGGGCTCGCCGCGCTTCCCATGATTGGCGAGGCGATGGAAAGCTGCAAGGCCGCCGGGATCGGCTGCGGCCTGTTTCACGACGTCAAACCCAACCCTGTCGGCAAGAATGTCGATGATGGCGTCGCCGTATACAAGGCGGGCGGCCATGACGGAATTATCGCCTTTGGCGGCGGCTCCGGCATCGATGCGGCGAAGGCGGTTGCGGTCATGGCGGCGCAGACGCAAAGCCTGTTCGGTTATCTCGAAGGCGGCAAGGACTGGGAGGAGATCCCGGCAAGTGAAATTCCGCCGATTATCGCCATTCCGACAACCTCCGGCACGGGATCGGAAGTAGGGCGGGCCTCCGTCATTACGGATGATGCAAATCATGTGAAGAAGATCGTTTTCAATCCGAAAATGATGCCCGCCTATGTGATCGCGGACCCGGCGCTCACCGTTGGCCTGCCGAAGAAAATAACGGCGGCGACCGGCATGGATGCCCTGTCCCATAATCTGGAAGCCTTCTGTGCACCCCATTTCCATCCGATGGCGGAAGGTATCGCGATTGAAGGCATCCGGCTGGTGAAGGAATTCCTGCCGACCGCGACGGCGGACGGAAGCGATCTCGTTGCCCGCAGCCAGATGATGATCGCCTCCTCCATGGGGGCGACGGCGTTTCAGCGCGGCCTCGGCGGGATGCATGCGCTCGCCCATCCGCTGGGCGCGCTCTATGATGCCCATCACGGCATGCTGAACGCGATCCTGATGCCCTATGTCCTGATCCGCAACCGCGATGTCATCGCAGACCGGCTCACACGGCTTTCCGCCTATCTCGGCCTTGCCAACCCGTCCTTCGATTCCTTCCTGAGCTGGGTTCTGGCGCTGCGTCAGGAGCTGGAAATCCCGAATGACCTCTCAGGCCTCGGGATCGATACGTCGAAGGCGGAGCTTGTCGGCAAGATGGCGGTGGAGGATCCGTCCTCAGGCGGCAATCCGATTGCACTCACAAACGAGGAATACAGCCGTCTTTTCGAGAAGGCCGTGACCGGTAATCTCGACGCGTGACGGCGGCGTTCTTGGGCCGTCTGTGGAAATTTGCGATATAATTGTTGATTTTCGTGGGTTTATACATGCAATTGTCTTGAATGCACCTATAATGCGGCGGTCGATGAGGCACTTCAGGTAAAGGTACAGGCGTTTTGGACGGCACACTCGTTCTTATCAATCTACTCGGCGGCGTGGCCCTGCTTCTGTGGGGCTTGCGCATGGTCAGCACGGGGGTCATGCGCGCCTTCGGGCGTGAGCTTGGCGTCTTCCTGAAATTCTGCCTGCGCAACCGGTTCCAGTCGTTCTTCGGCGGCCTGACGGTCACAATGCTTCTGCAGAGCAGCACGGCGACGGCGCTCCTGACGGCATCCTTCGCAGGAAGAGGGTTGCTACCCGCGACGGCGGGGATTGCCATCATCCTCGGTGCCGATGTTGGGACGACGCTTGTCGCCCAGATTCTCAGCTTCGATCTCTCCTTCCTCGCGCCGGTCTTTCTGTTCCTGGGCTTTGTCCGCCACGCCACCGCCAACTCCACCCGGGCCAAGAATTTCGGGCGAATTCTCTTGGGCCTCGGCATGATGCTGAGCGCGCTTGCCATGCTGGCCACGGCGTCGGAGCCGATCCGGGATTCTTCCGTCTCCCAATATGTTCTGACTTCCCTATCCGGGGAGCCGGTGCTGGTGGTCCTGCTGGCGGCGGTAATCACGATCATTGCCCATTCGTCCCTCGCGACGGTGCTGTTTGCACTCTCATTATCCCTGACCGGTCATTTCCCGATTGATGTCGCCTATGCCATGGTGCTGGGCGCGAACATCGGCGGGGCGGTGCCGCCGATCATGGCGACGCTGAAGGCAGAAAAGGCGGCGCGGCGGGCACCGCTCGCCAATCTGATCTGCCGCCTGATCATTGTCGTGGCGACCATTCCCTTTATAGCCGTGATCGAGCCGCAACTGGCGATGTTCGAACCCTCTCCGGCCCGGCAGATTGTCAATCTGCACACGCTCGTCAATCTGACCTGCGCCCTTGTCTTCCTGCCATTTGTCGGGCCGCTTGGCCGGCTGACGGAACGGTTGCTGCCGGAGGATGACGAGGTGGATGAGAACGCACCCCAGCCGCTCTATCTCGACAAGGCTGCGCTTGAAAGCCCGCAGCTCGCCATGGCGAACGCCGTGCGTGAGACTTTGCGAATGGGGGATGTGCTGGAAAAGATGTGCCGTTGCCTCCGGCAGATACTGGACGGGGCGAATGGCCAGAACTTCCGGCAGGTCCGCGACAATCACAATGTCATCAAGGATTTTGACCGCGCGATCAAGGCGTATCTCACCAAGCTCGGCCGGGAATCCCTCGATGAGCAGGATGAGTATCGCTGCACCGAAATCCTCAACTTCACCACGGCGATCGACCATATCAGCAATATCGTGGTGATGAATATGGTCGAACTTGTGGAAACCGCGCAGAAGAACCAGGTCGCCATTTCGGATGAGGATGTTGAGGATGAATTCCGGCTTCTCGATATGGTGCTCGTCAATTTGCGCATGTCCTTCAGCGTCCTGATGACCGGGGATGCGGCCACCGCGGCACGGCTTATCGAGCGCAAGCAGACCTTCCGTGTCGCCGAGCGCAAGGCGGTAAACGAGCATTTGCAGCGCCTGAGAAACGACCAGATGCTGGATCAGGAGGCGAGCGCCATTCATCTCAGCCTGCTGAGCGACATGCGGCGGATCAATTCCTTGCTGTCAGCAGGAGCCTATCTGGTCGCCGGTCAGACGGAGAAATAAGTGCTTACAGATCGAGTGCGCCGAACATCCTGTCGGGAAAATCCGTAATCACGGCATCGACGCCCCAGCCGAGAAACTTCTCCGCCTCCTTGGGGTCATTGACCGTATAGACGAGGAGGCGGAAACCGGCTTTCTTGATTGCCTTTACCTGATCCTCGGTCACGTAATAACGCTCGCAATGCAGCGAGGCGCAGGCGCTGTCCGTCAGCCGCTCTTCCCAGTCCGGCGGAATGGCCGAGGTGAGATAGCCGCGCGGGATATCCGGTATAAGGCGGCCCATCTCATAAAGGGAATCCACATTGAAGGAGGAAATCAGCAGCGGCAGGTCTTCCGGCCAGTAGTCCAGCAGTTCCTTCGCGACCTGTTCCGTGGTCGGGATCTGCCAGCCGCTGCAGGGCTTGATTTCAAGATTGAGGCCAAGTCCTAGGTCGGCAAGGGTATCCGTTGCCTGCTTGAGGGTCGGGATTTTCTCACCCTTGAAATCATCGGAAAACCAGCTTCCCGCATCAAGCTGCTGAACTTCTTCAAGGGTTTTCAGAAGAATGGGACCGCTGCCGTTACTGCAGCGGCGGACATCGTTGTCATGCTGGATCACTGCAACCGAGTCCTGCGTAACGGTAACATCGATCTCGACAAAGCTGGTGCCGATCTCGGCGGCCTTGCGCAAGGAGGCCAGCGTGTTTTCCGGGGCCAGACCGCAAGCACCCCGATGACCGATGATTTTCGGCATCCGGCTGAAAAAGTCCTCTTCTGTGATCATGCCGGTTCTCCAACTGTCCAGTCGATGGGGGTTTGATGTGTCTGGCGCAGATAGTCATTTGCCTTCGAAAAATGACCATTGCCGATGAAGCCGCGATGGGCGGACAGCGGCGACGGGTGCGGGCTTTGCAGCACGAGATGGCGTTTGCGATCGATAACCGCGCCCTTTTTCTGCGCATAGCTGCCCCAAAGCAGGAAGACGAGGTTGTCGCGGCCGGAATTAAGGGCGGAAATGATGGCGTCGGTGAAGCGTTCCCATCCCTTGCCCTGATGCGACCCGGCCATCGCCTTTTGCACGGTAAGCACGGCATTGAGCAGCAAGACCCCTTGATCTGCCCAATGATCGAGATTGCCATGGTGGGGCATCGGGAGGTTCAGGTCACGCTCCAGCTCCTTGTAGATATTCAGAAGCGACGGGGGAATTCGGACGCCCGGTGGCACGGAAAAGCTGAGACCATGGGCCTGACCGGGGCCGTGGTAGGGGTCTTGCCCGAGGATCACTACCTTGACGGCGTCAAAAGGCGTCCGGTTGAGGGCGGCAAAGATATGGCTGCCGGCGGGATAGATGGTTTTTCCGACGGCCTTCTCGCGCAGCAGGAATTGCTTGAGCTCGCGCATATAGGGCGCGTCGAATTCCGGGTGTAACTGGTCAAGCCAGCTTTTTTCCAGCTTAGGGTCAGAACCCGGTACGTCGTTCAAAACATCCCCTCAGTCTTCTCCGGATCGGGCGATTGGCCAGTATCGCTTTCTGGCGGTGTCCCTTGTTGTCTCTTATGCAGTTTTATTATGATTCTGTTTCATTGCAAAATAATTATGAACGGGGCCGGTTCGCATTATTTTCGCTTTCGTTTCCCGGTCAGCTTCTCGATCGGTGTCGCCAGCAGGCCGCGGGGCAACAACACGACGCTGATCATGAATACCACCCCAAGGATCAGGATCCAGTAATCGCCGAAAATCTCGGAGAGCCAGCTCTCCGCCGTGCGTGTGAAAATCGCCCCGAGAAAGGCGGCGAGCAGCATTTCCTTGCCGCCGATGGCGACCCAGATCAGCGCTTCGGTCGAGAGAGTGAAGCCGATCAGTGTCGGCGAGACAAAGCCGTCGAGGGTAACGAACAGCGCGCCCGCAAGCCCAGCAATGGCGGCGCTTAGGGAAAAGACGGAAAGCCGGAGATTGAGCACGCTGTACCCGAGGGAGGAAAGCCGGTCGGGATGGGTGCGGGTGGCGGTCAGCAACAGCCCGTATGGAGATTTCACAAGGAAGCTCACCCCGAAATACACCACCGCGACAATGCCGAGGATGATATAGAAAGTCGGCAGCCGGTCCCATAGTTCGTAGCTCATACCGAAGGCGATGAGCTTGAGCGGCGGGACGTTGAGCAGGCCGTTGTAGCCGCCAAGGGCGTACCAGTTGTTCATCAGCCTTTCCAGCACGAGCGCGATGGCAAGGGTGATGATGGCAAGATAGGCGCCGCTAATCCCGCGCCCGGCGAACAGGAAATAGCCGAGGGCGAGGGCGAACATCGCCGCGCCCGCCATCGCCGCCAGCAGGCCGAGATAGCTGCTGGTCAGGTCGGGATAGATCATGCCCTTGGTGAAGACGGCCATGATATAGCCGCCGATGCCAAAGAACATTGCCTGTCCGAAACAGAGAATGCCGCCATAGCCCCAGACCAGCGACAGGGAAATTGCCAGCAATCCATAGACAAGGTACGTGGTGAGCTGGCCTGTCCAGTACTGACCGACGAACAGCGGGGTAACGGCGAGGGCGATAAAGACGAGAAGTCCGATCAGGCTATTTCGCACGGCGCCCTCCCAACAGGCCTTCCGGTTTCAGCCGGATGATAAGAATGGCAATAACATAGACGGTGATCAGCGCCGCAACTGGCGATATCCAGACGGCGAGCAGGTTGTTGACGCCGCCGATGACCGCGCCGCCCGCGAGGACGCCCGCCAGCGGCCCGGCGCCGCCGACAAGGATGGAGAGAAAGCCCGGCACCAGATAGCCAAGCCCCATCTGCGGATCGACACTGATGATGGGGGCGACCAGAGCCCCCGCCAGTCCCGCCAGCGCGGTGCCGATAACAAAGCTCCAGCGATACATCCGCCGGGTATCGATACCGAGCGCTGCCGCCGTGGCGGGCCGGGCAATGACCGCCCGGGCCATCAGGCCGAATTTCGTACCGAGGAACAGCCATAACGTACCGCCGATCAGCAGGACGGAGGCGAGCATGAGAATCAGGCGATAGACCGGATAGCTGAAGGCGCCGACGTCGAGGCTGCCGTCGACGGGGAGGGGAACGCTTTGGGATTCGGGTCCGAACAGGAGGACAACAAGCTGCTTGAGTGCGATCGACAGCCCCCATGTCGCCAGAATGGTATCGAGCGGCCGGTGATATATATGGCGGATCAGGGCGGTCTCGATCAGCAGGCCGAAAAAGGCGACGACAAGCGGCGCGAGTACGATCCCGACAAGGAACGGCAGGCCCATATCCTGCGCCAATACCATGACATAGGCGCCGATCATGAACAACTCGCCATGGGCCATATTGATCACACCCATCATGCCGAAAACAATCATCAGGCCGAGCGCGACCAGGACCAGTATCAGGATATAGGAACTGGCATCAAGGATTATGGGAACAAGTTCATTCATGACTTTAACATCTATACAGACAGATACCGGTGCAGCAGCGTATCATCCTGCTTTACCACCGCGATATCGCAGCTTTCGCGGATTTCGCCATTTTCCATGAACAGAACCTGATCGGCAAGGGTTCGCACCATATCGACATTCTGTTCGACAATCAAAATGCCGAGGCCGGTCTCCTTCGCTATTCTCGCAAGTTGCAGCCCGATATCATGGACAATGCTGGGCTGGATGCCTTCCGTGGGTTCGTCCAGCAGCAGCATTTTCGGCCCGCCGATAAGCGCGCGCGCGATGGCGAGAATTTGCTGCTGTCCGCCGGAGAATGTTCCGGCCCGTTGATCGGCGCGCTCTTTCAGAAGGGGAAACCAGTCATAAATTTGCGAAAAGGGGAGCGCGCCGGCGGGGTCTCGTCCCAGCAGGCCCAGTTGCAGGTTCTCCTCGACCGAGAAATCCTCGAATATTTCGCGGCCCTGCGGCACATAGCCGATCCCGGCGCGGGAAATCATATGCGTCGGCCAGGCTTCGAGCGCCTGCCCGTCGAACAGGACGGAGCCGCTTTTCGGCTTTATCAGCCCCATAATCGTTTTGAGCAATGTGGTCTTTCCCATGCCGTTCCGGCCCATCAGGGCGGTCACTCGACCATTTTCGAAGCGGCAGCTGAAATCCCGGAGCACGAGGGCATCGCCATAGCCCGACGAGAGGTTCCTGAGCTCAAGCATCGGCAGGGACCGCCGTATTTCCGAAATAAAGGGCCTTTACCTCCGCGTCGTTTCTGATATCGGTGAAATTGCCGGATTTCAGGATTTTGCCTTTCGACATGACATTTAGCGGGCAGCCCAGATATTCGATAAAGCCCATGTCATGCTCGATGACCAGAACGGTAATGCCCTGATCCTGATTGATGGTGCGGATCAGGTCCGCGGTTGCTTTTGTCTCCGCGCCGGTCATCCCGGCGGTCGGCTCGTCCAGCAGGATCAGCGACGGGGCCTGCGCGAGCAGCAATCCGATCTCAAGCCATTGCTTCTGTCCATGGGCCAGTTCCCCGCCGGAGATGTCCTGCCGATCGGCAAGCTTGATCCGTTCCAGGATATGATCGATCGGGGCGCGGGCGCCGGAGCGTTTTGCCGCCACCGTCAGATTTTCCCGGACTGTCATTTCCTCGAAGATGGCGGGAACCTGAAATTTCCGGCCGATGCCAAGGCGGGCAATCCGGTGCGGCGGCCAGCCGGTAATTTCCCGGCCCCGGAAGATCACCTGTCCCGCGTCCGGTTTGAGAACCCCCGTGATCAGGTTGAACAGGGTCGACTTGCCACAGCCGTTCGGCCCGACAAGTGCGTTCAGGCTGCCTTCCGGAATATCGAGGGAAAAACCGTCGACGGCACGCAGGCCGTCAAAGTTTTTCGTCAAATCTAAAAGCTGAAGAAGCGACATGGTTGCTTTATCCGGTGATTCAGGCAATTTTTGTATGCATACCTATGAATAATGTTTGCGATAAACTTATAATTAATATGTGTACCGTCGAATATTCGGGCGAAAACGTCAAAATATGCCCATTTTTCTAAACTATAGCGGTAATTAATTGATTCTTCTACGGTTGCTGGCATAACCATGCACGAAAGATTTCGCCAAACAACTGTTTTGTTCGGCAGGACATTGACAGCTTAATTGATATAGAGGATAACGTGATGATCGATATTTCCAGACGACAATTTGTGGGTGCCGTTGGGGCCACTGCGGCCGTTTCCGCCTTTGGCATGCCAGCCATTGCCGCGGATAAAACCATCAAAATTGGCGCGGTCCAGCCATTCTCCGGCGGCCTTGAGCTGTTCGGCAATCAGGCGAAAATGGGTCTCGACCTTGCCGTGTCCGAGATCAATGCGGGTGGCGGCATTCTCGGCCATCAGGTCGAAATCCTGTATGAAGACAACAAGACCGATCCCAAAACATCGGTCGAGCGGGCAAAAAAGCTGATCGAGCGCGACGAGGTGCTGGCGATTTCCGGACCCATTACATCCGCCGGTCGCGATGCCATGGCCGCGACGATGGAGCGGGGCAAGACGCCGCTTCTATACGCGACCAACTATGAAGGCGGGATCTGCAACCGCTATCTTTTCTCCTTCAACACCGTGCCGAACCAGGATACGGCGCCGCTTATCCCTTACCTCAAAGATGAAGGGATCGGCGACAGCTATTACATGTTCGGCGCCGACTATGTCTGGCCGCGCAACATGTTCAAGACCGCAAAGAACATTATCAACGAGATTGGCGGCTCCACGGTCGGCGAGGAATATACCCCGTTCGGCGTCAAGGATTTCTCCTCCATCATTCGTAAAATTGCCGATTCCGGCGCCCAGATCCTGTTGTTCGCGCTGCCCGGCGCAGACGGCATCACCTTTATCAAGCAGGCGGAGGAGTTCGGCCTGACCAAGACGGTGAAGATTGCCTTCCTCGGCTTTGCGGAAACCTATCTCGGGGCCTTCGGTCCGGGCAAGGGCGAGGGGATGTATGCGGGCGTATCGTTCGTTGCCAGCTCACCGGAGCCGGGTGTTCAGGAGTTTGTTTCGAAAATCCGCAAGAACGCGGGCGAGGATGCGGTCGTTTCCTTCTATGTCATGACCCATTACAACTCGCTGATCGCGCTCAAGGGCGGGCTCGAAAAAGCCGGCAAGGTCGATAGAGAAGCCCTGATCGACGGCATGGAAGGTCTGTCCTTCGAGATTCCGACCGGCGCGGCCTCGATCACCAAGGACGACCATCACACTGCGATGAACATGTATATCGCCAAGACTGAAAACGGCACCCTGAATGTGGCAAAGGAACTCGGTATTATTGAACCTGCGCCGCAATGTGCCTAAGTAAGGAGTTAACATGACAACCCGTGATCTCACAGTTGATCTGGAAGCGGCCATGCCGCTTGCCTTTACCGATTTCGACCCGGCGGCAGCAGACCGCCGGGCCGGTCTCGTGATCGTCGATGAGGTCAACGGGTTTGCCACCGTCGGGGCGGGTGCGCTCGCGCCGCCCGCGCCCAATGAACAGGTTTCAACGATGGTATCGGAAACGGTTATTCTCGCCCGGCATTTTACCGCGCAAGGCTGGCCGATCCTCGCCTTTCAGGATACCCATATCCCCGGCAAGCCCGAACCGCCCTATCCGCCGCATTGCGAGGCGGGCACAGGCGAGGAGGAGTTGGTGCCGGAGCTTAAATGGCTGGAACAGGATGCCAATACGACGCTTGTCCGCAAGGACTGCATCAATGGCTTTATCGGGGCCACGCGCGCCGATGGCAGCAATGCCGTGGCCGACTGGGTTAAGGCGAACGGGATCACCGACCTTCTGGTTGTCGGTATCTGCACCGATATCTGTGTGATGGATTTCGTCCTGACCTCCTTGAGCGCCCGCAATCACGACATGATGCCGGGATTGAAGGATATCCATGTCTATGACAAGGGTTGCTCGACCTATGATCTACCGCGGAGCGTTGCCGAGGAGATCGGCTATGGCGCCACCGCCGCCCATCCACAGGACGTGACCCATTATATGGGGCTTTATTTCATGGCGAGCCGCGGCGCGCAGCTTGTCAACAAGGTGCTGCTTCCCGCATAATGATCCCGCCCGTCAAAAATAAAAAGGGAGAGATCATGACAATCACTGCAAATGGAATAGAGTTTGAAACCAGCTTTGAAGGGCCGGAGGACGCGCCTGTCGTCACGATGAGCCATTCGCTCTGCTGCGATCTCACCGCCTGGGACGAACTGGCCGAAGACCTCAAGAAAGATCATCGCGTGCTTCGCTATTCCTTGCGCGGCCATGGCAAGAGCGCGCCCACTCCCGGACCCTATGATTTCGGCATGCTGGCGGCCGATGTGGCGTCGATCCAGAATGTCTATGGCGTGACGAAAAGCCATTTCGTCGGCCTCTCCATCGGCGGTATGATCGCGCAGGAATTTGCGTTGCGCTATCCGGATCGGGTCGACAGGCTGGTGATTTCCAGCTCCCTCTGTGCATTGCCCGACGGGGCGGCGGCGCTCTGGCCGGAACGCATCCGCCTCGCGGCGGAGCAGGGTCTGGCGGCGACGGTCGAGCCGACCATGTCCCGCTGGTTCGTTGAGGGCTCCCTCGATAACCGGCCCGAGCTTGACGCGCGGGTCCGCAAGATGATCGTTGACACCTCCGTTGAGGGATATATCGGCTGTTGCCACGCGATTGCCGGTATCGACCTCAAGGACCGCATTCCGGCGATCAAGAATAAAACCCTCGTCATTGTCGGACGGGAGGATATGGGCACACCGCTCAGCTCATCGGAACTCATCCACCGGCAGATTGAAGGCTCACGGCTGGTCGTCGTCGATAACGCCGCCCATCAGCTTGCCATGGACAAGCCGGACATCTTCAACGCCGAAGTCCGCAAGCATCTGGCCGAAGTCGCTTAGCCTTCTGCCAGAATGGCGGCATGGTGGCGGATATGATCTTCCATGAAGGTCTGGATGAAATAATAGCTGTGATCATAGCCATCCTGCATCCGGAGGGTGAGGGGCTGCCCTTCTTCCTTGCAGACGCTCTCGAAGATTTCCGGCTTTAGCTGTTCGCTCAGAAACTGATCGGCGCGGCCCTGATCGATCAGGATATGGGACGTGCGCTTGCCATGTTTGACAAGCTCTGTCGCGTCATATTCCGTCCAGCTGGCCTTGTCGGTCCCGAGATACCCCAGAAACGCTTTCTCTCCCCAGGGGCATTGCATGGGGGAGGAAATCGGCGCAAAGGCGGAAACGGATTTGTAGATTTCCGGGTTTTTAAGCGCAATGGTCAGCGCCCCGTGACCGCCCATGGAATGCCCGAAAATGCCGACCCGGTGGACATCGACATTGAATTCCCCGTCGATCAGCAGTCGCAACTCATCGGTCACATAGCTGTACATCCGGTAGCTTCCGGCCCAGGGCTCCTTCACCGCATCGAGGTAAAACCCGGCGCCAGTGCCGAAATCCCAGTCTTCATCCTCTCCGGGCAGGCCGACATCGCGCGGGCTGGTGTCCGGCATGACGAGCATGAGCCCGTGCTCCACCGCGTATTTCTGCGCGCCCGCCTTGATCGTCGCCGTTTCCTCGGTGCAGGTGAGGCCCGCAAGGTAATAAAGCACGGGCACCTTGCCCGCTTTCGTCTGCGGCGGCTGGTATACTGCGAACCGCATCTCCGATCCGGTCTCGCTGGAAATATGCTTATAGAAGCCCTGTGTCCCGTCGAAGCAGGCCTGTTCGGAAATAATGTTCATAATCTCGCTCAGAATGTGACGACGCTGCGGATGGATTTGCCTTCATGCATCAGATCGAAACCGTCATTGATCTTCTCGATCGGCATGACATGGGTGATCAGGTCGTCGATATTGATTTTGCCGTCCATATACCAGTCAACGATTTTCGGAACATCCGTACGGCCTTTCGCGCCGCCGAAGGCTGTGCCTTTCCAGACGCGCCCCGTGACCAGCTGGAACGGCCGGGTGGAGATTTCCTGACCCGCGCCCGCAACACCGATGATGATGCTCTCGCCCCAGCCCTTGTGGCAGCATTCAAGCGCCTGACGCATCACATTCACATTGCCGATGCATTCAAAGGAGTAATCCGCACCGCCCTTGGTGAGGTCGACCAGATAGGGAACGATGTCCCCCTCGACTTCCTTAGGGTTGACGAAATGGGTCATGCCGAATTTTTCGCCGAGCGCCTTGCGGGCCGGATTGAGATCGACGCCGACGATCATGTCGGCACCTGCGAGCTTTGCTCCCTGAATGACGTTGAGGCCGATGCCGCCAAGGCCGAAGACGACGACATTATCGCCGGGCTTGACTTTCGCCGTATTGATGACCGCGCCGATACCGGTGGTGACGCCGCAGCCGATATAGCAGACCTTGTCGAACGGCGCATCCTCGCGGATTTTGGCAAGCGCGATTTCCGGCACGACCGTATAGTTCGCGAAGGTGGAGCAGCCCATGTAATGGAAGACTTTCTCGCCGTTGATCTTGAAGCGGCTGGACCCGTCCGGCATCAGGCCCTGACCCTGGGTCACCCGGATCGCCTGACAGAGGTTGGTCTTGCCGCTCGTGCAATAGTCGCACTGGCGGCATTCCGGGGTGTAGAGCGGAATGACATGATCGCCCTTTTTGAGGGAGGTGACGCCCGGTCCCACATCGACGACGATGCCTGCGCCCTCATGACCGAGAATGGCCGGGAAAATCCCCTCCGGATCCTCCCCCGAGAGGGTGAAAGCGTCTGTATGGCACAGGCCGCTGGCCTTGATCTCGACGAGAACCTCGCCCTCGCGCGGACCATCCAGTGTGACTGTTTCGATCGTGAGCGGGGCTCCGGCCTTGTGGGCAACAGCGGCTTTGACTTCCATATTTCACATCCTCGGTTAGTATTTTAATCAGGGGCGAGTTTGCAGATTTAGGGCTGTTGACGCAAGATATTTCCCGATAAAGTGAGGCCGTTTCTGAAACGCAGGAGAGGCGCATGAAAGTGGATGGAAAGCCCTATCGCAGCATCTGGCTGGCGGAGGATGGATGGTCTGTTGATATTATCGATCAGACGCGGCTACCCCATGAATTCCGCGTGGTGAAACTTGAAACGCTGGATCAGGCGGCCCATGCGATTAAGGCGATGCTGGTGCGCGGTGCGCCGCTGATCGGGGCGACGGCGGCCTATGGCGTCTGTCTCGGTCTCAGGACGGATGCCAGCGACAGCGCCCTGCGGAATATGTGCGAGACATTGATCGCGACCCGGCCGACGGCGGTCAACCTGCGGTGGGCCATCCGCGCCATGCAGGAGCTGCTCCTCCCGTTGCCGGAGGGCGAGCGCGTGTCCGCGGCCTACGAGAAGGCGGCGCAGATTTGCGATGAGGATGTCGCGATCAACGGCGCCATCGGCGATCACGGACTGGAGGTTTTCCGGCAGGTCTGGAGAGCGAAGGGACAGGAGGGAAAACTCAATATCCTCACCCATTGCAATGCGGGCTGGCTGGCGACGGTGGATTGGGGCACGGCGCTCTCGCCCATCTACAAGGCGCATGATGCGGGCATCCCGGTGCATGTCTGGGTCGATGAGACGCGGCCCCGCAATCAGGGCGCCCATCTCACTTGCTGGGAACTTGGCAAGCATGGCGTGCCGCATACTCTTGTCGTCGATAATGCCGGCGGGCATCTGATGCAGCACGGTCTTGTCGATCTCTGTATCACGGGCACGGACCGGACGACGGCATCGGGGGATGTCTGCAACAAGATCGGCACGTACCTGAAGGCGCTCGCGGCGAAGGATAACGATGTGCCGTTTTATGTCGCGCTGCCCGGGCCGACCATCGACTGGGAAATCGACGATGGCGTGAAGGATATCCCGATTGAAATTCGCGACAGCCATGAGGTCGATTATATTCAGGGGCTGGACCGGAGCGGTGAGGTGGGCGAGGTGCGCATCCTGCCCGAAGACAGCCCCTCCGCCAACTATGCCTTCGATGTGACCCCGGCGCGGCTTGTAACGGGGCTAATCACCGAACGCGGCGTCTGCGCTGCCTCGAAAGAGGGGCTGGCCGGGCTTTATGCGTCCGCATCATAAAGCCTGAGCTGGGTATCAAGGTCGTCCCGGATAAAGCCGAGCACCATCTCATCGAGGCTTTCGTCTTTCGCAAAACCGAGGGCATCGGCGCGGGCGGAGCGGGTTGCCTTCGGCCAACCATTGACGATCTTCTGAATGGCCGGATCGGCTTCCCAAAGAATTTTTCCGATGCTCCGGTTGCCCCGCTGCCGCTCCACCGCCGCCGCCATTTCCCCGGCGCTGACGGAAATGCCCGTCAACAGCAGCGACCGGCTCATGCCAAAGGCGTCCGCCGGGAGGTCATGGGCATGGATCAGAGCCGCGATGATCTTCGCGGGCGACATGCAGGCCATGGGCGTTGCCTCGCTCACAGGGCAGATTGCATCGCGGCCGCAGAGCGGTTCGCGGATGATGGAACTCGCCCAGGTCGAGGCAGCCTTGTTGGGAAGGCCGGTGCGCACGGAAATCGTCGGCAGGCGGAGTGAGCGCCCGTCGATAAAGCCTTTGCGGCTGTAGTCCTGGACCAGCAATTCCCCCATGACTTTCGCCGTCCCGTAGGAGGTTTGCGGGACTTGCGCCGTCTCGTCCGTCACCACATCGGGGAGTGTTCCGCCATAGGTCGCGATCGAGCTCGTGAACAGAAGTTTCGGTGCATGGGACAGGGCGCGCGCCGCCTCCAGCACATGGCGGGTGCCGTCGAGATTGATGCGGTAGCCGAGATCGAAATCCGCTTCCGCATGGGCGCTCACCACGGCAGCGAGATGAAAAATGCTCGCCGTTTGCTCATCGATCAGCTGTGCGACCGTGGCAGCATCGGAAATGTCGCCGGAGACATAGCGGAGGCGGTCATCAAAGATATCAATATCCGGCG
Organism: uncultured Sneathiella sp.; assembly: GCF_963976355.1. Classification (NCBI taxonomy): domain Bacteria; kingdom Pseudomonadati; phylum Pseudomonadota; class Alphaproteobacteria; order Sneathiellales; family Sneathiellaceae; genus Sneathiella; species uncultured Sneathiella sp. The sequence continues at coordinate 587,529 of NZ_CAXBKA010000002.1, forward strand.
CGATATCGAAAAGGACGAGTTCTGATATCTCCGCCTTTTTCCCATCCGCGCCGACCGCATACCCGCGCGCGAGCAGGGCCTTCGCAAGCCGTTTGCCGATAAAGCCCGCGCCGCCCGTGATGATAATTTTCATGCGGATTTCCTCTGCCGGATGCGCCATTCAAAACAGTCGTCGCCATAGTCCTGCCGTAGTAAAACTTCCAGTACGAGAAAGCGGTTATGCACGGCAAGAGCGCCCTGCCAGAGCTGATTCCAGGTCTCGAAGACTGAAGTCGGGTGCGGGCCGGCGCCGCGCATCAGCCGCCACCCTTTCTGGCGGATAAGATAGACATTGCCGCTTTTCTCCATCTCCACTTCGTCGTCATGACCATCGATCATCCCGGCGAGATAGCGGGCGAAGGCTTCTATGCCGTCTCCGGTAATGCCGAGGCTGTCGGCGGTCTGGCGATAGAACTGCTTGCCGATCAGTTGCGCGGTGATGCCGCCGAAGACATTGGCGTCCATCGGTCCGAATATCTCGGCAAGAATGATCAGGGAATTTTTAGCATATTCCATGGAATAATTACGGTTGGCCTTTTGCAGCCGTTCCTCCGGCCAGGTGGAAGTATCCAGCGTCGGTGCAGCGGAGGGATCGAAGGGCGGGGCAATCTCGCCGGGCGCGAACTGCAATCTTTCCTCCGGTGCGAGGTCGTGATCGAAGACCTTGAAATAGCCGGCCATGCCATATTGCCCGTCCATATCCTGCGAGGTGCAGACGAAGCCGAGCCGCGGGTTTTTGAGGCTCACCCCGTTCTGCGCATACCAGCCCCTGAGATAGCCGTGATTGACCTCGAGCGGCACGCCGCAGATGGCGGCGCCGTCGTAAATCCAGCGGGGATGGCAGAAATGCACCCAGGCTTTCTCATCGCTCTCATACATATATTCGACGGGCACGCCGCCAACGCCGTTGGAGAGATAATGATATTGTGCGCAGGCGACCGCATCCGGCAGGTCCGAAAGGCCGAGTTTCTCGAAACTCGACAGGAATTTCTCATGATGCTGACGGCGGAACACATGGAAGGAGAGGTCACCGGCCGCCGCATGGCTCTTGCGGAGCGCAAGGGTGAGCAGCAGTCCTGTGAAGTAAGCATGGTAAAGGGCCGCAACGGCCGCGTATCTGTCCTGTTTCGTTGATGTATCCAGCATGAGCTTTATCCCGATCCGGTCGTTGTTTTTATTGTTCTTGATTTTGAAAAGTAGCATTGGAATGCCGGTTTCGCCAGCCCTCAGTCGACATACGAATTGATACAAATAATGTTGTAAATTTTATAAATATGTATCATATTAGGAAATCACGATCCAACTCGGGAGCAGGGTGCGATTATGGAGGCAAGAACGGACGATCTCGACAGGCTGGACGCGGAGTTCCAGGCAAAAGTGGATGCGGAACAGCGTATCGAGCCGAAAGACTGGATGCCGGACAGATACCGCCGGACCCTGATCCGCCAGATGTCGCAGCATGCGCATTCGGAAGTTGTCGGAATGCTGCCGGAAGGCAACTGGCTGACCCGGGCGCCGAGCCTGAAGCGCAAAGCCATCCTGATGGCGAAAATCCAGGATGAGGGCGGCCACGGGCTGTATCTTTACAGCGCCACCGAAACCCTCGGTATTTCCCGCGACGAGATGTTTGACCAGCTCCATACGGGCAAGGCGAAATATTCCACGATTTTCAATTACCCGACGCTGACCTGGGCGGATGTGGGCGCGATCGGCTGGCTGGTAGATGGCGCGGCGATTACCAACCAGATTGCGCTCTGCCGCTGTTCCTACGGTCCCTATGCGCGGGCGATGATCCGCATCTGCAAGGAGGAAAGCTTCCATCAGCGGCAGGGCTACGAGATCATGATGACCATGGCGCAAGGGACAAAGGAACAGAAGGAGATGGCGCAGGATGCGCTGAACCGCTGGTGGTGGCCGACCCTGATGATGTTCGGTCCTAATGATTCCAACTCCGCCAATTCCGCGCAATCGATGAAATGGAAGATCAAGCGACAGAGCAATGACGAGCTGCGCCAGAAATTTATCGATGCGACGGTACCGCAGGCGGAATATCTCGGCCTGACGATCCCCGACGATGAGCTGAAATGGAATGAAGAACGCGGCGCCTATGACTTCGGCGAGATCGACTGGGAAGAATTCAAGGCGGTCGTCAGCGGCAACGGGCTCTGCAACCGGGAGCGGCTGAAAGCCCGCATTGATGCGCATGACGGCGGAAAATGGGTGCGCGATGCCGCGCTTGCCTATGCCGCGAAGAAAGCGGCCCGCAAGGCCGAAGCCGCGTGAAGGGAGAGGTCAGATGACACAGGACAGCCGGGACGAACTCCCGCTCTATGAGGTTTTTATCCGCAGCAAGAACGGCCTTGACCACAAACATGTCGGCAGCCTGCATGCCTCCGATGCCGAGATGGCGCTGACCAATGCCCGCGATGTCTATACCCGCCGCGGCGAGGGGGTCAGCATCTGGGTGGTGAAGTCGACAGATATCGTCGCCTCCTCCCCGGAGGACCGGGGCAGCTTCTACGAGCCGAGCGACGACAAGCTCTATCGCCATCCGACTTTCTATGACCTGCCCGACGAAGTCGGCCATATGTGAGGCGTCATGACCGACAGGGACATGCTTTTCGACTATCTCTTGCGCCTTGGGGATAACAGCCTGATCCTTGGGCAGCGGCTTGCCGAATGGACCGGCCATACCCCGATGCTGGAAGAGGATCTGGCGCTGACCAATGTCGGGCTCGACCTGATCGGTCAGGCGCGAATGCTGCTCACCTATGCGGGCGAGGTGGAGGGGAAGGGGCGCGATGAAGACCGGCTCGCCTTTCACCGCGACACGGCGGAATGGCGCAATCTTCTGCTGCTGGAACAGCCGAACGGCGATTTCGCGAAAACCATGGCGCGGCAGTTCTTTTTCGATCAGTTCCAGTATCTTCAGTTCGAGGCGCTTAGCACGTCCAGTGAAGAGAGGCTGGCAGGAATTGCGGCCAAATCCCTGAAGGAAATCGCCTATCACCGCCGTCATAGCACCGACTGGATTCTCCGCCTTGGCGATGGCACAGCGGAAAGCCATGAGAGAATGCAGACCGCCATTGACGAACTCTGGGGCTTCGTGCCGGAAATGTTCGAGATGGACGCAACCGACGACGCCTTGCTCGTCGCCGGAATCGGCATCGATGTTGCCCGCCTGCGCGCCGCGTGGGATGCGGCGGTGAATGATGTGCTGGTGGAAGCCACGCTCGCACGGCCCAAGGATAGCTGGTCCGTTCGCGGGAGCCGGGAAGGCAAGCATTCCGAGCATCTGGGCTATATCCTTGCCGAGATGCAGTTTTTGCAACGCGCCTATCCTGATGCAAAATGGTGACCGTACCCGCCGCCGATGAGATTCTTGATATCCTGGATCTGGTGAAGGATCCGGAGATACCGGCGGTGAGCGTCCGGGATATGGGGATCATCCGCCGGGTTGAGGAAGCGGAAGACCGCCTTAAAATCGTGATCACCCCCACCTATAGCGGCTGTCCGGCGATGGAGGTGATCGAGCGAGATATCGCGACGATGCTGACGCTGCACGGCCTGAATGATTTCGATGTGGAAACCGAGATTTCCCCCGCCTGGACAACGGACTGGATCACCGAGGCGGGGCGGCAAAAGCTCCGGGATTATGGCATCGCGCCGCCCGCAAACAGGGGCAAGGCCGCGCTTATGGGGCAGGAGGCGGTGGCCTGTCCGCAATGCGATTCCTCCAATACCGATCTGGTCAGCGAGTTCGGCTCGACCGCCTGCAAGGCGCTTTATAAATGTCGGGACTGCCTGGAACCCTTCGATTATTTCAAATGCGTGTAGGACGGTGACATGACGGTTTTCCATTCCCTGAAAATCAAGGATGTGGTGCGCGAGACGAAGGATGCGGTCTCAATCTCCTTCGAGGTCCCGGAGGCCCTGAAAGATGCCTATCGTTTCACGCAAGGACAGCATCTGACGCTGAAAGAATTATTGGACGGAGAGGTGTTGCGCCGCTCCTATTCCATTTGCAGCGCGGTGGGTGATCCGGAATTACGCGTCGCCATCAAGCGGCTCGATGGCGGGAAATTTTCGAGCCATGCAAACCAGAACCTCAAACCCGGCGCGATGATCGAGGTGATGGAGCCGCAGGGCCGCTTTTTCACCCCGCTCGATGCCAACAACAGAAAACATTACTTCGCCGTCGCGGCGGGTAGCGGGATCACGCCGATCCTCTCCATCATCAAGACGATCCTGAAGACGGAACCCTTCTCCCGCGTGACCCTCATCTACGGGAACCGGAGGGTATCGGGCATTCTTTTCCTGGAAGCGCTTGAGGATCTGAAGAACATCTTTCCCGACCGTTTCAACCTGATGCATATCCTGAGCCGGGAACATCAGGACGCGGCGATTTTCAATGGCCGTATCAGCGCGGCGAAATGCGAGGAACTTGCCGCCGGGGCGCTCGATATCACGACGGTGGATGATGCCTTTCTCTGCGGCCCCGAGCAGATGATCATGGATGTGCGGGACTTTCTGCTGAGGAAAGGACTTACGAGCGATCATATCCATTTCGAGCTTTTCATCACCGATGCGGCGATTGCCGCGGGTAACCGGCCCGCGCCGGTCGCAGATAGCGGCCCGAAACGCCATGTGAAAATCATTCTCGGAGGGCGCAAGACGGATATCGAGGTGGCGGAGGACGGCGTCTCCATCCTCGATCGGGCCTTGCAGGAAGGGCTTGACCTTCCCTACGCCTGCAAGGGCGGGGTCTGCTCTACCTGCCGCGCCAAGGTGCTGCAGGGAGAGGTCGAGATGGATATCAATTACGCGCTTGAAGACGATGAGGTGGCGGAGGGCTATGTGCTGACCTGCCAGTCGCATCCGCTGACCGATGATGTCATCGTCGATTTCGATGTCTGAGGATCAGTAATTCGCGACGCCCGGCACCCGGCATTGATAGGTGGTGTAGGTCTCCATCGGCAGGCAGGCATTGCTGACGCTGATGACGAGGTTGCCCTTGCAGTCGCTGAAGGAGACCCATCCCTCGATATGGTCGATGCGGCCGCCCCCTTCGCCATTGCCGTCATAGATATTGAGGATCGACACATCCTTGATCCGGTCCTTGGGGATCGTGAGGCCCGCAATTTCATCCTCGATCACCTTCTGGCAGCGACCGCTGACAAGATCGGCGGAGGCTATCGTCGTAAAGGCGAGGGAGGAAAGACAGGCGATGGTCAGCAAAGCGAGGGAACGTCTCATGGTTACACTCCGGATAAGCTCTTTCCCTAAAGCTATGCCGAATTTAGCAGGAGACAACATGGCGGCGGTAATATTTTCGTGTCGGCGTCAGAAATCCGTCTTCACGCCGCCTTCGGCGATGCGCTTGTCGATGAACTCGTTCAGTTCCTCAAGCCGCGCCGGATCATGGGCGGGCGGTTCATACTCCGCCAGGATCGACTTGTAGATCGTATTGGCCCGTTTCAGGGCGTCGGGCGATCCGGCCTCGGTCCAGCTTTCGAAATTCCGCCAGTCGGAGAGAATGGGCTCGTAAAAAGCGGTCTGATAGCGCGCCTGCGTATGCTGGGTGCCGAAGAAATGGCCGCCGTGCCCGGCTTCGCGCATGGCATCTAACCCTAAGGATTCTTCCGATGTATCAATGGGTTTCATCATTTCGATCATCATCTGGATCATCTCGACATCCATGATGACCTTCTCGAAGCTGGCGCTGAGGCCGCCTTCCAGCCAGCCTGCCGCATGCTTGACGAAATTGGCCCCGCCGAGGACGAGCGACCAGAGCGACATCTCGGATTCATAGGCGGCCTGCGCATCGGCGGCGTTCGACGCATTCACGTTTGACGACCGGTACGGCAGGTTATAGCGGCGGATCAGTTGGCCGCTGGCGATGGTCGCCTTCGCATATTCCGGCGTCCCGAAGGCGGGTGCGCCCGACTTCATATCCACATTGGAGGTAAAGCCGCCATAAATGACCGGCGCGCCGGGGCGAACCGTCTGGGCGAGGCTCAGTCCGGCGAGCGCCTCGGCATTCTGCTGGGTCAGGGCTCCAGCGAGGGTGACCGGTGCCATCGCGCCCGAGAGGGTGAAGGGGGTGAGGGCAACCACCTGCCCATGGGCCGCCATCTCGATAATCCCCTCCAGCATCGGCTGATCCAGCATCAGGGGCGAGTTGGAGTTGATAATGGTAAAGAGGCTCGGCTGCTTCAGCATTTCCTCATGGCTGATGCCGCGCATGATCCGCGCCATCTCGATGCCGTCAAGATTGCGGTCGCGGCCGAGGGAGTAGATGTAGGGCACCTTCTCGGTCAGCGTCGCAAAATCCCGCCCACATTCCAGATGCCGGATGGAGGCGTGAATATCGACCGGCTCCACCGGATAGCCGCCGCTGGTTCCGAGGATATTGAGACTCTGGGTCAGCTTCAGGAAATTGCGGTAATCTTTCTGGTTACCGGTCCGCCGCCCGCCATCGAGATCGGTGGCGTTCGGCGTACTGGCCACCATGGAGAAAACGAGGTTCTTCCCGCCGATATCGAGGTTGCACTCCGGGTTCGGGGCATGCAGGACAAATTCGGACGGGGCATGGGAGAGCGCCTCCATGACGAAGCCGCGATCGAAATAGACGATCTGCTTGTCCTCATCGACCTTTTGCCCGGCGTTTTTGAGTATTTCCCGTGCGCGCGGCAGGCGGACCATGATCCCGATATTCTCCAGGATATCCATGGTGGCATTGTGAATATCCTCAATCTGGTCCTCAGAAAGAAGCTCTACCGGCTTGAATGTATTAATGACTTTCTGTCTTGGTAGTTGGGTGAAGCTGGCCTTGACGCGGCTTCCGCGTCGTGATCGCCGCCCGGAGGACCGTTCATTTCGTCTCGACATGCTCAGTTCCTTTCAAAGGTTCAGCTTATCCCCGCATCCGTTCCGCCATCGGATCGAGCAGTGGGTCCAGCACCATTCGCGCGGGCCGCATTTCACCCAAGATCTCGATTTCAAACTGCCCGCCGTCCTCGATCATTTCGGGCGGAGTGAAGCCAAGCGCGACGGATTTTCCGACATAATGGGCATAGCCGCCGGAAGTGACGAACCCGATCACCTTGCCGTTTTTCCAGATCGGCTCATCCCCATGGACATCGGCATCCAGTGCATCGACGACAAAGGTCGAAAGCTTGCGCGTCACGCCCGCCGCCTTTTCCTTCAGCACAGCGGCCTTGCCGATGAAGTCGGCGGGCTTGTTATAGGCAACGAAGCGGTCAAGGCCGGTTTCCTCCGGTGTGTAGTCTGGCTTGAACTCCCGCATCCAGGAACCGAATGATTTTTCAAGCCGGAGGCTCATCATGGCCCGCATGCCAAACGGGGTGAGGCCGAATTCCTCTCCCGCCTCGGCGAGGACCTCATAGAGGGCAACCTGCTCATCGGCGGGCACATAGATTTCGTAGCCGAGATCGCCGGTATAGGTCACTCGCTGGACGATGGCATCGGAAAGCCCGACCCCCATGCGCTTCACGGCCATGAAGGGAAAGGCCTCGGTCGAGACATCTTCGTAAGTCACTTTCGCAAGCAGGTCGCGCGCCCTTGGTCCGGCAATCTGGAAACCGATGCGTTTCAGGGAGACATTCTCGATCTCGACGCCTTCCTCGGGCAGATGATCCCAGAACCAGCGAAGGTGATAGCCCTGCGCCCCGAAGGAGGCGGTGAGCTGGAACTCCTCTTCCGCCAGCCGCGCAATGGTGAAATCGCCGATCAGCCGTCCTTTCGGGCTCAGCATCGGGCTCAGGCTCATGCGGCCGACCTTCGGCACGCGCCCTGCCATGATCCAGTCGATCCAGTCCGCCGCCTTGGGGCCGGTCACTTTGTATTTCCCGAAGTTGTGGATTTCGGTGATGCCGACTTTTTCGCGCACGGCCCGGCATTCGGCGCCCACCGCGTCAAAGGCGTTGGACCGGCGGAAGGACGGCGTCTCAAGGAGCGGCTCGCCCTCGGGTGCGAAGTAGTTGACCGCTTCCATCCCGTAGGCCTGGCCGAACACGGCACGCTGTATTTTCCAGAGCGGATAGGCGGGCGTCGTCTGGAAGGGCCGTGCGGCGGGCAGTTCCTCATTGGGGTAGGAGATGCTGAAGCGTCGCTGATAATTCTCAGTCACTTTCTTGCGCGCATAGGGACGGGAGCAATAGTCGCCGTAGCGCGCCACATCCATCGCGAAGACATCGCGGGTCGGTTCGCCCTCGATCATCCATTCGGCGAGGGTGAGGCCGACGCCGCCGCCCTGGCTGAAGCCCGCCATCACGGCACAGGCCGACCAGTAGTTCCTGAGCCCCGGCACCGGCCCGACCAGCGGGTTGCCGTCCGGCGCGAAGGTGAAGGGGCCGTTGATCACATTCTTGATCCCGGCTTTCTCCAGCACCGGGAAGCGATTGAAGGCGAACTCCATGCTGTCGCTGATGCGGTCAAGATTGTCGGGCAGCAGCTCATGGCCGAAATCGAGCGGTGTGCCGTTGACCGCCCAGGGATCGGCATCCTGCTCGTAAAAGCCGATGACGAGGCCGCGCCCTTCCTGACGGAGATAGCTTTCCCCTTCCGGGTCCATGACATGAGGATGCTCACGGCCCAATTCATAGATTTCCGGGATATCCTCGGTCACCAGATACTGATGCTCCATCGGATGGAGGGGGAGGAAGATGCCGACCATCTCGCCCAGCTCCCGCGCCCACAGACCGCCGGCATTGACCACATATTCCGCGTTGATCGTGCCGTCCTTTGTAACGACCTGCCAGCTTCCGTCGGTCTGCGGGTTGAGTTCCAGTACCGGGTTGCGAAGATAAATCTCCGCGCCGAGCTTGCGGGCGCACATGGCATAGGCATGGGTGGTGCCGGACGGATCGAGATGACCGTCGAGCGGATCATAAAGTCCGCCGATCACGCCCTCGACATTGGTGATGGGCGAGAGTTCCTTTATCTCCTCCGGTCCGATGATATGGGTATCGAGCCCCATATAGCGATGCTTCGCCCGCTCGGACTTGAGGTAATCCATGCGATCCGGCGTGCCCGCAAGGGTGATGCCGCCGACATGATGCAGGCCGCAGGACTGGCCCGACAGCTCCTCCAGTTCCTTATAGAGCTTGATGGTGTAGCCCTGCAGGGCAGAGATATTGGTATCGGAGTTGATGGTATGAAATCCGCCCGCGGCGTGCCAGGTGGAACCGGAGGTTAGCTCAGATCGTTCGATCAGTGCTATATCGGTCCAGCCCAGCTTGGCCAGATGATACAGAACGGAACATCCGACGACACCCCCGCCGATCACGGCGACCTTGACATGGGATTTCATAACCTCTCCCCTTTCTCTCGTTCGTGCCCTTTATCCAAGCACGGTAAAACTGCTGTCCTGGCTGATCTCCCGGTTACGCGAAAAAGTGCCCATCGACAGATCGTAATCGATATTTACGAGATGGAAATGCACCGGATCGACATCATGATCGCGGCCCGCCTCGCTCTCGCGGATCAGTTTTTCCATCATCCGCCCGGCGACCGGCGCGTTCTTGAACTGATTCCCGCTGGTGCCGATGGCGAGGTAAAATCCGCCCAGGCTCGATTTATCATAGATCGGTACCCAGTCGCGGGTCACATCATAGAGCGCGACAACGCCCTTGGTCTGGCGCGGCACGCCCATGTCGGGAAAGCGCTGCGCAAGACGAAGAACCTGCGCGTTCCACTGCTCCGTAAAATCCTCGTTGAAATTGTCGGGATCGACCCATTCCTGCGTGTCGCATTTGGGGTCTTCCGATCCGATCAGGATATGGTTGCCAAGCTCCGGACGGCAGTAGATACCGGCATCGCTGTCGGAGAGGATCATGCCATCCGTCTCATAGTTGAACCCGGAGGGCGAGGGGACATGCGCGACCTCATGACGGAGGGCGCGGGTATCCATCTTCATCTCCTCCAACACACCCGCCATTTTGTTGATCTTCGCGGAATGCGGTCCGGCGACGTTGACGACGACGGGGGCGTCAATCTCGGTGCCGTCCTTCAGGGTCACGCCGGTTACATATCCGTTTTCCTGACGGATCTTGGTGACTTCGGCATTGAACCTGAAGGTTGCGCCATGGGCCTCGGCGGCGCGTTGGGCATTATGGGCAGCGAGCTGCGGATCACTGACATAGCCGCCACGCGGGAAAAAGACCCCACCGGGCACGCTGTCGCCTGTCGGTTCCCCGAAGGCGGGGTCTTCCGGACGTTTTACCGGGGCGAATTGATGGGTATCGATGATCGGCAGTTTTTCGCGCATCTGGGCAGGCGTCAGATCCTCATAGGGACAGCCGATCTGGTCCATCAGCTTGCAGATTTTCCGCATATAGTCGTTATGCGGTGTTTTCACGATCAGCGCGCCGGTATCGTGATACTTGATCAGGCCTTTCTCATCCTCGACACCGACATAATCCCTCCAATTCTTCCAGTAGAACCAGCCCTCATAGGCAAGGGCGCAGGTGTCCAGCGCGGAATAATAGGTGCGGATAATGGCGCAGGAGGCGGCGGTCGAACCATACCCTGAGGCAGGCAGGCGGTCGATCGAGAGCGTCTTGCGCCCCGCCTTGGATAGTTCAAATGCGATACAGGCCCCGATGACCCCGGCGCCGATGATAATGGCGTCATATTTTTCGCTCATTGGCGGCTTCTCCCTGACCGATATGCGCGGATGCGGTCTAAACTATTTCACCGGCTTTGGAGTGGTGGCAAGCAGAAACTGACCAAACCGGCGACAGGAGCGGGAAAAACACGGACCCGTGTCGTTCTGATGAAAAAGCGGGTCGGAAGGATGTAAATTCAAAATCGGTAAAAAGGCGGAAACTTGCCTTCTCCAGCAGGTGATTTGAAAATCCGCGGGAGAGTCGCGGCAAAGACAACCGTTTTAACGTTCCCCCTGATGCTGCTTTCATGGCATACTTTGTTATGTGGGAAACAGGGCAGCGGAACCGAAGAACATGATGCGGATGTCGATACTGAAAATACTGGGGGGAGGTCTTCTTGCGGCGGGTCTGATGACGGCGCAGATGGCGCAGGCGGAAACGGAAACCATAAAGATCCGGAGCTTCGATGATTTCGCCAGCTATTTCGAGAAGAAAGGCTATTCCATCCGCAAATGGAAGGAGGGCAAGCAGGATGTGCCGCCATATGTCATCCTTGATATACCGGAGGAATGGCGCAAGAGAATTGCGCCCGAAATGCCGGTGGATGAGAAGAAGCGGACCTTCTTTCGTCTCGCCATCCCGCTGGCTTTCGTTGCCAATCATGGCATAAGCCGGGATCAGGAACGGCTGCGCAGCCTCGAGAAGGAGCATCGCGCAGGCAAATCGCTCAGCGAGAGAGATGTCGCCTGGCTGAAGCAGCAGGCCACGGCCTATGCACTCGAAGAAGATGGTCTGAATGATAAATTCTGGGCGACGTTCAATGAACGGATGGACACGATCCCGCCCTCCCTGATCGTGGCGCAGATGGTGGAGGAAAGCGGCTGGGGTACCTCACGCTTCGCGGCAGAGGGCAATGCGCTGTTCGGGCAGTGGAGCTATGACGGCGGCATCAAGCCCGAGGAACAGCGCGAGAACAAGGGCGATTACCGTATCGAGGCGTTCAAGACGCCGCTCGATTCCGTGCGCGCCTATATGCTCAACCTCAACTCCCATACATCCTATGCCGATTTCAGGAAACGCCGGGCGGCGTTGCGGGCAAAGGGTCAGCCGGTCACCGGGCCCGACCTTGTTGGTACGTTAATCGAATATTCGGAACGGCGGGAAGCCTATGTAAAGATTATCGAGGAGATAATGGAGCACAACAGCCTGCCGCCGCTCGATCATGTGCGGCTGGCCTCCGGCAAGTTGACATATCTGCAGCTGGAATAGAGGATTTTTGTCAGTCCAGGGCGGCCCGGCGCGTGGTGGAGAGAGCTCTTCTCCGCCTGTCGACTTCCCTGAAGCGCAATCTCACCAGCCGGTTGAGGTTGGTCAGACCGTCGAGAAGGCCGGGAATAACAACTTCCGACGGTTTTTTCTGCTGGGCAAGATGACGGAGTGCCGTCAGCATGGTATCGCTTTCGCGTTCGCCATCATCGATCAATGCCCCGATCAGCCCGGCATCGGCGGCGCGGGTTGCACGGATATATTGCTCCAGCCGCGGGACCGTGCGCGGAATGATCAGCGCCCGCTTGTTCATGGAGAGAACCTCGCAGAAGGTATTATAGCCGCCCATGGCGACAACGGCGGAGGCTTCCTGCATCAGGCTCTCCAGATGGCTATCGAAGGTAACGGCGCGGACGCGGGGCAGTTTCTGAATGCGGTCACGGAAACTGGCGCGGGTTTCCGGCGGCATGAAGGGCCCGAGCACGAAGAGTGCATCCAGCGGCGGCTCACGGTTTCCCTCATAGGCGCGCAGCACCCAGTCGGTCAGCACATCGCCATCGCCGCCGCCGCCGACGGTGACCAGCACGTAAGGCGCTGTCATCTCGCTCAGGATTGCCGGCTCCGAAACCGCGGAGACGGAGCGCGGCAGATAGCCTGTATAGGTGATCTTGCGTTTCACATTCGCGGGGATATCGATGCCGGCGAGGGGGTTATATATCTGCTTGACGCCGAAGATCCAGATATCGTCATAGAGCTCCTCAAGGGCGGGCAGGACGTTCTTGCGCTGCCATTCCGGACCGAGCAGCGACGGATCATCAAGGACATCGCGCAGTCCGAGGACAAGATGGGTTCCCGCCGCCTTCAGCATTTCTAGCGTTCCGGTGACCTCCCCTTTCAGGCCATAGGGCTCCTTGTCGACAATGAAGATGTCCGGATCGAAGGTCTCGGCCGTATGCTGGATAATGGAGGCGCGCATGGCGAGCGTCTGCTCGGTATCGATATGCAGGCTGAGGGATGTATATTCACCGTTGCGCAACTTGATGATGCCGGGGATACGGACGAAGTCGACCCGGGCCTTGAAATCAAAACTGCCGATGATGGGGGAGCCGGAGAGAATGAGGACCGACAGGTTCTGGTTCTGCTCGACAAGCGAATTCGCCATGACCATGCAGCGACGCAGATGACCGAGGCCAAACGAGTCGTGACTGTAGATCAGGATGCGTCTCGCATTTTCGATCTCGTTCATGGTTCACCTCCGCGTCTGTCGTCACGCATATACGGGGTTATGTCCTATAGATCAACTTTATATCCGGGATCGATTAGAAATGCACTCTGATTCGTCAATAAAAAATATACTGAATTTCTCTCCAATTTAATTGCAATCCGATATTTTTCTCATAAAAATATTATAATTCAATAATTAGCGAAATAGTTGAATAGAAGAAAATAGAATATTCAGCGATTCGATTTAGTAAAATCTATCAATGCGAGGAAATTTTTTAAAATGAAAAGCAATTTTTGATAGAAAAATAATTAATATAAAAATCATATAAGTTAATTTAGGGCGAATTAACCATAAAAAATCATAGAATTAACTATAATTAAATAAAATTTAATGTGACTCTTTCATAAATCAATTTTATAGTTGAAAACATCTTGACGGAAATAAGTCAACAAAAATAACTAGTTATTGAGTTTGTTGATTTTTTTGTAGAATTAGTTTTCGTTTTAGTCGCGTATCCGGTTTTTGTTACAGATATAGAGGCGATATATTTTCCACTGATCTCGTATTTGTTGCTTTTTATGATCCAGTGAATTCGCCTCCTGAAGGGGTATATAACAATTTAATAGTGTATTTTGGCTTGTTGTCTTTACCTGAATTTATAAGCCAAGTCTAACTTTGGGGGTTATGATATGAGAAAAATACTGACGGATTTATGGAATGATGAAACCGGCGTGACGGCGGTTGAATATGCCTTGATGGCCGCCGCCGCGGCGGCAGTCGTGGGCGTTGCCGGAACCGCTTTCTATACCAAGCTGCAAACGGCGTTCAATGCCATTGATCTTTCGGGGTCCGGCAGCGCAACGCCGCCGAACTGAGCAAGTCATTTCAGGACAGTACCTTCCGCGCGGAATATTTGTCCGCGCGGGAGGGCCCAAACTCATGACAGAATATTATCCGATATTTGCCATACTCCTGCTCTGGCTGGCGGCCTGGACCGATCTCACGCGGCGCCTTATCCGCAACTGGATCTCCATCGCCCTGCTGTTGCTGTTTGTACTGTTCGCCTTTTTTACGGCGCAGCCGCTTGATGTCGCGGGGCATATGCTTTGGGCGGCGGGACTGTTTGCCGTCATGTTCATCGGCTTCTGCTTTGGCAAGGTCGGCGGGGGCGATGTCAAGCTCGCGACGGTCACCATGCTTTGGGCGGGACCGGAAATGGGGCCGGTTTTCTTGGTTGTCACGGCGCTGACCGGCGGAGGTCTCGCGATTGTCATGCTGTTGCCGCAGCTGCGCCTGCTCTCCGAATGGGCCTTCGCGCCGATAACGAAACATCTGGCCTCGCCGGAGCCCGCCGATGCGGCGTCGGTTCCCTATGGGGTCGCGATTGCGACCGGTGGCACCGCCGCGCTCTACGCCTCATACATAAGCGGTGGTTAGGAGGGAGGCATGAAAAGCTTTATCTTCATTCTCCTGTCCGCCCTGTTTCTCGGTTCCGCCGCCTATCTCGGGAATATGTTTCTTTTCGAGGACGGGGCGCAGCCGCCCGTTTCCCTGCTGGCGCCTACGAAGGCGCCGGAGCAATATGCGCTGAGCCTGACGCGACCCGTGAAAAACGGCAACATTCTGGAAAAAGACATGCTGATGTGGCGTCCCGTACCGGAGGATATCCCAGCGGGAAGGCTGTTGCTGAAAGGAGAGGCTGAACTGGCAGACTGGTCGGGTGCCGTTCTCACCCGGGACTTGCCTAAAGGCGCCTTTCTTGAAAAAGCGCGCCTCGTTCTGCCGACGGACCCCGAGTATATGAAGGCGCTGCTGACGGAAGGGATGCGTGCGCGCCCCGTGGCCATCGACAATGCCGGGGAGTTCGGCGATCTTCGCGCCGGGGACCATATTGATCTCATCCTGACCTACAAGGCGCCTGCGGGCAGTGTCGGGGACGGGGAGACGGTCGTCAAAACCATACTAGAGAGCGTGCGCGTTGTCGGAACAGGAACAGGTGCTTCAGGCTCCCTCACGCTGGCGCTCTCTCCCGCGGATGTTGAGCTGGTATCGGTCGCGGAGACAATCGGCCGCCTTAAGGTTTCCCTGCGCGGGGAAACTAATGGTGACGCACCCCGAAGCACAGCGGATGTCGCTGCCTTCTCTGCAAGCGATCTCTTTCCGGAGCTGAAATCATCGCCCCGTCCTGTTGTACAAAATACGGCAAGGGAAGTCCGGATATTCCGCGGCGGCGAGACGAAGGTCCTCACCCTCACAGGCGGAGGTCAATAAGGCACGCCATGAACCATCCTGTCAGAAAAATCGGACTGCTGGTGCTGATGCTGGGCGTGCTTCTGCTGTTTTCGCCGCCCCGGGGTCAGGCGACGGAGACGGAGGGTCAGGAGAGCCTGTCGCTTGAGGTCAATCAGGGGCGGCTCTTTCCCCTGAAAACGCCGGTGACGGAAGTTCTGGTGACCAATCCGGCCATCGCCGATGTCCAGGTGACTGCCGCCAACGGCCTGTTCATCTTCGGCAAGGCCCCGGGGCGGACCCATATCATGGCGCTTGGCGCGGACGGGCGGGCAATCTTCGATCAGTCGGTCACGATAACCCGCGATCTTGAGACACTGTCGGTACTGCTGAAGGAACAGTTCCCGGGAAATAAGCTGGCAGTCCAGTCGACGCCCGGCCGTATTCTGCTCTCGGGGCTGGCGCAGACACCGGTTCAGGCGGAACAGATCGTTTCTGTTGTAAGAGGGTTTCTCTCGGAAGGGGAGGAAATCGTCAACCGCCTGGAGATGCTGGCCCCGTCGCAGGTGAATATCCGTGTGCGTATTGTCGAGATGAACCGGGAGGCGACAAAAAATCTCGGGATCAACTGGGATGTGCTGCTGAATCCGGGATCGCTGGCGATCGGGCTGATCACCAACCGCTGGCCGACCACCGTTGGTAATCTGTTCATTCCAAATTCCTTCAACAGCCGTGTCGGGGGCAGCGGCTTTCTGGGATATCAGGGGAGCAGCGGCTCTGCGTCCGTCGTGATTGACGCCCTGGCGGAGGAAAATCTGCTGACGGTTCTGGCGGAACCCAATCTGACATCCCGCTCCGGTGAGACCGCTAGTTTTTTTGCGGGCGGGGAGTTTCCCATTCCCGTGTCCGCCAACGACGAACAGGTGACAATCGAGTTCAAGAAATTCGGCGTCATCCTCGATATCACGCCGACGGTCCTCTCCGATCAGCGGATCAGTATCCATATCCGGCCGGAAGTGAGCGAGATTTCCGAGGTCGGCTCGGTTGTCATCAGTAATTTCCAGATTCCCGGCATTGCCGTGCGCCGGACGGAGGCGACCATCGAGCTTGCGAGCGGTCAGAGCTTCGCCGTTGCCGGACTGTTGCAGAACCAGACCCGGAATATTGTCAATGAAGTGCCCTGGCTCGCCGATCTCGCGATCCTGGGGCCGCTGTTCCGCTCCACCCGCTATCAGAATATGGAGACCGAGCTGGTGATCATCGCCACGGCCAATATCGTGAAGCCGCGCGAGAATGTCGCCCTCGCCACCCCGACGGACGGCTACCGCCCGACCGGCATTGTCGAGAAAATGACCGAGGGGACACTGGCCCGGCCAGCCCTCGCACCCGAAATTCCGGGTGGGTCGGGGCAAGGCGGACTGACCCTCAAAGGCCCGGTTGGGTATATTTATTAAGCTGGATGGGGGATAGCATGAAAATATTCACAGCCGCCGTGCTTCTTCTGCTTGCGTTTCCCGCGCTTGGCGCCTGCACCGCGCCGCAAAACCCCACGACGCTGCCGGTCAGTCAGGGCAAGAACGGGGCCGAGAGTAAAAGCTATCTCATTTCCTTCTCGCCGCAAGGGACTGATGGCGACCTCCGGGCGCATGACGGGCTCTCCTTTTCGGATTTTCTGAATGATCTCGTCCGCGATCCGCCAGGATATGCCCATTTTCGCCTGAATAACAGCCGTATGGATGAGGCGTTGCTGATGGAGAGGCTGCAACAATCCGGCCTTGCGCGTTCCAGCGATATCGAGATAAACCCGGCGCCCGAAAGCCCCACGGCGGCGGCGCTGACCGTCAGGGTGACCTATTACTACTACCGGCTGGCCGATTGCGGCACCGATCTTTCCTTCCGCAAGCTCGATCACATCGCCATGACATCGCCGGGCTTCGGTTGTGCGGTCGAGCGGAACCGGATGCTCAGCCTCGCGCGTCCCGACGACTGGCGGCAGGGCCGGTCGCTTGCCCCCGCTCTTGCAGGGCCGGATGTCAAGGCGGTGACAACATGGCAGAACGCTGCGCCGAGACCCTTTCCAGAGCGCACGAAATAGGGGACGGACAAAATGGCTAAGCGACAGACACCCGAAATCGTGACCTTTCCGGCAAGCGACGCGCCGTCGGTGACCGCCGCCGCCTTCATTGCCGACCGGGAGACGGAAAAGCAACTCAATGAATTGCTCCCCAAATGGGGCTATGGCAAGGCCCGTATCGTCCGGGGCTCCATTGCAGATGCCATCCAGGCGTATGAAACGACAGCCATGCCGGAGATATTGATTGTCGATATCTCCGACACTCCTTTGCCGCTGTCGGAGTTGCAGGCCCTTGCGGATATCAGCCCGCCGCAGGTCAATGTGGTGGTGCTGGGCACGCGGGATAATGTCGGGCTCTATCGCGATCTCATCGACATCGGGGTGACGGATTATCTGGTCAAGCCGGTGCCGTCCGACCTCCTTTATAAGGCAGTTGCCCGGGCCAGCGGGCAGGGCACCACCCGCCGCGCCGACCAGAGGACCGGCAAGACCATCGCCGTCCATGGGGTGCGCGGGGGTGTTGGGGCCACCACGACCGTGGTCAATACCGGGTGGCTGCTTGCCAATATCCATAACCGCCATGTGGTGTTGGCCGATTTCGATCTCTCCGGCGGGACGCTGGCCCTTGAATTGGGGATGGAGTCGTCCTCGGGGCTTGCGGAACTGCTGACGGGGCCGGACCGTATCGATAACGTCTTTGTCGACCGCGCCCTGCTGGAGGTGGAAGAGAGGCTGAAGCTCCTCGCTTCCGAGGCTGCGTTTGAGACAAATCAGGATTATGACGCCGCCGCCGTTGCCGCCCTGATGCAGCATTTACGCAATCGCTTCCACTTCATTATTCAGGATGTTGACCGGGGACGGCCCGCCGTCGCCATGGAGGTCCTTCAGGCCGCCGATGTCCGGTTGCTGGTGATGGATCCGTCGCTCGCTGCCGTGCGCGATGCCGCCCGTATTCTCAAATTACTTGAGAAAGGGGCCGAGGCCCAAAAAACACTGGTCATTCTCAACCGGGTGCGGCCGGGCGGGCGGGCCGATGTGCCGCTCGATAAGATCACCGAATTTATCGATCATCCGGTCGATCTGGTCATTCCCTTCGACAGGAAGAAGCTCGCGCTCGCCAGCCTCAACGGGGAGCCGGTCGCCCGCCGGAAGTCGCCGATAACCGATGCCTATCAGCGGCTGGCCGCGGAGCTGGTCGGGCAGGGGGATGCGAAGCGCCGCCATGGCTGGCTCGCCGGCCTGATGGGAGGCTGAGATGTTCGGCCGGAAATCCGATATGGGTGAGATGGCAGGGCTGGCCGAGACGGAAGATGCGTTCATCGGGGCGCCGACCGCGACGGACCGCACCGCCCGCGTCCCGGCGGAACTGGTCGAAAGGGTCCGCCAGCAGTTCTATAACCGGATCGACCCGACCGCCGCCTCCAGCATGGCGCCGGAACAGCTTTC
Source organism: uncultured Sneathiella sp. (assembly GCF_963976355.1). Lineage (NCBI taxonomy): Bacteria > Pseudomonadati > Pseudomonadota > Alphaproteobacteria > Sneathiellales > Sneathiellaceae > Sneathiella > uncultured Sneathiella sp. Next base: position 606,439 of record NZ_CAXBKA010000002.1, read on the forward strand.
TTTACGGATTACCGAGGCTGTCTCGAAAATTGTCGATGAAGGCAGGCTTCAGCTCAACGGCAAGGAGCAGGGCGCCATCGCGCGGGAGCTGTTCGACGATATCGTCGGTATCGGCCCGATCGAGACCCTGCTTGGCGATCCGGAGGTGACGGATATTCTGGTGAACGGGCCGGACACCGTCTATGTCGAGCGGGCGGGCCGTCTGGAACTGACGGCCTACAAGTTCCGCGATGACAATCATGTACTGGAGGTTGCGCGGCGGATTGCGGCCTCCGTCGGGCGTCGGGTGGATGAGGCAAACCCCATGGTCGATGCCCGCTTGAAAGACGGCAGCCGCGTCAATGTGATTGCGCCGCCGCTCTCCGTCTATGGCACGATCATCTCGATCCGGAAATTCTCGAAAGACGTCATGGGGCTGGATGAGCTGTGCGCGGGCCGCGCCTTTTCCCCGGCAATGAACCGGTTCCTCAAGATCGCGGCGCGCTGCCGCCTTAACATCCTTGTCTCCGGCGGGACCGGGTCGGGCAAGACGACGCTGCTGAACGCGCTCTCCGGCCTGATCGATGAGAATGAGCGGATTGTCACCATCGAGGATGCGGCGGAAATCGCCCTGCAGCGCCCGCATGTGGTCAGCCTCGAGACACGCCAGCGCAACAGCGAGGGGAGCGGCGAAGTCTCGCAGCGTGATCTGCTTCGCAACAGCCTGCGCATGCGCCCTGACCGTATCATTATCGGCGAGGTTCGCGGCGCGGAAGTCTATGACATGTTGCAGGCCATGAACACGGGGCATGACGGGTCCATGTCCACCATCCATGCCAACAGTGCGCGCGATGCCTTGCTGCGCCTTGAGAACCTGATGCTCTCAAGTCTCGCCAATTATCAGAGCCGGGGTGCGCGGCAGCAGATTGCGAGCGCCCTCGACCTTGTCATCCATGTGGAGCGCGGGCCGGACGGCCGCCGCTTTATCCGTAATATCTCGGAAATTGTCGCCCTGGAAGGGGATGTCATTACCAGTCAGACCTTGTTTGACTATAGAGGCGCGGGGGAGGGTGGCGGTCAGGCCACTGGGGCGGGCTTTCACTACACCGGTGCCCGTCCGCATTTCGAGGAAAAGGTCGCGAAATTCGGTCTTCTCCCGGAGCTGCAGGAGGTGCTTTTGCCATGATGCCGGAACTCAACATGCTGCCCGTCTCAGAATGGCTGCCGCTAACGGCCTTCGCCGTTTTCCTGCTGAGCGGGATTATTCTCTTGCTGTTTGCCCATCGTCAGATCGGCAGGCGGAGCCGGATATTGACCGCGCGGCTTACCGGGTTGCAGGGGATGCGCGAAGCGACGCCGGTGCCGCTCACGCCGCTGCCGGAGATGACGACGCTCTATACTGCGGAGATTCCAGCGCGAAACTGGCGCGAAAAGATTACCTCGCGCCTCGGCATGCTGCTGCTCGCGTCCGGCCTTGTTGGCGCGCTTCTGATTGCGGGTTTTGTTGGTTTCCCTCTCATTACAGGTTCCCTCCTTCTCGGCGGTGTCCTCCTTACCGCCGCCGTGATCTCCTTTCGGATATACCGGCGCAGGGCCCGCCAGCAGCGGTTTGTCGAGCAGTTGCCGGAGGCTATCGACATCATTATCCGTGGCGCCCGCGTCGGCATGTCCCTGCAGGAGAATTTTCAGGTCATCGCGCGGGAGATGCCGGACCCGGTGGGCAGCACTTTTCGCATTCTCGCCGAGAAGCTCGCGATCGGTATCGACCTTGAAACCGCGCTTGACGCGACCGTTCGCTCTATCGGGGTGAAAGAACTGCAATTCATGGCGACGACCCTGATCCTGCAACGGCGCACCGGCGGGCAGTATGCGGAGGTGCTCGAAAATCTGGCGCAGGTGCTGCGTGACCGGCGGGCGCAGGCCTTGAAAGCGCGGGCGCTGACATCGGAAGCGCGCATGTCGGCGCGCATCGTGACCGGCGTGACGGGGGTAATACTGCTCATCATGTCGATCACCAACCGGGCGCAGCTGGAATTCCTTTTCGTGGACCCGCTGGGCCAGAACCTGCTGATCTATTCCGCCATCAGCATCCTCTTCGGGTTTTTCATCATCTCCCGCCTGCTGGGGACATTGAAATAATGGACATCCGGATCGATACAGGGGAGGAGGTTGTGCTGCTGGCGATGATGGCGCTCTGCTTTCTGCTGGCGGGTCTCCTGTTCATTGCCGCCGTCCGGGCAAAAAAGACGGAACTTGTCGATCGTCGGCTCGGCGGGGTTCTGCTGGATAAGCCAGTACCTGCAAGAAAGCGCGACGTGCCACTCCGGATCGATCTTGAAAAAGAGAAGGAGCCGGAGGTGCGCGCGGGCAAGACAACGGCGTCCGTCCTCTCCGGCCTGATCGGAAGCCGGGGTCTCAACCGGCGGCTCATCCGGGCGGGCTATGATCCCGGAAAATACCGCCGCCCTTTTTATATCGCGCGAATCCTCTGTTTCTGCCTGGAGGCGTTTCTGGCGGCACTCCTGTTCGATGCGGCATTGGCGGATCAGTTCGGACCTCTGATCACCGCCGCCCTTGTTCTCGCCGCCGGGATCAGCGGGAGTTTCTTGCCCAACATGCTGCTGAAATTTCGCATCCGGCAGCGGCGCAGGCGGATCGAACGGGCGATGCCCGATATGATCGATCTGCTTATCCTCTGTGTCGAGGCGGGGCTGACCCTCGAGACCGCGCTTGTCCGCACCATCGAGGGGTTGGAGCCCTTCGCGCCGGAGGTTGCCGCCGAGATGAAGATTACCTTAAGCGAGCTTCGGATCCTGCCCGATAAATCCATGGCGCTCACCAATCTTGCCGATCGCACGGCGTCGAAAAGCCTGAAATATCTCGTGCTGTCGCTGCGTCAGGCGGAACGCTATGGCACCTCGATCACCGGGGCGCTGAAGGCGGTGGCGATGGAGAACAGGAAAATGGCCATACTGGAGCTGGAGAATAACGCGTCCCGGATGCCCGCGCTGCTGAGCGTCCCCCTCATTCTTTTTATCTTGCCACCGGTCGTGGCCATTTCCGCCGGGCCCGGCTTTGCGTTGATGATGCGAACGATTGGAGGATAATATGCTGTGCCGACTATTGCTTCTGGCCCTGATTGCCGCAATCTTCTCCGGCTGCGCCATGCCGGAGGGTGATCTGGATGCGCAAACCCTGTTCGAGGATAAGGCCGCGCGGGAGCGGGCCCTCAAAATCGCGGATATATCGGTCGAGTCCGGTAATTTCCCGGCGGCCATTGATATATATCAGAAAATCCTGACCAAGAACCGCTTTGACGAGCCGGTTCTCTATCGGTTGGGGGAAACCTATCTCAAGGCCGGAGCGCCGCAGGAGGCCGTCACCGTCTTTGAAAATCTGGAAGCCTTGACGCCGGAGGATGTCCGCCCCTGTCTCGGGCTCGGCCGCGCCAACCTCTCTCTTTACCGGCCGGAAACGGCTGATCTGTATTTTGCCAAATGCACCGAGATTGACGGCGAGAATATAGAGGCGCTGAGCGGGCGCGGCATTGCGCTCGATATGGCCGGTGCTCATCAACAGGCGCGGGAGAATTATAGCCGTGCCCTGATGATCGCGCCGGACGATATGGGCATCCGCAACAACCTCGCGCTTTCCTATCTGATGGCGGGGGAATATGACGCGGCCATCAAGGCCCTCGCGCCGCTTGCCTTCACCCCGAAATCGACGGCGGTGATCCGCCAGAATCTCGCCATGGCCTACGGCCTTGCCGGGGATGAGGCGTCGGCGGCGCGGATTGCCCGGCTCGACCTCGACCATCCGACGGTGGAGAATAACCTCCGATTCTATCGGCAAGTCCGGCGGATGGAGGATACGAGCCTGCTCCGGCGATTGCTTGTCGGTCCGCGCATGGTGGAGGAAACCCACTCGTGACGCTGCCGCTCCAGACATACGCGCGATTGCGGGAGGAGCGGGGCTCGCTCGCCGTTGAGCTTGCCATCCTGCTGCCGATTGTCTTTGCCATTGTCTTCGCCGCGATCGACATCAGCCGGGTTCTACTCGCCCGCGGCCTTGTCGATCAGCTCGGCGTCGAGCTTGCGGGCAGCCTGAAATATGAAACAACTCCGGCGGCACGCGCCCTGCTGACGGAAGCAGCGCTTCAGGGGCAGTTATCGTCGCTGTCCTCGAACCTCGGCGGTGGATTGATCGATACATCCCGGCTCAGCCTGTCCGTCCTTTCCTATGACGACCTTCCGGCGTTTGTGAGCGAGACAGCGGGCGGCGCCCTGATCGGCCTGCCCGAAGCGGTGACCGCCATCCGTCTTGACTATGCGGTGCCGCTGACGACGCCCTTTGCGAATTTCTTCTATGAGACAGGCGAACTTGTCCAGTCGTCGATCATGGTTATCAACAATGGCCGATAACACGCTGAAAAATAATCAAAAAAGCATTCTCCGGGATCAGCGGGGCAGCCTGGCGGTTGAGGTGGCGCTGATCGTCCCGGCGATCATGTTCCTGCTGCTCGCGGGTGTGACCCTTGCGCATATTGTGCAACTGACCCGGACGACGGACCGGGTGGCCGCCCTGATGGCGGATGATCTGTCGCTTAAATCCGGGTTGATCGAGGCGGATTTCGATACGGTTCTGGCGGCAGCGGCGGGCGTGATTGGTGAAAGCGGGTTCCCGGCGGCGATCCGGGTTGATTTGTCGGCACTGGAGCTCTCCGAGGACGGCAGCGCGATTATTCTCTGGAGCCGGAGCCGGTCAAATGGCGGGCTTGCCTGCGCCCCGGCGTCACCGGCCTTGCCCGCGCCCGGTGACGGGGCCACGCTTCAGTTCATTCTGGTCGATCTCTGCGTTACCCCGGCGGAGGGCTTCTTCCTCTCCAGCTTTCTCAACGTGACCGGTTTCACGCTGCATGGCCGGGCGCTTGCCGTCGGGCGGAAGGCGGCTGTCCGCAGCCTGGGTTGATGAGGGCCCGCGCCGTGCTCCGCCGCTTCAGCCAGTCCGAGGACGGCGCGGCGCTGCTTATTTTTACGCTGACATTGTTCATTGTCCTCGGCGGGATCGCCTTTGCCATCGATGCCTCGCGGTTTTTTGCCGCGAAATCACGTCTTGCCCTGGCGACGGAGATGGCCGCCGTCGCCGCCGCAAAGAACCTGCGTTTTCTGGATATCCCGGCGGTGGAGCAGCTCGCGGTGGATATGGTCCGCGCCAATTTCGCGGGCGCCAGCCTGCTCAACTATGCGAGTGCGACCGCTGTGCCTCCCGCCGTTACCCTGACCCCTGATCTGGAGACGGGCGAGGTGACGGTCGAGAGCAGCGCGACGGTCCCGACAACCCTCTTGCGGGCGCTGAACTTCATGGATGATGTCACGGTTTCGGCGCGCATCACCGCCCGTCAGGAAAGGCCGGAGGCGGAGGTCGCCCTCGTTCTGGAGGCGTCCGATGCGATGGAAAACTCCGGCCGGCTGGCGGAGGTCAGGACCGCCGCGAGTGCCTTTATCTCGGCTATGGAGGCGGAGGTGCCGCAAGGCGCAGGTGTGAAATGGGGCTTTGTTCCCTTCGGCAATGCCATGGTCAATGTCGCGCCGCATTCGGACTGGATCGAGAGTGGAAGCTGGCCCCTGAGCCTGCCGCCGGTCATTCCGGGAACCACGGGATGGATGGGCCTGCTCGCCGAAGATCGATGGTGCGTCTCCCCGCGGAGCGGACCGGTGGGGGAGAATGATACGCCGCCGGGTCTTGCGCGGTTTCCGCTTGTCCTCAGCCTGTCTTCAATGTCGACACCGCCTCTCGGCCTTCCGCATTTTACCAATGTAACAACGGCGGACTGCCGGGAGGAGCGGATCTTGCCGCTCGGTGACGGGGCGACGCTGCTCGGCGCCCTCAGCAGTCTTGGCGGTAATGGCGATGCCGCCTATGGCCGGGGGATGCTGTGGGCGGAACGGCTGCTATCGCCGCAATGGCAGGGGGTCTGGACCGGCGATAGCACCATCCCGGCGGCCTATGATGATACGATAATCGAGAAGGTGGCGCTGCTGCTCGCAAGTTCCGTCGCCAGCGACATATCGGAGAATACGCGCCTTGCGGATACCTGCGCGCGGATGAAAGGCAACGGCATCCATCTCTATACCATCGATTATTTCGCCCCGGCGGCGACCTCCACTCTCCTGCAAGGCTGTGCCAGCACCGCCGGGCATTATTTCAGGGTGACGGATGCGGCGGGGCTGAACCAGGCTTTTCAGTCAATCGCCCGCTTCCTGACCATCGTCCGTTTTCCGGGATAGCTCGGGCCAGCCCTCAGGGACAATGAAACAGCGCTCGGTTTTGTTGCCATTTTTCAGGGCGACAAGTTGCGGCGCCGGTCTCGATTCAAACTGCCGGGTGAGATAGTTGGCCAGATCGTCGGCGCCGCCTTCCATTGTTTCGCCCGCGTGAAATTCCGGTGTGATCCAGCGTTTCTTCGCCAGCGGCAGGAAGCGAACGACCGTCTTAAAGCGGGGGCTCTGCAACTCTCTGATCGTCAGCCAGCCTCCGCTCAGGCTGTCATCCGCAATCCGCGATGGCAGAAGCCTTTGAGTGGCGCCGAGCGGATGGAACAGGCATCCCTTGACCCAGGGGTGGGAGGTAATCTCTCCAATGCCGAGCGCTTCCAGCTTCTCCCGCGTCTCAGGTCGTGCCGGCAGGGCAAGCTGATGGTCATACATCCGGTGGAACTTGTGGGCGAGAGTGTCTTTCTGCATGGGGCCGACGAAATCGGCCTCTTCCTGCCCGCTCCCGATATTGAGATAGAATTTGACGGCCAGCTCCCAGTGATAGGCCTTGCCGTTCTGGGTGAAGACCAGATCAAGCTCGCCGAGGCTGCGCCTGTCCCGGTAGATCCGGATATTGCTGCCGATGACCTCGACTGAGGGAAGATTGTTCAGCCAGAAAATCACCAGCTGCTCGAAATAGCGCCCGAGATTGAGGCGCGGCGTCGCGGCAAGGTGGCTGAGCAGGGGCGCGGGATCCGTCGCCAGCCGCTCCAGAAGCAGGGCGGTTTCCGGATGATGGGCAAGTTCCGGTTCTGCGCGATGTTTGAGCAGGAAGGGCGAGGTGATCACCCATTGAAGATCACGTAAGGAAAAGGGCGGTATGGCGGGCGTACCGTCCGGCATCATCCGTACAGGCTGTAGAACATGCGAAGGGAGGTGACGAACAGGAAGAAGGCGAAGGTCTTCTTGAGAAGCCCCGCGTTGATCCTGTGGGCGATACGGGCGCCGACCGGCGCGAACAGGGTGGCCATGGGAAAGATCACCAGAAAGCCCAGAATATTGACATAGCCGATATTGCCGGGCGGCAGGTTCTGAACCTCAAGGCCCGAGATCAGGAAACCGATGGTGCCCGGTATGGCGATGATCAGCCCGACGGCGGCGGCGGTGCCGACGGCCCTGCGGATGGGATAGCTGCAAAGGGTGAGGATCGGGACGGTGAAGGTGCCGCCGCCAATCCCCATCATCGCCGAAAATCCGCCGATAAAAAGGGCGAGCATCTCCTTGAAGGGCGATTTGGGAAGTCCGGCGGAAAGAGACTTGTTTTCCGGGCGAAACGCCATATTCGCGGCCACGACAAGCGCCAGCACGGCAAAGACGAGGGTGAGCATGCCGGCATCCGAAAAGCTGGCGACGATCGTACCGATGATGACGCCGATGAAGATCACCGGCCCCCAGCTCTTGAGCAGCGCCGTATCGATCGAACCCTTCTTGTAATGCGACCGGGCGGAGGAGATGGAGGTCGGGATGATCACGGCAAGCGAAGTGCCGATGGCGACATGAATACGGATGTCGTCATCGACGCCAAAGAAGGGCAGGATGTTGTAGAGCACCGGCACAATCACGATCCCGCCGCCAACGCCCAGCAGTCCGGCGAGGATGCCGCCGATAATCCCTGTTGCCGCCATTCCCGCAATCAGGCCGATGAGCAGCGGCAGGGAAATATCGGCAAAGATAGTCATGAGCTTTTCAGAAGATCGCGGATGATCAGTTCGAGCTTGTTGAGCGAGTTGCAGGTCTCGGCGGTGGTGCAGTTGGGGGCGATGCGTGGCATTTCCGAATCCCCCGACCCCCAGATCGATTTCCGCTCCGGGTTGAGCCAGATGACCCGCTTCGCCCGCTGTTTGATCTCTTTCAGGATATCAGCCCGCGGATCGGAGCCATTGGAGCGGCCGTCTCCCAGGAAAATCACGGTCGTCTTGTTATCGATCTCGTCAAAGACAAGTTCCTTCAGATCGATCATGGCCTGCCCGTAGTCCGTTGACCGGCCACCAAATTCATCGATGGCCATGGGCACAGCCTCCTCCGGGCCATAGCGATCGAACAGCTCGGTAACCTCGCCAAGGGTGCCGGAAAAGGCGAAGGATCGGACTTTCGGCAGTACTTCATTGAGGCTGTAGAGAAACAGGAGGAGAAACCTTGCCACCGCAGCGACGGAGCCGGAGACATCACAGACCGCGATGACCTTCGGCCGATCCTTGTGCTTTTGCTTCCAGTGGGTTTCGAACAGGATTCCGTCATAGGCGACATTGCGGCGCATGGTCTTGCGGATATCGAGATGGCCGCGATTCTTGACCTTGCGCACCCGGGAGTTCATATCCGTCAGCCGCTTCGCCATGCGCCGGACGAGATCGCGCATATGCTTGAAATCGCGCTGCTCGATATTGGAGAGGCGGACATTTTTTAGGATATCCTGCCGGAACTGCTTGGCCTTGCCGCTGCTGGTGAGGGCAAGTTGCCGCTCCACCATGTCGCGGACCGAATCGAACAGGAGCTCCAGCCGCTCCTCGAGCCGCTCCGCCCCCTCGGTATCGCCCTCCTTGTTCCTCTTTGAAATTTCCTTGTTGACCTGATCGAGGCCCATTCCCTCCATGATCCGGCGGGTATAGAGGCCGCGTTGCGTCATCAGGACGATGTTGCGAAGGTTGGCGGCATTCGCCGCCGCTGTCATCGCCATGGCAAGCTCGGTCCGGTCGTTTTGCTCAAGCAGCTCAAGGAGGGAGGTCGCGGGTCCGCTCGATTGCTCTCCCGACATGCCGCCGCCGCCTTCGCCGCCGCCGGAGGCCGGGCCGGGCGCAACCTCGTTATCATTGGCCTGGTCGGTTTCGGGCGGACCGGATGGCGTCTCGTCTGAGGACGGGTCTTCTTCCTCAACCTCTGGCGCCAGATCCGGGTTGATGTTGTAGCTGAAAAATTCATCGAAACAGCGATCGAAATTTTCATGCTCCTCCACCGTTTTCGCCATAACCTGCGCCAATGCCGTTTTCAGCAGCCCGCGATCCTCATAGCCGAAAATCCGCACGGTTTCGGCGGCATCGACGCTTTCGGAAATCGATACGGGAACATCCGAATAGCGCAGCATTTCCACAAAATCGGCGAGCGGCTTATCCATCAGCGGGTTTCTTTTTGCGCCACAGCAATGAATTTTGGCACTTCGCTGTGCATGTTGTCGATATCTTCCTCGAATTTGAGCAGCATGTTGAGCGTGTTGCGTACGAGGTCCACTTCCAGCTTGTCGGCATGGAGCAAGAGCAGCGTTCGGGCCCAGTCGATGGTCTCGCTGACCGCCGGAAGTTTCTTGAGGTCCTGCGTCCGGAGCTGCTGCACGAAGGAGACAAGCTGGTTACGGAGGTTCTCCTCAAGGTCCGGCACCCGAGTCTGGATAATCCGCCGTTCCAGCGACGCATCGGGGAAGGGGATATAAAGATGCAGGCAACGGCGCTTCAGCGCATCGCTCATTTCCCGGGTATTGTTGCTGGTGAGGAAGACAAGCGGTTTTGTTCTTGCCTTGATCGTACCGATTTCCGGTACGGAAATCTGGTAGTCCGAGAGGATTTCGAGCAAATATGCTTCGAACTCATGATCGGACTTGTCGATCTCGTCGATCAGCAGGACGGCTTTGACCTCGGATTTCAGGGCCTGCAACAGCGGGCGCGCCTCCAGGAATTTTTCGGAATAGAAGCTGTCGCCGAACTGGTGGAGCTTCTCCATTGAAGCCTCCAGCCCGACCGCATCCTCCAACAGGTCCCCAAGTTTTTCCTTCAGGATCTGGGTATAGAGAAGCTGTTTGCCATATTTCCACTCATAGAGCGCCTTCGATTCGTCGAGCCCCTCATAGCATTGTAGCCGGATCAGCGGCGCCTCCAGTATCTCGGAAGCCGCCTTGGCGAGTTCCGTCTTGCCGACGCCCGGAGGCCCTTCCACAAGGATTGGTTTATCCAGCTTCTGCGATAAATAGATAGAAGTGGCGATATGGCGATCGCAGATATAACCCGCGGCCTCAAATCCGGCCTTGATCAGGTCAATTGCAGTTGCTGGGTCTTTATCAATAAGTGTCACGTATCGGTTCCATGTTATTATTATTGTTCAGTCAATATAAGCGCATATCTATTCAATATCAGGCCCGCCCGCGCTTTGCCAGTGCTATCCAACTGGACAGGCAAGGTCGGGCGCGGTAAAAAGCGGCAACAATGCGGCCGAATATGCCGCATTTTACGGCTTAGGTGAACGGAATTGGCAAAAATGAGTACGACAAAAGAAATACGCAGCACCTTTCTCGACTATTTCGCAAGGAATGGTCATGAAAAGGTGGATAGCTCTCCGCTGGTACCGCGGAACGATCCGACCCTGCTGTTCACCAACGCGGGCATGGTGCAGTTCAAGAATGTATTCACCGGCCAGGAGAAGCGCCCCTATAACCGCGCGGTGACGACGCAGAAATGCGTGCGCGCAGGCGGCAAGCATAACGACCTTGAGAATGTCGGCTATACCGCGCGCCATCTGACCTTTTTCGAGATGCTGGGGAATTTCTCCTTCGGTGACTATTTCAAGGAACGCGCGATCGAGCTCGCCTGGAATTTGCTGACCAATGAATATGGCCTGCCGAAGGAAAAGCTGCTTGTCACCGTCTATCATGATGATGACGAGGCGGCCGGCCACTGGAAGAAAATTGCCGGACTTCCTGACGAGAAGATTATCCGCATCGCAACCTCCGATAATTTCTGGTCGATGGGCGATACCGGTCCCTGCGGTCCCTGTTCGGAGATTTTCTATGATCACGGGGAAGAGATTCCCGGCGGACCGCCCGGCAGCCCGGATGAGGATGGCGACCGCTTCATCGAAATCTGGAACCTCGTCTTCATGCAGTTCGAGCAGTTTGCGGACGGCAAGCGCGAGAGCCTGCCGCGTCCGTCCATTGATACCGGCATGGGGCTGGAACGGCTGACGGCTGTCCTGCAGGGCGTGCACACCAATTATGATATCGACCTGATGCGCCATATTATCGAGGCTTCGGCCGAGGTGTCCGGCGTTGCGCCGGATGGGGAGTTTCAGGCTTCCCATCGGGTGATCGCCGATCATTTGCGCTCCTCCGCCTTTCTGGTCGCAGACGGGGTGACGCCATCGAACGAGGGGCGGGGATATGTGCTCCGCCGGATCATGCGACGCGCCATGCGCCATGCGCATATTCTGGGCGCGAAGGACCCGATGGTCTACAAGCTGGTGCCGACCCTTATCGATGAGATGGGCGATGCCTTCCCCGAACTGCACCGGGCGCAATCACTGATCACCGAGACCCTCAAAGTCGAGGAGAACCAGTTCAAGCAGACGCTGGACCGCGGTCTCAAGCTGCTCGGCGATGCGACGGAAAAACTCGGCAGCACCGAGGCGCTTCCCGGCGATGTCGCTTTCAAGCTTTATGACACCTACGGTTTCCCGCTGGACCTGACGAAGGATATCCTGCGCGGCCAGAACCGGGGGCTGGACGAGGCCGGGTTCGATGCCGCCATGAAAAAGCAGAAGGAGGCGGCCCGCGCCGCCTGGACCGGGTCCGGTGAGGCGGCAACGGACCAGCTCTGGTTCGATCTGCATGAAAAGCTCGGCGCGACGGAATTCCTTGGCTACCAGACGGAAACGGCTGAGGGCAAGACACAGGTCGTGATCAAGGACGGCAAGGAAGTCGAAAAGGCATCCGAGGGCGATGCGGTGATGGTTGTGCTCAACCAGACCTCCTTCTATGGCGAAAGCGGCGGCCAGCAGGGCGATCATGGTGTCCTGAAAACGCCTGCCAGGTTCGAGATGAAAGTGACCGACACCCAGAAGAAACAGGATCTGGTCATCCATATCGGGAAAATCACGAAGGGTTCCCTTTCGACCGGGGACGTCGTGGAGACCCATGTCGATGGGCGGCGGCGGGCGAAGCTCCGGGCGCATCACTCGGCGACCCATCTCCTGCATGAGGCGCTGCGTCAGACACTCGGCGATCATGTGACGCAGAAAGGTTCGCTCGTGGCGGAAGACCGTCTGCGCTTCGACTTCTCGCATCAGAAACCGATGAGCGAGCCGGAACTTGCCGCCGTTGAGCGGATGGTCAACGACCGGATTCGCATCAACGCCGATGTCGCCGTTCACCTGACGACGCCGGAAGCCGCAATTGAGGCCGGGGCCATGGCGCTGTTTGGCGAGAAATACGGCGATGAGGTCCGGGTTGTCTCCATGGGCGGGCTCGACGAAGGCAAGGGCGCGGGCCGGGATTATTCGACCGAGCTGTGCGGCGGTACCCATGTCGCGCGCACCGGCGATATCGGTTTCCTCAAGATCGTGAGCGAGGGCGGCCTCGCGGCCGGTATCCGCCGGATCGAGGCGGTCGCCGGGGAAGCCGCGCTTGACTATGTCAATGCCCGCGAAAAACTGCTGGCCGAGGCGGCATCGAGCCTGAAAATCGCGCCGAGCGAGCTTGGTGCGCGTATTCAGGGGCTGCTGGAAGAGCGCAAAAAGCTGGAACGCGAGCTCGCCGATACCCGTAAAAAACTGGTCAGCGGCGGCAGTGGTCCGGCGGAAGAGGCGGAGAAGGTCGGGAACATCTCCCTGATGACCCGGTTGCTCAGCGATGTGCCGCCCAAAGACCTGAAACCGATGGCGGATGAGATCAAGAAGAAGTTGAAAAGCGGTGTGATCGTGCTGATCGCCAATAACGATGGCAAGGCGTCTATCGTTGTCAGTGTTACCGATGACCTGACCGGCGGCATCAGTGCGGTCGATCTTGTCCGCGCGGGCTCCGAGGCACTTGGTGGCAAGGGTGGCGGTGGCCGTCCCGACATGGCGCAGGCCGGCGGTCCCGACGGGGCCAAGGGGGCCGATGCCGTCGATGCCATTCGCAAGCTGATTGCCGAAGGTGAGGTTGCCGCGGCGCCTTAGGCAGCAATGCTGCCCCGATCCAATCGGGGTAGAACCGGAAAGGGGCAGCACGCCTCCCTTCGACGATCCGGTTGCCAGCCATTGACCAGCTAACCGGTAAAACGGCAAATGGCGGTTGGCTGTGTCCGAAAATGGGCAATTTCAAGGTGATTTCGGGGCGGGCATATTTTTGCCTGGCGCTTGATATGGTGCGATTTTCCAATACATATGAAGCACGCCTGCGAGGGTATGTTTAGGAATACGCCATGAACAATTTCAAGACCGGATTACTGATTGCCGCGATCACCGCGCTTTTTCTTGCCGTTGGCTTTCTGATCGGCGGCACGACGGGAATGATTATCGCCCTTGTCATTGCTATCGGCATGAACGGTTTCGCCTACTGGAATTCCGACAAGATGGTGCTCAAGATGTATGGCGCGCGTCGGGTGACGGAGAATGAGGCGCCCGCTCTCGTGCGCCTGGTAGCGGAGCTGGCCGTGCGGGCCGAGTTGCCGATGCCGAAAGTCTTCATCATGGATAATCCGCAGCCCAATGCCTTTGCGACGGGGCGCAACCCTGAAAATGCGGCGGTGGCCGTCACCAGCGGTCTGATGAAAATCCTGACACAGGAAGAACTGGCCGGTGTGATCGCTCATGAACTCGCGCATATCAGGAACCGCGATACCCTGACCATGACGGTCACGGCAACACTGGCGGGTGCGATCAGCATGCTCGCCAACTTTGCGCTTTTCTTCGGCGGCAACCGGGATAGCCGGGGCGGGATCATCGGCATGCTGGCGATCATGATCCTCGCGCCCCTCGGTGCGATGCTGGTGCAGATGGCGATCAGCCGGACACGGGAATATTCCGCGGATCATACCGGCAGTGAAATCTGCGGTAATCCGGACTGGCTGGCGAGCGCGCTTCAGAAGTTGGATAAAGCCGCCCGCGGGATCGAGAATGTGCCCGCAGAGAAGAACCCGGCCTCCGCCAGCCTGTTTATCATCAATCCCCTGCATGGACAGCGAGCCGATAACCTGTTTTCAACCCATCCCGCCACGACGAACCGGGTTCGGAAGCTGAAAGAGCTGGCCCAATCACTTATGCCCGGCAAGGGCCGCAGTGTCAGGAAGACGCGGGAGAGGGGCCTGCCGAGGGCGCGTCAGGGCACAACGCCCTACACGGACGGTCCCGCCGGGTCCGACAATTCCCCAAAGGGTCCGTGGGGCTGATCAGACGGTTTTCGGGGACTTGACGAGCGCCCGCGTCAGGAAGCGGCTCAAGTGATCGACATATTCCTGGCGGCTTTGCCCCTTGCGATAGGCCATCGGCGCGGAGAACTGGATCAGGCCCATCATGGCATGGCCGATCAGGTCCGGGTCGATATCCTCATACAGTTCCCCATTGAGGCGGGCGTCCTTCAGCCGAGAGATAAAACCGGCGGCGAAGCGGCTGCGGAGTTCTTTCGAGCTGGAATCGGTGGGATCGAAAACCTTGGTGTCGACCAGTGCCGATCGCAACAACCCCGGGTTTTGTTCGGCGAATTCCTGAATGGCGGTCAGGCTGTTACGGATATATTCCTCGAAACTGTCGACATCCGGAATACGGGCCTGGACATAGGAATGCAGATCCTCCTGCGCGGCACTTGCAAATTCCATGAAAATTTCACGCTTGTCCATGTAATGGCTGTAAAACGTGCCATGCGCGACATCGGCTTCCTTGGCGATATCCTGGGGCCGGGTTTCGTGGTATCCCTTGCTTACAAAGAGTTTGCGGGCGGCGGCGAGCAGCCGTTTGCGCTTCTCTTCTTTTCTTTTGCTGGCCCGGTCGGTTGCTAGTGTTAATTGTGGAGACTCAACCATGCGCGCTTCACCTGTTAGAATTTTTATTTTTTTCGTGTCTGCTGCTGGCAATTGTGACAACTATTTGTCAATATCCTTACAATAGCAGTCTGCCGCGATAAATAGAACAAAAAAATAACCGGAGCTTGTTGCCCAAATGTCCTCAACCATACCTTTTCGGCCATTTAGCCGGCCCTCGCCGGATATTTCCGCCAGCCGCGATCCCGATGGCAGCTGGATTATCCGAAGCAATACCGATCTTGGCAATTATGAGGCGAATATAGGCGCCTATTGGCGGGCGGCGGCGGAGCGGTTTCCCGACCGTGCGTTTCTCGTCGAATGCTCCCAGGGCGATACCTGGCCAGAGCTCAGTTATCGCACGGCGAGAGAGCAGGCCGACCGGATCAGCAGTTATTTACTTTCAAGAGGTTACGGGCCGGAAAAGTCCGTCATGATCCTCTCCGCCAACAGCTTCGCCCATGCAACCTTGATGATGGGGGCAGTGCAGGCGGGCATAACGGTGACGCAGCTTTCACCGTCATACTCCCTGGTTGGAAATGACTTTGCGAAACTCAAATATGCCGTGGAATTGACCGAGCCGGGCCTGATCTTTGCCGAGGATGGCGATGTTTACGGCGCGGCACTCGATGCCCTCGATCTGACGGGCAAGGACATTGTTACCGTTACAGGGCGGGATCACGGCGGAGTAAGGTTTGGCGCGTTGCTGGAGAATCTGGACAGCGCGGCGGTGGAGGCGGCCTTCAATGCGGTGACCGGCGATCATCTCGCCAAAATCCTGTTCACCTCTGGCTCGACCGGGATGCCGAAGGCGGTGCCCAACACCCAGCGGATGCTGTGCTCGGCGCAGAAAACGCTGGAACTCATCGCCGAAGCCCCGGACCCGGTCAATGATCCGACCCGGGTACTCGACTGGCTCCCGTGGCATCATACCTATGGCGGTAATGTCAATTTCTTCGCGATTGCAAGGGTTTGCGGTACATTGTTCATGGATGATGGAAAACCAACGCCGGGGCTGTTCAGCCGGACGATCGAGAATCTGAAGGTCATCTCCCCGTCGCGGTTCAGCACCGTGCCCGCCGCCTACAGCTATCTCGCCGACCAGATGGAGGCGGATGAGGAGCTGGGCCATGCCTTCTTCAAAAATCTCAGGATTTGTCAGTATGGCGGCGCGGCGCTGTCGCAGGAAATGTTCGAGCGGATGCAGCATCTCGCGATCAAATATACCGGCATGCGCATTCCCTTCGGCACGGGCTGGGGCGCGACCGAGACGACCGGCACCGGCACCGCCGTCCATTGGAACAGCGATCGTGTCGGCCTGATCGGCGTCCCGACACCGGGAATCACGGTGAAAATACTGCCCGCCGGAGAAAAGCTCGAAATCCGGATCAAGGGGCCGAATGTCCATACGGGATATTACAAACGCCCGGACCTGACCGAACAATATTTCGATGAGGACGGGTTCTACTGCATCGGCGATGCAGTCAAATGGGTTGACCCCGACCATCCGGAGAAGGGCATGATCTTCGATGGCCGCGTCGCCGAGGATTTCAAGCTCGCGAACGGAACCTGGGTCAGCACGGGCTCCTTGAGGCTCTCGCTCATCGACGCCCTCGATCCGCTGGCGCGCGATGTGGTCATCGCCGGGCATGACCGGGACGAAATCGGCATCCTGATCCTGCTGACCGAGGCCATGCAGAAAAAATATGCCGAACAGACGGCGGCTTTGTCCTCCGATGGCAAACGGATTGTCGCGCCGCCGCTGATTGAGTCTGTTCAGGAGAAACTCAGCCGTTATAATCAGGACAATGCCTCACCGAGCCGGCGGGTGGGTCGGGCGCTGATCCTGGCGGAACCGCTGTCGGTGGATAAGAACGAGATAACGGACAAACAATATATCAATCAGGGAGCCGTCCTTTCCAACCGAGCCGACCTCGTGGCGTTGCTGTTTAGCAGTGACGGAACGGACGGCGTAGTAAAACCGGACAATAACAAATTAACGAAAGGCGATATCGATGTCAGGAATGAACAAGCGGATACTGCTTAAATCACGGCCTGTGGGAGAGCCGACAGCGGAGAATTTCGAGCTGGTGGAAACGCCGGTCCCGACACCGGGCCAAGGCCAGTTTCGCGTCAAGGTGATCTATATGTCTCTCGACCCGTATATGCGGGGTCGCATGGGGGCAGAAAAGACTTATGCCGCCAATGCGGAGGTCGGGGAGACCATGGTCGGCGGCGGCGTCGGCGTGGTCGAGGAATCGAATAACGACCAGTTCAAGCCCGGTGACTATGTCATGTGCGCGACCGGCTGGCAGAGCTATTGCCTGTCCGACGGGACCGGCGCCATGAAGCTTGACCCTGCAAGGGCGCCCATTTCGACGGGTGTCGGTGTTCTCGGCATGCCGGGTCTGACCGCCTACTACGGCCTGCTGGAAATCGGCAAGCCGCAGCCCGGGGAAACGGTGGTGGTTGCCGCGGCCTCCGGCGCGGTTGGCGGCGTGGTCGGGCAGATCGCCAAGATCAAGGGTTGCCGCGCCATCGGGATTGCCGGATCGGCGGATAAATGCGCCTTTGTCGTCGATGAGCTCGGCTTCGATGCCTGCCTCAACTACAAATCCGCGGAATTCCCCGAGGAACTCGCCCGGGCCTGTCCTGATGGTGTTGACGTCTATTTCGAGAATGTCGGCGGCAAGGTGTTCGAGGCGGTCCTGCCGCTTTTGAATGATGATTCCCGCATGCCGGTCTGCGGCCTGATCTCGCAGTACAATATGACGGAACTGCCCGAGGGCACGAATATGCTCCCCGCGCTGATGCGCTCGGTTCTGACCCATCGTATCCTGATACAGGGCTTCATCATTTCCTATCATTTCCACCATCTGCCAGCCTTCCTCAAGGATGTCAGCGGCTGGATCAAGGAAGGAAAACTGAAATACCGCGAAGATATCGTGAAGGGGATCGAGAATGCGCCCGAGGCCTTCATGGGCCTGCTGAAGGGCAAGAATTTCGGGAAACTGCTGGTGCAGGTTGCCGACGATCCGACACGCTAGTAAACAGTCAGAAAAAGAAACCCAAACGGAAGGAAACAAGAATATGACTGCCATCACTGATTTTGTCAGCTACGAGGCGAAGGGAACGGTCGGGGTCATCACCATCGACAGCCCGCCGGTCAATGCCCTGAGCCAGAAGGTGCGCGCCGGAATCAAGGGCGGAATTGAAATGGCGGTTGCCGATGATTCGGTCACGGCCATTGTACTGGCCTGCGCCGGTCGGACCTTTATCGCCGGTGCGGACATCACCGAGTTCGGCAAGCCACCGCAGGAACCGGGGCTCAATGACGTGATCGCCACCATGGAAAGCTCGACCAAGCCGGTTGTCGCCGCCGTTCACGGCACGGCGCTTGGCGGCGGGCTGGAGACAGCGCTTGGCTGTCATTACCGGGTGGCAAACCCCACCGCCAAGGTCGGCCTTCCGGAAGTCAAGCTCGGCATTCTTCCCGGCGCGGGCGGAACACAGCGCCTGCCGCGGGTTGTCGGCGTGCCGATGGCACTTGAGATGATTACCTCGGGCAACCCCATCGGGGCCAAGAAGGCTTTGGAAGTCGGGCTTGTCGATGAGGTCGTCGAGGGTGATTTGACCGAGGGGGCGATTGCCTTTGCGAAAAAGGTCGCGGCGGAGGGCCGTCCGCTCGTCAAGATCAGCGAACAGAACGACAAGCTGGCGGAGGCAAAGAAAAACCCGGCCATCTTTGATGAGTTCCGCAAAAAGAATGCCCGCAAGTTCCGTGGGTTCGAGGCGCCGGAAAACTGCATCAAGGCGGTGCAGGCATCGGTCGATCTGCCGTTCCCGGACGGCCTCAAGCGGGAGCGCGAGCTGTTCATGGAACTGATGGGTGGCGAACAGGCGAAGGCGCAGCAGTATTTCTTCTTCTCCGAACGGCTCGCCAACAAGATCCCGGATGTGCCGAAAGACACCCCGCTGATCGATATCAACACGGCGGGCATCGTCGGCGCGGGCACAATGGGCGGCGGCATCGCCATGAACTTTCTGCAGGCCGGTATCCCGGTGACGATTGTCGAAACCACGCAGGAGGCGCTCGACAAGGGCATCAGCGTCATCAAGTCGAACTATGCCGCCACCGTCTCCAAGGGCCGGCTCACACAGGAAGCAATGGACAAATACATGTCGCTCCTGACCGGCAGCACCAATCTTGAGGACCTTAAGGACGTCGATATCGTCATTGAGGCGATTTTCGAGAATATGGACGTCAAGAAAGAGGTTTTCGGCAAGCTCGACAAGATCTGCAAGCAGGGCGCGATTTTGGCGACGAACACCTCGACCCTCAATATCGATGAGATCGGCGAGGCAACCTCACGCCCCGAATATGTCATCGGCCTGCATTTCTTCAGCCCAGCGAATGTCATGCGCCTGCTGGAGGAAGTGCGGACGAAAAAGACGAGCGCCACGGTCATGGCCACCTGCATGGCGCTTGCGAAACGGATCGGCAAGGTGCCGGCCATGGTCGGCGTCTGCGACGGCTTCGTCGGCAACCGTATGCTCGCCAAGCGCGGCGATCAGGCGGCACAGCTCATCCTTGAAGGCGCGAAGGTCGAGGATGTCGACCGCGTGCTCTATGATTTCGGCTTCCCGATGGGTCCGTTTGCCATGTCCGATCTTGCGGGTAACGATGTCGGCTGGCGTATCCGTCAGGGCCGGGGCGTCACCAGCCCGGTCGCCGATGCGATCTGCGAGCTTGGCCGGTTCGGACAGAAAACGGGCGATGGCTACTACCACTATGAAAAGGGCAGCCGCACGCCGCAGCCGGACCCGATTGTCGAGGATATCATCGTCAAGGCGGCCCGCGATGCCGGGATCAACCGGCGGCAGGTGTCGGATGAGGAAATCCTCAAGCGTTGCATCTATCCGATGATCAACGAGGCGGCGAAAATCCTCGAAGAGGGCATCGCCACCCGCGCGAGCGATATCGATGTCATCTGGGTCTATGGTTATGGCTGGCCGATCTATCGCGGTGGGCCGATGCGCTACGCCGATCATATCGGCCTTGAAAACATCTATAACGACCTGCTGAAATTCAGGGAAGAGCATGGGGACGAATGGACCCCGGCGCCGCTCCTTGAGAAGCTGGCCAAGGAAGGCAAGGGGTTCAAGGATCTCTAGGCCGTCCTTCTGCACGGGAAACCCCGCCTATGTGGCGGGGTTTTTTGCTTTATGCTCCCGGTAGATCACATAGCCGACGGGAATTAGCGCGAGAGAGAAAAACAGGCAGGCGATCAGGAAGCAGTCCTGAAAGGTGCGGGCGAGAGCGTCCAGTGTCTCGGCCTTGCTCAAATGCGACGTATGTGCCGCCGTCATCATGTCCGCCTGGTAATGGGCCGTGCGGGCGGTGATCAGCACGGCGATGACATTGACCCCCGTACTGCCGCCCAGCATCCGGCAGAAATTGAGCGCGCCGGAAGCCTGTGGCACCTGTTCCGGGCGCATGCAGGACAGCGACAGGGTGTTGTTGGAGGGCATGATCAGCCCGAGCGCACCACGGCTTACCATCAGCCAGCCGGCGACAAACCAGAAACTGCTAAACTGGTCCGCATAGCTGATCGCGTAGGAGGATCCGATAAACAGCAGCACACCGGTCAGCAGCAGGCGGTGCGGCGGCATCTTGTCCACCATCCGCCCGGCAAGCGGAGAGATGAGGGCGAGGGTCAGTCCGCCTGGCAGCAGCATAAGGCCGGCATTTGTCGCGTTTGCCTCCAACACCGTTCGCGCATAGAGCGGCAGCATATAGATGCTGGAAAACATACCGGCGCTGACGATCGCGGCAATCAAAACGGTCGAGGTGAAATAGAGGTTGCGGAACATATCGAGACGGAGCAGCGGTGCCCGGCTCTTGCGCTCCCTCAGGATAAAGAGGGTCAGGCCGGTAAGGGCGATAGAGAGGAAGACAATCACCTTCGGATCGGTGAAGCCGTGAAACTGGCTTTCCGACAGGCCGTTCAGGAAGCTGGCAACCGTAATGGCGATCAGCAGGAAGCTGATATAGTTGAAGCGGCTGAAGGACTTCTCATCGCGGGTGTCGGGGAGGAATTTCCAGCCCAGAAATCCCCCGATAAAGGAGAGGGGCAGCGCCGCCGTAAAGGTATAATGCCAGTCCAGGCTGTCGGTGATAATGCCGCCAAGCGTCGGGCCGATGGCCGGACCGAGGACGATCACCATGCTGAAGGTGCCAAGGGCCGTGCCCCGCTTTTCATGCGGAAACAGCAGAAAGACAAGTGCCATGGTCAGCGGCTGCAGAATGCCCGCGCCGGAGCCCTGCAGCACCCGCGCCAATACCAGCAGGCCATATTCCGGTGCGAACTGACCGAGCATGCTGCCGCTGAAGAAGAGGGCGGTCGCCAGCATGAAGGCGGGCCGGACCCCGAAGTTATACATCAGCCAGGCGGAGGACAGCATGCAGATGGTCGAGGCGCTCAAATAGGCCGTCGACATCCACTGTGCCGACGCCTGCGTGATATCGTAGTCCGCCATGATATTGGTCAGTGCGACATTGACCATGGTCGAGGAAAAGATACTGGACAGCAGCCCGATAATAACCGCGAGGACGGCAATCCATTTATAGCTGGCGCCGTATTTCCTCTCCAGATATCGGTTTCGGGGTGTGGTCATTTTACGAGCCGGAAAACTCCTCCCGGACCGCCTTGTTATGCTCTCCGAGACCTGGGATGGCTCCGTACTTCTTGTCCTCTCCCGTCAGATGAATGGGGGAGGCGAGCAGATTGACCGGGCCCGAAGGGCTGTCGACGACGTTGCGTTCAAGCTGCGGATGCTTCGACAGGTCGGCGACACTGTTGAGCGCGCCGAAGGCGATGCGTCCTGCCTGCAGCCGCTCGATCACCTCGGATCGCGGCAGACTGCCGAACACCTTGTCGATTTCCGCATTGAGGGCAGGGCGGTTGCTGACCCTGAGTTCGTTCGTACAAAAGCGCGGATCATCGGCAAGGGCGGCATTCTTGAGGGCATGTTCACAGAGATTGCGCCATTCGGTCTGGTTCTGGATCGAGATGACGACGGGTCCGCCTTCCTTCGTCTCATAGGCTTCGTAAGGTGCGATGGACGGATGGGAAAGGCCGCCGCGCCCCGGAGCCTTGCCGCCATATTCCTGATGCAGCAGCGGGACCGTCATCCAGTCCGCCATGCCGGCAAAGAGCGTTGATTTGATGGCGCGCCCCTTGCCCGTCCGTTCCCGTTCATAGAGGGCCTCCAGCACGCCGACAAGGCCATGCATCCCGGCGGCGATATCGCAGACGGACACGCCGACGCGGCCCGGTCCTTCCGGTGATCCGGTGACCATGGCAAGGCCCGTCTCGCTCTGGACCAGCATGTCATAGGCCTTCATTTTCGAATAGGGCCCTTCTTCTCCATAACCGGAGATATCGACGGTGATCAGGCGCGGATTTTCGGCCTGCAGCGCGTCACTCCCAAGGCCGTAGCGTGCCGCCGTGCCGGGCGCGAGATTCTGGATAAAAACATCGGCTCCGGAAATAATTTTCTTCAGAAAATCAAGGTCTTCAGCGACTTTTATGTCAAGCTGGATTGACTCCTTTCCCCGGTTGAGCCAGACGAAATAGGCGCTCATCCCATGAACGACCGTATCATAGTTTCGGGCGAAATCGCCTTCGGGCCGCTCGACCTTGATCACCCGCGCCCCGGCATCGGCGAGGCGGCAGGAAAGATAGGGGGCGGCAACCGCCTGTTCAAGGGAGACGACAAGGATT
This sequence comes from uncultured Sneathiella sp., assembly GCF_963976355.1. NCBI lineage: Bacteria > Pseudomonadati > Pseudomonadota > Alphaproteobacteria > Sneathiellales > Sneathiellaceae > Sneathiella > uncultured Sneathiella sp. The sequence continues at coordinate 629,269 of NZ_CAXBKA010000002.1, forward strand.
CCGTCAAGGGGTCCGGGCATGATCGGCTTCTTTTTTGATTTTTCTAAGGGACCCTATCTATGCCCCGCGACGGGAAAAGAATCAATAGGCCGTTACCCTTTCCATATGGACAGAATGCGGCTGAGATGAGCGTGCGGCAGGCCCGTTTCTTCGTGCCAGTCATTGAAGGCCGCCTGCACGGTGGCGCGATCCGTCTTTGAGGTCAGCTTGCCGCTTGCAACCTTCAGCCGGTTGAGTGCCTCGACCACATCCGCCGTCAGGATAAAGCCGTCCTTTCCCATCATCCGGAGGAAATAGGGACCGGAATTACCGCCGAGCTGCTTGAACCGGATCTTGAGTTCATCCCAGAGCGCAATGATATTCTCGACCGGCCAGTCGGCGATATAGTCGCCGATGGAACCGTGTTGTTTCGCAATCTCGACAAGGGCGAGGGCATTATGGTGGGTGGCGTGGATCTTGCCGAGATGGCGGATAATCGCCGTATTCTCCATAAGGCCCGCAATGTCATCCTCGGTCATGAAGGCAACGCGGGAGGGTTCGAAGCCGTGAAATGCCTCCTCAAACGCGGGCCATTTGTTCCGGACCATGGTCTGGTTCAGCCCGGTCGAGAAGATGCGAAAGCTCATGGCGGAAAAATACTCGGCGGCGGGAATGGCGCGCAGCTCGGCCTCTGTTTTAAGCGCGGGCATCCGGGCGGCGAGCTCGTCCGCGCCACCGGCCGCCTGTTCCGCTTCTTTACGGATCTTGTCAAATGATATCATCGGGCCCTCCTTGATCGATGGCGACAGAATAGCCCGAACTTGTGCGCACCGCTACGCCGTAAATCCGGCTTTGGACAAGGGCAGTTCCCGGACGCGCTCCCCGGTGGCGGCGAAGATGGCGTTGGCAAGGGCCGGGGCGATGGGCGGAGTACCGGGCTCGCCGATCCCGCCCATGCGGCGTCTGCTCGGCGCGAGATGCACCTCGATGTCCGGACAGTTCGCGAGGCGGACCATCTCGTAATCGGGGAAATTGCCATTAATGACCACGCCGTTCTCGATCTCAATCTCGCCATAGAGCGCTGCCGTCAGGCCGAAGATGATCCCGCCTTCCATCTGCGCCGTTACCGTGTCGGGATTGACGACCGTGCCGCAATCCACCACGCAGAATACCTTATCTACGGTGAGGGCCTTGTCCGCGCCGACCGTCACCTCGACAACCTGCCCGACGATCGAGCCATAGGATTCATGCAGGGCCACGCCGCGTCCGCGTCCCGCCGCGAGCGGAGCATCCCAGGCGCTCACCTGCACCAGTTTCTTCAATACCGTGGAAAAATCCGGATGTGTCGTCAGATGGGCAAAGCGGAAGGCGACCGGGTCCTGCCCGGCGGCATGGGCCATCTCATCCATGAAGGATTCGGTGAAAAAGGCGTTGTAGGAATGGCCGACGCTCCGCCAGAAGCCCACCGGCACCAGTAGTTCCACCGGCACATGATCGACCCGCAGGTTCGGAAATTCATAAGGCAGGTCCGCCGCACCCTCGGCGGTGGTGTTGTCCGATCTGTCCATCGTCATCCAGGGCAGGAGACGGGCAGTGAAGGACCCGCCGACCGATTGGCTGACGATCCGGTTGTCCCAGCCCGCCATCTTGCCGCCGCTATCAAGACTGCCGCGAAAGCGGGAGAGGGCGGCCGGGCGGTACATGTCATGCTGCATGTCATCCTCGCGCGTCCATTGCAGCTTGACCGGACGGCCTTTCATTTCCCTGGCGATGGCGACCGCCATGACCGCGAGGTCGATTTCGGCCCGCCGCCCGAAACCCCCGCCGAGATAGGGCGTGTGGATCCTGATATTCTCGGAATCGATATCCACGAGATCGCCAGCATACCATTTCATCAGGGTCGGCGCCTGATTGGGCATCCAGATATCCAGCGTCTCGTCGGTCAGCAGGGCCGTGCAGTTCATCGGTTCCATGCAGGCATGGGCGAGATAGGGAACCTTGTAAATCGCCTCGATCGTCGGCGGCGATTCCTCAAACGCGGTTTTGACATCGCCCGCTTCGGCATAGTCGCGGGCATCGCCGTCTTGCAGTTTTTCTTCCAGCCGCGCCATGATGCTGGCAGATGAATACTCTTTTGCTGGCCCTTCCGTAAAGACGGGATCAAGCGCCTCCACCGCCGATTTCGCGCGCCAGAAGCTGTCGGCGACAACAGCGACGGCATTTTCGAGCGGGACGACTTTGAGCACGCCGGGCATTTCCATCGCCGGGGCGGGATCATGGCTTTCAAGGGTTCCATCCAGGGTCGGGGCCAGGCGGACAGCGGCATGGACCATGCCATCAAGCATGATGTCGGTACCGAAAACGGCGCTGCCGTCGACCTTGGCGGGAATATCAAGGCGCTTTTGCGGCGTGCCGATCAGCTTGAACTCGCTGGCGTCCTTCAGCTTCGGCTCGATGGAGACGGCCTCTTCGGCGGCGGCAGCAACGAACTCGCCATAGCTGCCTTCGCGGCCTTCCTCGCGGTGGCTGATAATGCCGTTCCTGACCTCGCATTCGCTGGCGGGCACGCCCCAGCTTTTCGCGGCGGCGCTGACCAGCATGGCCTTCGCCATCGCCCCGGCCTGCCGCATGGGCGCCCAGGCATCGCGGACCGAGGTGCTGCCGCCGGTGACCTGAACCCCGAGCAGGCGACCGACTTTCTCCATGGCCCAGGCGCCGACGGTATCCTCGCCCTTGTGATAGCCGTCATTGAAGGGCAGCGAGTCCTGTATCAGGGTGATATTCGCATAGACATCATCGACCGGCGACTGCTCGGCGGTGACATCGGCGAAATAGACATCCATTTCCTCGGCGACCAGCATGGCAAGCGCGGTATAGACGCCCTGTCCCATTTCCGAGCGGGGAATGGCGACGGTGACCTTGCCGTCCTGATCGACCTTGACCCAGGCATTGAGGGCGATTTCGCCTTCATCGGTGGTGGCGCGAAGGGCAGCGCTGTCGCGATGATTGCCATCGAAGCTGCAACCGACGGCAAGGCCGCCGCCGACGAGAGCGCCCGCCACCATGAAATTGCGCCGCGTAAGCGTGAAATTGCTCATTGGGTCCCGCCTTGCAGTTCAATCGCGCGGCGGATGGCTTTTCGGATACGCGGATAGGTGCCGCAGCGGCAAATATTGGTGATGTTCTCCGCAATCTCGGCATCGCTGGGGTTCGGGTTATCGCGCAGAAAGGCGGAGACCGCCATGATCAGGCCGGACTGGCAATATCCGCATTGCGGCACCTGCTCGTCGATCCATGCCTGCTGCACCGGATGAAGCTTGTCGGTTGCCATGCCCTCGATTGTCGTGATTTTTGCGCCCACTGCATCCACGGCGAGATAACCGCAGGAGCGCACCGCCTCGCCATCCACATGAACGGTGCAGGCGCCGCAGGCGGAAATCCCGCAGCCATATTTGGTGCCGGTCAGCTTCGCGGTATCGCGCAGGGCCCAGAGAAGCGGAGTATCCTCCTCCACCTCCAGTTCGTGCATCGTCCCATTTATGTCGAGCTTGATCATCGGGCTCCGTCCGTCACTTCCGGAAAACAGGCATGAATAATAGAATATGTTGCCGGAATTCTCCATGACAACCCGTGAAGGTGTCATATTTGTGGCTGGCCACCAGCGGGATTAGGCCGCGCCGTCCTCGATCGCCTTCAGGAAGGTCGAGCCGTATTTCTCCAGCTTGCTGCGGCCGACGCCCTGCAATTCCCCGAAGGCCGTAAGCGACTGGGGCTTGAGCGCCGCCATCTCGATCAATGTCCGGTCATGGAAAATAACATAGGGCGGGACATTCTGTTCTTTTGCGAGGGTAAGGCGGACGGATTTCAGAAGGTTGAACAGTGCCTCCTCATGGGCGTTAGAAAAATTGCGGGATGGTTTCGCCGTCGACTTCTCGCCCTTCGGCCGCGCCGGGCTCTTTTTCAGCTCCAGCGTTACGTCCCCTTTGAGAACCGGGCGGCAGCTCTCGTCCAGCGACAGGCCGCCATACCCCTCCATATCGACATTGAGCAGCCCATGGGCGAGCAGCTGGCGGAAGATCGATTGCCAGTCCGGGCGGCTGATCCCCTTGCCCATGCCATAGGTGCTGAGGCGGTCATGGCCGAATTTGCGGATTTTCTCGGTTTCCGCGCCAAAGAGGATATCGATGATATGACCGGCGCCGAACATCTCGCCGCTCCTGTATATACAGGAGAGGGCCATCTGCGCCGCTTCCGTGGCATCGAAAAGATCGGCCGGTTCCAGACAGTTGTCGCAGTTGCCGCAGGTTTCGGGCGGATCCTCCCCGAAATATTTCAGGATCAGGTAACGTCGGCAGAGCGCGCTTTCGCAGAACTGCAAAAGCGATTCGAGCTTCGTGCGGTCCAGCTGCTGCTGGGCGAGCGTCTTGTCCGGGTTCTGCATCAGGAACTTGAGTTTCGCCACATCCTGAAGGCCATAGGCAAGCCAGGCATCGGCGGGCAAGCCGTCGCGCCCGGCGCGGCCTGTCTCCTGATAATAGCTCTCCATATTCTTCGGCAGGTCCAGATGGGCGACGAAGCGCACATCCGGCTTGTCGATCCCCATGCCGAAGGCGATGGTCGCGACGATGATCACCGCATCCTCCTTCAGGAAGCGTGCCTGCGTCGCCTGCCGTGTCTCCGCTTCCAGCCCGGCGTGATAAGGGAGCGCAATGCGTCCCGTCGCGGCAATCTTCGCGGCGACCTGCTCCACCTTCTTGCGGGACATGCAATAGACAATACCCGCATCCTCGTTATGTTCGGTCTTGATGAAATCGAGCAGCTGCGCCGTGCCATTGGTCTTGGTTGTCAGGCGGTAACAGATATTCGGCCGGTCGAATCCGGCGCGATAAATTTCCCCATAAGAAAGGCCAAGCCGCTCGACGATATCCTTCTCCGTCGGCTCATCCGCCGTGGCGGTAAGGGCGAGGCGCGGCACATTCGGGAACTTCTCGTGCAGGACAGCAAGGCGGAGATACTCGGGGCGGAAATCATGGCCCCATTGCGAGACACAATGCGCCTCGTCAATCGCGAAGAGAGAAATCTCAGAGCGTGAGACAAGATCAAGAAAACCGCCCGCAAACAGCCGTTCCGGCGCAATATAGAGGAGTTTGAGCTCGCCGTTCAGGAAGGCGGTCCGGACCCTTTCCTGTTCCTCCAGGCTATGGGCGGAATTAAGCGCCGCCGCCGCGATGCCGAGCTGTTGCAGGGCTTCCACCTGGTTCTGCATCAGGGCGATCAACGGCGAAATGACGATGGCCGTTCCCTCCATGCAGAGCGCCGGGATCTGGTAGCAGAGCGACTTGCCGCCACCCGTCGGCATGAGGACGAGGGCGTCTCGCTTGGCAATGATATGATCGATAATGTCGGCCTGGTCCCCCCGGAACGCGGGATAGCCGAAAACGGAGGTGAGAATCTGGACAGGGTTACGCAACATACCCCTTTATACAGTCATCCTGTCGCCGATCAATGGGGGATTGGCGGACGGAGGCGGGTTATTCGCCTTCGCCGGTTGGTGAGGTCAGCCGCGCTGCTTCAGCTGTTCCTTGAGCGCCTGTATTTCGAGGGCGGCTTCGGCGAGGAGTGATTTCAGACGCTGGTTTTCCTCGTCAACTTTTTTAAGGCGGCTTATTTCCTGGGCGCCGCTCTGCTCGGCCCGTTTTTTCCAGCGGTAGAGTGTCGCCCGGGAAACATCATGGGCCTTTGCTGTCTCTTCCATCGTCCGGCCGCCGGCCAGTTCCTGAAGGATCATGTTGATCTCCTGCTGAGTATAACTTTTGCGTTCCATGAGACTGAACGTCCTCGATTGAATGTTTTTACCGTGCCATCATGCCTCAGCTTTCCGTTGTCGTTTCATATCCGTTGCCGTCGCCAGCGAGAGGGCTGTCCTACTTCTTCCCGAGTTCATTGACCACCGCCTGGAGGGCGGCGAGATTTTCCGGTATGGCGCTGCCGGCGATCAGATCCTGCGAGGCCTTCGCCGCCGCGGCCGGATCGGAACTCAGCAACTGCTTGGATGCTGCGATGGTAATGGCGTTATGTATCGAATAGCTATGTTGCTGTTGCGCGATGACGTTCTGAAGCGCGAGCCCGACTGAGTGGGCCATCTGCTGATACAGAATGGCCATTGCCTCGGATGGGGCATCCCCCAGGACGCTTAAATTCGTCTGCGCGATGGCGCCCGTTATCTGGCTGTTTACAAATGACTCTGATGGCATTGCCGCTCTCCTGTTGTCCTTCTGGGTTGTCCGGGTGATACGATTTTATCGGGACGCTAAGGCTTCAGCGGTGTCTGCGGCGGGGCGTGGGGCGGCGTTGCCGCCGTCGGGCGGGCGGCCGGTTGCAGCGCATGGCTGTTATGGTGGAAATGGTGGGTGGCCAGCGGATAGCGCGATTGGTTTAGTACGCCCGCCGTGCTGCGTCCGGCTGTCGCCGAAGAGAGCGCCAGCAGCGATTGCAGGTTCTGCGCCGTTGACGCCAGGCTGAGGCTGTAGTTGTTCTGCTGGTTTGCCACTGCATTCTGCATGGAGGTGCCCACGGCCTGCGCCGTGGTCTGGTAAAGGGTGCCCAGTGATTGGGCCGGCGCAAGGCCGATATTCATCACATTCGTCTGGGTGATGGCATCGGTGATCTGGCTGTTCACCGACTTTGTCTGTTCCGATGTCTTGGTTGCGGTCATGGGCTTATCCTGTTGCGATCGATGCGGCCGCCGGGTCGAATACTACGCTTCTGCCACCCCGGGCGACAAAGGCGCAATATTCGATATACCGGTGAGAATAAAGCTGTTCTCAGGCAGCGGGGTTATGTGTTGAATTTTGGGGCGTTCGGGTTCTCCTGGCGAAAGCTCGACAGGACGCCTTTCAACGCCGCCATGGTTTCGGCGACCGGGTTGCCGCTCAGGATTTCCTGAGTAGACTTGCCTTCCGCTGCGACATCCAGGGTATACAGCAGGCTGACCGCCCCGGTAACCACAGCAGAATCGATGGAATTCTTATGCTGCTGGTTGGCGACCATATTCTGCATCGACATACCTGTGGACTGTGCGAGCATCTGGTACAGCATGCCCATTGATTCCGCCGGGGCATCGCCCAGCACCTTGACGTTTGTCTGGGTGACTGAATCGGTGATCTGGCTGTTCATCCAAGTATTATCCGCCATTATCTAACTCCTTTATCTTTCATGTCCTTGGTAAAAGCCGCTTAGAATGCTCTCGCGGCGGCCTGTAGTGAGGTGAGGGCTTCCGCAACCGGGTTGCCGCCGAGAATCTCGGAGGTTGCCTTGGAATCGGTGGCCGTTGACATGGCGTAGAGAACATTCGTTCCCTGCGTTGTCACCGCGAGGTCAACCGAGTTGGCTCCCTGCTGGTTCGAAATGGCATTCTGCATGCTCGCGCCGACGACCTGGGCAAAAACCTGATAGGCATTGGCCATGGCAATGGCGGGCGCATCTCCCAGAATGCTGACATTGGCTTGGGTAACGGAATCGGTTATCTGGGCATTGACTGGTGTATCCCCTGGCATGGGTCATTCTCCTTTAATAGTCTCAGGAACTCTTTCCTGTTAATGAAATTAGGTTTGTGACTTCTGTGCTGTTTGCGCTTTCTTCAATTCAACGATGATAGCCTGAAGCGCGGAGACTATTTCTGCGTTTACATTTCCGGACAGGATTTCCTGTGATGCCTTCGCATCGAGCGAGGTATCCAGGCTGTAAAGCATGGCAACCCCCTGGCTGACGATGGCGTTGTCAATGGTGTTCATGCTGTGCTGGTTGGCGACCGCATTCTGCATGGACACACCGACGGCCTGGGCCATCATCTGATAGACCGTCCCCATGGATTGCGCCGGCGCACCACCGATCACTATCATGTTGGACTGGGTAACGGCATCGGTTATTTGGCTATTGACGGGTGTGTCGTTTGCCATGGACTAATCCTCTTTCATTCCTGTCAGCGTTGATCGAGAGAGGCAATTAATCCTCTTTCAATATGCAGAAGACGCCGGGGCGTGAGATTATGTGACGCAACGGTGAGATTTTCTTGCGGCCGTTGCGAAAACTCTCAACCGTCTTGAGACTGAGCGGAATGATCCCGTATGCGACTCCCTGCCGGGGCAGGGGTGAAACTGGCGGAATTCTGCGAATAAGGCCGTACAGTCTTCATCGCGTTGGATATCCGGATTTACAGAAAAAAGAGTGTCATCTTTTTTGAGTTTAAAGGTGCTGAAGGGGTCGAAAACCGGGAAATCTCGGACTAGACCTGTATCGGCAAGCAGGGCGTGAGAGAGGCGCAAGGCGAAGCGAACTCCTCCTTGCGGATCGTCGTTATCCGCCCATCTGCTGGACGATCTTGTTCATGGCGGCTGCGGTGGCCGCAACGGCATCGGCGGTGATGCCCGCAATTTCCTGACTTGTCTGCGCGGCGAGCGCGGTGCCGCCAGCGCTTGTGACCGCGTTCAGGCTGGTGGTGGCCGCCTGGGTCTGTGCGTTCAGGGCCTGGGTAATGGCGGCCGTCTGAGCATTGTAGGATTCGCCGATCGTTGCCTTCTGCGCGCTGATCGAGACGGCCTCGGCGTTCTTGAGGGCGGTGAGGGCGGCGGCACCGGCGTTGGTGACGCTGTTCATCATGTTCGAATTTGCCGTCGCATTTTCGAGCGCGAGGCCCGAGGAATGGGCGGCGAACTGATAGAGGAGGCCCATTGCGAAGGTCGCCGAGTCCTCGATTTTAGCAGGAGCGGGGGAGGATGCGCCATCGCCCCCGGATGAAGTTGTTGCCATGAGATTGATCCATAAAAAAATATGCCAGAAGAATGATTACTTAAAGTTGTCAAAGTCAGTTATGGGGTTGTGGAAGACGACGGTGTCTCGGACTTGCTGTCGTCCGAAGATTTTGTCTCCGTACTTGTGTCCGATGCCGGTTTGTCGGTGCTATCCGACGTCGTCTTGCTGTCGGTAGTGGACGCTGTGCTTGAGCCGTCCGAGCTGTCGGTTGCGGCCGGAGCAGCAGACGGATTGGTAGCAAGGGTCATCAGTTTCTGGAGATAGTCGAGACGCTCTGTCGGGGTCAGCTTTTCAATCTGGTCGGCAAATCCGTTCCGGAGCAGCCCGCTCGTTCCCGCGGCGACGGCGGCAGCTCCGAGAATATTGAGATGCTGCTGATTGGTGACCGCATTCTGGGACGCCATGCCGGCCGCCTGGGCAAGATTAAGATACATGGTTGCCATGGATTTTGCAGTAGAACTTCCTAAAAGTATCTCGCTTGTAGCAAGTACGGAGTTTTGTATTTGATCATCTGATTGTGAATTTGCCATTATTATAATTCCATTTTTTAAATATTTTAAATAACAATAAAACAATAAATATATATTTATAAAAATATTGCAATATCGAATTTATATTTACTAATTATATTTGTTTTATTAATGGAATTCTGAGTCAGTATTATCATAAACATACGCCCGTATTAAAAATATAAAAAATGAAAAAGACACTTTAAAAGTGCATAAAGCTGCCCAAATAGAAATCATCGACGGGCAGCACAACCAAACGGCACGGCCCTTTTAGCCAGTTTTGTATTCCTGAAATTAAAATTTACTAGGGGGATAACGTGAATCCGCTCAGGCAAGAAACACAACCTAAACCCGATTTTCAAACCTATAAATTCGGCCCGGAGCGCCGTCTTTCTTTTCCGGAAATTTCACCGGTATATCCTTTAAATTTTAAAATCATGGACACAGACCTTGAGTCTGAAGATGTCCCCGTGAAATCTGTATCATCGGAGGAAGAGGCGCCAAGCGCCGATGAATTCTGGAAAGCATGGCACTCCCATAAGGAGTATTTAATTCGTCTCAGCATGATCTGGATGAATATCAGTGCGGCGGATGCCGAAGATGCCTTCAGCGATGCCACCATCCGCGCCTATGAGAAATATGCAGATCATGCCGCCCAGATCAGTAACGAGCGGGCCTGGTTCGCGCGATTGCTGCATAACATCTGCATCGACAAGCACCGGGCCAACAAGCGGCTGAAAAATCTCTATGAGAAGGTCAAGGAAATCAGCACCATCGATCTCTCCGCCTATGAGACGCGACAGCTGACACCGGAGGGCAACCTGCTGAATTCCGAACTCGGACTGCGTCTGCGCGAGGCGATAGAGGGACTGCCCGACCGGTTGCGCGGTCCGGTCGTCCTCCGGCTGGTGCAGGGGGAAGAGTATGAGACAATCGCGCACAAACTCGGAATCTCCAATGACAATGTCCGCAAAAGGGTGCAGCAGGGTCGGGCACTGCTCCGCGAGAATCTGGAGATATTTCGCGGTTAAATCCTCCTGATTGCACTATATTTTGATTTCCCTATCGACATCCCCCCGCGAAATCGGGTAACGATATTCGTTAGTACTTCCGGTGAAAGCCGGATCAAGTAGCTGGGGAGCTATTACATATGAAAGACGGCATTGCTGCGCGTGATCCACGCGCGGACACTTCGCCCGTTGTATCCGACGAAGTGAAATTCACAACCTGCTATATGTGCGCCTGCCGATGCGGGATAAAGGTTCATCTGAAAGATAACAAGGTCCGTTATATCGAGGGGAACCCCGATCATCCGGTGAACCGGGGCGTCCTCTGCGCCAAGGGATCCGCCGGGATCATGCAGCAGAATTCTCCGGCAAAACTCAAGAAACCTCTCCTGCGCGTTGGTGAGCGGGGCGAGGGAAAATTCAGGGAAATAGAATGGGATGAGGCACTTGAGCTGGCGACCGGCTGGCTTCAGGAGGTGCGGGGCGACGATCCCGCCAAACTTGCCTTTTTCACCGGCCGCGATCAGTCCCAGAGCTTCACCGGCTGGTGGGCCAAGCAGTTCGGCACCCGCAATTTCGCTGCCCATGGCGGTTTCTGCTCGGTCAATATGGCGGCGGCGGGCCTTTACAGCATTGGCGGGTCGTTCTGGGAATTCGGCGAGCCGGACTGGGACCTGACGAAATATTTCCTCATGTTCGGTGTGGCGGAAGATCATGATTCCAACCCCATCAAGATGGGTCTTGGCAAGCTGAAAACCCGGGGCGATGCCAAATTCGTCTCCGTCAATCCCGTGCGCAGCGGCTATTCCTCCATTGCCGATGAATGGCTCGGCATTACGCCGGGCACGGACGGCCTGTTCGTGATGGCGATCATTCACGAGCTGCTGCGTGCCGAGAAGATCGACTGGGAGTATTTGAAGCGCTATACCAACGCCTCCTGGCTGGTGGTTCAGGCGGAAGGTGAGGCGGAGCACGGGCTGTTTGCCCGCAACGCGACGGGGATCTCTCTTGTCGCGACGCCGGATGGAAAACTGCTGCCGCTCAGCGATCGCAAGGCGGACCCTGTGCTTGTCGGCAGCTATACCCTGCCGTCGGGACAGAGAGCGGTTCCGGCCTTTCAACTGATGGCCGAACGATATCTTTCCGAGGAATATAATCCGGATACAGTGGCCGCGCGGGTCGGGATCGAGGCGAAGACGATCCGCCGGATCGCCGCCGAGATCGCCGAGGCCGCGTTCGAGAAGGAAATCACCCTCGATATTCCCTGGACGGACTGGGCCGGCCGGCCGCAGCAGAAAATGATCGGCCGTCCGGTCTCCATGCATGCCATGCGCGGCATTTCCGCTCATTCCAACGGCTTTCACACCTGCCGCGCCATTCATCTTCTGCAGATGCTGATCGGCAGCATCGATGTGCCGGGCGGGTTCCGGCACAAGCCGCCCTATCCGAAACCCTGTCCGCCCGGACCGCTCCCTGCGGGGCAGGAGACGCGGGCGAATACGCCCTTGGATGGCATGCCGCTCGGTTTTCCGAAGGGACCGGAGGATCTGCTGGTTGATGAGGCCGGAAACCCGAAACGCATCGACAAGGCCTATAGCTGGGAATATCCGCTGTCGGCCCACGGGCTCATGCACAGCGTCATCCATAACGCCTGGGCGGGGGAGCCGCAGGAAATCGACGTTCTGTTCATGTATATGGCGAATATGGGCTGGAACAGCTCGATGAATGTGCCGGACACCATCCGCTATCTGACGGACAGGAAGCCGGACGGCAGCTATAAAATTCCGAAATTCATCTATTCCGACGCCTATCATTCCGAGACCGTGGCCTTTGCCGATCTGGTGCTGCCGGACACCACCTATCTGGAACGCTGGGATTGCATTTCGTTGCTGGACCGGCCGATTTCCTCCGCCCATGGCGCGGCGGATGCCATTCGTCAGCCCATTCTGGCGCCGGGCCGCGATGTCCGCCCGTTCCAGGATGTGATGCTCGACCTCGGAGTGCGGCTGTCACTACCGGGCTTCGTCACGGAGGATGGATCGGCGCTCTATCCGGGCGGCTATTCCGACTATATCGTCCATCATGAACGCACGCCGGACATCGGCCCGCTGGGCGGCTGGCGCGGTGAGGACGGATCGGGGCAGGGGCGCGGCGCGGCGAATGAGGCGCAGCTCGATGCCTATATCGCGAATGGCTGTTTCTGGGAGAAGAAATTCACGCCCGAGCAGTCCTATTACAAGTTCGCCAACAAATCCTATCTGGAGGAGGCCGTCCATATGGGCTGGCTCGCCATGCCGGGACCGGTGGTGATGGAAATTTACTCCGAAACGATGCAGAAATTCCGTCTCGCCGCCGAAGGGCATGGCCGCCGGCAACCGCCCGATCACTTGCGCGGGCGCGTCGCTGATTTCTTCGATCCGCTGCCGCTCTGGTATGCGCCCTTTGCCGATGCGGATATCGACAAGGGGCCGGGTTATCCGCTGCATGCGGTGACGCAACGGCCGATGCATATGTACCATAGCTGGGGCAGTCAGAACGCCTGGCTCCGCCAGATTACGGCCCGCAACCCGATCTTCCTGCATGCGGATATGGCGCGGGAAAAGGACATCGCCGATGGTGACTGGGTGTGGATCAACTCGCCCCATGGCCGGGTGAAGGCGCAGGCGAAGCTGATGCGCGGGGTCAACCGCAACACCATCTGGACCTGGAACGCCATTGGAAAGCGCAAGGGGGCCTGGAACCTGAAAGAAGACGCGCCGGAAGCAACAAAAGGCTTCCTCCTCAACCATATCATTTCCGAACTGCTGCCCCCGCGTGAGGATGGCTATCGCTATTCCAACTCCGATCCGGTGACGGGGCAGGCCGCCTGGTACGACCTTCGCGTCAATATCGAGAAATGCGCCGTGGCCGAATTCGGCGAAACGGAGCCGATGTACGATGCGCAAGGCCCCGTCGACCTTGACGCTCCGCCGGACATGCTGCGCTATGGAGCGGACTTGAAGGGCAAGGAAAGTTCTCTTGAGCCGGTCGCCATGAAAGACTGGATCGGCAACCGTGCGGAAAATGCGGCGCAGACCACCGGCATCAAGCCCGGCCATGGCAACCAGACCACCGAACGACACAAGAAGGAAAAAGAATGACGTCGCTCCCCAAGGAACCCCCGAAGAAAAAGCTCGGCCTTGTTATCGATCTCGATATCTGTGTCGGCTGTCACGCCTGCGCCGTCAACTGCAAGGAATGGAACAGCGGCGGTCATTCCGCTCCGATGACCGATACGGACCCCTATGGCGCCGATCCAACCGGCGTGTGGTTCAACCGCATCCACAGTTTCGAGGTGGAGAATGAGGAGACCGGTGGCCGCATGGTCAATTTCCCGAAAAGCTGTCTGCATTGCGATGATGCGCCTTGTGTCACTGTCTGCCCGACCGGCGCCTCCTACAAGCGGGAGGAGGACGGCATCGTGCTCGTCAATGCGGATCACTGCATCGGCTGCAAGCTCTGTTCCTGGGCCTGCCCCTATGGCGCGCGGGAATATGACGAGGATGCGGGCGTGATGAAAAAATGCACCCTCTGCGTGGACAAGATCTATAACCCGAACCTGCCCGAGGAAAGCCGGGTTCCGGCCTGTGTCTCCACCTGTCCGGTCGGCGCGCGCTCCTTTGGCGATCTTGGCGATCCGGGCTCGGACGTCAGCCGCCTCGTCGCAAGCCGGGGCGGTTATGACCTGATGCCGGAGCAGGAATGCCGTCCGACCAACAAGTACCTGCCGCCGCGTCCGAAAAAGCAGGGCGGGGAGGGACAGGCGGCCCCGGAACTGATACCCGTTTCCGACAGCTCCGCCGGGGTGATTGCCCGCTGGGTCGACAGATTTCTTTCCGCGTGAGTTAAAGAGCAATGCATCCAGCGAAATCCGTTATATTTTTCACCACCGCCTCGGGCGCCGGATACGGCCTGCTCGCCCTTCTTATCGCCGCGACCATTGGCGGCCTGTTCCCGGCGGATTTCTGGCTGGCCTTCGCCGGTTATGCCCTCAGCTATGTCCTGATCACGGCCGGGCTGCTGTCTTCGACCTTTCACCTTGGTCATCCGGAGCGGGCTTGGCGCGCGCTCACCCAGTGGCGCTCGTCCTGGCTCAGCCGCGAAGGGGTGATGGCCATTTTCACCTTCCTGCCGACCGGGCTTTACGGGCTGCATCACTTGTTCTTTCCGGATCTCCTGCCGGGGGTGATGGCGCTTGTCGGGGGGATCGGCATTCTTGCCTGTATCGCCACCGTCTATTGCACGGCCATGATCTATGCCAGCCTGAAACCGGTTCACGCCTGGGCTAACGGCTATGTGCCGATGGGCTATCTTCTGCTCGCCCTGATGACCGGCTCGGTCCTGCTGAACGGTTTGCTCGCCGCCTTTGGTTATGCGGCGACCCTCATCGTGCTGCTGGCGGTCGTGGCGCTTGTGGCGGCCCTGATCTGGAAGATCGCCTACTGGCGTTTTCTCGACACCACCAAAAGTATTTCCACGCCGGAAAGCGCGACGGGCCTTGGCGAGTTCGGCAGCGTCAAGCTGTTCGAGGCGCCGCATACGGAGGCCAATTATCTGATGAAGGAAATGGGATTCCGGATCGCGCGCAAGCATGCGTCGGTGCTTCGGAAGATCGCGCTTGGCGCGGGCTTCATCCTGCCGATCGTGCTGATTATCATCGGGCTTTATGTCGGCGGCATCGGTCTGATTGCCGCCTCGCTTCTTGCGGTGATCGCAATGGCAATCGGGATCGTGACCGAGCGCTGGCTCTTCTTTGCGGAGGCCCGCCATACGGTCGGCCTCTATTACGGCGCTTCCCACGCATAAAAAAGGGAGGCGGACTTGCGTCGGCCTCCCTCTGGTTCTTAATACCCGTTACTGAAAGGGGTAATCAGCCAGCCCGCTTAAATTTCTGCTTGCGAGCATCTGGACGTTTATTCTGCGCATTTGCAGCCGGGTTCGCGGACTTGCGAGACTTAAATCCCGGCTTACCTTTATTCTTACTGACGGTATTCTTCGGACGTTTGCGAAATGGTTTAACATCAGCCGCTGGTCTTTTGTCATCCTGAGTGCGAGCCGGACGTCCCTTTCGTCCCGGACGATGCTTCTTCTGTTCTGGCTTGGACGCAGGAGCGGGGAAGGGGTGATCTTCATCTATACGGACCTTTTGCTTGATGATCTGTTCTATGTTCCGAAGCAAATTACGTTCGCGCGGTTCACAAATCGAGATGGCGATGCCGGTGGCCCCGGCGCGCCCGGTACGGCCGACGCGATGGATGTAGTTTTCTGCTTCCATCGGCAGGTCGTAGTTGATGACATGGGTAATGCCGTTCACATCGATGCCGCGGGCGGCGACGTCGGTGGCGACCAGCACGGAAAAGCGGCCATTCTTGAAAGAACGGAGCGTCCGTTCCCGGGCCCGCTGGTTGAGGTCGCCATGAATGGCGGAGGCCTTGATGCCCTCGACCGCCGTTTCGATCTCGCTGGCAAGCGTATCGGCGGTGGCTTTCGTGCGCACGAAAACGATGACGCGCTCTTTCTCCTGATCCGCCAGCAGATGCATGAGCAGGTCTTTCTTGTCATGCCCGCGCACCATCAGGACGGAATGATCGACGCCTTCGGCAACGGCCGTCTTGCGCGCGATCTCGACAAATTCCGGGTTTGTCAGCAGTTTCTCTGACAACTTACGGATCGCCGGACTCATGGTCGCGGAGAACATGACGGTCTGATGCTCTTCCGGGAGCTTGTCGGTAATAAAGGTGACATCCTCGATAAAGCCCATGTCGAGCATGCGGTCGGCCTCATCGAGAATGATGGTTTCCACATTGTCGAGCTGGACCGTGCCCCGCTTCATATGATCGAGCAGGCGGCCGGGCGTTGCCACAAGAATATCGACCCCGCGCGAGAGCTGCTGCAGCTGCGGGCCATAGGGCGCGCCGCCATAGACAACCGTGTGGAACAGCTTCATGCCGCGCGTGAATACACGGATACAAAGGCCGATCTGCATCGCCAGCTCGCGCGTTGGCGCGAGGATGACGGCGGTCGGCTTGTTCGGTTTCGGCTTGCGCCGTTCATGCTGAAGCCGCTGCAGCAGCGGCAGCACGAAGGCCGCGGTCTTGCCGCCGCCGGTTTCGGCTACGCCCATCAGATCGGCACCGTCCATCAGCGCCGGGATCGCCCGGGACTGGATTTGCGTCGGCTCGGAAAAGCCCTGTTTTTCGATCGCACGCAGGAGCGGCCCAACCAGGTTGAGCTCTGTAAATTCGGTCATTCTTCTAATAGTCCTCACAAAACAAATACAATGTCGCCGCCTGGTGCGGGGCAACAGTTAAGGCCAAATAAGGTGAGAACCGCGTCTCCTTGACCTTAACGCCGGGGCACTTGCGAGGGACCGGCTGTCAGCAGCGCCGAAGCGCTGTGGAAATACTGTTCATATACCCGATGTTGGTTTCAGCAGCGTCATGCCGCTGGCACCGAATGCAAATACCATACAGGTATTGTGCAGCGCACATATGCGCGCCAATGGCGTCAATGTCAAGGGAATATGCGAATATTGGTTAACAAGCCGTGCCCGGAAAAGTCTTTGCTTTTCCTCCTTTTCAAGCCGCCCCCGGTTTCCTAGTATAGGGGCCGGTTAACCAGTTTTTTTACGCCGCAGATGAGTTTTCAGCGGCAAAGAGGGTAATATGGATATAGAAACAGTCGCGGACGAGATCGTCCTGATCGCCACCGAATATGGTCTTGATGTGATCGGCGCGATCATCATTCTGATCATCGGCAACATCATCTCCAAGCAGGTGCCGAAGGTTCTTCAGAAAGTCATGGACAAGCGGGGCATTGATCCGACGGTCAGCCAGTTTCTTAGTAACTTCGCCCGTTTTGCCATTCTCGCGATCACCCTGCTGCTGGTGCTGGCGCAGTTCGGCGTACAGACCGCCAGCCTGATTGCCGTTCTCGGTGCCGCGGGCCTTGCCATCGGTCTCGCCCTGCAGGGCACGCTCAGCAATGTCGCAGGCGGCGTGATG
Organism: uncultured Sneathiella sp.; assembly: GCF_963976355.1. Classification (NCBI taxonomy): domain Bacteria; kingdom Pseudomonadati; phylum Pseudomonadota; class Alphaproteobacteria; order Sneathiellales; family Sneathiellaceae; genus Sneathiella; species uncultured Sneathiella sp. Next base: position 646,618 of record NZ_CAXBKA010000002.1, read on the forward strand.
CTGCTGATCTTCCGCCCGATGCGGGTCGGCAACTATGTCGAGGCGGGTGGCCATGGCGGCACGGTCAAGAATATCACCCTCTTCACCACGGAGTTGGCGACGGTCGATAACATCCAGGTGCTTATCCCCAATGGTCAGGTCTGGGGCAGCGCCATCCGCAATTACAGCTTCCATCCGACACGGCGCATGGATCTGGTGATCGGCATTGCCTATGAGGATGATATCGACAAGGCGCGTGACATCATTGATCGCCTGATCAAGGCGGACGAGCGGTCCCACAAGGAACCGGCCCATGTGATCGAGGTGATCGAGCTTGCCGACAGTTCCGTGAATTTCACGGTCCGCGTCTGGTGCGACAACGGTAATTACTTCCCGCTGAAATTCGCACTGACCAAGGCGATCAAGCAGACGTTCGACAAGGAAGGAATCTCCATTCCCTATCCGCAGCGCACGGTGCATATGCTCACCGAAGACTGATAAATTCGCGCGCGCCGGTCTTTATGGTCGGCGCGGCATCCCGATTCCCCGCATTCCGTTATCCCTGATAATGATCGATGCCGTATTTATTCCAGAAGAAGGCGCGGATGTTGATCAGGAATGCCGTGCTCCAGCCGAACAGGATAATGCCGCTCACCGCCTGCAACGAGGCCGTAAGACTCCATTTCTCCGACAGGATGACATCGCCGTAGCCCAGCGTCGTGAAGGTCACGGTGGAGAAATAGAGCGCTTGGGGCAGGCCCGAAAGCTCGCCGCTCCCCCAATAAAACAGCGCCCAGAGCCAGGCCTCGATCGTATGCGCTGCGAACAGGCCGAGCACGACGATGATCATGATGACGATATGCCCGTAGGTCGGCAGCCGCCGGTCCCACCGTGGCCCGATCGCCTTCAGGCGACGGAGCAGCAACTCCAGGCAGACCGCGTGATTGATCACGCAGGCGATGATGAGTCCCGTTCCAACCAGCAGCTGGATGAGCATATGTATTCTCCTCTGGCAGATATGCGTTTGCGGTCTCCAGAATAGCACGGGAGACGGCGAATAAAAGGGATGGATGAAGGGCTCAGTCGTCCGTGACCGGTGTCAGGTTGCGAAGCTCCCCGATGACCGCGCGGCCGAGTTCATTGACCCGGAGTTCGGGGAAATCCCCCGTCGCATCGAGCAGGGAATTCACGTCCTTTTCCAGAATGCCGATGGTATTGATGATGGAGTAGCCTTCCTTCGCCCAGGAGATTTTCTCCATATTATCGCCGAACCAGGTGGCGCCGGAGCTGCTGCTGGCAACCTCCAGCAGTTTGTCGGGCGGGAAATCGAGGGCTTTGGCCGCCTTCACCACCTCCCGCACGGCAATGACGGAGGTTGCGGCCAGCATGTTGTTGAGCACCTTGCAGGTCATGCCCGCGCCAAGAGCGCCGAGATGATTGATTTCATTGCCCATGACCCTGAAGGCGGGCATCAGCTTCTGCACCGCCTCAGCATCCCCGCCGACCATGAAGGTGAGGGTGCCCGTCTCGGCGCCATAGGGCGCGCCGGACATGGGCGCATCGATCAGGATCGTTTCCTCAGGGATCATTTCCCGCAGGCGGTTAATCTGCTTCGGCGACAGGGTGGAGGAGATGATGAGAATTTCCGGATTTGCCTTGCCTGTGAAAAGACCATTCTCGCCGAGACAGAGTTCCTCCGTCTGGTGCCAGTCTCGCACCACGGAAATAATGATGGGGCAGCGGGCGGCGAGGGCGGCGGCGCTCTCCTGCATTTTTCCTGCGAAAGAGCCGAAATCCTCCGCTGGCCGGACGTCATATCCGAATACTTCAAATCCGGCGCCCTGTAACTGCTGCGCCATCGGCAGGCCCATTGAGCCGCAACCTGCCACACCGATTGCCGGTAATGTCATGCCACCCTCCCTCTGTTTTATTAACTATACCTCATTTTCGCGCGCGGCGTCATCTTTCAGTTTGACGGGGAAATGGGCTAATTGGACCCTATAATTAGATAAAACCGGCCCTTTTAAACAAACCAATTTTGCATGAATATATACTCAGATTATTTCGCCCTTTTTATAAGAGGATAATGTCATGTCTGTTGAACTTGCCAGCGTCTGCCCGCTCGACTGCCCCGATACCTGCAGCCTTACCGTTACGGTGGAGGATGGCCAGGTTTCAAAAGTGCGCGGCTCCACGGCCAATCCGCTGACCAATGGCGTTGTCTGCAACAAGGTCGCGCGGTATTACCCCGACTTCGTCCATGGCAAGAACCGCCTGCGCCATCCGATGAAGCGCGTCGGGCCGAAAGGCGGGGAGGAGTTCGCGCGGATTTCCTGGGACGAGGCGCTCGATACCATCCATGAACGCTTCTCGGCAATTATCGAGGAACATGGGCCGCAGGCGATCATGCCCTATAACTATGCCGGGCCGCATGGCCTGCTGGCGATGGGGTCGATGGACCTTAGGTTCTTCCACCGGCTGGGCGCAACACTCCTGTTCCGGCGGGCGATGTGCGGCGGCGTGAAATCGGAGGCCTTTATGGGCACCTTCGGCGCCGCGGGCGCAATGCAGCCCGAACAATGCGCCAATTCCAAGCTGATCGTCGTCTGGGGCAACAATGTCACCTATTGCAACCTCCATCTCGCACCGATCATCAAGAAGGCAAAGGCGGAGGGCGCAAAGCTCGTCGTTGTCGATCCGAAACGCATCAAGATAGCCGAGCAGGCGGATATGTATCTTCCCGTCAAGCCGGGCATGGACCTGATCCTCGCCTGGGCCATCGCGGTTGAGCTGGAGAAGATCGGCGGGTTCGATCCGGCCTTCATCGATGCGCATGTCGAGGGGGCGGAAGAATTCTTGGCGGAAGCCCGGAAGTTCACTATCGAGGAATCTTCCGATCTTTGCGGGGTATCGGTTGCGGATATTCGCGCCTTTGCAAGGCTTTACAAGGACACCAGCCCGGCGGCGATTTCCGTCGGCAACGGGCTTGAACGCAATCAGAACGGCGGCAACGGTATCCGGGCCATTTTCGCTCTCCCCGCCCTAGCCGGGAAGTTCGGCGTGGCGGGCGGCGGCATCGTCGGCGGCGCCGGGAACCTGTTCCCGAAAACTCCGGCCAAGCTGCAGCGGCCGGACCTCGTGCCGGAGGGCACCCGGACCCTCAATATCGTCGATATCGGGCGGCATCTGGTAGAGGATGATCTCGATATCCCGCTGAAGGGCCTGTTTATCTATAACCACAACCCGATCGTTGTCTCGCCGGATCAGAATGTGACGCGCCAGGGGCTTGAGCGGAAGGATATCTTCACCGTCGGCTGCGATGTCGCGATGACGGACAGCATGAAATATTGCGATATCATCCTGCCCGCCGCCACCCATTTCGAGCATGACGATATCTTCTGCGCCTATGGCCAGCCCTATCTGCAGCGGGCGGAGCCGGTGATCGCGCCGGTCGGCGAATCGCTGCCCAATACGGAGATTTTCCGCCGTCTTGCCGCCCGTTTCGGCTTTAACGAGGATATTTTCAAGGCCAGTGACAAGGATCTGATGGACGATGCCATCGATGGCAGCGATCCGCGCCTCAAGGGCCACCGGGCCAGCGAAATTCCGATCGGAACGGCGCTCTCCATGGAGCGGGGCGGGGAGGATACCATCCTGTTCCTGAACGCGACACCGGCAACCCCGTCGGGCAGGATCGAGCTTAAATCCGCCTATCTTCGGGACAAGTTCGGGCAGGAGGTGCCAACATATCATCCGGTTGCGGACAGTCTGCCGCTTTCCCTCGTCACGCCGTCCTCGAACAAGATGATCACCTCCACCTTTGGCGGGGTGAAGGCGAATGACGATGTGCCCGATCTTGAAATGCACCCCGTGGATGCCGCCGCGCGCGGCCTTGAGGACGGGGTACGGGTCCGCATCTATAACGATCTCGGCGAGGTTTTCCTGCCGCTTAAAATCACTGAAAATGTGCGCCCCGGTGTGCTATATTCGCCCAAGGGCTCCTGGTTCAAGACAACAACGAACAACCAGACAGTCTCGGCGCTTGCGCCCACCACCAAGGCGGACCTGTCCGAGGGCGCCTGTTTCAATGATTGCCGGGTCGAGGTGGTTGCCGCCTGATCCGAGGAGGAAAGATGAGTAACCGGGAGAATGAGACGCCCGAAGCCGAGGGCGGCTGTCTGTGCGGCGGAATCAGGTTCAAGATATATCAGCGGTTGCGCCCTGTGGTCGTCTGCCATTGCAAGCAATGCCGGCAGACGGCGGGTTATCTCAATGGCTTTACCGTGAGCCTGCCGGAGAATCTCGAGTTTACGGCGGATGACACGCTGACCTGGTATGAAAGTTCGGACGAGGCGAAGCGCGGCTTCTGCAACAAATGCGGCTCCAGCATCTTCTGGACCTACAAGTCCGGCGGCAATATGGGGATCGCGCCGGGATCGCTGGACGAGCCGACGAAGCTGACGACGGCCATGCATATTTTCACGGAATTTGCCGGTGATTATTACGAGATTACCGATGGATTGCCGCAGCGCCTTGGGCAGCGCCATCCCGACGACATTCTCGAGCCGGGCTGAGATTTTGCTTGGGGCCCGCGCCGACTTTCCGTTAAACAGGAAGCTGTTTTTTCGGGGAGAATGAGTTGCGACAAGAGCCCAAGGATTTTCTGGACAACCTGTTCAAGGCGGCGGTCGGTGCCGCCGATCCGCTGTCGACGCTGGCGGGTTTCCTGCCGCCCCCGCCCAAGGGCCGGACCATCGTCATCGGCGCAGGCAAGGCCGCGGCGGCCATGGCAAAGGCGGTCGAGGATCACTGGGACGGACCGCTTGAGGGGCTCGTCATCACCCGCTATGAACATGGCCTGCCTCTGGATAAGATCAGAGTGGTCGAGGCGGGGCATCCGGTGCCCGATGCGGAAGGCGCGAAGGCCGCCGATGATATCCTCGCGCTGCTGAACGGTCTCTCAGAGGATGATCTGGTGCTCTGCCTGATTTCCGGCGGAGGCTCCTCGCTGCTCGCAAAGCCCGGAGAGGGCATTACGCTGGATGAGAAAAAGGCGATCACCAAGGCCCTGCTGGCCTCCGGTGCCAACATCACCGAGATGAATACTCTTAGAAAGCATCTCTCCGCCATCAAGGGCGGGCGGCTGGCCGTTGCCGCCCATCCGGCAAGAGTCGTCACCCTCATGATCTCCGACGTGCCGGGCGATGATCCGGCGGTGATTGCGTCGGGACCGACCGTGCCCGATGCGACAACCTCCCGCGATGCCCGCGCGGTGCTGGAGAAATATGGGATCGAAATCCCGCCCTCCATCGACGCGTATCTTGACAGCGACGCCTCGGAATCGCCCTCACCGTCGCATCCGGTGTTCGCCGCCGCCGTCAGCAGGATGATCGCAACGCCGCAGATGTCGCTCGCCGCCGCCGCCGATATTGCCGCGTCGAACAGCATCACGCCGGTCATCCTCGGCGACACAATCGAAGGGGAGGCGAAGGATGTCGCCGCTGTCATGGCGGCCATTGCCCGGCAGGTGAAATTCCATGATCAGCCTGCGGCGAAGCCCTGTGTCCTGATCTCGGGCGGAGAGACGACCGTGACGGTCAGGAGCGGGGGCGGCGAAACCGGGCGCGGCGGGCGCAATGCGGAATTCCTGCTCGCCCTCGCGGTGCATCTGGACGGCCTGGCGGATGTCTATGCGCTTGCCTGCGACACCGACGGTATCGACGGAACCGAGGATAATGCGGGCGCGATTATCACGCCGGACACGCTGAAACGCGCCGCCGGGGCGGGTCTGGACGCCAAGGGCTATCTCGTGCGGCATGACAGCTACAGCCTGTTCGATGCCATTGGTGATCTGATCAAGACGGGACCGACCCGCACCAATGTCAATGACTTCCGCGCCATCCTGATTCTGTAAGATATCATGAAACAGCCGAGTGATTCTGTCCGGGCTTAATAGTAACCCGCGCCGAAGCCCGCCGCGCTCTACTGCCGGCGCAGGACGAAACAGACGGCCACCATCGATTTGCCGGTCTCCTGCAGGCAGAGCTCCATCTCGGTATCCGACAGGAGCGTCCCACTGAAATAGCTGTCCTCGTCGACGAACACGACGCTTTCCCGGTTGGCCCTGACGGCGCCGATGAGGGTCTCGCTGCGTGAGGGCGAGCTCCATGTGCCGATCAGCCCGCCGCCGTCCTGTTTCGTGATGGTCAGCGTCCATAGAACGGTCGGATTCCGAATCTCCGGGCCGGCCGTCGGGTTGACATGCTGGAGCTGGCCCGACACCGCACCCCAGCCGGTGCCCGACCAGGCGCCGCGAAGATCGGGGAACGCCTCCTGCGCCGCGAGCGGTGGGACCGGCAGGATCAGGGCGGCGGTGATGGCGAGCGCGGCCAAGCGGGGGTACAGGCGCATGATCAAGGTCTCCTCGTCTAAATTGAACAACAGAATTGGAGTAACTTACGGTTGAGGTAGCCTCCTGCTAGAGATAACCTCATGACGCCCCAAAAGGCTCACAATGTCGGAATCTACCAGCATTCCACAAGTGGCCTGCAGAGCGAGCTCAAGCTAGACGGATTTTATTAGCCGATCAAGTATTTTGCTCTCCCGGTTTCATCAGCGGTCTCTTTAACGCATAAATACCGGCGGTTTGGAGCTCAAATCTGAACCATCCTGATCCGGCACTGCCGGTTTTCCGCGTCGCTGGCAGAGCGGTCGCGCCGTCATCGTTTGAGTTGGGGCCGGATTTTGGTTGCCTGTATGACGGTGGTGCCCGCAAACAGAGAATTGCAACAATAATGGTATGCAGCATGGTGCCCGCCACCGCGACGTCGGCCAGCATGAAGATGAGGGCGCGGGCGCCGTCTAGATCTGCTTGCCCATCAGCACGACGAGCAGGGCGCGGGCTTCGGCGTCCGTCGCGTTCCTGATCTCATGCGGTTGATCGGCGGCGTAGCGGGCCGTCTCGCCGGGCCGCACCATTTCCGTCTCGATTCCCGCCTGGACCGTCAGTTCCCCGGCAAAAACCGTCAGATGCTCGGTCGTCCGGGAGGTATGCGGATTTGAGGTCATCTTGCCGCCGGGCTTCATGGTCAGCTCATACCATTCCATATCATTGACGAGACTGGCCGGCCCCAGGACTTTGAGGCTGTATTGCCCCTTGGTGTCATTCAGGACCGGGACGGAGGCACCGCTGACCACGGTCAGGCTGTGGCCGGGTTCCTCTCCGCGCACGATATCATCGATGGTCTCGCCCAGCGCCTCCGCCAGCCGCCAGACAGTGGCAAGGGTTGGGTTTGTCTCATTACGCTCTATCTGGGACAGCATGGACTTCGACACGCCACAGACAGCCGCCAGCTGATCGAGCGTGAGATGTTTCTCCTTGCGGAGGCGGTTTATGGTTTGCCCCACGGCGGGGGGATTATTCAGGCGATCCGACATTTTTCCGATTGACAGGAATTAAATCCAATATATTTTACGAAATACAATATAACGGATTTTATTCCAACGCACAACACATAGGTGTCCCATGTTCACAATAGCCAAAACCGAAGCCGCCCGCGGCATCTGGTCCGCGTTCAAAGAAACCTTAAGCGAACCGGCGCGCGGCATGGTCATGGTGGACGTGATCGCTGCCGGGATCTGCGGGACCGACTATCATATCTATAGCTGGGATGCCTGGTCCGCCGGGCGCATCAAGACGCCGATGACCATCGGACATGAATTCGTCGGGCGAATCTCCGCCATCGGCGAGGGCGTCACCGGCTATAGCATCGGCGACCGGGTCTCCGCCGAATGTCATATCGCCTGCGGGGAATGCCATTTCTGCCGCACGGGCAACGCCCATATCTGCGAGAAGACGAGCATTATCGGCGTCGACCGCCCCGGCGCCTTCGCCGAACAGGTGGAAGTCCCGGCGAGCAATCTCTGGCGGGTGCCGGACGCTATCCCCGACAAACATGCCGCCGTGTTCGATCCGGTTGGCAATGCCATGCATATGGTCGCGACCGCGAAAGTAACGGCGAAGAATGTGCTGATTGTCGGCGGTGGCCCCATCGGGCTTTTCGCGGCGGCGATTGCCAAGGCCCATGGCGCCCGCACCGTGGCGCTGCAGGAGCCGAACCAGGCCCGCGCCGCCATCGCCCGGAGCCTCGATCTTGATCTTGTGATCAATCCGCGCGATCCCGGCGCGTCCGAGGAGATTCTCGCGCTCACCGGCGGCCATGGCCCGGAAGTCATCCTGGAAGTGAGCGGCAACGGCAAGGCGCTCAATGCGTCGCTCGATATCGCTGCGCCGGGGGCCGTCGTTGCGCTTCTTGGCATTCCCGCCGGACTGGTCGAGCTTGACCTTGGCGCCAAGGTGGTGATGAAGGGGGTCAGCCTGATCGGCATCACCGGACGGCGCATGTACGAGACCTGGTATCAGGTCGAGGCCTTCATGCTGAAAAACCCGGACCTGATGGACAAGGTGATCACCCATGTCCTGCCGGCGACGGACTTCGCCCATGGCTTTGAGTTGATGGATGAAGGCGCCTGCGGCAAGATTGTCCTTGATTTTCAGACGTTAGACCAAAGGTTACCCATATGACCAATACACTTCTTTCACGGCTGACGGATGAGCTTTTCGCCGCCGATCAGGCGGGCACCTACAAGCGCCTGAAAACCATCGAAGGGCCCATCGGCGACCGCATCCAACTGGCAGAGAAGGGGGAAGTGACTCTCCTTTCCTCCAACGATTATCTCGGTTTCGCCAACCACCCGGAGATCGTCGAGGCGGCGCGGGACGCTCTCCTCAAATACGGGGCGAGCACCGCGTCGGTGCGCTTTATCTGCGGGACGCAGGATGTGCATCAGTCGCTGGAGGCCGATCTCGCGCGCTTTCACGGAACCGAGGCGGCGCTCACCTATTCCTCCTGCTGGGCGGCGAATACGGGGTTGTTTGCGGCAATATGCGGGGCCGGTGACGTCATCCTCTCCGACGAGCTTAATCATGCGAGCCTGATCGACGGCATCCGCGCGACGGCGAAAAATGTCGTCCGCGATGTCTATAAACACAGCGATATGTCCGACCTGGAGGCGAAGCTGAAAGCCCATGCCGACGCGCCGTCCCGTCTTATAGTGACGGATGGGGTCTTCTCCATGGAAGGGGATATCGCCCCGCTCGATCAGATCGTTGCGCTCGCAAAAAAATACGACGCGCTGATCGTGCTGGATGACAGTCACGGTCTCGGCGTCATGGGCAAGACCGGCCATGGCACGGCGGAACATTTCGGCGTTATGGACAAGATTGATATTTTCACCGGCACCCTCGGCAAGGCGCTTGGCGCAGGCACGGGCGGCTTCGTTGCCGGTCCAAAGGCAGTCACGGAAACATTGATCCAGAAGTCGCGGCCGCATCTCTTCTCCAATGCGCTGCCTGCCAGCGTCGCGGCGGCGGGGCGGAAATCTCTTGAGTTGCTGGAGAAACACCCGGACCGCGTCACGGCGCTACAGGAAAAGGCGGTGAAATTCCGCGCTCTTCTCAATAACCTCGACCTCAAGCCGCTGCCCGGCGACAGCGCCGTTGTGCCGGTGATCGTCGGGGAAACCGCAACTGCCATCCGGCTGGCAGGCGAACTCCTCAACCGTGGCATCTTCGTCACGGGTTTCGGCTTTCCCGTTGTGCCGGAGGGAGAGGCGCGGCTTCGTTTTCAGCTCTCCTTTGCTCATACGGAGGCCGAGCTGGACGAGGCGGTCGTTGCCCTCAAAGATTGCCTGCAAAGCCCCGGTTCCGCATAAAATCCGATGGCGAGCTTGTTTTAGTCGGTGTCGCCCTCTAAACAGGAAGGCGAGGGGGAGGCTGTATACTCCCGTTTTAATTCACTGACTGGACCCGAACAGACGGATGACGGCGAAACAGGCCTATGACTATGTGATTATTGGCGCGGGATCGGCGGGGGCCGTGCTGGCAAATCGCCTGAGCGAGGCGCGGGAGGTGTCCGTCCTGCTGCTCGAAGCCGGGGCGCGGACCCCGTGGTGGGACTGGCGCATTCACATGCCCTCGGCCTTGAGCTACCCCATGCATTCGGCCAGCCTCGCCTGGCAGTATTATACCGAACCGCAGGAACATCTGAACGGGCGCAAGATATACTGGCCGCGGGGCAAGGCGCTTGGCGGTTCCTCGGCGATCAACGGGATGTGCTATGTGCGCGGTCATGCGTTCGACTATGACGGCTGGGCGGCGCTGCCGGGGCTGGAGAACTGGTCCTACGCAGATTGCCTGCCCTATTTCAAAAAGGCGGAAACATATGATCGCGGGACCGATGACTATCGTGGCGGGAACGGCCCGCTCCATGTCTCCGTCGGCCCGTGCGATAATCCGCTTTATCACGCCTGGATGGAGGCGGGGCAGCAGGCCGGCTATCCCTTGTCGGACGATATGAACGGGTACCAGCAGGAAGGCGTCGCCCGGATGGATATGACCGTGCACCGGGGCCTCAGATGGAGCACGTCGCTTGCCTATCTCGATCCGGCGCGCGGGCGCGGCAACCTCACCATCCTGACGGGCGCGAAGACACGGCGCCTCACCTTCGAGGGGGCGCGTGCCACCGGTGTTGAATATGTCCTCAATGGACAGAAACAGACCGCTCTCGCCACGCGGGAGGTGATCTCGGCGGCCGGGGCCATCAACTCCCCGCATCTACTGATGATTTCCGGGATTGGCCCGGCGGACAGTTTGAGGCAGCTTGATATTCCGATCGTGGCGGACCTGCCGGGCGTCGGGCAGAATCTTCAGGATCATCTGGAACTTTATGTGCAGCAGGAATGCACGCAGCCGATCACGCTCTATAAGGTCATGTCGCCGCTCGCGAAACTGAAGGTCGGGCTCGACTGGATGCTGTTCAAGAAAGGCCTCGGCGCCAGCAATCATTTCGAGGCTGGCGGCTTTATCCGGAGCGAGCCGGGCATCGAGCATCCGAACCTGCAATATCACTTCCTGCCCATGGCGGTGCGCTATGACGGCGGCAACCCGACGGACCGCCACGGCTATCAGGCGCATGTCGGGCCGATGCGATCGACCAGTCGGGGGTATATGTCGCTGAAAAGCGGGAATATCGACGACGCGCCGATGTTACAACCCAACTATTGCGAAACCGAGCAGGATCGGCGGGAGCTTCGCGACGGGGTGAAGCTCACACGGGAGATTTTTGCGCAAAGCGGGTTCGATCCCTATCGCGGGGTGGAACTTGCGCCGGGACCCGAGGTGAAGACCGACGCCGAGATCGACGCCTTCGTGCGGGAGACGGTGGAGACCGCCTATCACCCGAGCTGCACCTGCAAGATGGGCACAGATGCCCTGGCGGTGGTGGATGATGCGGGCCGGGTGCACGGGGTGGAAAACCTCCGCGTGGTCGACAGTTCCATCATGCCGAACATCGTCAGCGGAAACCTGAATGCGCCAACCATCATGATGGCGGAGAAAATTGCGGATTTAATCAAGGGCGTCGCGCCGCTTCCCAAAAGCAGCGCCCCTGTATATCGGGCGGAGAATTGGCAGACGAGCCAGCGGTAAAAACGAAACTCGCCCAGTTTGAGGAACAAGAATGAGCAGACCGAAAAAAGTATCGCTTTATATCGACGGCAAGGCCGCAAAGGCCATCTCCGGGAAAAGCTTCACCAATTTCAACCCGGCGACGGGGGCGAAGCTGTCCGAGGTGGAGCAGGCCGGACGGCGCGATGTGGAGAAAACCGTTGTTGCCGCCCGCGCCGGATTCCGCGAATGGTCCGCGATGACAGGCAAGGAACGCGGGCGCATCCTCCGCAAGGCTGCCACAATCCTCAGGGAGCGGCGGATGGCACTCGCCGAGATTGAAGTCAGGGACACCGGCAAACCGATTGCGGAAGCGCCGGAGGCCGATGTCGACAGCGGCGCTGATGCGTTTGAGTTCTTTGGCGGGCTCGCCGCCGATATCAAGGGCGGCCATCATGATCTTGGCGAGACAGCCTTTGCCTACACACGCCGGGAACCGCTCGGTATCTGTGCGGGGATCGGGGCGTGGAACTATCCGCTGCAGATTGCCTGCTGGAAGACGGCCCCGGCGCTCGCGGCCGGAAATTCAATGATTTTCAAACCCTCCGAACTGACCCCGACGAATGCGGTGCGGCTTGCGGAAATCCTGACCGAAGCCGGATTGCCGAAAGGGGTGTTCAATGTCCTTCAGGGCGGCGCGGAGACGGGGCATTACATCGCCTCCCATCCGGAGATCGACAAGATTTCCTTCACCGGGTCCGTGCCGACGGGCCGCCAGGTGCTGGCCGATGCGGCCGGCTCGGTCAAGCATGTCACCATGGAGCTGGGCGGCAAGTCGCCGCTGATCGTCTTTGACGACAGCCAGATCCATAATGCGGTGTCGGCGGCGATGAACGCCAATTTCTACACCCAGGGCGAAATCTGTTCCAACGGCACGCGGGTCTATGTGCATGAGGATATCCATGATGCCTTTATCGCGATCCTGAAAAGCCGGACCGAGGCCATGGTCGTCGGCGATCCGATGGATCCGGACACTCATGTCGGTTCCCTGATCAGCGCCGATCATTTCGAGAAGGTGATGGAATATGTCCGCCTCGGCATCGAGGAAGGGGCCTATCTGGTGAGCGGTGGTGAGAAGGTCACCGTCAAGGGATGCGAGAGAGGGAACTTCATTTCGCCTGCGATTTTCACGGCCTGCCAGGATGACATGCGCATCTGCCGGGAGGAGATTTTCGGTCCCGTCATGTCGGTAATGTCCTTCCGTGATGAGGAGGAAGTGATCAATCGTGCCAACGATACGGAATTCGGCCTCGCCGCCGGGGTTTTCACCCAGAATCTTTCCCGCGCGCACCGGGTCGTGGCAAAGCTCCGCGCCGGGACCTGCTGGATCAACAACTATAACCTGACACCGGTCGGGGTGCCTTTCGGCGGATACAAGCAATCGGGCATCGGACGAGAAAACGCGGCCGTCGCCCTTGATCATTTCACGCAGCTGAAATCGGTCTATGTTGAACTCGGTGACGTCGACTGCGGATATTAGCATGGCTGCCATTCGCCGAAGGTGAATTGACAGGCCGGGCCTTCCGGGTAAAAAAGGAACTCCCGTCCGCTAGTCGAGTAGTTCCCGAATGGAAGCCTGGATACCGATCACCATCTTCGCGGCCTTCTTTCAGAATGTCCGCACAGCCCTGCAAAAATCGCTGAAAAGCCGGTTGAGCACCGGCGGGGCGACCTATGTGCGTTTCCTCTATGGCGCGCCGTTTGCGCTGCTCTATGTGCTCGGGATTGCGGAATTCACCGATCTGGTGGTGCCGGACCCGAATATGGAATTTGCGACTTTCGCGGTTATCGGCGGGCTTGCTCAGATACTGGCGACGGCCATGTTGGTTGCGCTGTTCAGCCTGAAGAATTTTGCCGTCGGCACCACCTATTCGAAAACCGAGACTGTGCAGGCGGCCATTTTCGGGATTGTCATCCTCGGTGAGCATGTGGGCATGGGCGCCACTTTCGCCATTATCGTCAGCTTTGTCGGCATCCTGCTGATCTCCATGTCGTCAAGCGCCTTCACGATGCGCGATTTCCTCTCGGGCTGGACCAGCAAGGCGGCGGGCCTCGGCCTGCTCTCGGGCGCATTGTTCGGTGTCTCCGCCGTGGCGTATCGCGGCGCGGCGCTGTCGCTTGGCGGGGAGGGGGCGCTGATGCAGGCGGCCTTCACCCTTGTCTGCGTCCTTTTCTTTCAGACCGCGGTGATGAGTGTCTATCTCCCCTTGCGTGAACCGGGCCAGATCACCAAGGTGCTCATCAACTGGCGCGTTGCCATCTGGGTCGGCCTCACCGGCATGCTGGGCTCCGTCGGCTGGTTCACCGCGATGACATTGCAGAACGCCGCCTATGTCCGCGCCCTTGGCCAGGTCGAGCTCGTTTTTACCTTCATTGCCTCCTATTTCTTCTTCAAGGAGAGAACCAACAGGATCGAGGCGGCGGGCATTCTCCTTATCGTCGTTGGTATCCTGCTACTGCTTCTCGACTGAAATTTTGCGAAAATATGACGATTTTTTTACAATTGACCGCATTTCCGGCCTTTTGTTTTGAAATCTCCTGCGTTATGGTTCGCAAATACGTGGATATCAAACAATTATGAGGTGATCGTTGGGAACGCATTATTCAAGCCGTGAAATGATCGACAGGCTTATCGGCTTCGATACGGTTTCCCGCAATTCCAACCTCGACCTGATCAATTTCGTTGCCGACTATCTCGCGGGCCATGGCGTTGAGGCCGTCCGTGTTTTCAATGACGACAAGACCAAGGCAAATCTTTATGCCACCGTCGGTCCGGCTCGGGAGGGCGGTGTTGTCCTTTCCGGCCATACGGATGTCGTCCCGGTAGAGGGGCAACCCTGGGATACGGATCCCTTCACGGTAGTCGAGAAGGACGGGCGGCTCTACGGGCGCGGCACCTCCGACATGAAAAGCTTTTCCGCTATTGCGCTCGCCAAGGTGCCGGAAATGATCGAGAAGGGACTATCGGTCCCGATCCATTTTGCGCTCTCCTATGATGAGGAAATCGGCTGCATCGGTGCGCCGTCCATGATCGAGGAGATCGCCAATACCCTACCCAGGCCCCGCGCCGTGATTGTGGGGGAGCCGACGATGATGGATATCGTCTCCGCGCATAAGGGGATCGTCACATTAAAGACGACCATTACCGGACGGGAGGCGCATTCCAGTCTCGTTGAGGACGGTGTAAGCGCGGTAATGGTTGGGGCGGAGCTGATCAGCTTTATTACGGGCATGATGGCGGAAAACAAGGCCCGCGCGTCCGCCGAAAGCAGGTTCAGCCCGCCCTATACCACCTTGACCTGCGGTGTTGTCCATGGCGGGACGGCCCCCAATATCATCGCCCGCAAATGTGAGTTTCTCTGGGATATCCGTCATATCCCCGGGGACGACCCCTTGAGTTTCGTGGAAAGATTCAAGGCGCATTGCGAGACGGAAGTGCTGCCGCGCATGCAGGCCGTTGCGAAGGAGGCCAGCATCGTGACCGAGATTTCCTCCAACGTGCCCGCGCTCGGACCGGAGGATGACGGGGAGGCCGAGCGGATCTGCCGCGCCATCACCGGCAAGAACACGACCGGCGCAGTTTCCTACGCCGCCGAGGCGGGACAGTTCCAGCAGGCCGGATTTTCAACGGTAATCTGCGGGCCGGGCTCCATCGGGGTCGCCCATCAGCCCAATGAATATATTGATATTGCACAGGTTGCAGCCGCGGAGAAATTTATCTCCGGTCTCATTGATATGCTACGAAAATGACGACAATCGAATGCAATGGACAGAGATTGCACTATTCGTTAATCTCGAACACAGCATCCGTGAATAAAACCAATAAATACACGGCGAATTTGCCCCGTATGGGCACTAACGAATAACTAGGTAACAAATAAAGGGAGTTATCATGAAACTAAGGACAGGACTATTAGCCGCCACCATGGCAGCCGCTATTGCAGTGGCCGCGCCGGCACAGGCTAAAACCTTTAAATATGCCTTTCAGGGAGATCTGAGCTCCCTCGATCCGCATTCACTGAATGAATCCTTCCTGCTCGCCACACTTGGCAACGTGTATGAAGGTCTCGTTCTCTATGGCCCGAACCTGGAAATCATGCCGGGTCTGGCGGAAGAATGGAAACTGCTGACGCCGACAACCTGGGAGTTCAAGCTCCGCCAGGGCGTGAAATTCCACGGCGGTCAGGATTTCACGGCGGATGACGTGATTTTCTCCTGGCAGCGCACGCTCTCTGAAGGTTCCGACCAGAAGGTCCGCGGCGGCCAGATCAAGAACATCACCAAGGTCGATGACCATACCATCGTCGTTGAAACACCGGCTCCGAATCCCATTCTGGTTCAGGATCTTCCCTATCTGCTGATCATGGACAAGGAATGGTCGGAAGAAAACGGGGCGACGAATGCCACCAGTGCCGCCGGCGATAACACCGGCAACTATGCCAACCTGAATGCCAACGGCACCGGCCCGTTCATGGTTGAAAGCCATAAGGCGGACGTGAAAACCGTCTTCAAGAAGAACGAAGACTACTGGAAAGACATCGATGGCAACGTCACCGAAGTCGAGTTCACCCCGATCAAGGAAGCCCCGACACGGGTTGCCGCGCTGATCTCGGGCGAGCTGCATATGGTGTATCCGGTTCCGGTTCAGGACTGGGAACGTCTGGACAAGGCTGAGGGTGTAAAGGCCCTGACCGGCCCGGAAGCCCGGACAATCTTCATCGGCTTCGATCAGGGCCGGGATGAATTGCTCTATTCCAACATCAAGGGCAAGAACCCGTTCAAGGATCAGCGCGTCCGCGCCGCCTTCGTGCATGCGGTCGACCTTGAAGCCATCAAGGAAAAGATCATGCGGGGTGCCGCGACACCGACCGGCCTGCTGGCCGCACCGCAGATCAACGGCTTTGTTGAATCTCTGAACTCGCCTTATGCGTATGATCCGGAAAAAGCCAAGGCACTGCTCGCCGAGGCCGGGTATCCGGACGGGTTTGAAGTCACGCTCGACTGCCCGAACAACCGCTATGTCAATGACGAGAAAATCTGTCAGGCGGTAACCTCCATGCTCGCGAAAGTCGGTGTGAAGGTCGATCTGCTGGCACAGCCGAAGTCGAAATATTTCGGCAAGGTTCTCGCCACCAGCGGCTATGACACCAGCTTCTACCTGCTGGGCTGGACTCCGGGTTCCATGGACGTGGAGAATGTTCTCTCCTCCCTGATCGTGTGTCAGGATCCGGACAACAAGAAGGGTATGTTCAACCTCGGCAACTACTGTAACGCCAAGGTCGATGAACTGACCGCCGCCATCGGTAGCGAAACCGATCAGGAAAAGCGTAACGCCATGATCGCGGAAGCCTTCAAGATCGTGAAGGATGAAGTCGGCTACATGCCGATCCATCAGCAGCCTCTTTCCTGGGGCGTGAGCGATGGTGCCGAAGTCAACCAGCGTGCCGACAACGGCCTCGACTACCGCTACGTGACGGTCAAGTAATAAACGCCGAACGGGGCCGCCTTGCGAAAGTGCGGCCCCGCTTTTTTATGCGCCTTATGTGATACCATATGATTTCTTTTATTTTTAAGCGGCTGGTGCAATCGGTGATCGTCATGCTGACCGTTGCCCTGATTGCTTTCGCCATGTTTCGTTTCGTCGGTGACCCGATCAACAACATGGTGGGTCAGGATACGAGTCAGGCCGACCGCGAGGCCCTTGCCGAATCTCTGGGCCTGAACGATCCTTTCATTGTCCAGTTCGGACGGTTCGCCCTGAATGCCGCGGAAGGGGATTTCGGTTTCTCCTATAAATACCGCCAGCCGGTCAGCAGGCTGATATTGGAGCGATTGGCCGCAACATTGGAGCTTTCCTTTGTTGCCGCCGTCCTGACGCTGGCCATCGGCATACCGGCGGGCGTCTATACGGCCCTTAAAAGCAAGGGGTTGCTCTCCAAGGGGATCATGACCCTGTCCCTTGTCGGGGTCTCCCTGCCGACCTTCCTGATCGGTATATTGCTTATCCTGCTGTTCGGGGTGGTTTTGCGATGGCTGCCGACCTTTGGTCGCGGCGATGTGGTCGCGCTTGGCTGGTGGACAACCGGCTTCCTGACGGCGTCGGGCCTTAAATCCCTGATCCTGCCGTCGATCACTCTCGCGCTGTTCCAGATGACCCTGATCATGCGGCTGGTCCGCGCCGAGATGCTGGAGGTCATGCGGACTGACTTCATCAAGTTCGCCCGCGCCCGCGGCCTGCCCGATCGCTCGGTGCATTTCCGGCATGCACTGAAAAACACACTGGTGCCGGTGATCACCATTACCGGGCTGCAGCTCGGCTCGCTCATCGCCTTCGCCATTATTACCGAAAGCGTGTTCCAGTGGCCAGGGATGGGACTTCTCTTCATTCAGGCGGTTGCCGATGTGGATATCCCGATCATGGCCGCCTATCTGGTGCTCATCGCTTTCTTCTTTGTCGTTATCAATATGATTGTTGATATCCTGTATTATGCTGTCGATCCGCGCCTGCGCGTCGATAACGCGTGAAGGGGCTGAATAATGGAACAGTCGCTTGAAAAAACCAGGTTGCAGCGAATTTTCGGCAGCGATATCTGGTATAGCTTCACTCATAATCCGACCGCCATTATCTCGGCCCTTGTCACGCTCGGGCTGATCTTCGCAGCGGTTTTCGCGCCCTGGCTGGCCCCGCATAATCCGTTCGACCTTGCCTCCATCAGCATCATGGACGGCAACCTGCCGCCGGCCTGGAGTGCGGGCGGCGATACGAACTTCCTGCTCGGCACCGATGATCAGGGGCGGGGTGTGCTCTCGACCATTCTCTATGGCGCCCGCATCTCGTTGCTCGTCGGCTTCTCCTCGGTCATTTTCTCGATGGTGGTCGGCATTGCCCTCGGCCTCGTCAGCGGCTATGTCGGCGGACGGACCGATGCGATCATCATGCGCATTGCCGATATCCAGCTGTCCTTTCCGGCCATCCTCATTGCCCTGCTGGTCGATGGTGTGGCGCGCGGCGTGATCCCGTCGGACATGCATACGGATATCTCCATCTATGTCCTCATCTTCGCCATCGGCATTTCCGGCTGGGTGCAGTATGCGCGGACGGTGCGCGGCTCCACCCTGGTCGAGAAGAACAAGGAATATGTGCAGGCCGCCCGCGTCATCGGCATTCGCCCCTTTACCATCCTGCGTCGGCATATCCTGCCCAATGTCATGGGTCCGGTAATGGTCATCGCGACCATTCATCTCGCCATCGCCATCATCACCGAGGCGACGCTCTCCTTCCTTGGCGTGGGTGTGCCGCCGACGACGCCATCCCTCGGCACCTTGATCCGGATCGGGAACGAATATCTCTTCTCCGGCGACTGGTGGATCACCATTTTCCCCGGCATCACCCTTGTCGTGCTGGTGCTGGCGGTCAATCTGCTGGGCGACTGGATGCGCGACGCCCTCAACCCGAAACTGCGCTAGGGGCTGATTATGGACTTGCTCAATATCAATAATCTGCGCATTGAATTCCCGAGCCGACATGGCACCGTGGTGGCCGTCGATGATGTCACCCTGACGGTCCAGCCGGGAGAGGTTCTGGGCGTGGTCGGGGAATCCGGCGCCGGGAAATCGACCATCGGCAACGCCGTGATAGGTCTTTTGGAGCCGCCCGGCGAAATGACCGGCGGACATGTTTTCCTGAAAGAGCAGGGGATTGACACGCTGTCGCCGGAAGCCAAACGCAAAATCCGTGGCCGCAAGATCGGCATGATCTTTCAGGACCCGCTTACCTCCCTTGATCCGCTGCAAACGATCGAGCAGCAGCTTGTCGAGACCATCAATCTGCATCTGAAGCTCGGCGAGAAAAAATCCCGCGCCCGCGCCATAGACTTGCTCCGTCAGGTCGGCATCCCGAATCCGGAAACCCGCATCAAGAACTATCCGCACCAGTTTTCGGGCGGCATGCGCCAGCGGGTCGTCATCGCGCTCGCGCTCTGCGCCGAGCCGGAAGTGATCATTGCGGACGAACCGACAACCGCACTCGATGTCTCGATCCAGGCGCAGATCCTCGAACTCATGCGCCGACTCTGCAAGGACAAGCAGGTCGGCATGCTGATCATAACCCATGACATGGGCGTCATTGCCGACATTACCGACCGGGTCGCCGTGATGTATCGCGGCAAGCTGGTGGAAGAGGGGACGACGGCGAAAATTCTCGGCAATCCCGATCATCCCTATACCCAGAGCCTGATCAGCGCCGTGCCGCGCCCCGATGTCCGGCTCAAACGCTTCCCCATGGTCAATTATATCGAGGCAGAAGGCGAGCGGAAAAAGCTGCTCGATCTCTCGACCCACTGGCTCGGCAAGGCGCGCGACTATACGGCGGTCGAAGGACCGTTCATCAGCCTCAAGAACATGGTCATGACCTTTGTCACCAAGCCCGCGCTGCTGAAGCATAACCGGGTCACCTTCAATGCGGTGGATGACGTCTCCTTCGATATCAATGAGGGAGAGGTGTTCGGCCTCGTCGGCGAGAGCGGCAGCGGGAAGTCGACCGTCGCCCGGATGATCTGCAGTCTCTACCGGCCTGCCGCCGGAGAGATCAATTTCCTTGGTACCGACCTGACAAAGATAAAGTCAGAGAAGGAACGCGACTATTACCGCCGCCAGATGCAGATGATTTTCCAGGACCCGTTCTCCTCGCTCAACGGGCGGATGCGGGTGATGGACATCATCGCCGAGCCGATCCGCTTTCACAAGCTCGCCGGGTCCAACCGGGAGGTGGAGCAGATCGTCACCGACCTTCTCGATCATGTCGGCCTCGGCGCCCAGGCAGCCGTCCGCTTCCCGCATGAGTTTTCAGGCGGGCAGCGTCAGCGTATCTCGATCGCCCGGGCGCTTGCGACCCGGCCGCGCTTCCTGATCTGCGATGAGCCGACCTCGGCGCTCGATGTGTCGATCCAGGCGCAGATTCTCAACCTTCTGAAGGATTTGCAGGAAGAACTTGGCCTGACCATGCTGTTCATCAGCCATGACCTGCCGGTGATCCGCCAGATGTGCGACCGCGTCGGAGTGATGAAAACGGGCAAGCTGGTGGAGGTTTCGGCGACGGAGGACCTGTTTGAGAACCCGCAGGCCGCCTATACGCGGGAACTTCTGGATTTGATGCCGCGCCTGGACAAACTGTCGCTCGAAGGGCTGGAAGTCGAAAAAACCTGATCAGAGCCGCAGCGTCATAAAGACGCTGTTCGGATCGAGGATATAGCCCCCGAAGGGCGGACACTCCGTAAAGCCATATCCCGCGTAGAGGGCGCGGGCGGGCTGAAATCCCGGCTGTGAGCCTGTCTCCAGATAGAGATCGCGATAGCCACGTTCCCGCGCCGTCTTGAGCAGATGCTCCAGGAGCGAAGCCGCAATGCCCTTGCCGCGATGCGCCGCCGCCGTATGCATGGATTTGATCTCGCCGGTCACGCTGTCGAGTTCCTTGAGCGCGGCGCAGCCGACCAGCTCCCCATCCTGTTCCGCCCGCCAGAAAGTGATATTGTCCGCCCGCAACCCGTCGAGATCGAGTGCATGAGTGCTTTCGGGCGGGGAGAGGGAGCGCATCAGAGTGAGATGCGCCGCCAGCAGTGCAATCACATCCTCACCCCGGGCATCATCAAGCCGGATATCCAATGCCGCCGTCATGCGGCGCCATCGAGGCCTTTCAGGGCCATGTTGACGACCGAGGTGCCACGCTCCCAGATCATTTCCTTCCAGTCATCGGCGTCGCAATAGAAGGCATCGCGGACCTGCTTCTTGATCGCCTTGCCCTGTTCGGAGTCAAGATCGCCTTTAAGGTACAGCCAGTTATCGGCCCGAAGCGCGTTCAGCACTTCCAGCACCGGGATGGTGCCATACTCAATGGCGACGCAGGTATGGCTGGCGTTCGGCGCGCTCTCCGTCACGCCAACATCGATGGTGCCCCGGACCACGGCGGAGGCGGAGGTGCCGGCCTCCGGTGAGGTGACATCCTCGCCATACCAGTGTTTCGCCCGCGGCAGCCCCTCGGGATTGCCTACATAGATCAGTTCCCCATGGCCATAGGGGCCGAGGCCGGTATGGAAGTCGAGCAGGGCGAGATGTTTGGCCTTGCCTGCATGTTTGCTCACCACGGAGCGCAGCGTCTTGTTGGTCCAGGACGGTTCGAACCCGCCGAAGAACAGCCCGTCCGCATGGATATGCTGGCCACCGGTAACCGCCGCCTGATAGGCGCCGATGGTCTTTTCCTCGATATATTTCTGGATCGCGGCATCGGCCTCGGCGCGGGCCGGGCCGTCCCAGTCATCTGGCACGAGATCCTCATGCACCTCCGCATAGTCCGGATTGTCCGGAAGTCCTTTCGAGAAGTCGAGAAAGTTGCGGTTGAGGTCGATATTGTCCTCGTTCACCCGCCGGATATGGGAGAAACCATAGGGGTTGATCGCATGAATGAGGACGACGGCGGTATCCGCCGGCAATTCCTTGAACATGCCGTTCTTCAGCATCCCGGTCTGCACGCCGGAACCGCAAAAGCCTTCCCCGCCATGGGTGGCGGAGGAAATAATCAGCACCTTAGACGCCTCCTCCGGGCCGATGCGCGCGACATCCATATAGAGATCTTCGCCGTCCGCGCCCTTGGCCCGGTCATTCAGGTGGTTCTCGACCGTGAGGCCGCGGTCCATGCAGGCCTTCAGAAATTTCGTGCGGGCCTCCGCATAGGTGGCGGAAAAAAATCCTGGTATATCCATGTCTGTGTACTTTCCTTTATATCCTTTGTGCGTTTATAACAGAGATCGGAAAACCTGCGACATTTTTTGAGACCCTCGCAGGAGATTGGAGAGAGGGCAGATGCCAGACCCGCAGTATGTCATTTTTGGATCGGAATATTCGCCATTTTCAGTCAAGGTCCGGTCCTATTTCCGCTATAAGGACATTCCTCATGAATGGCGGCCGCGCAACCGCGACAATCTGGCCGAATTTCAGGCGCTCGCCAAGCTGCCGCTGATTCCGCTGGTGCTGTCGCCGGACGGCACGGTACAGCAGGATTCGACCCCGATTATCGAAACATTCGAGGAGGCGTTCCCCGATCCCGCCCTGCAGCCACCCTCGGAAATGCTCGCCTATCTCTCCTGCCTGATCGAGGATTATGCCGACGAATGGGTCAACAAGCCGATGTTTCACTATCACTGGTGGCGGGCCGAGGATCAGGAGGCGGTGAGCGTCGCGCTCGCCCGCGCGAACATGCCGAACGGCGATAGGGAGGCGATTGAGGAACTGGCGGCGACGGTGCGCAAGCGCATGGTGCCGCGCCTCAGCTTCGTCGGCTCGAACGAGGGGACCAAGCCGGTGATCGAAGCGTCCCTCGATAACCTGCTGACGCTGCTGAACACGCATCTGAGGGGGCGGAACTATCTCTTCGGCGGACGCCCGGCGCTCGCCGATTTTGGACTGTTCGGGCAGATTTATTGCTGTTTGCAGCAGCCGACGACGGAAAAGATCATCCGCCAGAACCACCCCGAGATCACCCACTGGATCGACCAGATGCTCGATCCGGAAATCCATGGCGACTGGGAAGACTGGAGCAGCCTTGCCCCGACCCTTGAGCCGATCCTGAAGAGCGAGATCGGCGCCCTCTATCTGCCCTGGAGCCTCGCCAATGAGGCTGCCGTGCTGAAACGCAAGGATGATTTCTCGCTTCCCCTGATGAGGCAGGCGTTCAGCCAGCAGACGGTCAAATATGCCGCGAAATCATTGCAGGTTCTGCGGTCCCGGCTGGCGGAGGTCAAGGACCGTCAGTCGCTTGAGAGGATATTGCGCGATTGCGACTGTTTGCAACCTTTGGTATCCAAAAACTGAAGCTGCTGACAGTAGAAACCATATTTCCGCCGAATTTCCCCTTTAGGGTTTCCGGCGGTGGATATATTCAGGTTTTTCGGGAAGAATCGGTGATTTTATAATTGCAAATTATAGTATGCCTTTTCTTTAAATTCCGTAAAATATAAATAAAAATAATAAAATATATTGTTTTTTTAATTCACTTTATGAAGACATATGTTTAAAAACATAACTGTTGACCATAAACAAACTAGTATAATAAAAAATATTGGTATATTATGGTTTTGTGACAGAGTAGTGGGAAAAACGAGGAATATCTTGTGGCGAGGATAGACGCTCTTGTAAAATCTGGGGTTGTGAATACCGAAGGTTTTTATACGCTTGGCGGACGTCTGGCGATCGATTTTGCCAATAGTTACAAACGCATCGGCCGCGAGAAGGAAGGCATCGGTAATTTCGAGGATTTACTGACCTTCATGAAGTCCCATCATCTGCTGCATGAAGATGAGGCCTCGGATTTGCATATGTTCCTGTTCCAGAATCCGGGCCGCTGCCAGGCGGTGGTCGACAGTCTTGTTGAACTGCGTAACAGCTTTCGCGCTGTCCTCACCGACATTTCGCAAGGCTGGCCCGTCAATCCGGAATTTTTCAGCCATATTAATGACCGCCTCGCCAGCTTCAAGAGCTACCACAAGATCGAACCGGCGGAAGAGGGGATGGAGCTCAAAACCGTCATCGAGGAGAACGGGCCCGAAAAACTGATCTTCCCGATTGTCCGTGATATTGCAGAGTTTCTCACCTCCGATCATGTGGAGAAGACCCGCCCCTGCGCCAATGACGACTGCGACCTTTATTTCGTCAACCAGTCCCGCAATGGCCGCCGCCGCTGGTGTTCCATGTCGACCTGCGGCAACCGCGCCAAGGTCAATGCCTATCTGAAGCGTCAGGAAGCCTGAACCTCAGCCCTGATCGGCGGTGGCGCGGTCGCGCAGCTGGTTTTTCTGCACTTTCCCCATGGTATTGCGCGGCAGATCCCCGACGATATAGACCTGCTTCGGCACCTTGAAATTCGCGAGCTTCTCCTTGATGAAGGCGATCACGTCTTCTTCTTTGAGGCCCGGCACGCTGCCATCCGGTACGACGAAGGCGACGACCGCCTCGCCAAAATCGGGATGCGGGCGGCCCACAATGGCGCTTTCCTCAATCCCCGGCATTTCGTCGATAAAACTCTCGATCTCCTTCGGATAGACATTATAGCCGCCGGAGATGATCAGGTCTTTCGAACGACCGACGATGCGGTAATAGCCATCCTCGCCCTTGCGGGTCATGTCGCCGGTAATGAAAAAGCCGTCGGGACGGAACTCCGATGCGGTTTTCTCCGGCATCTGCCAGTATCCCTTGAAGACATTCGGCCCCTTGATCTCGAGAATGCCGATCTCCCCGTCGGCAAGCACATTGCCCTCTTCATCGGCGATCCGTACCTCGTTATCGAGCGGGAAGCCAACAGTGCCTGCCTTGCGTTCCCCGTCATAGGGATTGGAGGTGATCATGCCCGCCTCCGTCATGCCGTAGCGTTCCAGGATGACATGGCCCGTCCGCTCTTCGAAGGCATTGAAGGTTTCTTCGAGCAACGGCGCGGATCCCGCCGTAAAGAGTCGCATGTTGCGGCAGACATCCTTCGTGAAGGCCGTCTCGGCGAGCAGGCGGACGTAGAAGGTCGGCACACCCATGAAAACCGTCGCTTTCGGCAGATTCGCAATGATCACCGCCGGATCGAATTTCGTCAGGAAAATCACCTTGCTGCCGTTCAGGAGCGCGCAATGCAGCGCAACGAACAGGCCATGCACATGGAAAATCGGCAGGGCATGCAGCAGTACATCTCCCTCGGTAAAGCCCCAGTGTTTATGGAGCGTCCGGGCGTTGGAGGCGAGGTTGTCATGGGTCAGCATTGCGCCCTTGGACCGCCCGGTGGTGCCCGACGTGTAGAGAATGGCGGCGAGGTCATCGCCAGTGCGTGCCACGGTCTTGAAATCGCTGTCCTGCTGATCGGCGCGCTCTGTCAGGCTGCCGCGGCCCGCCGCATCGAGGGTGAGCACTTCTTTGACGCCGCATTTCCCGGCGATGGCCTCAATCTCCGTTAGTGAGGCCGGATCGCAGACGACGATGGCCGGGGTTGCATCGCCCAGGAAATATTCGATCTCCGCCGCCTTGTAGGCCGTGTTGAGCGGCAGATAGACGAGGCCCGCGCGCAGGCAGGCGAGATAAAGAATGACCGCCTCCACCGACTTGCCCGTCTGCACCGCGACCCGGTCTCCCGCGACCGCACCGAGCGCGGTGAGCAGGTTCGCCATTTGCGCGGATTTCTCCCGAAGATCGCCGAAGCTGACTGTCGGCACCTCCGGTCCCTCAAAGGCGGTTTGGGTGAGGTCCGCCGGAAACCGGCTTTCAAACAGGGTATAGAGATTATTGTCTGTCATCGTTTTTCGTTCTTTTTTATGGGCCGGAGCCTTTGGTCAATGGTGTATCCCATCTATAAAGCAACAGGACCTTGTTGTTAAAGACAAGATTGTTCTTCCTTGCTCTGAGCCCGTCGCCCGATCCGAATTTTTTATATCTTTTGCCGTCCTTGTCATGACTGCGCCAAGATTGGCACTTACTATTTTAAAGACGGGATGATTTCCCGTTGGTAGAGGACGGTCCGCATCATACATATGAGGTGAGGCGGATCACAAAGCCGACGGGTTTGACCCTGTATTTTTGAAATGGAATTGCACCGGACCGTTCCCGTCGGTAATAAGGGATATGTCACGGTTTCTGCGGGGCAGATGAACCGGTTTAATTCCGCTGTGCTTCTTTACCGGAACCCACCAGAGGCCGCCGGAAAAAATATGAATGGGATAGATTAGAAATATGGCGCCGACATTTGTCACTCAACTGTTTAACTCCATCGCCGACACCGGACGGGAACTGCTCGATCTCAGGGGCGACAAGAAACGGAACAACAGTATCAAGGGGCTGTGCCGGGACCTGCTGACCCAGAAGGGCGAGGCGTCGGGCATGGCGCTCGCCCGCGATGCGGTGGCCGCCTGGAACACGCTCACGGAGGAGGAAAAGCTCGATTTCCTCTATTTCCTGAATGAGGAGATGGCGCCCGATCAGGTGGAGATTGAAAAGGCCGTCGCCGCCTATCACAAGCAGGCGGATGCGAAAAACTACAAGGCGCTGACCACTGCGATCGAGGCCCCGCGCCAGGAGTTGATGCGGCGCCTGAATTTCGCGCCGGGCGGCACCGCCGCCATTGTCGCAATGCGCAAGTTTCTTGTCGGTCACTTGCGCACCAATCCGGAACTGAAGGCTGTCGACAGCGATCTGCAACATCTGTTGAGTTCCTGGTTCAACCGGGGCTTCCTTACGCTGGAGCGGATCGACTGGCGCACGCCCGCCGTGGTGCTGGAAAAGCTGATCGAATATGAGGCGGTGCATGAGATCGATGGATGGGACGATCTGCGCCGCCGTCTGGATAAGGACCGGCGCTGCTTCGCCTTCTTCCATCCGGCGCTCCCCGATGAGCCGCTGATCTTCGTCGAGGTGGCGCTCGTGAAGGGGCTGGCCGCCGCCATTCCGCCGCTGCTTTCGCAGGAAGCGGAGCGAGGCGATCCCACGAGGGCCGATACGGCGATTTTCTATTCCATCAGCAACTGTCAGGATGGCCTCAAGGGAATCAGTTTCGGCAACTTCCTGATCAAGCAGGTGGTGGCGGAACTCTCGGCGGAGCTTCCCAACCTTAAGCATTTCGCGACCCTGTCGCCGATTCCCGGCTTCATGAGATGGCTGAACGGGGTCCAGGGCGCTGTCGCGGGCATGCATTTCAAGGAGCTGCGCGAAATCCGCGACCTGATCAGCGAGAAGGGCTGGCAGCAGAACCCGGAGATTGTCGAGAAGGTCAAGGGCCCGCTCGAGCATCTCTGCGCCCATTACCTCGTTAATGAGAAGAGCGGCGAGCGGCCGCTCGACCCGGTGACGCGGTTCCATCTGGGTAACGGCGCGCGGCTGGAACAGCTCAACTGGCTCGGCGATGACTCCGAGAACGGCATGAAGCAGTCCGCCGGGTTGCTGGTGAATTATTACTACAGCCTCCGGGATATCGAAAAGAATCACGAGGCCTATGCGAATGAGCGTAAAGTCGTCGCTTCCTCGGCGATCCAGTCGCTCGCGAAATAGGGTCGGAAGCCCCGCATCCTGTGGCTTGCCGGATTTTCCACCGTCCGGTTACAATTTTTTGTCGACGGGGCGGGGCCAAAGCCTATAAACTCGCCGCATCATCCTGCCTTCCCGAAAGGCAGAGCCATAAAAATAAGAAAAGGGACGCAAATGTCAGATCATAATATGCTTAAAGATAAAGTCGTAGTCGTCACGGGCGCCGGTCGCGGTGTCGGCCGGGGCATCGCCATCATGTGCGCCGCTGAGGGTGCCAAGGTTGTCGTCAATGACCTCGGCGGAACCGAGCAGGGCGAAGGCGCGGACCAGGTTCCGGCGCTTGAAGTCGTCAAGACCATCACCGATGCCGGCGGCGAAGCCATCGCCAACTTCGGCAATGTCGCCAAGTCCGATGACGCCGGCAAGATGGTCGAGGATGCCCGCAAGGAATTCGGCGGCATCGACTGCATCGTCAACAACGCCGGTATCCTGCGTGACGTGATCTTCCATAAGATGAGCGAAGCGGAATGGGATGCGGTGATCGCCGTGCATCTGAAAGGCAGCTTCAACGTCAGCCGCGCCGCGGCGCCGTATTTCCGCGAACAGCAGAGCGGCTCCTTCGTGCATATGACCTCGACCTCCGGCCTGATCGGCAACTTCGGGCAGGCGAACTACGCCGCCGCGAAGCTCGGGATCGTCGGGCTGTCGCGCTCCATCGCGCTCGATATGTCCCGCTTTGGCGTCCGCTCCAACTGTATCTCTCCCTTTGCCTGGTCGCGCCTCATCGGCACCATTCCGCAAGGCACGGATGCGGAGCGTGAACGCGTCGCAAAAATCCAGCAGATGACGCCGGAGAAAATTGCCCCGCTCGCGGTCTATCTTCTCTCCGATCAGGCATCGGACATCACCGGCCAGATCTTTGTTGTCCGCAACAATGAAATCTGCCTGATGAGCCAGCCGCGCCCGATCCGCAACCTGCAGACCTCCGAAGGCTGGACACCGGAAACCGTTGCCGCCCGCGTCGGCCCGGCGGTGAAGTCCTCCCTCGTGCCGCTGGAACGCTCCGGTGACGTCTTCTCCTGGGATCCGGTCTAGGGAGAGACGGCATGGCGATCGATTATGACAAGCTGACCAACTGGAAGTTCGACGAGATCGAACAGACCTATACCTATAAGGACAGCATTCTCTATGCGCTTGGCGTCGGGGTCTCCATGGACCCCCTCGACATGGACCAGCTCCGCTTCACCTATGAGGAGGATCTGCTGGCCCTGCCGACTATGTCCGTGGTGCTGGCTTATCCCGGCTTCTTCCTGAAACAACCGGAATTCGGTGTGGACTGGGTGAAGGTCCTGCATGGCGAGCAGGGGATAAAGATCCACAAGACACTGCCCGCCGAAGGCACGGTGATCGGCACGACGAAGATCACCGAGATCATCGACAAGGGCGAGGGCAAGGGTGCGCTCATGTACTCAACCCGGGAGATTCACGACAAGGCGAGCGGCGATCTTCTGGCGACCCTGAGTTCGACGACCTTCTGCCGGGGCGACGGCGGATTTGGCGGCCCGAAGATCGAGGCGCCGAAACCGCATACCCTGCCGGAGCGCGATCCCGACAGCGTGGTGGAACTGGCCACGCTCGATCAGGCGGCGCTTATCTATCGCCTGAGCGGGGATTTCAATCCGCTGCATGCGGACCCGCGCGTTGCAACGGCGGCCGGGTTCAAGGCGCCGATCCTGCATGGCCTCTGCACACTCGGTGTTGCCGGTCACGCGCTCCTGAAGCAGGCCTGCGGTTATGATCCGTCGAAGCTCAAGGCGTTCAACCTGCGCTTCACCTCGCCGGTCTATCCCGGGGAGACGATTGTCACCGAGATGTGGCATGACGGCAATGTCACCTCCTTCCGCTGCAAGGTGAAGGAGCGGGACCTGGTCGTCCTCAATAACGGCTATGCCGAAATCGGCTGACCGCCCGCGGCACATTATCAGGAACGGCAGGATTTAAACTGAATTCTGCCGTTTCCTGTTTCCGTCGGGGCGCAACCGACCGAATCAACAAAAGGAAAAGCAAGAATGCATGTTGAAGAAGCAATCCGGTCCCGCCGGTCAATCCGGGCCTTCACGGACCAGGAGGTCCCGCGCGAGAAAATCGAAAAAATCCTCGAGCTTTCCCAACGCGCGCCGAGCGGCACCAACACCCAGCCCTGGCATACCTACGTCTGCACCGGCGAGGTCAAGGACGCCATCTCCCGCGATGTGCTGAAGCTGGTGGAGCAGAATGCCGCCCGCAAATATGAGGAATATGACTATTACCCGGCGGAATGGAAGGATATCCATCGTGACCGCCGCCGCGGCGTCGGCTGGAGCCTCTACGGCCTGCTCGGCATTGAAAAGGGCGACCGGGAGCGAACCGCCAAGCAGTCCAAGCGGAACTTCACCTTCTTCGATGCGCCGGTCGGGCTGTTCTTCACCGTCGATTCCTACCTGATGCGGGGAAGCTGGTTCGATGCCGGTCTCTATATGCAGACGGTCATGCTGGCCGCCCGCGGGGAGGGGTTGCATACCTGTCCGCAGGCCGCCTGGATCACCTTCCAGGACCCGATCTTCCGGCATCTCGGCATTCCGGATGACCAGGTGCTCGTCTCCGGCATGGCCATGGGCTATGAAGACACCTCGGCGATCGAGAATACGCTCGTCAGCGATCGTGAGGATGTCGCCAATGTGACCCATTACATCGGTTTCGATTAGGATTTGACAACGGGTCTGCGGCTTGCTCTGCTAAATGGGCGGGCAGCCTCGGCCCCGGATCAGAACAGGAGTATACCGTGAACGTTTCCGACGCCATCAAGTCACGCATGACCGTGCGGCAGTTTCTGGACAAGCCGGTCCCGCTGGAGACCCTCCGTGAGATACTGGAAATTTCAAAACGCGCGCCGTCGGGCGGCAACCTGCAACCCTGGACCGTCCATGCGATCACCGGCGAGGCGCTGAAATCCCTTATCCGGGATGTCGAGGAGAAAATGAAATCCGGCCACACGGAGGAGCCTGAATATAATGTCTATCCGCCGGATCTGATCGAACCCTACCGGACCCGTCGTCGGATTGTCGGGCAGCAGCTTTATGACCTGATCGGCGTGCCGCGCTCGGATACGCCCGGCAAGCTCAGGCAGCTCGCTCGCAATTTCCGTTTCTTCGATGCGCCGGTCGGGCTGTTCTTCGTCCTGCACCGGCAGATGGAGATCGGCCAGTATGCGGATGTCGGTATGTTCATGGAGAATATCATGCTGCTGGCCCGTGAATACGGCCTCGATACCTGCCCGCAGGAAGCCTGGGCCCGCTGGCCGCAGACCCTGAAGAGCCATCTCTCGCTGTCCGATGACGAGATTCTCTTCTGCGGCATGGCGCTTGGCTACCGCGATGAGAAGGCCGTGATCAACGAGCTCGTATCCGAGCGGGAAAGCTTCGAGAATTTTGTCACCCTGCACGGGTTCTGAAACGAGAGAGACCATGGATTCCGATATCATTACACAGATTCGCCAGACCGTCCGCCAGCTCTGCGCGGAATATCCCGGAAAATACTGGCGAGAGAAGGATCGGGACCGCGCGTACCCCACGGAATTCGTGAAAGCCCTGACCGAGGCGGGGCTGTTATCCTCCCTCATCCCCGAAGAATATGGCGGCGCCGGTCTGCCGCTCAGCGTCGCCTCCGCGATCCTCGAGGAAATTCATACGAACGGTTGCAACGGCGCGGCCTGCCATGCGCAGATGTATACCATGGGCACCTTGCTCCGCCACGGATCGGAGGAACAGCGGCAGACATATCTTCCCGGTATCGCAAGCGGGGAGCTGCGCCTGCAGGCCTTCGGCGTGACCGAGCCGACGGCGGGCACGGACACCACCAGCATTTCGACGACGGCGGTCAGGGATGGCGATGAGTATGTGGTCAATGGCCAGAAAGTCTGGACCAGCCGCGCCGAGCATTCCGACCTCATGATCCTGCTCGCGCGGACCACGCCGAAGGACAAGGTCGCCAAGCGCGCCGACGGCCTCTCCGTCTTCGTCGTCGATATGCGCGAGGTGGTCGGCAACGGCATGACCATCCGTCCGATCCGCACCATGATCAACCATGCAACGACGGAAGTCTTCTTCGATAACATGCGCATTCCGGCCTCCGCCCTGATTGGAGAAGAAGGGAAGGGGTTTCGCTATATCCTGACCGGCATGAATGCGGAGCGGATCCTGATTGCCTCCGAATGCCTGGGCGATGCCGACTGGTTCATCAGGACCGCGTCCGACTATGCGCGCGACCGCAAGGTCTTCGGCCGCTCCATCGGGCAGAATCAGGGCGTCCAGTTCCCGATCGCCCGGGCCTATGCGGAGACAAAGGCGGCGAAGCTGATGGTGCAGGAAGCCTGCCGCCTTTATGACGCGGGAGAGCCCTGCGGCGCGGAGGCGAATATGTCGAAGATGCTGGCATCGGAAGCCTCCTGGGCGGCGGGGGAAGCCTGCATCCAGACCCATGGCGGCTTCGGCTTTGCCGAGGAGTATGATGTCGAGCGCAAGTTCCGCGAAACCCGGCTCTATCAGATCGCGCCGATCTCGACCAACCTCATTCTCTCCTTCATCGCCGAGCATGAGCTGGAGCTGCCGCGTTCCTACTGACTGATTCTGGCGGGGCGGCGAAAAAAATCATGTCACCGGATTTTGTCGGAAACCGAGGCTGACCCTGCGTCATTCTTTGGCGGTGCGGAGGGAGAAAAATACCAGATATAGAAATCGTCAAAAAACCTATATTAAGTAGTTGACGTTGATGGTTGGTGGATTTATAACCCGCGT